>JBLIEW010000005.1:0-131166 GCA_047633255.1 Colwellia sp.
ATGCTCAGACAAGAAAAGACATGTAAAAAAGGGATAAAAGCAAAACGATTTAAAGCTGCTCTAGATAGCGACTATGCAGAAAAAGTAATGTCGACTGTTTTTTGAGCGTATATGTTCTTGCCCTGGCAAGGGAACTTTAAGTGTGTTCTACTGTAAGGCTTATTCTCTAAATTCTTTCGCCGCGGACAAGTATTTATTATATAAATAAAGCATCTCTACTGGTATATAGTCCCAAAAAGCTTAGTAACTTAACGTACAGTTATTATAGATCCTAGTGACAATTGGGCTTTGCGCAGTCACAACTTTAGGATTATATCAAACACTATTTAAGCGTCTCGGTAATTCCAAGAAGCGGTACTGGCAAAATCTACAAATTGCGTGACCTCGGTTAAATTTTCGCTTTTCCCCCATTCTAGGCCAATAGTTCGCTTGCTCTGGTCTTCTACCAAGGGGAGTGTCGCAATTCTCGATGAGGTGAAATGTTGCGGTACAATCGTCACCCCAACGTCAGCTTCGACCAATGCTAATGCCCGTTCATCTTGATTAGTTATATAGGCCATATTTAATCGTATATTGTGTTGTTTAAGTAAGTTCTCAAAAACTTGCCTGTGTTCACAATGAATACGGGCAATAAACAGCTCTTCATTCAAGTCTTTAATACTGACAAAATTAGATCTGCTCAAATGATGATCGCGCGCCATTGCAACGACATAAGGCTCTGAGAAAAGCTCTTTCGAATAAAGGAAGTTACGGTTAGCATATGGTTTTTCTTTTAGTAGTGTTAGCGCTAGATCAATTCTACCTTCGCGCTCAAGTTTGTGCATTTCTTTAGCACTAGCATCAATTATATTCAGTTTTAAATCAGGATTCTCTAGACGATAGTGCTTAATCAGCCGGGTAACATAAGTAATTGAAAGGGTATTAATTACTCCTAACTGAAGCCTGCGTTGTACATCATGTCGCTTCAGTTCATCTTTAGCTCTGGCACATTCTCCTACAATGAGTTTTGCTCTTTGCAACAATTTCCGTCCTGCTGGAGTTAGTACCACATTACGTTTATTACGAATAAACAGCTTAACACCTACTTCAGTTTCCAATTTAGATATTGAAGAAGACATCGCTGGTTGCGAGACAAAAGCCCGCTCTGCGCCCCTAGTAAAGCTTTCTGATTCAGCTGCAGCTAAAAAATGACGTAATTGTTGTATTTCCATACTATAACCTTAGGTTATCACTACTATTAAAATAATCGATTTTACTTATTGTAAACGAAGTATTAGATTGTTATCAACCGATAGAAAATCAAGTGGTAATAAAAATAGCATTAATTCAATCAACACAATCAACAGTGTAGGCGGTGAAACTGAGTATATTTAGTGCGCCTTCTATCACAGTTGAAGGAGAAATGTTCTTTGGTCAGAATAAATTGATTTGAGTTGAGTTGACCGGGCACTTATTAATTCACTATGCCAATGTTTGATAACCAAATACCATAAAGGAAATAGCAGTATGCCAAAAGTTCTAGGAAATATTTATGCGTGATCAGATAGAACGACTGAAGGTGCTAAGTGCAGGAATACTAAGCCTTATATTGATGGTAGGTATTGCACGGTTTTCCTACACTCCGTTGTTGCCAATCATGCAACAACAGGCAGGTTTAGGGATATCTGATGGTGGTTGGTTAGCGACGATCAATTTTACCGGTTACATGTGCGGTGCGTTTACCGCTTCACTTATCAGTGATCTGGTTGTTAAGGATCGTCTCTATCGTATGGGTCTAGTCGTTGCTGTGCTATCAACAGCCGGCATGGGATTAACTGATAATTTCTGGATCTGGTCAGCGCTTCGATTTTTTGCTGGGCTAAGTAGTGCTGCTGGGATGCTCATCGGATCAGGTCTTATTCTGAATTGGTTAATTCGCCACAATTACCACAGCGAATTAGGTATACATTTTAGCGGTGTAGGTTTAGGGATCGTTTTGTGTGCTATCGCCGTTGAGTTGATGAGCCCATACTTTGATTGGAGTCAGCAGTGGTTGCTGCTGACGTTAATAGGGTCGTTGATTTTGATCCCCGCTTGGGCATGGCTACCGCCACCGAATACATCGAAACTTACTAACAACGGTTCGACGATGGTCGATGCACCACCAAGTCGTGCCTTCTTGCGTTTACTTATGGTTTCTTATTTCTGCGCCGGCGTAGGTTATGTTGTTACGACGACCTTTATTGTCGCTATTATTGATCAATTACCTGGTTTAGAAGGAAAAGGAACCTGGACTTTTCTAGTGATAGGTTTAGCTGCTGCCCCTACGGCAATTTTTTGGGATCTATTGGCCCGTAAATTTGGTAATTTGAATGCCTTGTTATGTGCTAGCGTACTTCAAGTTATTGGGATTTTGCTTCCAGTGATTGGATCTAGTCTAATTTTGACAATGGTAGGGGCTATTTTATTCGGTGGTACCTTTGTCGGTATGGTCAGTTTAGTGCTAACCATGGCTGGACGTTATTATCCAACTCGTCCGGCTAAAATGATGGGAAAGATGACTCTCTCGTACGGAGCTGCACAAATTGTCGCACCGGCGATCATCGGGCTACTGGCCGAGCGTAATGGTAATTATAATGATGGTCTTTACCTCGCTGCTGCAATGATGGTGTTAGGAAGTGTGCTATTGCTGATGCTTAAAATGCTAGAACGTAAAGAAGCTCTCGCCTTACAACCAACTGATTAGCCTTAGCTGATAATACCAAAGGTATAAGTAAAGTTATTGTTTAATGCCAGTATTATCTCTTGATTGATTGTGATACACATCAAAATACTGATGGAGTTAATAACTTAGGCAATTAATGTACCCGTATATAAATATCAAAAACAACCAGTAAAACAAAAGCCTTTATTGCCGGATTGTATACAGTAACTTATAATTTGGTGTGCTAATTTTTTACAACATAACATCCCGTAAAAATTATTTAAAATAACTATAGTAGTTTTTATACATTCAAACGTCCTAATATTGAGAGCCATGTTTTTATACTAAAAGACAACTTAAACCAACTAAATAAATTGTCTTTATTTATACATGAAAATACTTTGGGAATTAATGTGAATTCAAATAATAACAAGCAAGAAGACGTTGAAAATTCAGGCGAAAGTGTTTTAAGTGCTTTCAAACGATATAATTCAGCACTGAAATATTTTATTTCAAGCTATGTGGTTAATTCACAGGATGTTGATGATGTATGTCAGGAAACATTTTTACGTACTTATAAGTCATCACTTGAAAATGAAGTACTAAAACCTAAATCTTTTATGTTTCGAGTGGCAAAAAATTTAATTGTTTCTGATTTCAGGAAAGCGTCTAATCAATTAAATGAATATGTTGAAGATATCGATTTAGTTGACTCTAAATTAGAATTGGATAATTTAGAGAATAATGCCTTAGCACAAGAAAAACTAGGCGTAATGTGTGAAGCGATAGCGAGTCTACCAAATAAATGTAGACAAGCTGTGGTAATGAGAAAGGTCTATGGCCTTGCCACTAAAGATATTGCTAAGCGCATGAATATTTCCACTATTACAGTCAGCAACTACATTACTAAAGGTATGTGCGCTTACAATGAGGCGGTAACGAAATACAATAATGAGCATAATGAAACCATTACCACAGAAAAAACTAAAACGCCTCTTAAAACGGGGAGAGTGTTATGAATCATAACGTAGCAGGGTTTACTAATAAAACCATTATCAATCAAGAGGCTGCACAGTGGGTGTTGTTGCTTGAAGATACGCCTGAGCTTTCAAAAAAACAAATAACTGAATTAAATGTCTGGGTTGCAACCAGCGATGTTCATCGTGAGTGCCTTAAAAATATGGCGCATTCTTGGGGTGAAATGGATCTACTTTCGTTAGTGATGTTACCTCAAGAAATACGTAAACCTTCTATTTTTTTATCGATACGAGATAAATTGCTTTTTCCAATACTCGCGATATATGCGCTCTTAGTCACTTGTGTCAGACAAAGAAACCAGTTACTTCGACCTGTTTTTGCTGCGCCTCTTGCCGTTTGCTTGTTTACTTGGTTATTGATCAGTATAGCGCCAACAGAAATTAAGGCCGATCACTTAGTCTTTAAGACTAAAATGGGTGAAAACTCAAGTCATGTTATGCCTGATGGCTCGACATTATGGCTTAACAGTAGCACCACATTAAATGTTGATTACAGTAAAAACTATCGCAGGATAAACCTGATCAAAGGTGAAGCACATTTTGAAGTCGCTAAAGATGCAACACGACCCTTTGAAGTGTATGCCGATAATCGTTTAGTGCGAGCCATAGGAACCGCTTTTACTGTTCACAAGGTCAATGGCGCAATAGAGGTGCTAGTGAGTGAAGGGACAGTGGAGTTAGCTATTGTGGATAATACCTTGGTTGTTATTCCTGATGATTATCAAGCGATCCAACTGGAACAAAATTTTGAAAAAATAGTGACAAGCCAACACTCACCGTCAGCCGTCACTAAGGTGAAAAAACACTCTGTTCAGGTGAAAAAAACACTGGGTACTTTAACGGCAGGTCAACGTATTAGTATTCCAATTGATAACGATCATATAAGTGATATTGATGAATTAGATAGCAGTGAAGTAACACGTTTTCTTTCTTGGAAAGAAGGTAAGTTGATTTTTGCTGGAGAGTCTTTAGAGGAGGTAATTAAAGAAATCACTCGACACACATCGGTGCAAATAGATTTACTTGATCCCAAGTTAAAATCAATGCGAATTGGTGGGCAATTTCAGGTAGGTGAAACCGAGACATTATTCTATGTATTAGAGTCTGGTTTTGGTATTAGCGTGAACAGATTGAATGATCATCATGTTCAATTACGAATAAAAGAATAATAAATGGAGTTATTGAATAGTAGATTTACATTTCTCATGCGTCTTAATAAAGGACAGGTCATTAAGGCGCTAATAGTTATTGGTTTATTAAGCTTTTGTTTTTTGACATTAAATGTTGAAGCAAAAGAAAATAACAAGGTAAACGAGAAATATGAATTTAATATTCAGGTTCAACCTTTAAGTACATCTCTTAATAAACTATCGGATATTGCTAAGATATCTTTTCTATTTCCTTATGACCTCGTTGAAAATAAAAAAGGCAGTTCAATTCAAGGCGATTATACCGTTGAGCAAGCACTAATCCTGCTACTTAACGGGACAAACCTTGAAGGAGAGCTCTCACATAACAAGGCATTTTTAATAAAGCCTCTTTCAAAAAATCAACATGACAACGATAAGTTAGGGAATAAAAAATTGAATACTCAAAAAACATTAATAGCGACCATCTTTGCTCTTATTTTTTCTTCAACAGCGACAGCAGAAGATGCGGCACCAGTAACTAAAAAGCGTAATGTGTCAGAGAAAGGCAAAATCGAAGTTATCGAAGTAACGTCGCAAAAACGCCAGCAAAATCAACAAAAAGTGGGTATTGCTGTTACCGCTTTTAGTGCAGACATGTTAGAAACATTGGGCGTAGAACAACCTATCGATATTGCGCAACATACGCCTAACTTAAACGTAAAAAATGTCCTTAATAAATCAGCGCCTATCTTTACCATTCGTGGTATTGGTAATGCGGCGTTTACTACAAATAGTGTCGCGCCTGTTGGCGTTTATTCAGATGAATTGTTTTTACCTACTAACTCGATGATGAGCTTTTCTGTTTTTGATGTTGAACGCGTTGAAGTATTAAAAGGTCCTCAAGGAACATTGTTTGGTCGTAATACTACGGCGGGTGCAGTGAGCTTTATCACAAAGCGTCCGAGTGATGTTAATGAAGGTAATTTTAGCTTAACGTTAGGTAATTATGGCACTGTAGAAGCAGAAGCTGCGTATGGCTTTGGGCTGACTGATGATTTATCAACACGTATAGCAGGTAAATGGACTTATCAAGATGAAGGCACTTTTGAAAATACACTGACCGGAAATAAGCTTGGTGCAACCGATACATTTGCTGTTAGAGCGGGTTTCTTACTTGAGCTTGATGATGCTGAAATTTATTGGAATATTCATGGGGGTCGTGATAGATCAGAAAATGAACCTTGGATTGCCATCGGTGCAGGTGCGTTAGATAATCCATCATCCCCTGCGACAGAAACGCCTGGTTTAAATGGCATGCAGTATCGTAATCCCTGTTTAAGTAAAGATGATAACAGCACTATGGATTTTGTTAATAATACAAACTGCGTAGACCGTCTAGGTTATCATGATAACAATCATGACTTACGTGTTGGTGAATTCTCAAAAGAGCCTAAAATTGAAGCAGACAGCTTTGGTGCGCTTATCAATGCCACGTTCGATTTTGATTCATTTTCATTAACTTCAATAACAGGTTATGAGTCACTTGATAAAATGGCCGAAGAAGATTTTGATGGCGGTCCACATAGAATTGGTGATGGTAATTATTCCAACGAGGTATCATTATTTTCTCAAGAGTTTAGATTAGCCTCAAACGAGCCTTTATTTGGAAAAATGAATTGGATGGCAGGTGCAATTTATTATGTAGATTCACAACATATTACCGATATTTATGGCTACAGAGATAGAGTTAATCATGATGTAACTGTTGATTTTGATCAAGATACCACATCAATCGCTGTTTATGCACATACAGACACACAATTAACCGATCGCTTAAGTCTAATTGCCGGTATTAGATATACTGATGATGAAATCACCTTTGATGGTGGCACCGAAATTACCAATAGAGATGACGACTACACCGGTGAAACGACCTTCTTTTCAGAGACGCCTGTTACGGTAAAAAATGGCATATCTACATCAGAAGAAGTGACAGGGAAACTTGGCCTTAATTACGATATCAGTGATGATGTCATGGTTTACGGTAGCTACAGTCAAGGGTATAAAGCAGGGGTTTGGAATGGTTTTTGGGCCTTGCAGCCAGGTGATCACTCGGCAACAGATCCAGAGTATATAGATGCATATGAAGTAGGTATCAAGTCTAAGATGCTTGATTCAACTCTACAGGTAAATGCTTCAGTGTATTTATATGATTATACCGATATGCAATTATTTGCTGATGTCGTAGAGACTGGCGCATACACTATATTTAACGCTGGTGAAGCTGAAGTTTCAGGTGGTGAAGTTGAAATCAACTGGTTTCCAACAGAAAATTTAGAGATTCGTGGTGGTATTGGTTACACCGATTCTAAAATTTCAGCCCACTTTGGTTCATTAGATTTTGATGATGTGCAGGCAGCTAATACGCCAGAGACGACTTATAACATTATGACTCGTTATTTCTGGGAAGTTAATGGCAATACCAATGCTTATGTTCAAGCCGATTACGTTCATCAAGATGATGTATTCTTCTCTTTAGCTAACCAGAAAGCTATTAGCCAAAATGGTTATGGTTTAGTCGGCTTTAGAGCCGGTTTTGATATGGATATTGATGGTCAATGGTGGTCTGTATCAGCTTGGATTAAAAACGCTACTGATGAAGAATTCTTTACTGAAATATTGCCATCAGGTAGTGCAGGAACTATTTCGGGCCAAGTAGGATCTCCTCGTCTGTATGGTATTACGGTTAAAAGTGAATTTTAATTTCTAATACCCATTTAGCGCCTTAATATTTTTTATTAAGGCGCTTTTTGTTTCTGATCAAAATATATAAGGGTTGTTTATGAGCACAGAACACGGATTAAGCCGTAGTTTAAAGTGGTTAGACACCATGGCATTGGCTTTTGGTGCGATGGTTGGTTGGGCATGGGTGGCATTAATCAATGACATAATCGCGCGAGGCGGCAGTGTCGGTAGTATGATAGGTACTGGGCTTGTTGGCTTAGTTATTCTTGCTATTGGCTTTATTTATGCTGAGTTGACCGCAGCTATGCCAAACGTTGGTGGCGAACATGTTTATACCAAACGAGCACTAGGCGGAAGCGCTTCATTCCTTTGTACTTGGGCAATTATTTTTGTTTATGTTGCAGTTTGTGCTTTTGAAGCGGTTGCTTTACCAAGTGTTTTGAGTAATTTATTTCCTTCTTTAGGTAACATTTCTTTATACAAAATAAACGGTAGTGACGTTTTTTTAGATATGACGTTAATTGGTTCGGGTACTTCTTTACTAGTGGCATGGGTTAATATTCGCGGTGTAAAGCTGGCGGCATTTATTCAAACTGTCGTGGTCGGTATTATTTTGATCGCTGGCGCCCTGTTAATTTTAGGTATAGGTATCGAAGGCGACAGCACCAATATGCAGCCACTGTTTATTGGCGGAGTAGGTGGCGTATTTGCAGCAATGGCAATGGTTCCCTTTTTGATGACAGGTTTTGATGTTATTCCTCAAGCAGCAGAAGAGATAAATCTTCCGCCTAAAAAAATAGGCGTATTATTGGTTGCTTCCATTGTTTTTGCTATTTCTTGGTACATTCTAATTGAATTGGCTGTAGGCATGCTATTATCCTCAGAAGAACGTAATGCATCGTCTTTTGCTACGATGGCAGCAGCGGAAGCCGCTTTTGGTCGTAACGGTGGAATATTTCTATTATTTGCGGGTGTTGCCGGTATATTAACCAGCTGGAATAGCTTTATGTTAGGTGGCTCACGTGCCATTTTTTCTATGGCACAAGACGGTATGTTACCTGCATTTCTTGCCCGTGTTCATCCCCGTTATAAAACGCCGTATAACGCTATTTTATTTATCGGTATACTGGGTGCGATAGCGCCTTTCTTAGGGCGAACAGCGCTAGTATGGTTTGTTGATGGCGGCTCATTTAGTTTAATGATTGCCTATTTGCTCGTTTGCTTATCATTTATCGTTTTACGTAAGAAAGAACCTGAAATGAACAGACCTTTTAAAGCGAAGGGAGGGGTAATGCTTGGTTGGTTTGGTGTGATTTCAAGCTTAGCAATAGCGTTATTGTATTTCCCAAGCTTCCCTGCAGCATTAATATGGCAAGAATGGGTTATGGTTATTGGGTGGTTCGCAATAGGCTCAGTGTCTTATTTTACCGTTTACAGACCTTTTCTTAAAAAAGAGGCGAGTATTGTGATGAGGTGACCATCATAAAATCGTTAAGGTCAAAGGTATAATCTTGCTTGATGACCAATATATAAAATTTAATTTCCCTGCAAGCACTAAATAGTAGGGGAATTAAATTTTATTGTTAAAAACCCCAATATCTTTAGTAAAAGGATTATCGATGACCCTAATTCATACGCAAGTACCACAATTTAATCTTCGTTTTGGTACGCCTTCAGATGCGGCATTAGTTGTTGAGTTTATGCGTAAATTAGGTGCTTTTCAAAAAATGGCAAATGATATTACCGCTACGCCTGAGCGGATAGAACGTCTGCTCAAATTAAAGCAAGGTGAAGTCGTCTTCGGACTTTATGATGGCGAAGTCGTCGCTTTTGCCTATTTTCATGAAAAAAGCTCTGCTTTTACTGGGCGCTCAGGACTGTTTATCGATGGTTTTCTTATTGATGATTCACTGCGTGGTAAAGGCTTAGGTAAAATCATGATGCAATTTTTGTCCAAAACAGCGCTTGAACGTGGATGTGAAATGCTTGAATGGGGCTGCTTAGATTGGAACACTTCGGCCATAGAGTTTTATCAGAAGTTAGGGGCATACTGTATCGATACCATGCGTATATATCGTCTGTCACCTGATGATTTAAAGGCAACCGCTAGGCGATTTTAATGCGTTAGGTAAAAGTACTTCGGAACAGCTTTACAAAATTACTTGTATTAAATCAAATGGCAATAACATAAGGGCATAAGTCGACACTATAATTTTTAGTTATCATAGTTAGGATTGTTATATGCTTTGATTATTAATATAATCTCGTTATTGTTTTATCAATTCGTCTAATCGTACTCGCTATTAAACGTCACCCTCTGAGTGTCATCTCCATGATTGAAATAAAAACAGCCGCTTATCGTCGTGCAAGCTTTGCCTTAGCATTAGGCTCTTTCCTCGTATTTTGCAACTTGTACATGTTCCAACCTATGTTGCCATTGATGGCTGAAAAGTTTAACGCCAGTGCTATTGAAATTAACTGGTTACTGGCAGCCAGTACGCTAACCTTAGCACTTACTCTTGTGCCATGGGCTATCGGCTCAGAAATTATTGGGCGTCGAAACGTGATGATGCTCAGTCTTTTCTTATTGCCATTCACCGGTATGGCAATGTTACTGACAGATTCATTACTGATGTTAACCTTAGCGCGCGGGGTGATCGGTATATCTATTGCCGGGTTTGCAGCTGTTGCTGTAGCCTATATGGCTGAAGAATTTAGTCCGAAAGCCTTAATGCTCGCCATTGGTGGCTATATTAGTGCTAATTCATTAGGCGGTATTACGGGGCGTTTATACGGCGGCTTTGTTACTGAATATTGGGGTTGGGAAATAGCGGTTATTGGAATGGCTGTTTTCAGTTTATTAGGCGCGCTATTAGTTAGCCGACTATTACCCGAACAGCAATATTTCACTCCAAAAAAAGGGCAGTTTCGTAGCCATAACCGCGATGTGATCGGTCACTTAAAGCAGCGCGAATTGTGGTTAGCGATGATTATTGGTGGGATAAATTTTGCCCTGTTCGTTAACCTTTATACCGTTATGGGGTTTCGTCTTGTTGCGCCTCCCTATTCACTGTCTATTAGTTTAACTTCGATGATTTTTTTATGTTATCTCAGCGGGACTATTACGGCAAAACTAAGTGGACGTTGGAGCCAAGTTTACAGTTCAATTAATGGTATGGTATTAGGTACAACGGTGAGTGCAATTGGCATGTGGATCGCCGCTTACGATTCTTTGTATACCATGCTTATTGGATTATTGCTTATTAGTTCGGGTGCTTTTTTTACCCACTCACTTGCCTATGCGTGGGTAAGTCAAAAAGCTAAGACAGCAAAAGCTACCGCAACGGCTTTATACCTTGTGCATTATTACGTTGGCGGTAGTTTAGGGGGCTTTTACTTAGTTGCTTGTTGGCAATATGGAACATGGCATGGCGTACTTGCCGGTGGGATGATACTTTACGGCTTAATTTATCTGTTATGTTGGCGCTTATACCGCTGTACATTTTTGTAACTAAATAAAGGTTAAATAGGAAAGTAAAGGGAAGAATATTACCGTCTAATTAGTTCAACCTAAAACATTTATAATCATTTTGTTACTTTAAATGTCTTCTGGAAACTATTAGCCTTTGCAATACAGATGGTGCTTGTTCTTGTGACGGGTCATACTCTGGCCAAAACTAAGGTTGTTGGGTCTATCCTAAAGTCGATTGCCGGAATAGCTAAAACGCCAGCCCAAGCTGTTTTACTTATTACGTTTGTGGCGGTAATTGCCTGTTGGATCAACTGGGGATAATGTTTTATGCCCTTTTTACCGTAGGCTATTGATGCCTATGGTTGGACGATTTATAGGTTAGAACAGGAAACAACCTATAAATCTAGCCTAATATATGCCAATCCAACCAATCCGTATATCAACCGTAGTTGGTTATTTTCCGTTTGTTGGGATAATTACTTAACTTCTTCACCGGCGGCTTGTTTATCGGCATGGTATGAAGAACGAACTAGGGGGCCGCAGGCAGCATGTTCAAAGCCCATTTTTACCGCCTCTTCTTGGAACATAGCAAAATCATCAGGGTGAGCATAACGGTCTACAGGTAGATGGTCTTTACTTGGTTGTAAGTATTGGCCAATTGTAAGCATTGTTACACCATGAGTACGCAAATCACGCATTACTTGCAGTATTTCTTCGTTAGTTTCACCTAAGCCAACCATGATGCCTGACTTAGTGGCAACCGTTGGGTTTGCCTCACCAAATTTTTTCAATAAATCTAATGACCATTGATAGTTAGCACCCGGACGAGCTTTAGTATACAAGCGTGGTGACGTTTCTAGATTATGGTTAAAAACATGGGGAGGGTGCTGATTTAATATGTCGAGAGCTCTGTCCATGCGTCCACGAAAATCAGGGACTAAAATTTCTACCTTAGTGCCTGGGGCCTGCTCAGCAATTTCTCTAACGCAATCAGCAAATTGTTGTGCGCCACCATCACGTAAATCATCACGGTCAACCGAGGTAATGACGACATAATTTAATGGCATACCTTTTAGGCTTAAGGCGAGTTTTCTGGGTTCATCTTTATCCACAGATAATGGACGGCCATGACCGACATCACAAAATGGGCAACGGCGAGTACAAATATCACCTAAAATCATAAAGGTTGCGGTACCGTGATTAAAGCATTCTGATAAGTTAGGACAAGACGCTTCTTCACAAACAGAATGTAGGCCATGTTCACGTAAGTTGGCTTTGATTTTATCAACCCGTTCGCTGCTGCGCGGCAGCTTTATACGCAACCAGCTGGGTTTGCGTAATATACTTTCACGAGTTGATGTGACGACTCTAATGGGAATGTGAGCCATTTTATCGGCATCACGTAGCTTAGTGCCTGGGATTACTTTGGTTGATTTCATCGCAGTATACGCTGCGGCATTTGTTATGGTAACGTTATTATTTGGCATTTTATTGCTCTTGCTTAAGTGCTGTTATATCGATTTGATATGATCCTGTTTGATAAGCGCTATTATCAGTAAACTTTTGCATAATATGCCAAACTTTACTGGAGTTGATATTCGATAGCAGCCAAATATTCAATCTACTTTTTAGGATAATATTATTCATTTTTTTCTTCCTCACAGTATCCATCATCACTATCTGTATAATAAATTGATGAAATAAAAACACCAACTTCAAATAATAAAAACATAGGTATTGCTAACAATGTTTGAGAAATAATATCGGGTGGTGTTAGTAGCATTGCAATAACAAAGGAGCCAACAACAACATAAGGTCTTTTTGCTCTTAAGCTATGGGGATTAGTGAAACCAGTCCAACATAATAAGATGATTACAACGGGGATTTCAAAGACAATGCCAAAAGCAAAAAATAGCTTTAAAACAAAGTTAAGGTAGCTACTAATATCGGTAGCAATATTTACTCCTTCTGGTGCAACAGAGGTAAAAAATGTAAAAACAATGGGAAAAACTATGTAATAAGCAAAAGCAATACCCGCATAAAAAAGAAAACTACTGCCTAGCATTAATGGAGCGATTAACTTTTTTTCATTACGATATAAGCCAGGAGCAATAAAAGACCATATTTGAAATAATATGTAAGGCATACTGATAAATATAGCCAACACTAGTGTCAATTTAAACGGGGCAAAAAATGATGAAGCAACAGCTGTCGCAATCATTTTTCCTCCCTCAGGCATAACGGATAATAACGGTAAGGAAACATAGGCATAAATATCATTAGCAAAGTAGAGCATCGAACAAGAAAATATTAAAACAGATAATACGGCTTTAATTAACCGAGTTCTTAACTCTATTAAATGGGCGAACAATGGGTATTGCGTAGTTGAGGAACTCATTAATTATCCATTTCTTTATTACTAGGTTGATAAACAGACTTAGCTGCATCTTGTAATGTTTTAATCGAGTCAGTCACTTCAGGCGCAAAACTTTGTAAGTTTAATTCTTCTGGTATTTTCAAATCAGCAGCCAAATCTTGAATATTTAATTCCTCAGTTAATTCTGCTTTAATACTATTACTGAAACGTTTCATTCCGTTGATCCAATCTCGAATAGTTCGTATTGCCACAGGTAAGCGCTCCGGCCCTAATACAACCAAGCCAATGATTGAAATTAACACAAGCTCGAAAAAACCTATATCAAACATCAGTTATGCTTTTTCTTTTACATCGACTTGAACACTTGCTTCGGTATTGAAGTTCTCTTTGAGCACATCACTTTTTGATTCGTTTCTATCTTCCTCATCTATATCGGTGATTTCTTTTTTAAATCCTTTAATAGATGAACCTAAGTCCGAGCCTAAGTTTCGTAATTTTTTAGTACCAAATAACAAAACTACAATCACCGCAATAACTACTAATTGCCAAATACTTATACCGCCCATAACAAACCCTCTAATTCAAATGAATCCACTCTATGATTAAAGCAAGAAATACACCATTTGCTTAAAAGCTATCTAAAAAAAGGTCTTTAAGACTTATTTCTCATTAAAATCAGGTGGTTAATTTATTTTGGTTGTAGACAAAAACTTTTACATTACTATGTTTTTTTTGCTCAATAAACCTTATCTCTAGATAAAAAATAGGGTTAAAAAACTATGAGTAATTCCTCAAATATTATTTGGCTAGTACTCATAGAAACGACTATATACCATTGAATACGGTGACTTCATGAATATATACTCGCGATCTGGTATATGGTTTTTTAGGGATACACGATAAAAAATTCAAAGCCTTTATCCATTAAAATAGAGTATTGAGACATGTGTATCACTCTTTTGAGATTAATATTTATTTAAAACATAAACCCATTAAAAATAAAGGCTTGATTTATTTTTATTTTGGCAAGTAAATGTACTTTAATGAGCCTAACTCATTGAAATTTATATAAAATAAGTTGTATGTGTTTTTTCTTTATTTTTGCTTTCATTTGAATTGGCACGAAATACGCTATATCCCCGATGACGCAATAAAAAAATATAACGCGTTTATAACTAATTAACTTACTAGGGGTCTCTATGAATAATAAATTACTTAACATCACCAAATACTCTGCTTTAACTATAGCTATGCTATCAAGTACTGCACAAGCGATTAGCTTTAGCGAAGGTGACTGGACTATGGATATCAATGGCATAATCGGTGGGTATTACACTCAAACTGAATGTGAACTAGATGCCAACCCATCGGCATGGAGTACGTTTTCAGCCTGTGCAGGGGCCGAAGACGGTCAAGATACCGCATCAGTACAAAATGGCTTTTTACCCGGTTGGATTAACTTTATTGCAACAACCACAACAGATAGTGGTCTTGATATTAAGGCACACTTTGGCTTCTCACCAGGTACATCTAACCCAGCTGCTGCAGGTGGTCAATCAGCACGTTTCGCTGGTGCAGTAGCCGTTAATGATGTGCGTAATCTCTATTTAAGCGTAACATCAGATATGGGTACAATAAAGATAGGTCGTGATGCAGCAATCTTTCAAGTAGATGCCACATTTTCAGATATAACTGTTCCTAGTGTTGGTACTCAAGCAAATACAGCAGGCGGTCTAAATACGACATTTGGCGCTGTAGCTACAGGTTACACTTTTATGTCATTTCAGCCTCAAATTTCTTATTCAAGTCCGGTTGTTAATGGACTTCAAGGTAATATTGGTGTATTTCAACCTCTAGCGATACAGGCAAATTTTGCTGCTCCAATTTATAATGTAACTGACAGTCCTCAGCTACAAGGCTCTGTAACTTATAGTATTGAAGGCGGCAGTAAACTTTGGGCTTCATTTGTTACTCAAAAAGCAGAGATGTCGAAGGCTCTTGGTGGAAAATCGATGAGAGCAAAAGGCTATGAGCTAGGCGGAAAATTAGTGCTAGGTGGTTTTACTGCTAACTTGTCAGGATTCAAAGGCGATGCACTAGGTGATGGTGTTATGTTCCTTGGTGCACTCGATGCTGCAGGCGAAGCAATTGAAACTTCAGGTTATCTTGCTAATGTTGCTTACAAATTTGGCGCAAATAAATTGTCTGCACAATATGGTGTAACTGAAAATGATGATATCGATGGAGCAAAGAATGAAAGCTTCACTTTACTTTATGCTCGAGATGTATCACCAGGTTTGTTGTGGACGGTGGAATACACTGCTCATACTACCTCTCAAACTGGGTTTGGGGATGCAGAAGCTAATACTATCAGTTCTGGCATGCTTTTATTCTTTTAAATCTCCCTTAATATATTTATTAGTGTGATATTTGAATACAAAAAATATCACTACGGCCAAGTTTCTTGGTCGTAGTGATATATTTCTTGACGTTGATATATTCGTAACTGATAGGCAAGGCAACACGAACTAGAATCTACTCTCTACATCTCTACTACCTAAATCGGTTTCATCGACATCTGCATTATTGGGAGAAACAATACCGTACTTTTTCATTTTTCGATAAAGTGTTGCTCTGCCTATATCTAACTGCTTCGCCGTTTCCGTTGCATTCCAATTATTATGCCTAAGGGTGTCTAATATTTTTTTACCTTGCTCAGGTAAAATTTCGGCATGTTGCTTGTGAGTACCCTCGTTTTCGTTGAAAATAAAAGGAGTGCAGTCAAATACATAATCAGGTAAATGTTCATGTGTAATGGTATTATCATCACACAGGGTACTCGCGTAGTTAATGACATTTTTTAGCTCACGAATATTACCTGGCCAAGAGTACTCAGCGAGTATTTGCATTGCCTCTTTCGAAAAACCAATTTCTGAATCACTACCAACAAGGCAGGAAACTAAATAGTGAAGGTCTTGACGATCTCGTAATGCGGGTAAACTAATTGTTGCGCCATTTAGGCGATGATATAAATCGGATCTAAAAGTAGACTGTTCCGATTCTATTTTTGGTGCTATATCTTGATGAGTTGCGCTAATGAGTCGAAAATCTACTGGAATTGGCTGGTCAGAGCCTATAGGGGTAACCACTTTTTCGGCTAATACTCTTAATAGTCGAGTTTGCAGAGTCGCGGGCATATCTCCAATCTCATCTAAGAATAACGTTCCCTTATCTGCGGCGAGAATTAGTCCTGTTTTACCTTTACTGCTGGCACCGGTAAAACTTCCCGCTTTATAGCCAAACAACTCACTTTCGATCAAACTATCAGGCAGAGCGGCACAATTAACCGCTATAAATGGGCCTTTGTGGCGATTGCTACAAAGATGAACAGCATTAGCTAGTACTTCTTTACCAGTGCCTGTTTCTCCTTGGATCAATATATTGATATCAGTTGGCGCAAATTTATTTATAAGTAATTTAACTTTGTGCATTATGGGATCGGAGCCCGCAAGTTTATCAATTTTTGCGGCAATCGGCTTAGTGTTGTCTTGCTTGCTTGTGCTATTGTGGTTTACTACTGTATTTCTTATTTTAGTTCGTGGTGGTTGGAAATAGCAAAAAAATGAAATGCCCGTGTTTTTCGTTTTAATAACAAAATGTGCAGACGAGTTATTAAGACCTGCTCCCAATTGAAATAACGAGGTGATATCAAACCCCGTCAGTAACTGTGATCTAATATCATTAATACCAAGCTCTCTAGCAATAATTTTCCGAGCATTCTGATTGGCACCAATGACTACATTGTAATTATCCAAGGCAATTAAATTAGGACAATAAGTATTTAGCGAACTAACGTTAGTATCAAATTTTAAAATGGTTGAGTTATTGTAATAATTTAGAAAACTAGCGGCCTCAATGAGTCCAGCATGCATCTGTACTAATTTAAGCAATAAGTGTTGACTCGCTTTTTCTTTTGGCGAACAAAGCGCTGAGACATCAAGTATAGCCAAGAGCTCACCATTATGATCTAAAATAGGTGACGCAGAGCAGGTTAACGTTGTGTTTACTATGTCAAAATGATCTTGCTGGTGAATAGTTAACGGAACAAGCTCATTGATAATAGTACCCACTGCGCAGGTTCCGGCATGGCGTTCATTCCAGTCTGCTCCCAAATATAACCCTGCATTTCGTAATTCTTTGTTTAGACGACTATTACCAATAAAATCAACGGTAACTCCGTTTTTATCACAAAGCAAAACAACGTAATCTAACGCTTCTACTTGTGCATATAGATTTTCCATCCCATCTCTGGCCGTAATAATAAACTCTTCCATAGGGTAGGTGTGGTTTTGCAATTCAGAATGAGTAAGGACGCGTGATCCATGCCGCCCCAATGGATCAAGTTTGAAGGTTTGAATACAGCGTTTCCATGAATCAGTAACCAAATTTTTTTCTGAATCTAATTCATTAGTCTCAATAGCTCTATAAACATTAGATAAATGCTCGTCAATGACGGAATTTCTCATTATTTTCCCCAATTATATTTCGCATCCTTGTCTTTATTATATTTCGCATCCTTGTCTTTATTATTTAAAAATTAAAAGTTTTATCATATACCTTATGGAGTCATATAATAGCTAAATGTTTATCAATCACAACTTGTGCAGATTGATAAAGGTCGTTCGCTAGTTTGTTATGATTGACGTTAATATCACCATCATACTCCGATAATGATGTCATGGCATCTTGACTAAAAATATCAGAATGACCCGATTGCCGGTAACATTGATTGACTGCATCGACTAAATTGGTAATATTGGGATCGATTAGAATAAAAGCATGGGCTAAGACACCTGTTTTTCTTTTACTACTAACAGCACTCGTTCGGCTAATCCTTTGCGCTGTGCCAATAAATTTTTTATTATTTATAGATAAATTAAAAGCGCCGTTGCAATAAGCGCCATTAACTTCTCCTGTTTCTGCAGTCACCCCATAATTAGATAACCACATTTGCAAAATATCTATCAATAATTGATAACTTTTCGATGGTGAAATTTCTAATTCACTAGGCCATGGATAGATCATACTCAGATTAAGAACACCTGCCGCTTGAGGAACAGGTGACCCGCCGGTTTTTCGTTGTTCTAATTGCCAACCAAGTTTGGCCATATGATTAGTTAATTCTGGTGCCACTAACCACTTACTGGACGCTGGGAGTACCATTACATTGTCCAATGGCTCCCAAATTAGAAACCGAGGCGTTTGATCAATAAGCACTTTACGTAAAGCCTGTTTTTCCCACTCTAACGCTTGAGTTACAGACATCGACCTTAATAACGCCACCGAATTAGTCAAGAAGGATCTCCTCTATATGAGTACATATATCCGATAAAAAATTAGCTGCCGGTGAGCCATCTATTGCGCGATGATCTATCGTTAGAGACAGTCCCATCATTTTAACCGCTTCAAATTCACCTTGTTTGTTAGGTTTAACACATTCGGTAGTCGCTCCTAATCCTAAAATAGCGATTTGAGGCGCGTTTAAAATTGGCGTAAAATGTTTAACTCTTGTTAAGCCTAAATTAGTGACTGTAATCGTCCCCCCCATATAATCATTAGGTTTAAGTTCATTATTTTTTGCCTTTTTGGAAGCTATTTGTCGAGCCTGTTGTAATTCAGTAGGGGTTAAATTTTGGGCTGAAAAAATAGTGGGCGTCACTAATATGTTTTCATCCAAACTTAATGCAAAAGATAAATTTATATCTCGATGATAGACAATGTTTTTATCTTCAACTTTAGCATTTAGATCCATATGTTTTTTAAGTGTTGTAATCACAACATAATGCAACAAATCTTGTATTGATAAATTCTCTCCCTGTTCCGATAATTGCCGTTTTAAATGAAGTAAAGGCGAGATATTGGCTTCGGCATGTAAGGTAAGCTGCGCACTAGTTTGCAAGCTCTGGTATAGTTTTTTTGCGATTGCTCCGCGAACACCGCGCAATGGCACAGTGAAGGTTGCATCGTTGATAGATTGTTCCATTTAGGATACCTCTGCAATTACGCTTCCTTTACTCACAACATCGTCTTCTTCACTAATAATTGATATTGTTCCGTCATAGGTTGAATTGATTTCGTATTGGATTTTTTCAACCATCACTTCTGCCAATAGTTGGCCGGTCGATACTTTACTGTTGTTATCTACAAGCCAAGCGGTAAGAACCGCTTCTTCATCTTCTTCCCATAAATCCACAGGTATTATTATTGACTGAGTCATTTATTTACTCTCCATCATGGTTAAACATACATTAATTATTTTTTCGGTGGACGGAAGTGCCCATTGTTCCATTGGTCTAGTAAATGGGATCGGAATGTCAGGGAACGTTATCCTACATGGCGGGGTTTTAAGCATCTTATGATCATGTTCGGTCACTGAAGCAATAATCTCTCCACTCACACCAAAACTATGGTAATCCTCATCAACAACCAATAGTCGGCCAGTCTTTTTAACTGAGGCGATAATATGTTCTCGGTCAAGCGGAACCAATGAACAGAGATCGATAACTTCAACACTGATGTTTTGTTTATCTAGTTCTAGTGCGGCTTTTAACGCATGATGAACCCCGATACCAATACTCACAATGCTAATGTCAGCACCTTCAACTGCTGTTTTAGCTTTACCTATCTCCAATACATAATTCTCTTCAGGTACCTGATTAGTTGCCGCGGGCTCAGTGCCAAGCCACCCCATACCTTGTAACCCTTTGTGAAATAGATAAATCACTGGACTATTATCACGGATCGCTGCAGTCATTAAGCCTTTAGCATCATAAGCATTACTTGGTGCAACAACTTTCATACCAGGTAAATGAGCAAAAGTACCGTAAAGACACTGAGAGTGTTGCCCACCATCACTATACCCCGCACCCGTTGAAGCCATTATCACCATGGGGACGTGTGAATTTCCACCTGAAAAGTAAATGTTTTTGGCCATCATGTTGTATATGGCATCAAAGCAAACACCAAAAAAATCAACGAACATTAATTCAACTACGGGACGCATACCGTCCATTGCAGCACCAACACCAGCGCCGATAAAAGCTGTTTCTGAAATGGGTGTGTCACGAACCCGATCGCCACCAAATTCATCAAATAATCCTCGGGTATTTCCAAATACACCACCAAGTTGCGCAATATCTTCGCCCATGACAAAGACTTTTGGATCCGCACGCATTTCTTGAGCTAATGATTCAGCCATTGCGCGCGCAATAGTTAGTTTTTTAGTTGCAGACATTATTATGTCTCCTATAGGTAATTATGATTAAGCGAACACATGCAACATGGCTTCTTCTGGGTTTGCATATTCACTTTCTCTTGCAAAAGTGATGGCTTGCTCGACTAATTGCTGAGTTTCAGCAACCAAGGCCAAGTCATCATCTATCGTGATATTGTTTGCATCGATTAACTTCTGACGATAAATAGGAATAGGATCTTCTTTTCTTAGCTGTTCTTTCTCGCCTTTAGGACGATAGCCTTCTGCGTCACCCATAAAATGCCCGGCTAAACGGGATGTTTTTATTTCAATCAAGCTGGGGCCACCCCCATTTCGTGCACGCTCAATTGCTTTTTTAGTGGCACTAAATATTTTGTCGGGGCAATTGTCTTCAATATGAATACCAGGCATATCATATGACGCGGCACGGACACTATTTTTAGCGACAGACGTAGAAGTCGATTTGGAAACTGATATACCCCAATCATTGTCTTCAATAACAAAAATAACGGGTAAATTCCATACCGAAGCTAAATTAAGTGTTTCATGAAAAGCGCCTTGATTAGCCGCCCCTTCACCAATATAAGCGACTGCAATACCGGATTTATTTTGCAATTTTCGAGACAAGGCAGCACCAACTGCAGGCCCCATTCCTTGTGCGATAATGCCTGAACAAGCGAAATTAACTGTGTTGTCAAATAAATGCATATGACCACCACGGCCACCACTCAGTCCTGTTTTTTTACCGAATATTTCGGCCATCATTTTTTTAAGATTAACGCCTTTGGCGACGGCAATATGGTGAGGTCGATGCGTTGCGGTAACGATATCTTCAGCCTCTAAATGAACGCACACGCCAACTGCACATGGCTCTTGACCATTTGAAAGGTGCATTTCTCCAGGGATAGGGCCATTGGCCATATTAAAAACAGGCTTTTTTCCTTCCATATAAATAGTTTCAATCCGCTCTTCCATATAACGGCTAATTAACATATTACGATACATCCAGATACGCTGTGATTTTGTGGGTGACATCTTTTTCTCCTAAAATAAAAATGTGGTGTTTTTGTCTTTTAAACCCAAATTCATGGGAACAATAAATAGAGTGAAGGTTTAAAAACACCACGAAACATTTTTAACTACAGAACATTTGTTTTGACTAGTTTTGCAATATGCTCAGCTTGTCGAATTGCCAACGCCACGATAGTAAGGGTTGGGTTAACAGCAGCACTACTAACAAATTGGCTACCATCTGAAATGAATAGATTAGGCACATCATGTGATTGGCCCCATTTGTTTACTACGCCGTCACTAGGTTTTTCACTCATACGGTTTGTGCCCATATTGTGACTATTAGGATAAGCAGGTAGATTATGTAATTTAACGGCGCCAACTGACTTATAGAGTTTAGCCATTTGGGCGTATGCATGATTTCGCATCACTAAATCATTGTTATGATCGGTTTTTGTTATAACGGGGACAGGTAGCCCGTGTTGATCTTTTTCGGTTGGGTGTAAGGTAATACGGTTAGACGCTACCGCTAGATCCTCACCACAAATCCAGACACCCGCCATATTTTTGTAGTTCTCTAGTGCTTCAGATACTTCTCTGCCCCAGCCACTGCTACCAGGTTTCAAAAATGCTGATAAGAAACCTAAACCTAGTGTTAACACTTCTAAGGTATACCCCGCGACAAAGCCACGATCAGGTTTATTAAGCTGTTCACTGGTTATTATACTGGGAACAGATGTACCTCGATGCATATTGACTGGTTTTGGAAATACGCCATAAACCCCACCTGTTACATGTCCCATGTAATTTCTTCCTACTTGCCCAGACGAATTTGCCAAGCCATCAGGGAATTTTTTAGAGGCAGAGTTGAGTAGAAGACGAGGTGATTCGATTGAATTGCCAGCAACACAAACAATACGTGCTTTTTGGAGTTTCTTGACACCATTTTCATCGACATAGTGCACACCAGTTGCTCGACCATCGTCATCATGCTCTATTTTTAGCACCATTGAATTGGGTCGTATTTCGCATAGACCAGTGGCTTCAGCTTTTGGGACTTCGGTATACATCGTCGACCACTTAGCACCAATTTTACATCCTTGCATACAAAAACCAATCTGTTGACACGCAGGACGACCATCTCGTTCTACAGAGTTTATCGCCATAGGGGCATTGCTAAACGTCATTCCCGTGCGTTCAGCTGCTATTCGGTGTAATTTTGTGTGACTATTTTCAGGTAAATCTGGCATACCGGTTGCCTTAGTCCCTGTAACCCCCATTTTATCTTCAGCTTTATCATAATACGGCGCAAGTTCATCATAGGTAATTGGCCAGTCAGCAACATTGGCTCCAGGTATTTCACCATTGGTAGACTTCATTTTAAACTCGTGCGGTTTGAAGCGCAGTGATACGCCAGCCCAATGAATTGATGAGCCCCCTACGCCTTTGCAAATCCAAGCAGGTAAGTTAGCGTGGTTTTTAGAATGGTGCCAACCGCCAGCCGAAATACGCTTATCCAACCACGACAGCTTCATGAACATTTCCCATTCGCTGTTTTTTATATCTTCGAGTGTAAAGCGTTTACCCGCTTCTAATACTACTGAGCGTACACCTTTTTGCGCGAGTTCATTGGCGACAGTTCCACCACCAGCGCCTGAACCAATAATAACGACTACATCATTATCGTCTAGATCGAATTTTGCTACATTTGTCATAATTTCTTCCCCAAGTTTATTAGATACCATTTTTATTAATGGTTAAGATAATCAGTTTACTCATCAAGCCAGTCGAGTTCGTTTAACCCTCGGTCAATGTACCCGCCTTTTTCCCACGACGATCCTTGATAGCCAAATAAATGAAAGAGTTCTTTATTGTCATAAATACCGAACATTAACGCCGTTCGGATTTTTATAAAAAATGGGTTGTCTTCGATAGAGCGTAAGATCCTAATTCGATCGGGCTCATAACCAACTTTCATGAACGGTTGTCCGAGTTTTTCAATGCTTAATTGATCAAGCATCGCCACTCCTTCACCGATTAATTTTTCTTCTTGTTTGGCCAGATCATCGACAATTTTTTGATAGTATTTATTTTCAATTATTTCGTGCGGGTAGATGTCTTTAGCCATTATCAACAACGTTTGGCTGATATGACCTGATTCAGGCATGCTGATCATCTTGCCTTTACTTTCTGACGCTGTTGTACATCCAATCATAGTCGTTGCAACGACGGTTCCCGCAACACCGCAACCCACGCTACCTAAAAATTTTCGACGTGATATAGAGCTGTTATTATTTTTCATATTTTCACCCTCTGTTTAAAGATACAAGTACAGTAGCAACGGATGTGCCAATATGATAAAATCCTTTTTTATCAATTGATTATAATCATTTTATAAGGTTGATTTACTGGTTGAAGATTAAAGCTGAGACGGGTGTCTCAGCTCATTAAATATATGGGAAATAGAAGCACTGTTTATGAAATAATTTGCATATGACATAGCGGACCATGCCTATTATTGTTGTTGTTTAGCGGGCATGGGGTAGAGTCTCGGCAACGTAAATATATGAGCTTTTAATCGCATTGGTTATATACCCGTTACGATATAGTCAATTAAGGGAACTGAACGAGTAGCGACCCAGTAAGCTGATATTACCAGTGCACATATGGAGACATAGTAAGGTAGTTTTTTGACGAGCATGGACTGTTTTTTGATAAGTATTGTCATGGCGAAGGCTAGCGCATAAATAAAAAGCTGGCCTGCTTCAATACCAATATTAAAAGAGAGTAGGTTACTTATACTTGTTTGAGCGCCTTCCTTTTCAAGTTCATTGAATACAAATGAAAAACCAAAGCCATGAATAATACCAATAATTAAAAGAGGAGTGGTTCCTAGATGTTGTGCTTTTTTTAACAATAACGCTATTGCTGTAAAGGCAATAGTCAAGGCAATTAATAGTTCTACACTGGGTATAAATATTGGCGATACTATGGCTATATTGTCACCAAAGAATAGACTGAATGAATGGCCAACCGTAAAAGCAGTTGCAAGTGATAAAAGTTTTAAAAAACTAGCCGCACTGTAAAAAAGAAGTAGCACAAATAGAACATGGTCTAATCCTATTAAAATATGTATAAATCCATCGGTAAAACCATTAATTAATTGTTGTGTCATACTCGGTAAATGAGTTGATGAATAATCAAGAATACCTAATGTTGTTGTTACAGACTCATTGGCATTGTCTCTATGGAGATTAATAATGTTTGCTAGCTTATTAATGGCATTAAACTTATCTCCAAGTATGCTACTAATCGATATATCGTCGTTTACTACGGAGGTGTTTATTATTCGTAATTTAATATCAATACCCGCATCGAATAGTTTTGTCGCGCTGGGCCTGATTGTCACATCACCATTAAAATTTTGTTTAGCGGTTTTTAAACTGCTAAATGGCTTACGGTCATCACTATTAAAAATATTGATCGACTCAATTAGATAGTTTTGAACAACACCATTTTTTTTTATGGTGTAACCCTGTGTAATGCGTTGTTTAAATTTATCCAGATTTTTTGCGATCTTCCCTCGGTCAATCAAATAATCAGCGGTATCAATTTTTTTTGTATAGGGGATATCTTGGTTACTATCTATTCCTTGCCAATTTTCATCTAAAAGGACAAGAGGAAGTGGCATTCTCATTAGAATAATGGTGTCTTGGTTATCTTGGTATAAATGTATAATTCTTGGTTCAAAATGTGAGAAATGAGAAAACGCTGAAGAGCTGTAGATTATTAGTATGAGAGCAAATATTTTTTTCACAGGTTATATCCCTTTAAATTAATAACACGACCTAATTTTTGGTAGTACTTCGCTTATCGTGAGGTTAAGAACACTACCTTTGAGCGGTAGTGTTCTTACTAGACTTAGCTTAGTAGCGTGGATCCCACATTCTGCTGCCCATTTCTTTCTCATATCCTTGTCCTAATGGGTAGCTAACAATCTCTAGTTGCATACCCCAAGGAGCCATAAAGTAAACCCATGTTAAACCAGACATTCCTGTCTCGGTAAATGTATGAGGTTTACCTAGCACTTCAATTCCCTTAGCTTCAAGAAATTCAACAGCTGCGGTCATATCATCAACATAAAAACCAATGTGATGGCCACCAATGTCACTGTTACGGGGGAGTTTTTTTCTTTGATCTGGTGAAGTGTATTCAAAAATTTCTAACGCAGGTCCATTTCCACAGCGCATTAGATGAGCTGTTTTAATCACTGCTTTTTTGTTTACGTTCAAGTTATCAGTCATCCAGTTATTGTCGAATGGTCCAAAAGGGCCAATCGAATAAAAGGATTCACAGCCTAGAATGTCTGAAAAGAAAGCAGTTGCTTCTTTAACATTGGGCACAGTAAAGCCGATATGTTGTGAACCACGCATGCCTGGCATGCTATCGCCAGCTTGAGCGAGTTGAAATGTAAAGGTGAATATTAGCGCTAGTAAAATTTTTGTTTTATTCATTATTATGTTCCCCATTAGATACGAAATGTACCTTGTTAAGCACTTAAAGTTTTTAAGCACTTCTACAGAATTGCACTTTCTATGCCACGTCAAGCCACATATGGGTTTCCTCATAAAATCCTCTGTTTTATAGATTACTCTTATGAAAGGTGTTACAGGTGTCTCACAATACATTTAACTATCTATCTGTTTTAAAAATAAAAAACTTGTAATGCTTGTTAAATTAATTTGGCTAATTAGGTAGAAGTTTTCTTCTTAAATGTATATCTCAGAACGGAATGCTGCACGGATATTATCTAGCTTATTAAAAACAATATCGTGGGCAAGTTGTTTTCGACTTCTTATGATTTGAGTATGATAAAATCTACCTAGAAGTTACTGATGCTATGGTATTGCAGTAACTATCTGCCACAGCCTATAACGGATTCATACATGACTAATATCATTACTGGACAAAGTGTAAAATCAGTTTTATTTAATGTATCTGCAATTGAATTTACAGGAGGCTCCGTACGTTGTATGTTGTCAGGTATCAACTTGTCGATAAGATAGTTGTTTATTTCGGATAAATAAAAATAGTTCATGTTATTACCCAAATTCACAGTACTTTACTGAAAAATAAAAATAAAAATAAAAATAAAAATAAAAACTGGAACCTAAATGATTAATGACATTGTAAGCTCCATCAACAACATACTTTGGGGCCAAGGCCAAATATTAATTTATTTGTTACTTTTTGCAGGTTTTTGGTTTTCGTTTAAGCTTCGTTGGATACAGATACTTCAATTCAAGTATATGTTCACTGTGATGAAAGGTAGTACCCAATCTGACAAGTCTGGAATTAGTTCTTTTCAAGCCTTATGTACAGGCCTGTCTGCCCGAGTTGGCACTGGCAATTTAGCCGGTGTAGCTATGGCTATTTCACTTGGCGGCAGTGGTGCGGTATTTTGGATGTGGGTAATTGCATTATTAGGCATGGCAACAGGCTTTGCAGAAAGTGTGCTTGGACAGCTATATAAAGTAAGAGACGAGCATAAAGAATTCAGGGGCGGTCCTGCCTATTATATTAGAGCGGGACTCAATAAACCTTGGCTTGCTATCCTTTTTTCACTTTGTCTTTTTTTAGGATACGGTTTGACTTTTAGTGCGATGCAAGCCAATACCATCGCTGATGCATTAAATAATACCTTTACTATTCCTCGCGAATATTCAGGTGTGGTAATTGCCATACTTGCCGGTAGCATTGTAGTGGGCGGCATGCGAAGCATCGCTCGGTTTGCTGAACTAATTGTCCCTTTTATGGGGTTAGCGTTTGTTGGAACTGCGGTTATTATCACTTTAATGAATATTGAATTATTACCATCAATGTTTATGGATATATTCTCTTCAGCCTTTGGCCTAAATGAAGCTGGGGCAGGCGCTTTAGGCGCAGCAATTAAAAATGGCATTCAGCGTGGTTTATATTCAAATGAAGCTGGGGCAGGTAGTGTACCTCATGCTGCGGCAGGCGCATCACCAGTACCTAATCACCCAGTTGCTCAGGGATATGTGCAAATGTTGGGTGTTTTCTTAGACACAATGGTGCTTTGTAGCTGTACTGCAGTGGTTATTTTGTTGTCGGATATTAATATCAGTGGCGACATGGAAGGCATTAGAATGACGCAAAATGCTATGACGAGTCACTTCGGAACGGGTGGGAACTATTTTGTTGCCGCAGCAATCACCTTATTTGCATTTACCTCGGTGGTTGCTAATTATGCCTATGCAGAAAGTAATCTGCATTTATTCAAGCTAGATAATAAAGTTGGAAGGCTACTGTATACCAGTATTTATTTAATTATGGTATTTTGGGGAGCAAATGCCTCGTTGAAAGAAGTCTGGGGATTAGCCGATATGGCGTTAGGATTAATGACGCTAGTTAATATTTACGCTATTATTTTACTCACCCCAACCGTAGTTAATCTGACTAAAGATTTTAGAGCGAAATTAAAAGCAAATGGTGATCCGACCTTTTTATTGGATGATGTGGAGATACAAGGAAAAACTGAACCGGGTGTTTGGTCCAATAATAAATAAGAGCAGATTAATTCCCGTTTAATCAGGTTAAGTTTATTCTTTTTTAAGTTACTTTTTATACTCAAACGACATTCAAAATGGTATAAGTACGGCTTAGGAATAATCAACGTAAATATGCTCAGTCATTTTACAAACACTACACATATTAGAGGCAATAATGTCAGAAGCACTATGGGTCCAAGCTTTAAAAACAGTCCCACAAATAGATAAAAAATGTTGGGAAACGTTAAATATATTCACTAAATGGCTTATAGCCTCTCGATTTTCCGTCACAATCATGACTTTTACCTCAGCGATTATTGGTATTTTACTGGCATTAAGCACGGGAAGCGTTGATGTTGGCCTATCAATAATATGTGTAGTAGGGTTGATTTTTGCTCATGCGACCAATAATTTGCTTAATGATTACACTGACTCGGTAAAAGGAGTGGACACAGGAAATTACTTTCGAACTCAATACGGTACTCATGTGTTAGAAGGGGGGTTATTAACTAAAAAGCAATTGATGGGCTACATCATAGTTACTGGAATATTAGCGCTGGCTTGTGGTGGCGTTATTATTTACTTACGTGGTATCGAGGTTTTATGGTTAATGTTAGCGGGTTCATTTTTTGTTTTGTTTTACACTTGGCCATTAAAGAAACTCGCGTTAGGCGAACTGTCGGTATTACTGGTATGGGGCCCTTTGATGGTAGGAGGCTCTTATTATGTAAGTAGTGGGCATTGGAGTTTGGCTGCAATGTTAATAGGCACTTTATACGCTTTAGCGCCCACAGCGGTTATTTTTGGTAAACATATCGATAAAATTGATATGGATAAAAGCAAAGGGATTTATTCACTGCCGGTGTTGTTAGGCGCCGCTCACTCTAGAAAAGCAGTTCAGCTAATGATGTTATTTCAATATCTTTTAGCCGCTTATATCTATTTGAATGGTTATATTGGTATCAGTATTTTTGTACTGTTATTTACCGTCCCTGCACTAATTAAAACATTCAAGGTGTTTAATCAAGATCGTCCTAAAAGTATGCCGGAAGGATTTCGTGAAGAAGTTTGGCCATTATGGTTTGCACCGAATGCTTTTGTATACACCCGCAGCTTTAGTTTGTTTTTTTTATTGATGTTAGTGGTTGAAAATATCATTGTTTCGATTAGCTAAGTTAATAAAGATCTCATGTAAGTAAAACAACTAAGCTACCGTTATATTTAGCTTAGTTTAATCCTAATTATTACCTCTGTTATACGTATCGGAAAAAGGAACATTATCAATGCGTTTTCTATTTATGTTGTTGATTCAATCAATAAAAATTAGCTCAACAAAAGCCAGTTCAATACAATTTATTCTGTCATTTTTTATCCTCTCTTTTTCAACTGTTATTTGGGCGGAAGAAGAGCAAAAAGCGAAAATATTAGATAGAGTAGATAGTAATATTGAAATTATTGTAGTGACCGCGCAAAAACGGGTAGAGAATATTCAAGAAGTGCCTATTTCAATTGCCAGTTTTAGTAGCGAACGTATTGAACGAATGGCTTTACGCCAACTGAATGAAATAGCAGAATTTGTACCAAATCTGAAAATGAGCCAAACCAATGATTTTTCATCAAGCATTACTATTCGTGGTGTTGGTTCATCTAGCCGTAATATTGGTTTTGATGCGAGGGTCGGCCTTTATCTCGATGGTGTTTATATTGGGCAGTCTCCAGCACATAATCAGGATTTATTAGATCTTGAGCGTATTGAAGTACTAAGAGGGCCGCAAGGGACATTATTTGGTAAAAATAACGTTGCCGGCTCAATTAACCTTATCACTAAAAAACCAGAAGATGAGTTTAGTGGTAATGTTGGCGTATCGGTTGGCAATTATGATTTAAGGCAGTATAGCGCCAGTGTAAATACACCGATAAATGAGGATGTAGCAGCTAAATTTAGTATTAACCAATATCAAAGAGACGGTTATATTGAAAATATTACCACAGGAAGTTGGTTAAACGAACAAGACAGTTACGCTTATAGAGGACAAATTCACGCCAACTTATCTGACACCATTGAACTTAATTTTGCTGTTGATAGTTTGAAATCAGATCGTTTATCGTTTGATGGTGAGCCAATCACCAATACATTAGGCACAGCAAAAAATACTGAATCACCAGAAAGAAATAAAGTGAGTTTTGATATCGATCCCCATGAAGAACGTGAAATCAGTGGCGAGTCACTAACCATAGATTGGGATCTTGGTAATGACTTCACCGTAAAATCAATTACCGGCCATAGAGATTCAACTATTCAATATCAGAATGACTTTGACTTTTCAGCACAATCTGTTTCCTTTTTGGATTATGTTGATGATTACAAACAATGGAGTCAGGAATTACAACTGATCTCTCCTGAAGGTAAATTTCAGTATGTTACCGGCTTATATTATTTCCAGCAAGACGCGTATACCAAGCGCTTGCCTAATGTGGGTGATGAAACATTATCTTTATTTACTGGCGTACCACGTAGTGTGTTTGAATACGGTGCTTCATTATCTGATCCCTCCTCAATTGGTGCGTTAGCGGCTTTCCATCCAGGCGTTCTAAGTACTATTGGTAATGTTGACACCACAAGTTATTCACTATTTTTTAATAGTAACTATCAATTTAATAATGCCTTTACCCTCGATCTAGGCTTTCGGTATTCCACTGAAGAAAAGTCAGTGGATTGGACTATCTCAAGTATTGACCCTCAAACAAATATTTCTGTTATCCCCGTGTTTGAGTTAGCAAATGGCCAAGTGATAGATAAACGCACCGACCATGATTTTTCACCGTTAATTTCTCTAAACTACCATATTAATCGTGATGTGAATGCTTATATAAAATACTCCACAGGGTATAAAAGTGGCGGCTATAATGTTGATTTTCTCACACAAGCTCAACTTGATGCAGGTATTGAATTTGACAAAGAAACAGTACAAAGCTACGAAATGGGACTAAAGGGCGATTTACTTGATCATCAATTGAGATTTAGCAGCGCTGTTTTTTATGCCGAATACGATGATTATCAAATTAACCAGTTGGTTAATCTTGCCGCAGGCACTACTGCTCTTAGTATACGTAATGCAGCGAAGGTTGACAGTTACGGTGCAGAACTTGATTTAACCTATCAATTAACTGACGTTATAACGTTAAATGCCGCTATCGGCTTACTCGAGGCTGAATTTGATAAATTCCCTGCAGGTGGTAGTAATGGCGAAGATCTTTCGGGTACAAAATTACCGGGAGTTTCAGATTTCACCGTCAATTTAAGTGTGCAATATTACTACCCAGTACCCGTGGTAAATTCAGAGCTGTCGGTCTCACTAAGTTACAATTATCAAGATGATTATAATACTGACCTTGACGGGCAAACAACAGTCACATTGGCTAATAATGAAATACTCGATATTGGTCATATCGATGGCTTTGGTATTCTTAATGGTGCTATCAGCTTAGAACCCTTAGATAATGGCATTAGCCTTCACTTTTGGGTTCGGAACCTAACCGATGAAGATAGTCCAACAATACTAGGTGAAAAAAGTTTTTTTGGCACGCGAAGAAATATCTATGTTAATCCGCGAACCTACGGACTAACAGCTAAATATTATTTTTAAATTATTGGCGAATAAAGACTAGTAAAGATGAGCAGTGGATATATGGCTTATTACAGAAGCTGCTTTTTAGCTATTTTTTGCTGATCTATCTTTGCTTTTTTATATAGTCGATGCTTAATCATAATATCAACCACTTCGTCAATATCATCGGTAATATGCAGTAAGTCCATATCTTCTGGTGATATTAATCTTTCTTGTAGTGGTTGATCTTTAATCCAATCGAGTAAGCCCTGCCAATATTTTGAGCCAAATAACACGATAGGCATAGGATAAATTTTGTGTGTTTGTACCAGTGTTAACGCTTCAAAAAATTCATCCAGAGTACCAAAGCCACCAGGCATACAAATATAGCCCATTGAATGCTTTACAAACATCACTTTACGAGCGAAAAAATAACGGTAATTTAGGCTAATATTTTGATATGGATTCGGGTTTTGCTCTGTAGGTAACACAATATTTAAACCAACTGATTTTCCTTGTTGATCATTTGCGCCTTTATTACCCGCTTCCATAATGCCTGGACCACCACCGGTAATAATAGCAAAGCCTTCTTTGGAAAGTTTAGCCGCTAACTCAACTGCTTGTTGATAAAAAGGGTTGTCTGGCTTTATTCTAGCTGAACCAAATATCGAAATAGCAAAACCTAGATCAGATAGAGTATCAATTCCCTCAGTGAATTCCGCTAGTATTCTAAATAGACGCCACGACTCGTCACCTTTAAAATCTTCTATCATGTGGTAAACCTCAAATTGTTTTTGGTAATATTTTTCATACATTACAATAATATAAATTATATAAGTACTAAATATGCTCTTTAACTATCGAATATTCAATTGTTTTTTGTCGCGCTATTCGCGATTAATCGTAATAAAAATTCTATGCAATGACCGCCCATTTATGTGGGTTAAAATAGTCCAAGTCAGTGATGTTCCCAATAGTTTTTAAATTGTTTCTCTTACTTACAATATGATCTCAAACCCAAAGCGATTGGCATTAGATTAACTAAAAATTATAAGGCAATCACATTTATTCATTGTTGTTATTTTACTATTGCAACTAATATATCCGTTACCATTCAATATCGGTAATACGCTCCCTACGGGCAAGCCGATAAAGGGTCATCTCCTGCGTTATTGATTTCGACAATAGAATAACTATTCTCTTCAATCAATTCTTGGTAGCTAACCCTTTCTCGACTTGCTGAAATCTGCATCTTGAAGTAGAGCGGGTATAAGACAAGTTACGAATAAAAAAGAGACATTAAGAATGATAACAAAGAAAAATTCTATTGAAACACCACTAATTGGTATTTTATGTTGGGAAGAAAATTGTAGTCCTCGTGGCTTAGAGCAACTAGAATCACTAGCTGGAAATAGTACAAACCCTGATACATTCCAGTTTCCTGTTAAATATAGTCGAATAAAAGGCGCTAATATTCACACTATTCTTGAATCACCTTGTCAAAATACGCTCAAATCGATGATAAAAGAAGCACAAAATATGGAGGAAAAAGGTATCAAAGCAATAACGACTAGTTGTGGCTTTAATGCTATCTTTCAAAAAAAGCTTGCTGATGCGGTAACTATTCCAGTATTTACTTCTAGTTTAATGCAAGTACCAATAGTGAAAAATATGTTGGGCCCTAATAAAATCATCGGTGTTATCACAGCAAAAAAATCAGCTCTTTCAACCGAACATCTGCAGAATGCGGGTATAAATAGTGATGTTTCTATTCATATTGAAGGCCTAGAAACCTTTACTGAATGGAATAAAATGTTCTTATCACCCAATGACGATATTGACCTTGCAAAGATTGAAAGTGATATTCTTGATCTTGTTTCTTCAATGATGAAGGAATCAGACATTGGTGCTTTTATACTGGAGTGCACAGATCTTCCGCCATTCGCTAATGCAATCCGAAAAGTGACTGGACGACCTGTCTTTGATTTTGTCACTTTGACAAACTTTGTTCATCAATCACTTTAAACTTTAAATCATTTCAATTTAATCTTTAGGTGTGTTTGTTAAATTAACTCCCTATTTCATATAATTAATGGTATATATAGAAAATAACTAAATGTTATGAATCTATGCATATTATTCATTTGTATTATACTTTTTATATCAATAAAGTTTGATCAGGAACAAGCTTTTGATGAAAGGGTAATCCGAAGGGAGTTTATAAAGGAAAACCATGCAAACTTTCGTTAAATAAAAAGTTATAAAATAATCAATATAAAAATAATTATAAAAATCATTACTATCAAAATTACCTAAGGAAGAACATGTTAACTAAATTTAAATTGAAAAGTCTTGTGATCGCTATGGGCATGAGTTGTGTCGCTATACCAGTTTTAGCTGCCGACAATGACTCTGCCAAGGCGGATACAGACGAAGTAATCGTTGTGGTTGGTTCTCGCTCTGCACCTCGCTCTGTTGCTGACTCACCTGTACCTATTGACGTCACTGGCGGCAAAGAGCTAATGGCTAACGGTACATCAGACATGTCGTCGATACTTAGAACAGTAACGCCTTCATATAATGTTAATGCTCAGTCTATAAATGATGGAGCAACTATCGTACGCCCCGCTAACTTACGAGGACTGTCGCCTGACTCTACGTTAATACTTGTTAATGGCAAACGTCGTCATAAAGGTTCTATTATTGCTTTTGATGGTGGCGGTATTGCTGATGGCGCGCAAAGCCCTGACATCTCAGTTATCCCTGCAATTGCCTTAAAACAGGTTGAAGTGTTACGTGATGGTGCTTCAGCTCAATATGGCTCTGATGCTGTAGCGGGTGTTATTAACTTTGTACTTAAGGATGATGCTGACGGCGGTCAATTTGAACTTAAAATGGGCCAGTTTTCCGAAGGAGATGGTGAGCAAGTCACGCTTTCTGGTAATGTTGGTCTAGGTTTAGGCGATGACGGTTTTGCTAACTTTAGTTTTGAAGTCAATCAACAGGATCCAACCAGTCGAAGTACACAACGAAGCGATGCACAGGCAATTATTGATGAAGGTAATACCGATGTAGCAAATCCAGCTCAAGTATGGGGTTCACCTGAAATATCAGATGACTTTAAATTATTTCTAAATACTGGAATTGAGTTAGCCAATGGTGGCGATGCTTATATGTTTGGTAACTGGTCTGAAAAAACAGTGCAAGGGGGTTTTTACTTCCGTAATCCAAACACACGTGGTGGTATCTTTAAAGGGCCAGGCGTAGATGATGGCGCAGGTTTAAATGATGATGGTGATCAAATTTTAACACCCACTATCCTAACAGCTGATTTAACCCCCGGTGCCACAGATAACTCGGCTTGTCCTATTGTACGAATTAACGGTAATACACCTGACGCAAATGCTATGGCTGCTTTAGCGCCAGCTAATTGTTATGCGCATAACTTACGTTTCCCTGGCGGCTTCACACCATTTTTTGGTGGTGATGTACTAGATCTTTCTTTATTTATCGGAACGCGTGGTCAATTTAGTGATGGAACGACTTATGACTTTAGTGCGGGTGCGGGTGAGCATTCAACTGAATTTAGAATAGGTAACACTATTAGCTCATCTTTAGGTCCTAATACCCCGACTGAGTTTACCCCTGGTGCCTATGCTCAATTAGAAAAATCGGTGAATGCAGATTTTTCTAAAGAATTTGAATCTGTTATGGGTTTTGAATTTTTAGTTATGTCTTATGGTTTCGAAATGAGACAAGAGACTTTTACCATCACCGCGGGTGATGAAGCATCATGGCAGGTAGGTCCTTTAGTTCCTCAAGGGTTTAGTATTGGCTCTAATGGTTTCCCTGGTTTTAAACCTGCGGATGCGGGTGCTTCTTCACGTACAAGTAAAGCGGCTTATTTTGATACCGAAGTCGATATTACTGAAGATTTCTTAGCGCAAGTGGCAATGAGATATGAAGATTATAGTGATTTTGGTTCATCTTTCACTTGGAAATTTGCGGGTATGTATGACGTTAATGAGTCATTCAAAGTTCGTGGCTCAGTGGGTACGGGTTTCCGAGCGCCTACCATTGGTCAAAACAGTGTTCGAAGTGTCCAAACTCAACAAGATCCAATATTAAATGTATTAGTTGATATCGCGACATTGCCTCCAACAAATGCTGTTTCAGCTAAATTTGGTGGCGTAGCGTTAACGCCAGAAGAGTCAATTAGTTATGCTGTAGGTATGGTTTATCAACAAGATGATTTCTTCTTAACAGTTGATTACTTTAATATTGAAGTGACTGATCGAATTACTCAAACATCAGCAATTACATTAACTGATACAGATCGTCAAGATCTAGCCGAACAAGGTGTTACTGATGCAATTGGCTTATCACAAGTTAAATTCTTTACTAACGATTTTGATACCACAACGCAAGGTTTAGATGTAGTTGCTAACTACACTAACGAATTGTTTAATGGTGATATGACTTATGCGCTTGCTTATAACTACACCGAGACAACGGTAGATAAATTTGGTGACAATGTAAGCGAAATTAAACTTAATCGTTTAGAGAATGCGTTACCTAAGCATAAGGGTTCATTTACTGTTAACTATTCTGCTGATTCTTGGTCGTTAATGGCCAGAGCAAACTATTATGGCGAATGGTTCCAATATTCTCCAGACATTACTGGCGATGCCGCAGTTCTTTTGGATACTGAATTTTCTTATAATTTCGATAACGGAACAGCTGTTGCTTTAGGTGTGAATAACTTGACGGATGATAATGGTCCTGTTGATGAATCACATTCTAGTGGTCGTACTTACGCTACAACGTCACCATACGGTTTTAATGGTCGCTTTATGTATGCGAAAGTTTCATATAGTTTCTAATTAAATGAGTGGTTATACCAAAGGTATTGAGTTGGTGATCAGTGTTAAGTGAGGATAAATATTCAAGAGCAAGGCGCTTGATTGACCAATAGCAAGCTATTGGGATTGAAAGCAACGACGTTATTGATTATTTAGACCTCTTAAAAAGATCATATATTTAATTCCTTTGGTATTACATCAAAAACCAGTACCTAGGTGCTGGTTTTTTACCTTCTTATCCACAATAAAAAAGTACAGCTCATGCAAGAACAAATAACAATTATAGGTGCGGGGGTCGTTGGTGCAGCGATTGCGTTAGCCTTACAAAAAAATGGACATAAGGTCTTACTACTCGATCGAGAAAAGCCCTGTGCGGGTGCTTCATTTGGCAATGCGGGTGCTATCGTTAATGGCTCTTGTGTACCTACTGCAACGACTGGAATTTTATTCGACGCGTTAAAGATGCTCAGTCAATCGAATTCAGCCTTATCTATACGTCCAAGCTATTTGCATAAAATATCCCCTTGGCTTCTTCGTTTTATTTGGCAAAGTAGAACTACTGCTGTTAGCCAAAATGCTCAAAACTTACATGCCTTATCACAACATGCTGTGCAGAGCTGGAGGACCTTAACTAACGAGACTCCGCTTGACAAATTATTGAATGCAAAGGGCTGGCTCAAAGTCTATCAATCAGCTAGGTCCTTTGATAACACGCTAAATTCAAGAAAACTCTTAGATCAGACGGACACAAAATATCAATGCTTAAACAAGGCAGAAATTCATGACCTTGAACCCAATCTAGCGCCTTCGTTTAGCCATGGTTTTTTTCAAGAAGACAGTTTAAATATTAATGATCCGCAACAACTTGTCCAAGGCATGGTTGATTTATTTGTTAGTCGTGGCGGCCACTACCAAGAATTTGATGTCGACAAGATAGAAGAGCGCAACGGCAGTGTTCAACTTAAAGGACAAAAAGGTCATTTGGCTACTAAAAAAGTAGTGATTGCAACAGGTGCTTGGTCTCGTTGTTTGGCCAAGCAACTCGGAGATGATGTTCCACTGGATACTGAACGTGGCTATCACCTGATGTTACCTGAATCAACCCGCTCGCTTCTTAGCCGGCCTGTGGTCAATGGCGACAATGCTTTTGTCTTATCACCCATGAGCAAGGGGATGCGAATGACAAGTCAGATCGAATTTGCAGGTTTGAACGCAAAGCCAAACTATAACAAAATTCGAAAGTTATTACCGCTTGCACAACAAATGTTACCTAAGCTTGAAACACGTGAAGAATCAATCTGGTTAGGTCATCGTCCCTCATTACCTGACTCTTTGCCTGTTCTGGGATACTCAACTAATAGCAATAATATTGTTTATGCGTTTGGTCATCAACACTTGGGCATGACATTAGCAGCTATTACCGGTGAAATTATTGCTGATTTACTCAGTAATAAAGAACCCAAAGTTCCTCTTTTTCCTTATCGCGCCAATAGGTTTAGTCTACTATGAATGATTATGGATTTTTATCCGTTATACCGCCGTTATTAACTATTTTTGTTGCGTTATACAGTAAAAATGTTTTATTAGCGCTTAGCTGTGGCATTTTGAGTGGCGCATTAATTCTTGCCAATTTTAATCCCTTCTATGCCATTTTAGATACCATGGAAAACCATGTACTAAAAGAAATTACCACGGGTTCTCAAGTTCAAGTGATTCTGATCATGTTTATCATTGGCGGCTTTGTAAAATTGCTTGAAGTCTCGGGTGGCGCCAGTGCCTTTGCCAGTAAATTAACCTCTCTGGTAACGAGTCGTGCCAAGGCGCAATTTTTAGTTTGGCTTTCAGGTCTTGGCATATTTTTTACTGACTCAGGTAATAGCCTGATTGTTGGTCCATTATATCGTTCGGTATTTGACGAATTCAAAATATGTCGAGAAAAGCTGGCTTATATCATCGATACAACGTCTTCTCCCATCAGTATTTTGATCCCTTTTATTGGCTGGGGAGCCTATATTACCTCCCTGATTGAAAAGTCTTATACTGAAATAGGCCTCGAAGAAAATGCTTTCTCGGTGTTAATAAATGTTATCCCCTACCAGTTTTATGCATTTCTTGCCTTGGCAACTGTGCCGATTCTCATTATATTGGGTAAAGAATACGGCCCAATGAAGCGGTCACAAGAAAGGGTGGTAAATAATTACTCAGTAAATGATCGTTCAGTAAATGATGCTGAAATAAAAAATACAGTAGTCAAAGGCACCGCTATAAAAGAAACAGCAGTAAAAGACACGGAGGCAGTGAATGGCTCAACAGATAAAGTTGGTTTATTCCTCTATCCCCTAGGCGTCATGTTACTTTTGATCGCAAGCCTTATTATTTGGCATGCCACCCACGATGGTTTGTCTAGTGTTCATATCAGATCAACATTGGCAATTGCTTATCTAACCGCGTCATTAACCTGTATGGAAATGATGCGCCGTCACCAATCAAAATCATATAGTGAGTCTCTTAGTGTTTTTATAAAAGGGGCTGAGTCGTTAGTCTATATCTCCATTGTACTTGTTCTCGCTTGGTCGTTGAGCTCAGTTACCAAAGATTTGCACACAGCTAACTACCTTGCCTCCATTTTTGTTGGTCGTATCGAGCCAATGTATTTTCCAATGATAGTATTTACCTTAGGTGCGATAATTTCACTTTCAACAGGATCATCATACGGCACATTTGCAATACTCATGTCTATTGCTATTCCGGTTGGATATGAGCTAGGTGCCTCTATGTACTTATGTATTGCCGCGGTGCTAAGTGGCGGATTATTTGGCGACCATGTTTCGCCCATATCTGATACTACCGTGCTCGCGTCTGCGGGGGCTGGATGTGATCATTTAAGTCATGTTAGCACCCAAGCCGCATACGCAGGTGTAACAGGGGTTATTGCCTTGTTGGCCTATGGTCTAGCTGGTGCTTATGAATCAGTTTATGTGCTTCCTATTGCCATCGTTTTACTTTTTATTGCGATGTACATTTTAATGAGATTATTTGGTAAACGCATATGAAAAAATCATCTGCAAGTGGAGCGGTTATATCCGTTTAGAGAACAATCACCTAAGTACAGGTGATATCACAGTTTCAAATATTGAGTCGCTTATTTATGAATAATATAAAATCACCTAAAAATGACAACACTTGTGGCTGGAGCGAAATTCTTAGCTCAAGAGCAGCGGCTGATTCAGTTGTTGGAGACATTAAAACAGACTGGCTTGTTGTTGGCGCAGGTTATACCGGCTTATCTGCCGCGAGATCACTTGCCTTATTACATCCAAACAAGCAAATTGTATTGATTGACGGTCAAAAGGCTGGCGAAGGTGCTAGTGCCCGAAATTCAGGGTATCTAGTCGACTCGACCTTAAATGATGGCCATTTATCTGATACGGGACTCTCTGCATACCAAGAAAAATACAACCTTAATAAAGCGGGATTAGAAGCAACAAAATTACTGGTAGAACAACATAATATACAGTGTGACTGGAGTGAAATAGGTAAAATACACGCAACGGCTATTGGGAAAAATGAACAAAAATTACAACAGTTTTCTGACACCTTACAGCAGTTAAAGCTCGAACATAATGTGCTTTCAGGCGAAAAGTTAAAGAGCCGATTAGGGTCAAGTTATTACCGCTTAGGTATTGAAACAAAAGGGGCTGTTATGTTGCAGCCTGCTAGTTTGGCAAGAGGGCTTATTAATATACTGCCAGAAAATGTCACGTTATTTGAACATTCGCCAATGATCGAGTGGCAGTTACTAAGCCTTAACGGAAAAAAATCATATCAAGTTAAATGCCCTAGCGGCACTATAACGGCTGAAGGTTTAATCTTTGCTGTTAATGGTTTTATGCCTTCGATCGGTTTGAAAAAAAATCAAGTATTTCCTTTAACATTAACAGCAAGTTTAACGCGTCCGCTAAGTGATGAAGAATATCAATCAATCGGAAAGCCGTCACAATGGGGCTTGTTATCAGCACAGGCAATGGGGGCAACGGTTCGATTGACTAAAGACAAACGTATCATGATCAGAAATACAGCCGAAGTTTGGCGTCCAATGGCTATGTCTGTTTCGGATTTAAATCATCGAAAAGCCATACACGTTGAAGGGCTACAAAAAAGATTCCCTCAAATTGCCCCTGATGCCATTGAACATACTTGGTCTGGAATTACCTGTATCAGTAAAAATAATGCCAATGTATTTAGTAGAGTTGATCATAACGCTTTTGCTGCCGGTTGTTACAACGGAGGCGGCATAGGGCTTGGTATTTTATACGGTCAACAAATAGCATTGTATGCTTCAGGTGGCACTAACACTACAATTGATATGATTCAAAATCGTCCGAAGCCTGAAATATTACCACCGCAACCCTTTTTAAACTGGGGGATCGCCTTGAAGCTTAAAATGGATAGATATTTTGCAAAAAAAGAGCGATAGTTGCTAATTGGAAACAGACAATCGCGATAAATAAGTATTAGGTCTCCACGAATCACCACTAGTTATATTTCAATAAAAACTGATGTTAAACAATAGATTATAGCATCAGTCTTTATTAGCTTATCTGCTGATGGTTTACACAACAATCTACGTTTAAAAATTTCAGGTTCTGAGGCTTTACCAATATTACATAGGGATGATACGGTGACAGCTTAAGATCAGTATTAGTAAAATCACAAACCCAAAATTTTACTACCTATTCATTATATCTTTATGTTTATCAATTTAAGTATTAACTTAATTAATGATGATTTTAAGTACATTTTTACTATATTAGTAAAGTTACATGTGTAATTATTTATAACACTACTGCTGAACAAGGAGATGTGTGGCTTTAAAATGGAAATAAAAGCATTTTCCCCTACCGGAAAAATTTAATTCACTGTATTAAATAGGGATATACTTGATGGACGCTAGCTCTCGTAAAATACTGTTTATTTCTATCTCGGTAACGCTATTCACTATGGCGATTTTTTACTATTCATTCTATACCGGAAGAGATATAGCAGAACGTTACACTCCTTTAGTTGATGCGACTATGGCAATTAAGCTTGAAGCAACCACGGCACATTTGTGGTTTGAAGAGGCTATTAGTGGCGATAAAACTCTTGATATCGAAGATATATGGGCCAACCTTAACCAGTCAGAATGGTATGCTCAGGCCATGCTTGACGGTGGCATTAACGAGGAGGGTACCTTCCTCGCCCTAAATGACCCCGATTTACGTCTTAAAATTGAAGCAACCATCGACGGTATTCATCATTTTCGCCAAATTGCTCAACAGCGATGGGCATCAAAGTCAGTATCTGGAATTGGTTCTGATCTTGACCAACAATTTGATCTCGCCTTTTTATCGTTTAATCTCTCTGCTGATAATGTTGAGTCCGCTTTACAGAAGATAAGAGCAGAAGACTTGCAAGTGTTTAAACTGACCCAAGGATTATTGATCATCCTTATTTTTATATTGGGGATTGTCATAGCCGCCTTATTGCTTAGGTTCAATACTAGGCAAATTAAAAATATCAACGCACTTAAATTAATAGAAGAAGATGTTAGTAATTCTCAAAATCAGCTTCAGAATGTTATTAATGGCGCAAAGCTTGGTTATTGGGACTGGAATTATAAAACTGGAGTGCATATTGTTAATGACGAATGGTTGTCAATACTGGGTTTATCACGACAAGACATCACCAACCATATTAGTGATTGGGAAGGGCTTATTCATCCAAAGGATAAACAATTTTTAAAAAAACTTACTACAGTACATATTCAGTCTGGAAAAAACTATGTTGCCGAATTCAGAATGAAGCACGCTGATGGCAGATGGATATGGATCCAAGGATCGGGCTCTGTTGTTGAGTACGATGAAAACACCCATGAACCGCTCCGGCTTTGTGGAACACATCAAGATATATCCGAGCGAAAAACCGCTGAACTACGTGAAAAATCACGTACTCATGTATTAGAGCTTCTAACAAGCAGTGAGTTACTACCTGTCATTCTTGAAGCCATTGTCCGTGGTGTGGAGCAAGAAAACCCAGCTATGCTGTGTAGTATTTTATTATTAGATGATTCGGGTAAACGTTTAGTGAGTGGTGCAGCACCCAGTTTTCCTGATTTTTATAACTCAGCGATTAATGGTATTGAAATTGGTCTGGGTAAAGGCTCCTGCGGAACAGCAGCCTTTATTAATGAACGTGTTATTGTTGATGATATTCAGACACATCCTTACTGGACGTCTTATAAAGAGCTAGCAAATAAAGCGTCATTGGGCGCTTGTTGGTCTGAGCCAATACGTTCGACAGAAGCTAAGGTGCTTGGCACGTTTGCTATTTATCATCATGATATTAATCAACCAACACCAAGCGATATTGCCTTGATTGAGCAAGCAGCCTATTTGGCGAGTATTGCTATTGAACAAGCTCAGAGTAATTTAGCATTAAATAGCAATGAGTTGCGATTTCACCAATTGCTTCAGTCTATCCCTTCAGTTGCGGTACAAAGCTACGACTATGAAGGCAATACGCGCTACTGGAATAAAGCTTCTGAGAGTCTCTATGGCTATAGTGCTGATGAAGCAATAGGCCAAAGTTTGTTTGAGTTGATTATCCCACCAGAGATGCGAGTCAACGTGCGAGATGGAATGCAGCAGATGCTTAAATCTAAGCATCCTATTCCCCCTGGAGAGCTCACTTTAATGACTAAGTACGGCACAGAAGTTAATGTGTATTCCAGTCATGCTTATGTTCATGTTCCGGGACAGTCACCTGAAATGTTTTGCATTGATGTTGATTTAACCGAGCGAAAACTATCAGAAGAAAAACTAAAACTAGCTGCCAGTGTATTTACCCACGCCCGTGAAAGTATCGTTATCACTGATGCTGCGGGTATTATATTGGATGTAAATGATACGTTTTCACACACCACAGGCTATAGCCGTGAAGAGGCTATGGGCAATAACCCGCGTATTCTCCAATCAGGTAAGCAAACACCTGAATTTTACGTTGATATGTGGCAAAACCTACTCAAAGAGGGCTACTGGTCTGGCGAAATATGGAATCGTCGTAAAAATGGTGAGGTCTATGCTGAAATGAAAACAGTCAGTGCTGTTCGAGATGAGCACGGCATAACGACCCATTATGTTGCCTTAGCTAACGACATTACCCCGATGAAAGAGCATCAAAATCAATTAGAACATATTGCCCATTACGATTTACTAACCAATCTGCCTAATCGTTCATTACTGGCTGACCGATTATCTCAAGCCATGTTGCAGTGCAGGCGTCATAAACAGTCACTTGCGGTGGTGTTTCTAGATTTAGATGGTTTTAAAGCCGTTAATGATGCTTATGGACATGATATGGGGGATGACTTGTTGGTTGCACTATCACTTCGAATGAAAGAAGCGTTACGTGAAGGTGACAGCTTAGCACGTATTGGCGGTGATGAATTTGTTGCGGTATTAGCCGGTTTAACTGATTCAACGACCGTTCAAGATTGTGCTCCGGTATTAGAGCGATTGTTATTGGCTGCATCAGAGTTGGTCACTATTGATAACATTGCTTTAAATGTATCCGCTAGCATTGGCGTCACCCTTTACCCGCAAGACAATGTTGATGCTGATCTACTGATGCGCCATGCTGACCAAGCAATGTATGTGGCAAAAGAATCGGGTAAAAATCGCTATCACTTATTTGATACGGTGCAAGATGACGCGGTGAAAGTGCAGCAGGAAAGTTTAGAGGCTATTCGCAGCGCATTAGATAACCATCAATTTGTGCTCCATTATCAGCCTAAAGTTAATATGAAGACCGGAACTGTAATAGGTGTTGAGGCACTCATTCGTTGGCAACATCCAGCACGAGGGTTATTAAACCCCATTGAGTTTTTACCTGTGATTGAAAATAATCCGATGAGTATCGAGATGGGCGAATGGGTTATTGATACGGCATTGACACAAATTAGTCAGTGGCAATCCATGGGACTTAAACTCCCTATCAGCACCAGTGTAAATATTGCTGCAGTGCAGTTACAGCAACCTGATTTTACCGGTAGGCTCACAAGACTGTTAGCTAAACACACGGATGTTGAACCACGTTATTTAGAGTTAGAAGTACTTGAAACAAGTGCTTTAGATGATGTGCATCATATATCCAGCATTATGAATGACTGTATGGCACTTGGCATAAGCTTTGCCTTAGATGATTTTGGTACCGGCTATTCGTCACTAACTTACCTTAGAAGATTACCGGCAAACTTAATTAAAATAGATCAGAGTTTTGTGCGAGACATGTTAGACGATGCCGATGATTTAGCCATTATTGAAGGCGTGATAGCGTTAGCTAAATCATTTAAACGTGACGTGATTGCGGAAGGGGTTGAAACGATTGAGCACGGCACGGCACTATTACAACTGGGCTGTGATTTAGCACAAGGTTACGGTATTGCCAGGCCAATGCCCGCTAGTGATATTCCTGCGTGGATTAATGAGTGGCGGCCTGATAGTCATTGGCAGACCTAAACAAAGCTTATACCAATGGCAATAAATATGTGATCATTCTAAATGGACTAAATATGCCAATAAAAAAAGAGATAGATCTTCGATTAGATATTTCGAAGATGATGTTTACAGCAAGAGCCTGAGTTAACTACATCGGCATGTAATTAAATAATTTTTTCAAATTCTTCAATCATAAAATCATAGAAATGTTGGACCATCTTAGACATTGGTTTGATATTTGCTGTAATCACTTCTACTTGTTCGTAAATCACAGGTTCGAAGGGAATTAACTTGATGTTTTTATGATTTAACATTTCAAGTAAATTCAATTTATTGAGTGAGTCAATTAACGCGACGCCCATACCATAATTAACAAAGGACAATGCTTGTAACGTAGTATCAACTTCTATGATGGGGTTAAAACGAGCGCCATGTTTTGCATAGGTTTTTATTAAATCTTTGGTGGTGGTATGCTCAGGATCAAGATTGATCCAAGGTGTATTGTCTAGATCAATTGGCGTAACTTTGTCGAGTTTAGCGGCAGGATGATCACAATGTACAGCACAATAACACGTCATATTCACAACTTTGGAATCATATCTTGTTGTCGGCCCTGATTTATCCAACAAGCCTATATGAAATTGCCCGGTAGACACCGCCTCCCTAATTGCTGACGAGTTTAATAGATGAAGATTAATCTTGATATCTGGGTTTATCTTCATGTATTGAGATAATATTTTTGGCAGAAAATTGAAGCCAGGCCCTAAACCACTGCCAATTTTTAATTTACCCGATTTATGATGTTTTGCGCTCTTAACATTATCTTCTAATCGTTTAAAATTTTGTAATAGCAGTAAAACTTCTTCATGCAAATAGTAAGCTTCATCTGTGGGACATAAATGACCACTTTTTCGAACAAATAGTTTATAGCCAATCTCTTCTTCTAAAGCCGAAATTGTTTTGCTTGCTGCGGGTTGACTAACATAAAGTCGCTCTGCTGCTAAAGTAATGCTTCCAGTAATAAATACTTCATGAAACATACGTAATTTTTTTATATCCATAAAATAACCAAAAGTAATAAAGCCATGACTATAATTCAATATGATTATGTTGCTTTACTTACTAGAATACAAGGGTAAATTTAGGTCACGGTTACTCTGGACCTAAACCTAAGTGGTGATATTATACCGCAACACCTTGGTTTTCAGCTATGACTTTACCCTGACATAGCTTTGTTGACCGTATGGGGTGGTAAATTTAACCACGATGAATTGGTTGTATTAGTAGGCTGACGAATCAACATTTTTAAATCTATAATCGAGCAAAAAATTCAACCTATAATATAGAGGTTTAAAGAAAAGTTTATGGAAAATTACGGTATATTATCGTTAGTCCCGCCAGCATTGAGTATTTTTCTTGCGGTCTTTACGCGAAATGTTATTTTGGCTCTTGTTGCCGGAACGTTCGTTGGTTCATTGATTATCACAGATTATAATCCGTTTTTTGCGGTAGTGAACTTGATGGAAGAACATCTTTTTTCGCAACTTTCAAGTAGCTCTAACAACCAAATACTGGTTGTTATGTTATGTATTGGTGGATTTGTTCAACTGATAGAACGCTCCGGCGGTGCCTCTGCATTTTCTACTATTATTGTAAAATATATATCTGATCCTAAACGTGGGCAACTGGCAGCATGGGCGGCAGGCCTTAGTATATTTTTCACCGATTCGGGTAATGCATTAATTGTTGGGCCATTGTTTAGACCCATATTTAAAAAATTAAATATTTGTAAAGAAAAACTGGCGTACATTATCGATACGACAGCATCTCCGGTTAGTATATTAGTCCCCTTTATCGCGTGGGGTGTTTATATTATGAGTTTAATTGGCAATGCGTATGCTGAGCTGGGGCTAACCGAACAACCCTATGAAGTGTTGTTAAGCGTCTGGCCTTATCAGTTTTATGCTATTTTATCACTTTTAGCTATTCCCATGTTGTTGTCTACAGGTAAGGATATTGGCCCCATGGCAGTGGCACAAGCCAAGTATAATCATGCAATGGACAACAACCTATTAGATGAGCAAAATGAAGACAGCATTGCCGAAGACGAATTAATAAACACTAACTCAACATTAGCGACGTTTATTGTACCTTTAGCGGTAATGTTAATTTCATTAATAATTTTTATCGCTTATTTTGCTTATACTGAAGGTGTTCGAAGCATTCATGTTAATTCAGGTATATGTCTTTCATACATTTTTGCCTCATTATCATGCGCATATATGATGCGAAAGCAGAGTAATACCCCTTATCAAAAATCATTAAATCATTTTATTCGAGGTATGGAAAAACTCGTTTCTGTTTGTTTAATACTGGTATTAGCGTGGTCATTAAGTTCTATCTGTAAAGAACTCGATACCGGGCTGTATTTAGCTTCTCTAATAGGTGATTCAATCTCACCGAGTTTATTTCCGGCATTGGTTTTTATAATGGGGGCGTTAATCTCATTTGCTACGGGATCTTCCTATGGAACATTTGCCATCTTAATGATTAGTGTTGTTCCGGTGGCACACTCACTAGATGCCTCATTAACACTGACCATAGCCGCCGTGTTAAGTGGTGGCTTATTTGGTGATCACACTTCTCCCATTTCAGATACCACAGTGGTTGCGTCGATGGGCGCTGATTGTAAGCACATAGATCATGTTTCAACACAGTTCTATTACGCCTCATTTGTTGGGTCAATGACCTTTATCGCCTTTATCATTGCTGGTTTCTACCAATCTTCGTTAGTGATATTAGTGATGATTTTACTCCAGTTTTTACTGATTACGGTCGTGATGAAACGATTTGGACAGCACAATGTTATCGCTAAAACTAACACAGTCGACATGACTTTAAATAGCCAAAAAGTGTAGTGTTAATAAAGCCTTTAAGAGAGTTTTTTATGTCAGATGTAAATAAAGAATCAAATACGAAACAAGCAATAGGAAATAAAATTGTTGTTATTGGTGCCGGTATTATAGGCGTCACAGCGGCACTTAATTTAACGCGTGAAGGGTATCATGTGACTTTGCTCGATCGAGATAAACCCGGAGAAACCTGTTCTTTTGGAAATGCTGGATTACTAGCCATGTCGTCTTTTGAGCCTAATGTTGGTATTGATGAACTTATGAATGCGCCAAAGTGGTTACTCGATCCCAAAGGTCCGTTGAGTATTTGTTGGCGTTATTTTCCCAAATTATTACCCTGGTTACTTGCCTTTGTTGGTGCCTGTTTTAGTAAGAAAATAGCGAGTAATGCACAGGCCTTACATAGCTTAACGGGGCCGTCTCTTGCGCTTTATCAGCAATTAGCTAAAACAGCTGGGTGTGAGCGTTTAGTAAAAAAATCAGATTATTTACAAGTTTACCGAACCCAGTCCGGTTTCAATAAGGCTGAGTCGGGTATGCAGAGTCGTAGAAATGAAGGCTATAAAATAGACGTACTTGACGCTAACACCATTAAGCAACTTGAACCGGCACTTTCCAAGCAGTTTCATTATGCTCATCAGATCCACGATCATGGATACATAACCGATCCGGGCGAACTCCTCAACTGTTTACATAACCAATTTTTGAGTGAAGGTGGTCAATTTGAACAGGCGAATGTTACCGATATAAACGCAAGTGATGTAGATTGTCAGATTATTTGCGAAAATAAAATTTACCATTGTGGCCATATGATTTTAGCAACCGGTGCTTTCTCCAAACGGTTGGCTAAAAAATTAGGAGACAAGGTACCACTAGAAACAGAGCGTGGTTATCATGAAACTTGCCACGAACCAGCGGTAAGTATCTCTCGACCGATCATGGAAGGCGATCGAAAATTTATGGCAACACCTATGGATAGCGGGCTAAGATTTGCAGGAACTGTTGAACTGGCGGGGTTAGATGAACCGATAAACCCTAAAAGAAGTAGATCGCTTAACGACAATGCTAACGATATGATCAGTGGATTAAACAGCACAAATTCATCAATATGGATGGGGTTTAGATCGACTTTACCTGATAGCCTACCTGTTATATCTCGCTCTAAGGCTTTTCCTAACGTTATTTACGCTTTTGGACACCAACACCTAGGGCTGACCTGTGCACCAAAAACAGCAGAGCTAGTGACCGATTTGGTTTGTGGGCGGACGCCATCAGTTAATATAATCGCTTTTGGTATTAAACGGTTTAAATGAAATAACTTTCATTATATTGTGACCCAATCAATAGCGTTAGAAGTAAACAATTAAAGCTTTCATTAATAATAAATGATCAGCCAATATTAGGAATTAGTTATGATAGTTATTCGCCCAGTAGAACATGATGATATTGATGGACTTTATCATTTAGCTCAAAAAGCTGGACCGGGTATGACCACATTTCCGCCAGACAAAAAAGTGCTCACTCAAAAAATTATCGCGTCAAATAAAGCGTTTAGCGATGATTATGATAAAAGTACAGAAGGTTCATTTTTAATGGTCCTTGTGGATACGCAGACAAATGTAATTATGGGTACAGCCGGTATTTATAGCAATATTGGTAAAGATACGCCTTTTTACAGCTTTAAAATACTAACCCGTAGCAAGCATTCCTATAAGCTCAACAGTAAAGTATCCTCTAAAACTTTGCATTTAGTCAATGAATATACGGGAGATACTGAAGTAGGTACGTTAATCCTTGATCCCGATTACCGTGGTGGCGGTTATGGTAAGTTGCTCTCAAAGTGTCGTTATTTACTGATTGCGCAATTTAGACAATTATTTGGTGCACGCCTTATTGCTGAGCTCCGTGGTTGGTCTGATGATAACGCTATTTCGCCTTTTTGGGAGAGTGTTGGTAAGCATTTTTTTCAAGGAATGCAATATGAGCATGCAGATTATTTAAGTGCAACAACCAACAACCAGTTTATTTCCGATTTAATGCCAGAATACCCGATTTATATTGATTTATTACCTGAAATGGCTAAATCCGTTATTGGTAAACCTCACCAATTGGGTGAACCAGCGTTGAATATGCTATTTAAAGAGGGTTTTCATTATGAAAACTTTGTTGATATTTTTGATGCGGGGCCAACCGTGCATGCCTATGTAGAGAATATTGAAACTATTAAGCACTCGCAAGAAAAATTACTAAGCAATACCGTGTTTAGTGAAGCTGAGGCAGTGGAGTGTTTAGTCTGTAATGCTTCAATAACTGATTTTCGAGTTTGTCAGGCTAAAGTTAACTTTAATGATGATGGCAGCGTTGCTTTAGCACCTGAAGTTTTTGCTACACTTCTTATTAAGTTCGGACAACCCTTGAGAGTTTATCCGTTAGAGTAGTTAGCTGTATTTTCAATAATCAAATAGTGATTCAATTAAGAGTGTGACGTTTTATCGCGTAAGTAGAGCAGACTAATGTGGGAATACTGCAACAATACTACAATAATACCGCAACAATATTGCTTAGTTGGATTCTCTTTTTCAGTAAATGAAAGCGAACGTTATTTGTGGTAATGTATTTTAAAGTGATAGGCAGTTACGCAAAATATTTAGTGGTTTAACAAGACATTATTATCACTCTTAATCTTAAATAATAGCTTCAACGAATAGCTTGAAATAGTTATTTTAAAGAATAGTTTCAAATAATAATATGGAATAATTATCAATAAATAGGAATGTCATGACTCAAAATATCGAAAATCAGCCTTATGTTTTAGCAAATACTACTAACCATGTTCTTTGGTTGTCTATGAATCGACCAAAACAAAGAAACCCTTTATCTTCAGCCATGTTAAGGGCTTTACATCAACATATAAGTGAAGCGAATGACAATGATGATGTTCGCGTTATTGTTATAACAGGTGAGGGTGGTGTTTTTTCTGCAGGTCATGATTTAAAAGAAATGTCAGGAAGAAAAGAGAACTGTGAGCCAGATAATGCCAAACGAGTCAAAACTGTTTTAGATGATTGTACACAATTAATGATGTCACTGATTAAATCACCTAAAGCGGTTATTGCGTGTGTTCAAGGCACGGCAAGTGCCGCAGGTTGCCAACTGGTATCTATGTGTGATTTAGCGATTACTCAAGACAAAGCTGGATTTTGCGCACCGGGTGTTAATATTGGTACGTTTTGTACCACGCCACTGGTCGGAATAGGCCGTAACATGCATCGTAAGCACGCGATGGAAATAGCATTAACAGGTGATATGTTTTCTGCAGAAGACGCCATGCGTTTCGGACTGGTGAATAAGGTTGTGAAAATAGAAAATTTAAAAGATGAAACGAATAAATTAGCGAATAAAATAGCACAAAAATCAGCTGTGGGTATTCATTCGGGTAAACTTGCTTTCTATCAGCAAATAGATGAATCAATCGAAAACGCTTACATTTCAGCTAGTCAGGCTATGTTGCAAGCTATGTTGTCAGATGAGTGTGATGAAGGTGTGAGCGCATTTTTTGATAAAAGAGCACCACAATGGAAAGGACTCTAATGTGAGCTTAGATCTGATTAATGATAGGGATGAGATTGAAGATCTAAACATTATTGAGACCTTGAAAAAGGTCAAGACCATTGCTTTGATCGGCGCTAGCTCAAAACCAGAGCGAGATAGTTATAAAGTGATGGCTTTTCTAATAAATGAGGGCTATCAAGTTTTTCCTGTTAACCCTCTTCTTGAGGGAACAAAAATATTGAACCGTGAGGTGTATCGCAGTATAGGCGATATACCATTACCTATTGATATGATTGATGTGTTTCGCCAATCTAAGTATCTATACGATATAGTGGTTGAGGCTAAACAAGCGAATATTACCCATATATGGACACAACTTGGGGTAACTGACGTTAAGTCAGAATTATTAGCGTTAGAAAGTGGTATTAATATTATTGTAAATCGCTGCCCGGCAATAGAAATACCTAGATTAAATCTTGCGCTTAAAGCGTAACAATCACGAACTAACCACGTACTAACCACGTACTAACCACGTACTAACCACGTACTAACCAGACATTAACTACGCGTTAATTTAAGGTAAGTTTTGACGTTTCCGTAACTTCGCACTACTTTTAACTTGACTGGAGAGGCTATACTCTCTGGCTAAGTAACAAAGTAGTACGAAGTTAGGTGTTTTTCTTATTGGCCCTCAGGCCTTAAATAAGCGAGATCATCTTCATCATCAGCATGAAAGTCGTAACCGCCCTCAAAATCGCCATTCAGCTCATTGGCAACCGTGATAGGAAGTTCTAATATTTCGGGGATATAAATAGAAATATTGACTTGTTGCTCAATAATTCCCTTTAACTCGTTGAAATCTAATAAACCTACTTCTTGCAGGTATTCTCTAGTTAATAACGGTAGCTTTTGGGTGAAGTGTTCTATGCAACTGTCTACTTTAACAAGCAGCGTAGCTTTATCGGTTGCTGTAAGGTAAGTGTTTAACTGCTGATATAAAGTATTGGTAAACATTTTCTTTTCACAATCAATGAGTAACAAGGCAATTGCCGTATTAAGAAATTTTTGTAACTCAAATATTAATACGTCTTCATCAGTGTCAATAAGTAGGGCGTTTGCACAATAGTTGGCAGCAATACTTTTATACACAGTTAACAGCATAGCGCTTTGATAGCCTTCACTCACCAATGCTCCATGCATAAGCCTTATGTCAGAGGTATCATTAATGGCTAACGCATAACTACTAAGCGAGACCTCTTCAAAATAGGAGGGAGATACTTTTTTTAATTGAGCGTACTTTGCCCAACCGGCTCTAAAGCAATAAACAATACCTTGAGTTTTTAGTAACTCTTTTGCTTTATCAGTATCGTTATCGCACAATTCTAATAGACCTAAGTTGCTCAGTCCAAGAACAATTTCACAGCCTTTTTTTATTTGATCGGCATAAATTATCGACAAGTTATCAGACGCTATTCTCAACGACATATCTGATAATTGTTGCTTAGTTTTATGCATAAATTCGGGTGTAAAATAGCCTTCACTTTCTCCATCTTTTAAGATCAGAAGTAGAAATGGGTGATTTCTTAACGCTGCAATTTTCATTGATGAATCCTAATAACTTACCTTACGAATAACCTAGCAAATGACCTAAAATATGACTTGGCGAATTAAAGTGGCGCGAACATATCGTCAGTATCCATTTCAACAGCGGTCACTCTTTGTTTATTGGCATTTTGTTTTAACGCGTTTTCAATATTGTCCAGTGTGCCATTGGTACTTACCGTCATGACTTCACGATAGGCTTCTTCGCTTAGCGATTTTATTTTCATTAACAACTCTTCAATACTTCCAGACGTTTGTTCTTCGTCTTCTTCTAATTCTGAAAAATCGTGACCAATAAACGGTAAAGATAAATATAAAAGACCAAAGTCATCTTCAACAATGGCAGTTAATACTTCCAATTGTTTTTCATCATCATCAGAAGAGAGAAATATTTGTGTTAATAAACTGTGCGCTTCAGTTTGTGCACAAAATACGTGATCTTCATCCATATTTTGCCAATAAGAGGGTTCAACGTTTAATAGCTGCTTAATTGATTCTGCGTCCATTAACCAGGTGGCAATAGAAGGGATAGTCGCGTCGTGCTCTCTAACAATTTTAGCGACAGTTAAAATATCCATTTCGGTTAACACCGCAAGCATCGTCTCATCACCTTGTTCAGAAGCAATGTTTTCTAATGAGGTACCCGCGCGTCTACCACTATGCTGCGCTTGTTCAATAATATCGGTAGCAAGAATTAATGCATTTTTTGTCAAGGTGATTCCTTAAAACTTATCTATTAAATAGGTTTATTATATAAATACTTAAATGAAACTTTTTTAATTTGTTATGTTTATTTGGTTAGTTCAAAATAGTACAAAGACTAGTAGTTCTCATCATAATCATTTGAGTCATAGTCATCGAGTTGATCCTGTTCATCTTCTTCAGCTTTTAATGGAGTCGCATCATAGCCATTATAAAAATGAATGAGTAAAATGGCTGTTTTTAAGTCCTGCTCTGCTTGGGCCATTATTTCAGTAACACAGGCTCTAGCATCAGCGTGTACTCCCACAAAAGGTTTTATTTCAGCCCAAGAGGGCTCTTCTTTAAGTTCTATTTTTGCTAGACTTTTACTATCAATTCTAACTTTTGTTGATAGCGCCATCGCAAGTTGATCAACCATGCCATTGAATAATAGAGGCATGTTATTTAATTGGTCAAATAAATTAGACAAATAATTTGCTAATAAATCTGGGTTTTCAGGATCAGTTAATGAGATCATATTTTCTAAATACATAGAAAAGTCATCGTTTAAATATTCAGGTAAGCTTGTATCGGGTTGCATTCATTGTTTCCTAATGAAAAATTTTACAAAAAACAGTAATGAAGAGTCTGAAAAAAAGTCTATTTAAGCGCCTACTTTAAGCCGAGTCAAAAGCACTTTGCCAAAAAGAGTCAGCAATTTCTCGGGGATCAGTTATTACGGTATAGTTACTTTTTAAGTATAAAGAACGTTTTTTTGGATCAGAAATAACATCATAAGCCTGTTGAATTAATTGAAATTTTTCTTTAGCTTCAGCACTATCATTTCTATCAGGGTGATATTTGTTAGCGAGTTTTCGATAGGCTTTCTTAATCTCGATTGTCGTCGAGACTCTACTTACACCTAACTGTTCAAAATAATCCATAAACTTGATTTACCTTTTGCGAGACAACTTATTTCAATTGGCATTAAAATGACTGTTGACATGATTGACGCAATTCTACCTTCGAAATGACATTATTTACATCATTATGTTTGCTTATTTTTTTGTTCACTTTAGTAAAGAGTAGACTGTAAAAATGGGTAATCCAATTTTTACAGTCTATCTACTTATTTGGTGTGGGTGTTGGCATTAGTGCTAAGTTAACGTTGCTAGTCAATATCAGCTTTTGTTAACACGCCTTTATTCACAAGTTGCGCTAACACCTGTGCACATTTAACCTTCAAATGTTCTCTAAGCAGTCGAACTGCGGGTGTGATTGTTTGTCTACTAGGGCAAATAAGCCAAAGTTCAGTGGATCTCGCTTCAAATTCGGATAATAGCGGCACAACGTTATGGTTAAGTAAATCATGTGACATATCTAAACAAGATTTCGCTGCTATTCCTTTACCGCTGACGCACCAACGCCTAACCAGCTCAGCATCGTTTGAAGCACGATTACTTTGTATTTTTACTTTAATTGACTCGCCGCTATGGGAGAATTCCCAGACATCATAGAGAATATCACCAAGCTGATATAAAAGACCATTATGTGTGGTCAAATCATTAGGGTGCAACGGTAGTCCATGCTTCTCTAGGTACTCAGATGTTGCACAAACCACACGCGGGACATTACAAATTTTAAAGCCATAGAGATTAGGATCATTAGGAGAGTCATAACGCAACGCTATATCGACAGGATCGCGATAGAAATCAATATTACTATCACTAATATGAAGTTTTATACGAACCCCAGTATGTGCTTCCATAAACTCATCAAGCCAAGGCAAAATTAAGTTTCGGCCTAAATCAGAGGGCACTGAAATTCTTAACTCACCATCAATAATATCTAAATCATCTTTAACGTTTTGTTGGGCAAGGTCGAGCATTTGCAGCGCTTGTTGACAATGGGGAATATACTTTTCACCTGCAACTGAAAGCCTTAAACGTCGAGTTGTTCGAATAAACAACTCAACCCCGAGTATCCGTTCAACCCGTTTAATTGCAGCACTGGCGGTTGCTGTGCGCATATCTAAGCTCTCTGCGGCTGCGGTAATACTGCGAAATTCAGCTACTTTTAAAATAATATTGAGATCTTCTAATAACATGATTGTCAAAAAAAAATTGATAAAGATTCAATCATTATGCTGTTTATCTTTAATCAATCAAGCTTTATTATAATTTCCAACTTAACAATGAACCTTAATCATCTATTTCAGTTATTAATTTCAGTTATTAATTTCAGTTATTAATTTCAGTTATTAATTTTAACTATCAACTTTAGACCAACAGGAGAATAACCATGAAAGCAATTGGCTATACGCAATTATTACCTATTAGCGACCCATTATCCTTAAGTGATATTGAGCTAAAACAACCTATAGCAGCAGGTCATGACTTACTAGTGAAAATTAACGCAATTGCTGTTAATCCAGTTGATTGTAAAATTCGTCAGAATGTGGCACCAGAAGGGGATGAATACAAAGTAATTGGTTGGGATGCCGTCGGTGAAGTTGTCGCAATAGGTGGATCTGTGAGTAATTTTAACCCTGGAGACAGGGTTTTTTATGCGGGGGACTTAAATAGGCAGGGCAGTAATGCAGAATATCAGATAGTTGATGAACGACTTGTGGGTAATAAGCCAAAAAGTTTATCCGATAGTGAAGCCGCCGCACTGCCATTAACAGCAATTACTGCTTGGGAATTATTGTTTGAGCGTTTGGCTATTACCCAACAACACCCTGACTCAAAAGAACAATCAAACGATGTGATTTTAATTGTGGGTGCAGCGGGTGGTGTTGGCTCAATTTTAGTTCAATTAGCCAGTGTATTAACCGGTGCAACGGTTATTGCTAGTGCCTCTCGCGAAAGTTCTAAAACATGGGTAAAAAAACTAGGTGCTGATTATGTTATTGATCACTCTAAACCATTACTAGCACAAATTGAGCAGCTAAATATTGGCCAAGTAACTCATGTAGCCAGTTTAACGCACACAGATTCATACCTTGATAGCTATGTTGAGTTGTTAGCGCCAATGGGTAAAATAGCGTTAATTGATGATCCTAAATCGGTTGATATCAGCAAACTGAAACAGAAAAGTTTATCGCTGCATTGGGAATTTATGTTCACCCGATCAATGTTTAAAGCAAAAGATATGATCGAACAACACCACATACTTAATAAGGTATCGCAATTGATTGACCAAGGTTATCTTCAAACGACGGTAGGTAAAAATTTAGGCTTAATTAATGCCGAAAATTTAAGAGCTGCTCATAAAGAGATTGAATCAGGTAAATCAATCGGAAAAATCGTATTAGAAGGCTTTTAGATTTAAAGCTTAGACCTTAAATGTTAGGTCTTAAAGCGAGGGTATTAAACTAATAATAGACAAGTCTGAAGTAATTGAATTTCTAGGCTTGTTTGTTTTTTTTAATATCAGGTTACATAATTTACTACGTTCTTTTTGCAGTAATTCAGCGCAGGCATTATCAGTTATTGCCATTACTTGCTTATCTAGTTTTTCAAAATACACGTCAGGTTTTAAATAAATTTTGGCATTAGGCAACGACTTTAGCCTTTCATAAGGTGTCATCATATTTTCATAGGGGTATGTTTTTATTAGTTGACCTTTTTTATTAAGGATTACTACAGGAAAAAAACAAGGCCGATGATAATTGATATAGGAAAATAGGTATTTTACATTAAACTCGTTCATCATAGGTATCCACTGATTAGAAAGCTGTTGGTTGTCCCGTTGCTTTCTTACTACAGATACCTCGTTATTTTGTGATAACGTATTATCACTATTATTTGAATAGAGAGGAGGAAAGTTGCCTAATTCAAGTTGAAGTTTTGTTAATAACTTACAAACATATTTATTGATCTGTTCAGAGCTATTACCTAAGTGAAACTCTTTGATCATAAAAGGAAAGGCAGCAAGCATCTGCTCTAATACAGGAATGAGATAGTGTTTACTTATCTGCTCAACAGAGCAAACAACTTCAAACTGAGTCATTTCATCAATCGCATTGATATGATAAACATCTTTGTGCCCATCTAAATAATCTTGCAGCACCGTATCAATACGGATGTAGCCAGGTTGACCGTTAGACTGTGGTTTACGACGTTTGCCTATAGCTATTTGTCTGGGTTGAGTTTTTGTGAGTTTTTTCCTTTGTTCTTGATACGCTTGGGAGCCTCTCAAATTATATAAATGTGAAACGGAAATATTAGCAAGCGTATGATACTCTTGCTGCTCATATATATGGTAGGCTCTTTCCATAAGCTTTTTAATCGCGTGACCACAAATATCCTCATGCCTTGTATCCATTTCAACGAGAAGCTTAATGTCATTGAGACTATAAATAGTTGAAAAACCATTACTGCGACATAGCTGCCATTGAATATACCCTTTGTCTTTATATTGCTTTATAAGTCGGGTAAGTTGTTGGCGAGAGTAACCTGAAACCGTTCTGATATAGCGGTTTACAATGCCTTTCTCTGCTTTATTTAGTGTAATATAGCCAAACTTAACCAGTATCTTTTGAATAAAACGATACCGTTCCTGTTTATCCCCTAACACAGGTAACACTTCAGTTTCATTGCTTTGAATAAAGTGTTCAAGGTCTTTAATGGTGTTAAGGTTTTCTATACTCATGCTCGCTTTTATCTTCTCAATATTTGTAAAGTTCAAGTCTTTAGATACATCGTAAGTTAGAAATAGATAGTTACATCAGGCTTGTTTTATATTAAAAAAGGATGTGGGTGCCATTCTCAAATCAAAATTATTCACAATAAACAAATGACTTTGTCTGCTGTCAGTGGCCGGCTCAAATAATATCCTTGGGCAATATCACACTTAAGTGCTTTTAAGAAATCTAATTGTTCTTTGCACTCAATACCTTCAGCTGTAACATGAAAATTAAGTGAATGAGCAAGTGAAATCATAGCTTCAACTAGTTTGGTCTGAGTCTTATTCTTATTTATTTCTTCAATAAATGACTTGTCAATTTTAATTGAGTTAATCGGGTAGTCTTTTATGTAGCTTAAAGAAGAATAGCCAGTACCAAAATCATCTAGCGCAATGGCAATGTCAGCCTTTCTAAAATCATTTAAGGTGTCTTTGAGCGCTTGTGTCGCTTCAAGTATTATTCCTTCTGTAATTTCAATTTCTAAAGAGTGCCCAGCTAAATCATACTTAGTCAACTTTTGCATCACTTGTTGAAATAACATGGGATCATTAAACTGCATTGGCGATATATTAACGGCCATTTGCAACGGTTGTTGTGTCATTGATTGCCACTTTTTAATCATTTGTAGCGCATGATCTAAGACAAACATGCCCACGTCATATATAAGGCCTATTTGTTCTAGTACGGGAATAAACTCATCAGGGCCAGTACCGGCAAATTCAGTATTATCCCACCTAACTAAGGCTTCAAATCCTATAATTATATTAGAGCTTATTTCATATTTAGGTTGGTAAACAACGTAAAATTCATTTCTCTCTAAGCTAGATTTCAACGCTTTTTCAAGAGACGATTGTCTCTTAATTGAATCTCTCATGGAATTTTCAAAAAATGTGAATAAATTCTTGCCTACTTTTTTAGATTGATACATCGATAAGTCAGCATTAACCAGTAAGTCGTCAACGGTATGTCCATCATCCGGGTAAACACTAATGCCAATACTGGCAGATAGTAATGTACTTATAGGGCCTATATTAAAGGGCTTTTTAAATGATTCTAATATGTTGTTGGCAACGGTTATTAATGAATCTTGAGAAGAAAAATGGTCGATTAAAACAAAAAATTCATCACCCCCAAAACGACCCACCGTATCCGCAGCTCGTATTGCATTTTTTAATCTAGCAGCGGTGGAAACTAAAATTTTATCACCAACATGATGACCGAAAATATCATTTGCTTTTTTAAAATCATCAAGATCAATGTACATAACCGCGAGTTTAGTCTTATTGCGTTTAGCATGCTCAAGAGAAGTTGCCAGTCTATCTACCGATAAGAATCTATTAGGTAGCTGTGTTAAAAAGTCATAGCTTGCTTGGTGCAATACTTTAGATTCAATAAATTTTTGTTTGGTGACATCACGAATGCTAGTAATAGCCACTCTATCATCATTTAATTCGGCTAAATTTAAACTAATCTCTACTTGAAATATTTCTCCTGATTTTTTTAAAGCAAGAAGTTCTCTATCCTCTCCCAAAATACGTTTAGAAGAATGCTCAAAAAAATCATCTATTTTCTCTTGATGATTAACAAGTTCTTTTGGCATTAATTCGCGAATATTCAAACCAATGAACTCAACTCTAGTGTAACCAAATAGTTTTTCAGCGCTAATGTTTACTTGGGTTATGTTACCGTTTTGAGTTGTTATGATCATTGCATCAGGCGATGAATCAATTAATTCATTAGACCATTTAAGTGCTTTTAGCACGGTGTTTTTTTCTTTGATTGAATTTTTCTGAAACATCCTAAAGAGTAATACTTGCATTGCTAATAGAAAAAAGATGAGGATGAATCCTGCTTTTTCTACAACAATGAAATTTGACTTTGCACTTTCACTAAAGTTTTTAGCTTTATTATTGGCAAATTCAACTATTTCTATAATTTCACCTTGTAGTTTATCGACTTGATTTTTGTTTTGTTGGGCTACATACGTTAACTGCACTTCATTAAACGCTATAGAATTAATTTTTTGTAAGTACAGATCGAAAAAATCCTGTCTAATCAACTTCCAGTCGTCAACTAACTGATAAATATTATCAATAACTTCCTGTTTGCCTAAATAACGTTGAGAAATTAATGATAATTTACCCAAGATTTCATTTTCATGTTCACTAACGAGTGATAGAGCTGTTTTTATTTGTTCTTTATTCTGTGCATACTTACTACCCTTTATTATCTGATTTATTCTGTGAATATGAAGTTTAATAGTTAGTGATGCATTTGATACTTTATAGGGATGTTGGTATAAATTGTTTGTATCTGCAAAAATTTTATTAACCTGCTGAAATGAAGCAATCCATAGTGTGAGAGTCAGTATTGCTGTACCGACATAAAACCGAGAAATGCTCGGCCAACTAAGAATTCTTTTGGTAACGCTAGTCATTAACATGCACCTTGTTTAAAGCCTAAATTTGATATTGAATACTGTTGCTAGCTTAACTATTGCTAGCCACTAAATCGTGCAATTAAGCGTTGTTGGTCACTCAAACGTGTTAGCTGTTTTCACTTGACGTAATAGCTTTTTTACTCCGATGAATTAATTACGTTATAGACAAGTATGTGGAGTGATTTTTACGTTATTAATTTTGATAAGGAGTCTAGTAAAGCTTTATTAAAAGAACATTGATTAGTATTGATTTAACATTGATCCTAGCAGTATTTTTATTTTAAGTCTCTGTAAATAAACAAATATTTCGTTTATTCGTATTATGTATATATGATTTAAAATGTCTTTTTTTATTTTTATTTTATTTATGTTTTTTATGTTTTTTAAATTGAGGTTAGGTATCACAGGGCTCTAACGAGATAAATTTTTTAGTGAGATTTATTTGTTAATTTACCTTTGTATAAGTAGGTTTTCTTATGCGAAAAATGTACATCTACTGCATTCTGATTATGCGAAAAAAGTACATGTGACGTTGTTGACATGCATAACTCAGGTGGGATAATTAAATTGAATGAACTCAAGGAGGTTTGACCAATAAAACTATGATAGAAAAATGATCGATTTAGAATTTTTATGTATTGAAGATTACCTTCAAGGACTAACAAAATTAGACATATATGCCACGCAAATATCACCAGGGAGCTTTTCATGTCGACATAGGGAATTTCAACTACCTAAACTGACAGTCGGAGACCGTTCTATTAATACTTCATTACTATTTCAAGCGGCGATGAATAAAGATTATTTTTATATCATTTTGCCCAACAACCAAGGAACAGGAGTATCGGTCAATGGAAAACCTTTACGAATCAATCAACCCTTAGTGTTTTCAGATAACCAAGATATGTTGGTTATTATACCCAGCAATTATCCCAAATATTGCGTTATTGTAATTTCATCAGAGGAATTAGCCAAATCCTACGGTACTGAAAATATTGGTATTTTAAAAAAAGCACTTAAAAAAGAAAGTAATGAAAAAATAATTTTCTCACATGCGGGTGGAAATCTTAATCATTTAAATCTAATCATTGAAAGTTTACTTAACCAAGGTGGTTCATTAACTTACCAAGCAGTTATGGATGTTCAAGAAACTATAATAGGTCTTCTTTCCAATTTACTTAAGATAAGTTCATTGACACCCAAATTAAATAATATTAAATACCGCAGACAATTTACAATAGTTACCCGTGCACTAAACTATATTCACAAGAAAATTATCCTCATCATTACTGTTCCTGAACTAGCAAAAGCCAGTTGTTGTTGTGTTCGCAATTTAGAATACAGTTTTAAAGCTATTATTGGCATGACGCCTAAACAATATATAATTAAACGCCGGCTTCAGTTAATTCATTCAACGTTAAAAAAGAAGAATACAAAATCTATTGCGGAATTAACCAAGGCTTATGGTGTTGTTAACCAAGGACGATTTGCACAGGACTATTTTAAGTTTTTTAATGAATACCCACATCAAACTCGTGATATACAAGCAGAGGGCAGTAACCACCAAGAATAACTATAGATAAATTAAAACTAAGGATGACAGTAGCGCATAATTACTTAAAAATAATAGCCAGACATCGTATGAGTAAATATCTTTATTTATCAATTTATCAATTTATCAATTTATCAATTTATCAATTTATTAAGTTTATATAAACATCTTTACAAGCATGCCTTTTGTTGCTTTAGTTAAAGTATTGGTCACTAATATTAGTCATTAATATGAATTGTCTATCCCTGAGGTCGGTGACAATAAATAGCTTTCATTTAAGCGAGTGAAAACCCAAACTAATGTCATAGGGAAAAGTACTAAAAAAAGATATTTAGCGTATAACAAGGGTAATAATACGGAGCTAGCGATTAACAAGGCATAAAGATACAACGTAAATTTTAGCCTTTTAGCGAATGAAAAAGCAGCAACAAAGTTACCAACTACCCCAAAATTGTCTAAACGGGCAATCAAACAAGGTAATATACCAACAACCATAGATAAAAGTGCAAATACCCAAGCGAGTACAAAGTTAAAGCAATAAAACTCAAAAGTCATATCTCCCTTGGTTTTCGTTTTTATATCAAACACTTTAGCAAGAAATGAGTTTTGATCAACATAAATGCTATACAAAGCAATAGCATCAGTGATCCAGATAAGAAAGCATAGAAACTGAACGACACAAACTAAACCTATATTGGCGAGTAAGTCCCTAAATTGAAACGTTTCTCTTTTGCCTTTTTTGTTAAGGAGTAGGGGATGTAATACCAAGCTTACCAACGGAATAAATAGAATAAAGCCTGCGCCAAAAGAAATATACATAGTGGTGAAATTATAAGCGCCGAGATAAAACTGAATCACTTGTGAGATAAAGAAAATCACTAAACTGGCCAAAAACACCAAACTGTAACTCACCCTTTTTTCACTTGAGAAACGTGACAGGCTCAAAGTCTGTAACACTATAACCACCAATAAATTATTTAATTAAAAAGTCATTTTAGCTTAACTAATCAGTGAATATATTGATGTAAAACAAGACAACAGCTAAGGCTAGAGCATAACCAGCAATAAATGTTTAACCTCAATAATAAAGCTGTTAAATTATCAATCACAAAATAACCACATATTAATCATGGTTATTTAGTAAGTTGATCATTGATAATATAAAAGAGAGTGGTAACTATGAATTCAGGAAAATTTTCAATCGCGATTATTGGTGCGGGTAATGCTGGCATTGAAATGATGCAAAAGATGATTGAAGTAGACTTTGTCGATTTAGTCGCTGTGGTAGATAAAAACGAAGAGGCTCCAGGTATTAAATTGGCACAAGAAAAAGGTATCCCAACGACTAACGACTTTATGTCCTTATTCAAAGACGATAATGAACTAGACATTATTATTGATGTTACGGGTATAAAAGCGGTACGTGATGAATTACGCAGCTTTATGCAAGAAAGCAATAATAAACATACCGTTATTATGCATGAACGTATTTCAGCTTTATTAGTCTCGTTATTCAAGGGAAAATTAGTTGATATGAAATCTAGCGACGGTATTTACTAGTTTCTCTACTTTTAAGTACTTTAAAAGCTTTAAGCCAATTACGTTAGTTTTAGTGATTGGCTTTTTTGTTGCCTTCGCTTTAAATCAAAAATGAGACAACGACCGGATCACTTAAAGAGGCGCCACATTCTGTAATAATACCAATAAGTTAGTGATCAAATATCAATGAGGATAAATTTTCAAGAATAAGGCGCTTGATTGAGCAATAGCTGAGCAAATCATATTCTGCGTTACTTACATGAAATCTTCTAGGAACCATGCGGCAAACTCGTGTCTGCCTTCCACGTTTGCCTTACTATAAATAACAGAAGCTTGTTGGCGAACTGTTTTTTCTTTAGTATTTCTTACACCGCTAATCTCTTTAAAACTTAATCCTTTTAGTAATAGCATCGCAACGTCTTGTTCACTTGGTGTAAGTGACCATTGCTTGAATTGGCTATGAATAACCGCACTATACTCATGGCGAGCATTTTTCATTTCATCAGAGATATTTCTAAATTTATCATCAGATATTAACAACGCTTCTTTTAGCCTCGAGATATCAGACGTTCGCGCATAAATATCTCTAATTAAGAATAGCGCTCCAATGCCTGACACAATAACAATTAGACTTTCTGAGACGATATGCCAGCCTGGAACACCTAAAGATAAATCAGTAAGCACGTCAAAAAAATTTAAACACATAATAATAAGTAATATTATGGCTATAAACTTATCTCTCATAAAACCTCTTAACTATCAATGTGATACAAAGTCAATAGACATATGTACCATACTAAAAAAATACCGATGAAAACAATAAAAACTAACGTATGCCCAATGATTTGGCAAAATAAAAAGGTAATAATTAAATCATAAAATTATTTTCCAATGAATCCATTATATGCCATTACTTTTTATAAGAAAATCACCAAGAAGCACTAAATTCAAATATGCGATGTTTTACTTTTTAATCGCAGTTTTAATGCCGTTATCCACGGTAAATGCTGCTGATAGATTAAAGGTTATTGAACTTTCATCATTAGGTCACTTTGACGTTAGCTTTTCAGAAGTTAAAAAAGTTGAATTATTAAAAGGTCAAAGTTTAATCGGTGAAATTGGTTATATGGCTGGTGAAAACTATTCAGTGACACTTCCCTTTGATGTACAACGGATCACCTATCGAGTGAAAAATGGTGGTGAAGTCAATAAAGGAGATACCATCGCATTGGTTGAAGGTTATGACGTTCATCATTTTATTGATGAATATGAGACAACAAAGGTACTACTTGAAATTCAAGAGATGCATTTTAAAACCAATAAGCAGTATTTTGAGAACAAAACAATTAAAAGCTCACAGTGGATAGAGATCACAAAAAGTTACTATGAAGCCAAACTAAATTTTGAGCATATTCAGCATCTCATGTCTTTTTTACATATTGATGAAAATGAACAAATTACCCTTGTTAGTCCTAAAGCAGGCGTTATAAAACTACCCAGTTCAATTGGCAGTAAAGTAGCAGGGGAACTGGCCTTTGATATTATTGATCAAAATGCCATTAAGGTTAAAGTGACTGTTCCGCTGTTGTTAGCATCAAACCTATCTCATTTTGACGTTAATTCAACTTGTCGTCTTAGTATCAATATTATTGAGAAAATTGCCAGTAAATTTCACCAAATATTATGGGCAGAGCCGACATCGAAAGACTGTAAATTAATACTGGGTCAAGTTATCAATGTGACGCCTATACAGAATATTGATGGATATAAAATTGCTAAGTCTGCGATTTTTGAATTTGAAAATAAGAATTATATTGCCATTAAAGCCAAAGAAGCACTGTCTTTAATTCCTATTGATCTTATGGGTACCAGTGAAGGTGAGTATATTTTCACAACAAATGAAAATATTGAAGGGAAACAAGGGCTGATTAGTTCAGTCAGTATTCTTCAGGGTAGTTTACTTAGCTTAGGAGCAGAGTAAATGTTAAACCAACTCATTAAGTTTTCTCTTACTCAGCGCTTATTTGTTAGTATTTTAGCTATTTTAGTAATGTTTATGGGGGTGAAATCTTGGTTAGAGATACCCGTCGATGCGTTTCCTGAAATATCACCCACGCAAGTTAAGATAGTACTTAAATTACCTGGCATGAATGCGTTAGAAATTGAATCTCAGGTAACGCGCATTATTGAGACCGAATTATTGGGTATTCCGTCACAAGAAATGCTGCGTTCAACGACAAAATATTCTATTACTGATATCACTATTGATTTTAAAGATGGAACAGATATCTATTGGGCAAGACAACAAGTCAATGAACGGTTAGTCAATATACTCCCCACGCTTCCTTCAAATATAAGTGGTGGCATGGCGCCAATGAGTACGCCATTAAGTGAAGTATTTATGTTTACCGTTGAAAATCCGGCATTATCACTGATAGAAAAAAGAGAACTACTTGATTGGCAAATTCGCCCTTTGCTCAGAACAGTGGCAGGGGTAGCTGACGTGAACAGCCTCGGTGGTTTTGTAAAAACCTATGAAATAGTACCTGATATTTTACTGATGCAACAATACAGCATTTCTTTTGATGAAATTGAATCTGTCATCATTGAAACAAATCAAAATGGCGGTATTGGCCGCATGATCAAAGGTAACGATGCACTGATCCTTAGAACGGAAGGGAAGTATGAAAACATCGATTCAATAAAAGCAACGGTGATTAAAACAAGTGAAAACAAAGTTATTCGCCTTGAAGATGTTGCAACAGTTAACATAGGCAGTTTAACGCGATATGGTGCAGTCACTAAAGATGGAGAAGAGGCAACTCAGGGATTAATCATTGCGTTAAAAAACAGTAATACCGCACAAGTAGTTACCGAGGTGAAAAATAAACTAAAAATGATAGAAGCGTCGCTACCACAAGGAACGAAGATCAACGTTTTTTATGATAGATCTAATTTAATCAATACCGCAATAAGTACCATAACAAACGCGTTGGGGCAGGCTGTTATCTTAGTTATTGTGCTATTGGCTATTTTTCTTGGAGATATTCGCTCTTCTTTAGTTGTTTCACTGTCATTACCTATGGCGGCTTTGATGACGTTTATTCTAATGAAGCAGTTTAATTTATCAGCAAACTTAATGAGCCTTGGTGGGTTAGTTATTGCTATCGGCATGTTGGTTGATTCTTCCGTTGTTATTGTTGAAAACATAGTAAACAGACTCGAAAATAATCAGAATTTACCTAGATTACACGTCATTTTTAGGGCATGTAAAGAGGTGGCAACACCGGTTTTTTCAGGCACCATCATCATTATTATTGTGTTTTCACCTTTATTAATGCTTTCGGGGTTAGAAGGTAAACTCTTTACGCCAGTCGCACTCACTATTGTTTTTGCTATGTTAAGTGCATTGATTTTGTCACTGACCATTATTCCTATACTCGCTTCTTTTTTATTAAAAAACGAGGCAGTTACCCCCCCTAAACTTGTTGTGTTTTTGCAAAAGTATTATGTAAAAACCTTAACTAAAGCGACCAACAAACCCGCTGCTTTAGTACTACTATCATTAAGTGTATTAATTGTTAGTTTGGTACTGTTTAACGGTTTAGGTAAAAGTTTTATGCCCGTGCTTGATGAGGGTGATATTATTGTACAACTTGAGAAGTCGCCTAGTATCTCCTTAAAATCATCTATTGATATTGATGAACAAGTTGAAAAAGCGTTACTGAAAAATATTCCTGAAATAGTACAAATAGTGGCCCGTACAGGTTCAGATGAACTGGGTCTTGATCCTATGGGGTTAAATGAAACTGATGTCTTTATGGAGCTTGCGCCAAAAAGTGAATGGCGCTTTGAGACGAAAAAAGAATTGATTGAAGATATCCGTAAAATTCTTAGTCAGTTTCCGGGTATGAATGTTGGTTTCACACAACCCATTCAAATGAGAGTGTCAGAAATGTTAACAGGTGGCACTGGCGATATTTCTATCAAGGTTTTCGGTAATGATATTTCGACACTTGCCACGTTAGTTGAACAAATATCCGCTTTGGCTAATAAAATTGCGGGCGCTTCTGATGTACAAATGGCAATCATTGAAGGCGGAAAATATGTAAATATAAAACTCATTCCAGCGGTGGCTAGTCAATTTGAATTATCTACAGAGCAATTAAGTCGTTACTTAACATCCCAACTTGAAGGGTTGCAAATTTCTGCTTTGCTAGAAGATAATCGTTCTATACCGATTGTTTTTAATGGGGCAAAAAACAAGTCTGAAAGTTATCATGAGATTTCCTCTATAAAAGCATTAAAACAAAAACTTATTTTGATGCCTAATAATGCGTTGTTGCCGCTTGAACAGGTGGCTGAAATCACATTTAAAACAGGCCCTCTGATAATTGAAAGAGAAAAAGGCAATCGATTTGCCTCGGTAAGTGCCAATGTTGTAGGCCGCGATGTGGTTAGTTTTGTAAATGAATTAAATACTAAAATAAACAATACTATTAAGCTTCCTTCAGGTTATACCTTATCGTTTGGTGGTGAATTTGAAAGTCAGCAAAGGGCAACTAAAAACTTATTGCTATTGATTCCGCTTGCATTGTTATTAATCTTTATTATTTTATTTACCACGTTTAATTCAACGGCTAAATCAGCTCTTATCATTGCTAATATTCCGTTTGCCTTGATGGGCGGTATTATTGCGTTGTACCTGAGTAAAGAATATTTATCGGTACCCGCTTCGGTAGGATTTATCGCTTTGCTTGGCGTAGCTGTGTTAAATGGCATCGTCATGATCAGTTATTTTGAACAAACGAAACTGTCGTCACAAAATTTAGTTAAACGCGTTATTGACGGTGCAAATCGTCGATTAAGGCCAGTATTAATGACCGCGACAACAGCCATGTTTGGATTGTTGCCTTTAGTTTTTGCTACAGGTCCAGGGGCTGAGATTCAAAAACCATTAGCGATAGTTGTTATCGGCGGATTGATAACATCCACGATTACTACGCTCTATCTATTGCCTATATTTTACTGTTGGTTGGAGAAAAAAAATGATTGAAGAATTACTGTTTACCTTAAATGTACCTACAAGCTTAAAAGATGAGATAATTGACCGGTTAATGAGTTTGCCAAGCCTCACGGGGTTTAATTTAAATAAGATGAGCGGTTATAGCAAAGAGCACAGCTTGTTTGATATATCTGAACAAGTGGAAGGTTATAGAGCCTTTTATCAATTTGAAGTACTTATCGCATCAAGTGAGGTGGCTATGCTTAAAGAGTGCTTGAAGCCTGTTTGCCAGCCCGCTAAATTAAGGTATTGGTTAACGCCTGTTATAGAAAGTGGTCATTTTTAATAGGATACCAATACTATTTGATTTATTTCTAAATCAGTGTCGCATAAGCGAACTTAGAATAATAAAAGTTAATTAAAAATGGTTTATTCTATTTTTAATTAATGTGTAATTTACGACAAAAAAGAGAGGTCGATATGAATACCAAACGAGAACAGATTTTTGTATGGAGTCGTAATATAAGATTATTCCATTGGATAAATGTAATCGCCATTACTTTACTCATTTGTATTGGGTTAATCATTTTCAATGGAAAATTATTTGGTGTAAGTACGGATGGAAAAATTCTATTAAAAACGTTACATGTAAGCGTAGGGTATGTTTTTGCCATTAACTTACTGTTTAGAATAATTATTGGTTTTATAGGCAAAGCACACGAACGATGGGGCCAAGTGTTACCTTTTACTAAAGGTTTTTCAAAAGAATTAACTGAATTTAAGGAACATAAAAAAGCCGTTTATAAAGGCCATAACCCCGCAGGTAAATTGATGGTTTTTGCCTTATTATCGTTAATGTCTATTCAAATGATTTCAGGTTTGGTTATTGCTGGAACCGATATTTATTACCCCCCTTTTGGCGGATACTTTGCTGAAAGTATTGCACTAGATAAACAAAACATTGACGCAATTAAGCCTTATTCAAAGGTGAATGTAGATGAAACTGCCTATCAAGCAATGAGGGACGTACGAACCCCCTTTATTACTGCGCATGTTTATGCTTTTTACTGTTTTCTCTTCTTAATTCCATTGCACATTATCGGCGTGATTGTCGCTGAGCGAAGAGAAAAAACTGCGTTGGTTTCTGCCATGATAACCGGCTATAAGTATCTGCCAAAAGATGAACCAAAGTAACGAGTATATATAATAGCCGATGTTTGCTTTGTGCAAAGAGTAAATATCGGTCTATTCTTAATCTCACTAACGTAAAAATGAGATTTTAGCCTGTTTTAACTTTGTAATCTCCTGTTGTTCAATGTTTTTTTTCTTTAATTCAAACTGTTTTTGGTAGGAGGTGGCTAGCCTTTTTATACTATGCAGTACCTACTTACTGAAATTCACCAAAGGTAACTTTGTTGAAATAGCGGCTGTTAAAGCTAAAAATAGGGCAGATATCCATAAACAACTTTCTAATCCGTATTCTTGATATACCCAACCTGAAAGCAAGGTACCTATTAGCCTGCCCATCGCATTGGCCATATAGTAAAAACCGACATCAAGCGATACCGCATCACTGCTTGCATAGCTCACAATAAGGTAGCTATGCAAAGAAGAGTTAATAGCAAAAACACCGCCAAATATTAGTAAGCCAATAATAAGGGAAGCTTGGATATAAAAATCAAAATGTAAAGCCAATGCGATAGCCACAGGTATCAAGGTTAAGTAACTCGCCCAGGTGAAGGCTGTTTTCCCCGTCGGCACTTTACCTTGTTTTTTATCTGTGTCTCTTCCTTTGCTGCTTCCAGTAATTCGAGGGGCTAAAGATTGTATTATCCCGTAGCCAATTACCCAGCTTGCCATAAAGCTACCAACCCACCAATGATCCCAGTTAAATTGAACAGCTAAAAATACCGGTAGTGCCACAACAAACCATACATCTCTGGCGCCAAACAAGAATAGCCGAGCGGCAGATAAGATATTTATTGACGCACTTTTAGATAGAATGTCAGTAAATTTAGGTTTGCTTTTTGCTTTACCTAAATCTTCTTTTAATGCAAATAAACTAAATACCCACACGATGGCTAATAGCGACGCCATAAGTATTATTGCGCCTTTAAATCCCAGTAAAGTCAGTAATAACCCACCGAGAAAAAAGCCAATCCCTTTTAATGTGTTTTTTGAACCCGTGAGTACAGCAACCCACTGATACAGCTTACTTTCATCTCCTTTAGGGACGAGTAGTTTAATTGAGCTTTTAGCACTCATTTTATTTAAGTCTTTGGCGATACCTGATAATGCTTGCGCTGCCATGACATACAAAATAGTTAGCATGTCAGCAGGCACAGCCAACATACTAAGGGCAATTATTTGCAGGCCTAAGCCAATATTCATGGTTTTATTTAAACCAAGTCGTGCACCTAACCAACCGCCAATAAGATTAGTGATCACACCAAAAACTTCATAAAACAAAAATAACATGGCAATATTTAATGGGCTGTATCCTAACTGATGAAAATACAGCACTACTAGCATTCGTAGTGCGCCATCCGTTAAGGTGAACGCCCAATAATTACCGGTGATCACCAAGTATTGTTTTACTTGTTTAGATAACGGTGATGATAACCCTTTTAGCGATAAAAGCCCCATGGGGTTCTAATCCTTGTCTGCTAAGCCAACCATACGTGCCAATTCAGCCGTTCTATTGGCATAACCCCACTCATTGTCATACCAAACATAGAGTTTGACTTGCGTGCCATTAACTACCATTGTAGATAACGCATCAATAACACTAGAGCGAGGATCGGTTCTATAATCAATTGACACTAGCGGACGTTCTTCAAATCCCATGATGTCTTTTAGTTCATTCTCAGCCGCTTGTTTAAGTAATCCATTCACTTCTTCAACCGTTGTGCCGCGTACTAATTCAAACACACAATCTGTAATGGAGGCATTGGCCAATGGAACACGAATAGCATGACCATTTAACTTGCCTTTGAGCTCTGGAAAAATATGGGTGATAGCCGTTGCAGAGCCAGTTGTTGTCGGAATTAAACTCATGCCACAGGCGCGTGCTCTGCGTAAATCTGCATGGGGGGCATCTAATATGGTTTGGGTATTGGTGATGTCATGGATTGTTGTCATTGAGCCATGTTTAATGCCAATTTTTTCATGGAGTACTTTGACCACTGGGGCTAAACAGTTAGTGGTACATGATGCTGCTGTTACTATTGGGTGGATCGCTTTGTCGTATAACGCTTCATTTACTCCTAAGACAATATTTAATACACCGTCTTCTTTTACTGGCGCGGTAACTACAACACGTTTTACGCCTTGATCTAAATAGGCTTGTAACAATGCTTTAGTTTTTATTTTACCTGAAGCTTCAATAACGACATCACATTGAGACCAGTCAATGTCTTTAGTCGCTGTTATTTGCGTACAAGGAATAGCGTTACCATTAATAATCATAGAATCGCCATCATGAGTCGCTTCATGGTGCCAACGTCCATGTATTGAATCAAACGTCATTAAATGGGCAAGTGTTTCGGCATTGCCGGCAGGATCATTAATTTGAATAATTTCAATGTCATCCCAATCAAATGCCGCACGCATTGATAAACGACCCATACGACCAAAGCCGTTAATACCAATTTTAATTGTCATAAGTGTGTCCTAAATAGTGTTAGAAAAATTATTAATAAGAAGTTAAATAATCACGTTAACCTGATTTTATATTGTCAGTTATTGGTGTAATTAATGGCGTTATTGTTATTTTTTTAACCATAGTTCAATTTCTTGACGAGACGGAATAGAGCCACTATGTACATTAACTTCATCAATAATGACAGCGGGTGTACTCATTACGCCGTAGCTCATAATGACTTCAAGATCGGTTTCTTTAACTACGTGTACGTCTATATTTAATTCATTGGCTATTGTTGAAATAACGTCAACAGTTTTTGTGCATTTAGCACAACCAGTACCAAGTACTTTTATTTCTTTCATTATATTTTCCTCTTAAATTCAGGTATTAAATTCAGGTTTTAAACCTCGGTTTTAAACTCAGCTTTTAAATAAACGGGGTTAGATAGTTAAAAATCCAACCAATTAACGTAAATGCAACGAGTAGGAGTGCAAAAAGCACGGCTAATAATTTCCATTGCATTACTTGCTTTAACAAAATAAACTCGGGGAAACTTGCGGCTACCGTACTCATACAAAAAGCGAGTGTTGTACCAATAGGAAGTCCTTGTTTAATTAAACTTTCCATCACAGGAATTACCCCGGTAGCATTAGAATATAAAGGTATGCCGAGTAATACCGCTGAAGGAACCGACCACCATTGTCCATCCCCTAAATGCTCTTCAATCCAACCGTCAGGAACAAAGCCATGTAAGGCAGAGCCTATTCCAACGCCAATTATTACCCATTTCCATACTCGGCCAAAAATATCTAACATTTCCGCTTTTGCAAAGGTATGGCGTGCTTTGAAAGATAAGGTTTCAGTCGGTTTTGATTCAATGGTAGCTGCAGAGTTTTGACCACGCTCTAACGCTTTCGCGGCAAAAGATTGCAACCAACGTTCGGCTTTAATCATATCAAGGAATACGCCACCTAACATACCCACAGACATACCAACAATCACGTAAAGTAGCGTGAATTTCCACCCTAATAAGCTCAGTAACAGTAAAACAGCCACTTCATTAATTAACGGTGACGTGATGAGAAATGACATTGTTATGCCAACAGGAATACCTGCGGAGGTAAAGCCTAAAAATACTGGAATACTTGAACAGGAACAAAAGGGTGTTATTGCCCCAAAACTGGAGCCGAGGAGATAACCAACCCCTTTATGTTTACCGGCTAAATAATCACGAACACGCTCTACATTCATTGAAGCTCTTATTAACGCAATAACGTAGATCATGACGAGTAATAGAAAAAAAATTTTTGTGGTGTCTTCAATAAAAAAATGGAGTGCATCGCCTAGCTTTGTTTCTTTTGATAGCCCAAAGGTATCAACCACTAACCAGGTGGAAAAATCGGTAAATATCTCAAACATGGCTTTTTCCAAACCAACAGTTTGTTAGTATTTTAAGCGGTAGGTTCATCCATTAACTCCTTTTAAATAGTTATTTACAGAAACTTGCTTTATCAGGTCTGTGTTGCATTTTATCTAGACGCTGAAGCTCGTTGTTAATCAGTGGAATGTTATTCTCTGTAGTTTGTGCAATCACTGATTTAGCCCATAATGGCAGTGCAGGATTAATACGATAAAACACCCACTGTCCATGTTTTCTGTCGGTAATAACGTTCGCTTTTTTTAAAACAGCAAGGTTTCGTGATACCTTCGGTTGGCTGTCTTCTTCCATCGCTTCCATTAATTCACAAACACAAAGTTCACCGTGATAATGGGTCAGCATTAAGGTTTTTAAGCGAATAGTATCGGTCAAGCATTTATAAAAAGTGATTGGGCTAACGTCAGTGGGATCATTATTTACTTCAACAATGACATTTTTTTGTGCATTAGTTACTGGGTTAGTCACGTTTTTTTCTATCAGAAGAAACATAGATAAACGGTTGTTTAATTCAGTTAAGGTGACGAAGAAAGGGTCGTTATCAGAGCGTTCCTTTGGATCGGGTATATCCCATGCTAATTGCTTACCGGTATCTGTATAGCTTCTACATTCATTATTTGCTTTATTACAAAGGGTAATGACGTAATCAAAGATTTTATCTTTAAATACGTTTATATTTTTAGAGACTAAATTATTGGCATTTATTCCAAATTGATTTAAGACGTTGATTGTGCGTGAATCAATCTCATCTGGATGCGTACCTGCACTAAAAACATTAAATTGGTCATCAGCCTTATGCCTTAATAATGCTTCAGCCATTTGTGACCTAGCAGAATTTTCTGAACAGAGAAAGAGGATGTTTTGCTTATCAAGTTTATGCATTTATCAAAGTCAGGTAATTAATATGCATCTTATTATATATATGTTTTTTCGTATGTACAGTGTTGCATTTAAGTATTTAACGATAATAACTGTGATCTAACTGACTAAGTTTCTGTTTCACTGTCGTAAAAGCTATATAATCACGGCTTGATTTTTCGATAACCCAATTGATAAGGCTAGAACCAATGAATACCAAAATATACAAGAGAGTGCTTTTCCTGGCTGATCATTTAATGGCAGCGGCACAAGAAAAAAATCAAACGAAATTCGATGGTTACTATCTAGAATTAAAAGAACTTTGTGAAGCGAATGAAGAGACTGATAAAGACCATCCAGTACAGTGGGAAACACTGGCTGATTTTACCGATGATCTCGCATTAGCGGTGACTATTTATGAACAAGCGTTAGTAAAGGCAGAAGCGATTAACTCTAAAGATTTTCGCTCGTCTATTGGTTATTCAATCGCTACGCTTAAAGTTGAGTTAGGGGATGAAACCGGTGCTATTGATCATTTAGAAAAAGCTAAAATTAGTTGTAATAAAATTGTTGATAAAGAATTAAAAGCTGAGATACATGACTTATTGGAAGAATTAAAAGCTGATTAATATTACGGTTATAAAATAGTTGCGTTATAGGTGTAGCTGATTTGTTTTCTCACTTGCCATCAAAGATGAATAGGGCAGGCCAACAGATAATAAATATTTTCCTATTTATTTGATTTAAAATAGGAAAATTAATGAATTTATCCTTGCAGTATTTTTTATCTCTGTTTATTATTTTTAGTCTAAGGAACTTATAGTAAAGGAATAAAATGAAAGAAAATTATTTTAAAAAGTACCCAGACAAAGATGGATTTTTTAATGAATTTGGTGGTGCGTTTATTCCACCCAATTTAGAAGACGAAATGAAGAAAATTAATGATGCTTACTTTTCTATCAGTAAGTCCCATAAATTTATTTCAGAGCTACGTGATATTCGAAAATACTATCAAGGCCGTCCTACGCCTGTTTACCATTGTCACCGCTTATCAGAAAAGTATGGTGGACAAATTTATCTAAAAAGAGAAGATTTAAATCATACGGGTGCTCACAAATTAAATCACTGTATGGGTGAAGCATTACTTGCTAAACACTTAGGCAAAAAGAAGCTAATCGCTGAAACGGGCGCGGGACAACACGGCGTTGCACTGGCTACTGCCGCGGCTTATTTTGGCTTAGAGTGTGAAATTCACATGGGTGAAGTGGATATTAAAAAAGAATATCCTAATGTACTACGTATGAAAGTGTTGGGGGCAACTGTTATCCCAGTCACTCATGGCCTAAAAACCTTAAAGGAAGCGGTAGATAGTGCTTTTGAAGCATATCTTAAAGATCCTATTTCAACCATTTATTGTATAGGATCAGTGGTTGGCCCACATCCATTTCCAATGATTGTACGTGATTTTCAGCGTGTTATTGGTATTGAAGCAAGAGAGCAGTTTTTAGATATGACTGGCGAATTGCCAGACAGTGTTGTGGCTTGCATTGGTGGTGGTAGTAACGCAATGGGAATTTTTTCATCCTTTTTGGAGGATGATGAGACTCAATTATTTGGTATTGAGCCTGCTGGAAAGTCATTTAAAACGGGAGAACATGCGGCTACCATGACGTTAGGTAAGCCGGGTCTTATTCACGGTTTTAAATGCTATATTCTACAAGATGAAAATGGTGAGCCTGCACCAGTACATTCTATTGCCAGTGGTCTTGATTATCCCGGTGTTGGCCCGGAACACAGTATGCTAAAAGACTTAAATAAAGTGACTTACGACAGTATTACGGATAAAGAGTGTATTGATGCATTTTATGAGTTAAGTCGACTAGAAGGAATTATTCCCGCGTTAGAAAGTGCTCATGCGGTGGCTTATGCGATAAAACTGGCGCAAAAACATCCAGAAAAGTCAGTGCTTGTTAATTTAAGTGGTCGTGGAGATAAAGATCTCGATTATGTTGTGGATACTTTTGGTTTACCGGATTAAACCTTACTTACATATTAGGGTTAACACACTAGATTAATAGATAAACGGTTTAGCAATCATAATATCAGTGTGATGGTAACCTCTAGGATAAACAAAAGCCCCACAGTGATGCGGGGCTTTTTAAGTTTATTAATATTACCTTGGTGCTTATTCACCTTGAGGATTATACATCCAAAGTGCGTTGTTCACATGCTTACTGGTATCTTCACCAATAAACACTCGGTCATTATCCATTACAGCCAAGTTATCAGGGTTTGAGATAGCTTCTACATCACATTTGTTGCATCAGTATCGCTATTTGAATTATAAGCACCACCAACAACAACTGGCTCCATGCGGTTAACATCAAAATCTGCATGTAAACCAAAGCGATAAACCGCGCCACATTTTGCCGATGAATCGAGCTGAATTTCGCCTTCAACATAATCAGTCTCAGAAATACCGTTATAGGTATTTATTCAGGTTTTAATTTGAGTGTTATTACTACTGCCTAGCTCCCTACGGGCAAGCCGATAAAGGGTCATCTCCTGCGTTATGGATTTCGATAATAGAACAACTATTCTCTTCAATCCATGCCTTGTACCTAACCCTTTCTCGACTGGCTGAAACCTGCATCTTGAGGTGGAGCGGGTATATACCGACGAAATTATCGTTATGTTCTTAATACACTTTAGAGTTGTTTAATAGCGGTATCATTGCTAAAAGCTTGAACTGTTTTTATGCAATTTCGTCCATCAGCTTTGGCTTTATAAGTGCCTTCATCTGCCACTTTAAGTAATGCTTCATAATTTAACATTTCGGATGTTTTCTCAGCAACACCAATACTTAGGCTAAGACTTATATCAATGGGCTTACCATTGGCTTCTATATTTAACCGGCTAAATTTTTTAGCGATCATATCAGCTAAATATAGCCCTCCTTGAAGGTCCGTTTCGGGACAAAGAACAAGAAACTCATCTCCACCTAAGCGACAGGCTAAATCATCATTTCTAATGGAGTGTTTAAGGGCTAATCCCAGTTTAATTAATACTAAATCACCAACAGAATGCCCGTAGGTATCGTTAATGTTTTTAAAGTAATCGGCATCAATCATTAAACAGACTATTGGCTTAAAATTAACGTTGGACTCCTTCCATAATAAAGATAGCTGCTGTATTGCACATCTTCTATTTGGCATTTCTGTTAACGAGTCTGTTAGTGATAAACTTTCTAGTTCTTTGTTAAGTTTGTTTAATTCTTCTGTTCGTTGCACTACTTTTTCCTCGAGAGAAAGGTTTAATGCTTGCAATTCTTTATTTCTAACTGAAACTTGAGCAAAAAGGCCATTTAACGCTTCCAGTAAAGGCTTTGTCGATTTATCTTTGTTTTTCTCTTCAAGTTCAAAAGCAGCTTCAGCAGAAATACCTGATTCAATTGCCGCCATTTGTTTTGTCATATTCATGTCAGTGCCCAAAATATGGTAAGCAAGCCAATGAATAATAAGATCTAATATATGCGTTCTAGCTAACAATTTGTCTGAATAATTCTTGGGTATCATCGCGTTTATTTCTTCAACTAGCCCCAGATGCAAATTTTTATGACGCTTTATATGCCTAGGGTCTAAGCCTACTTTTGACATTAACGCTTCTTCCTCACAAAAATGAAATTTAGTGTAGGTAATTAATTCTTCTAATGTTTGATCAATAGTTTCTATCGTTGCTGAGTTATTTGCCAATAGATGGCTATAGGTGTTAATAATCTTGACGAGTTCTTGGTGTTGTTCATCAATTTCTACAACACCGGTTTCGAAATTACTATTCCAAATAAACGATTTCATCTTATCTTTGCTCTAGGTTAAAGGTAAATTTTTCACTATAAATCAAAAGTTGATTTACATTAATTTTCAGAAGTAGTGCTTCAGTATTTTTCACATTTGTTGTTATAAATTGTTGATGTGTGAATATATCGAGTTCAACTATCCACTTGAGTAAAACTTGTTTCTTCTATCGATAACGCATAGCTTTTATAATCCATATCAGCTTTTAATATATGTGAAGTCAACCAGTTATAAAGAAAAGTTGATATTTTGTGATGTAAATCTATATTGTAATTTTCAAGGTTTTGTTGCAATAAATGAAATTTAGCTCTTAATTCATCATGCTTTTTTATGTGATTGGCTGTATTCGGATAGTTAATTTGCCTTAATAAATATTCTTCAGCTTCGAAGTGTAAATCAATATAATTAGTTAAACGTTGAAATATTTTAATCACTTCTTCTTTACTTTCTTGATGAAAAAACTCATTTATCAGGATGAACAATGTTTTATGCTGTTCATCAATTTCTTTGTTACCCACCGAATATTCAGGGATCCATTGAATGTCTTCTTTATCTAAACCTTTATGATAAAGAACTTCAATGGGGTTTTTTACTGCTTGGGTAATGTTTCTTAAAATAATACTTTTTTTAGATGGCTTAATTATGTAGTGGCTAAGCCCTAAAGGGAGCCAGTGTTTGATTCTGTTTTTATCACAAAGATGAATGTAAGCGATGACGGGGGTTTTATTACCCTCTTTGCGAAGTGCTTTGGTAACCTCGATACCGTTAAGCTTAGGTAAATCATACGACATTAAAATAACATCAGGATCAAAGGCTGTTATTTGTGCTAGCGCGGTTTGTCCATCATTTACTAATAAGTACTTGAATACTGTGTTGGCAAACATTTCATCAATGACACTAGCAAATAAATTTGATGGCTCTGCAATTAATATTTTATAGCTTAATGATAGGTTTTTCCCAGCGTCATCGTTAGAAATAAGTGATTTTATATTAATCCCTTCAGCTGTTTTATGCTTTGGGGTACAGGCAACTTCAATACTTTGTTTTATTAATTGATTGTTTTTTTTCAGTGTTACTAGCTGATCTAGAATACTTTGGGTCGTTTTGGATATATTGCCATGCATTTGTTCAAGGTTGATAGCAATAAGATTTTCTAGCACGGTTTTAACTTCGTCATCATCTATTACTTTATTTACGGTTGATAGCAGATTAGATTCACATTTATTAACTTCATGCATAAACATATTTTTAAGTGCCACACCTTGCTTTATAAAGGTGGTAAATTCATCCTCACTTTCAGAGATAAGGTTTTTTAAGCTATCATCTTGATAATTTTCTATAATTTTCAATTCTTTAAGTAAAACCAATTTTAGCCGGTTTGGCTCATTAAATGGATTAATGATAACGTAATTATCAAATAGACCATTTTCACACGCTAAATAGGCACTATAAGATTCGCGGTTATTAATAAGTAAAATAGCAGAATGAGGGGCTATTTTATTTTTGTACTCTTCTAAGTAATTTATATAATACTTAATGGTTTTTTTTACGTCATTTGATGATAACAGTAATACTTTAGGTTTCTGTTTCGAAATTTTATGTAAGGATTTTTGAGTTAACGGGTAGGTAGTAAACTTTAGTTTTAAGTCCTTAATCTGTTCAATAACAGGCTCTGCGCTATCATGTTCTTGGTAAACGAGAATAACATCAGGTTGGCTAATTAGGCTTGTGTGCGGCATTTTTAATACATTTCCTATCGTAAATTTCTTGTCTACAGTTAATTCTAAATAGCCTGAAATAAAGTCATTTTCAAGTGGAACGGGGTAAAGTATCGTCGCTCTAGTAAGTTATGTTAGCCGCGTTTACATGCCTATAAATTGCCTTCTGCGGTTATGCCTAAAAAGCTAAAGAGTAAGAAATAGTAATAAAATAAATATTATTTTTTAAGATCTATATCCATAAAGACTATTTGCATTATTTGCTAAATAATTAGCAACAAATTTTACGCCGCAGAAAAGTAAAAACAACTAAAATAACAAAAATATCTAAGGCGATTGATCTAGATCACTCAGTTAACTAAATAAATGTTAGACCAAGAATGAAAATTACTCAAATGGTAAGAGGGAGGGGAAATTTTATACTGTTTTCTTGATGGCTATGATGAGTCTTATTTTAAGAAAAGTATCGCGTTAGATAGTAGGTATGATGGTAGATTGAAATAATATCAAGACTTTATATTTCACTGTCTATTTAGGATAATAACCCACTTACATGAATATTGTTAAAACAATAGTATTTCGACTTTACCTCAAGTTAAATCGCTTAGCTCAGGCAAAGCTTTTAGCAAAAAAATATCCACTCATGTGATATAATTTAGAGATACAACTCATAGATATTACAAAACAAGTGCTAGTCGAAGCATTTATGTTTTGGCAACAAAAACAGTTAATAAATATATAGAGCAGCTAATGCCAAGTAATGATTTAAATAAGATGACAGATCAACAACATGAACAATTACAAATTCTTGATGTAGTTTTTGATGCCATCATTAGCGTTGATGAACAGGGTACGGTTTTAAATATAAATAAATCAACGAGTCGATTATTTGGCTTTACCTCAGCGGAATTACTGGGTAAAAATATTAACATCTTATTGTCTCAAACTAGGTCAAAAACAGATGCTAGTATTATTGACGAGTATTTTACCATAGATAACGCTATCACTAATGAGTCTGGCAGAGAAGTTGTCGGTAAGCATAAAAATAACAGTGTCTTTCCAATGCGGTTATCGGTGGCAGAATTACCAAAAAGTGATGCGAGTAAACGCCGATATATTACTATTTTTCAAGATTTAACCAAAATAAAACTTCAAGAAGAATTGTTTAATCGTACTCAGAAGATGGACGCTTTGAGTTTGTTAGCTGGCGGATTAGCACATGATAATAATAATATGTTAGCAGTGGTCATGGGTTATAGTGATTTATTAGTAAGCCACTTAAAAGATCAGCCTAACCTACTAAAATATGTCAATAAAATATCATTAGTAGCGAATAAAGGCGCTGATATTACTCGTAAATTACTTTCTTTTTCACGGCAAAAACCTACATTATCTAAGCCTATAAACATTAATGACTTAATTGTCAAAAATAAAAAATTATTACAAAAAACGCTACCAACAATAGTATTAAATATTGAGCTATTTAATAACCTATGGTTGACTAACCTTGAAGCACATCTATTTGAAGAGATGCTATCGCATTTTGCACTCAATGCAATGCATGCGATGCACAATGGTGGTGAGTTATCCATAACCACTAACAATGAATCCTTATCTGAAACTCAAGCTATCAATTATAATATTTCGGCTGGAGAATATGTCTCAATTAATATTGAAGACAACGGTTGTGGTATGAGTGCTGACATTCGCTCAAAAATATTTGAACCCTTCTTTTCTACCAAAGGTGAGCTAGGAGCGGGGTTAGGTTTATCACAAGTTTACGGTTTTATTCAATCGTCAGGTGGCGCTATTAGTGTTTATTCAGAGTTGGGTAAAGGCACTCGTTTTTTCATTTTTTTGCCAAAAAGTAGCGAAAAATTGCCAAGAAGTAGCGAAAAAAAGACTGATACTATAATGAAGAAAGAGCAAACGCATATTAAGCTTTCAGACGGTGAGTCGATACTTGTGGTTGATGATGAAAATCAACTTTGTGTGCTAGCAAAAAAGATACTTGATCACTATGGTTACAAGGTGCTTACCGCTTCTAGTGGGGAACAAGCGTTATTATTGCTTAAAAGTCATCACGTCGATTTACTGTTGTCAGATATTATTATGCCAAAAATGTCTGGTTATCAACTAGCTGAACAAGTCGCTAAATTTCATCCTAATATTAAGATATTATTTGCCAGTGGATTCCAAGATGAACAGGTTAAATCAACATTTAAATCACCTCACCCTTTAATCAATAAACCTTATAATGCACAAGTACTTTTATCATCAATTCGTCAAAGTTTAGATGAACCTAAACTTATGAACTCTGCCGATTGACATCGATATTCTTCACAAAGTTAAGTTTGTACTTCTCCTTATATTTCAAGAGCTTTAGAGGCTAATACATTACTCCCAAAGGGTTTCTGAATGAAATGTGTATTCTGATAAATAATACCTTTATCTGCTATAATATCTGCTGTATATCCAGACATGTATAAAATACTCATATTAGGGCAAAAAACACTTAATTTCTCAGCGAGTTCTTTACCACTCATATTGGGCATCACTAGGTCAGTCAGAAGCAGATCAATTTGCCCTCTGTACTGGAGTCCTAAATCCTCAGCAATACGGTATGTACTCGCAGACAATACTTTATAACCATACTGTTCTAGTGTGATAATTTGAATTTTGCTGAATACAATAAAATCGGAAACTTAATCAAATCGTTATTATGTCAAATTTTAACGCTAATTTTGTTAAATATTATTATCGAATAAATTTTTTAATGGCGCTAAATACTGTTCAAAGTGTCGCCATTGCTCAGTGGCATTTTTATAAATAGGTTGACGAACTTGCTCAGAACTAGGTGTTTTTATATTGCGCTTAGTTTTATGAAAATCAACACACGATTGTTCAAATTCTAAGCCACAAAAATCAAGTATTCTTCGCACCTGTGTTTCCAAGTCATCAACAACCTCTTCATGATTTACGGTTAAAACAAAACCGGGTAGTACGTTATCCCAATGTGTCATTAATTTTAGATAAGCTTGATAATAACGACCAATATCTTCAAGGTTGTAGCTAAAATCTTGCCCTTCGGCAAATAACTGCTTAAAACCGCTAAAGCAACAAGCCATTGGTGAGCGTCTTGCATCAATGATTTTAGCATTGGGTAGTATTAACCGGATCAAACCTATGTGTAAAAAGTTATTAGGCATTTTATCGATAAATAGTGGGGCTTGCTCTCGATAGTCACGCGTTTCATCAATAAACTGTTGACCAAAGCGTTTAAAATAATCGGGGTTAATTTCACTTAGGTTTTTAGGGTATTGGGCTTCTTGATCCTTTTGATTTTTACTACGTCCTCTAAGCCGCGATGCCAAACCTAATATATTGTGTAACTCCATGGTGCCGTCAACTTGACTATGTGAAGCCAGTATTTGCTCAAGCAAGGTAGAACCCGCACGCGGTAAGCCGACTATAAATATAGGGTCAGGCGCGTTGAGTCCTAAATGCCCACGGTTTTTAAATAATTCGGCGGAACAGTATTTTATTTGCTCTGCCACTTGCTGTTCTATTTTACTGATGTCAAAGCTACCATGATCATGCTGTAACTTATTGCCTTGCTCATAGGCTTGAAAGGCTTTGCTGTATTCTTGCCTGTCTTCATAGGCTTGGCCCGTAGCAAAATGTAGTTGAACCTTGTCTGTTAGTGCTAAGTCGAGATTGGCTTGCTGTGCTTGCATTTGGGCAATTTCTTCATTACTAAAACGATAGGTTTTAGTATTTGCTAAACTCCAAAAAGCATCTCCGTAGCTTGGCTTTAATTGATAGGATTTTTGGTAAGCAGCTATTGCCTTTTTGATGTCACCTATATCTTTTAGTGAATGACCTAGTTGAAGATAGATACCCGCAATTTGGTTATTTTTATCTATGTTTATTTCTGACGTTTGAATAATGGTTTGGGTTGTGAACTTTGTTATCACTTGCTCATAAAGGATAATTGCTTGCTCTATTTTACCTAAACCATTTAACACACTTGCATTAGCTATCTTAAAGCTCAGGTTGTCAGGTTGTTCAGCGAGTAATTTTTCAACTTGCTGTTCTGCCATTTTGTATTTACCTAAACGGATCAGTAAATTGAGATATAAAGAACGCGCATGGATATGTGTCGGCGCTAACTCAAGTGCACTGCTAAGTAAAAATTCTGCATCGTCATAAATCTTTAGTTCTAAGCCTATTTCAGCGAGCATACACATACCCTCAATATGGCGTTTATTATTTTGTAAGAAATGTCGACAAATTTGTTCTGCTTTCAATAACTTACCTTCGTGCATTAACTCAGTTACAGCGAGTAAGGCCGGTGGTAATCTTGTTAGTTTCTCTAACTGATTTGCTGCCTTTTGTATGTTTTCTTGTTGCTTTTCGTCTCGGTAAATGTGAATTAGCGCCTGCCAACTAGCGATTAAACTGGGGTTAATTTGTACCGCATTTTCAAAGGAAACCTTAGCGAGTGTTGGTTTATCTAAAGCAAGATTGATAAAGCCTTTCTCTTGATTAGCACGGCTGTGTGCTTCATCAAGTTTAAGTAACTCATTAATGCTAGTTAACGCTTGAGTAAAATTTTTTGCATAGCGTTGGGCAACAGCGATTAAATACCATAATTCGATTTGGTGTTGTTTGTCTGTAGTCTGCTTTTGTAGTTGTTTGCTTTGTTTAATAGCGTCATTGAATTTTGTTGTTTGGATCAATTGTTGAATTGATTTTAATTGCTTTTCAATTGAAGAAAGGGATGTTGTGTCCAATGACTTAGCTCCATGGAAGGTGAGTGAATTGTTTGTAGTGCAACTAACGGGTACTGTACCAATAAAAAGCCGTTTGATACAAATATCAAACGGCTTTATTAAATTTAACTAAAGTTTATTAACTTTTAGCGTTTGGCTAAGACTTAATAAAAGTCATACGAAAATCTAAAGCCAACGGTACGAGGTCTGTTAGACACAACTTTTGGCGTATACTGTTGAGTATCAATATATAATATTGCACTTTCATCGGTTACGTTGTCGATGAACAGCTCAGCTTTCCATTCGTCGTTCGTTACACCAAAACTTAAATTAGCCAACACGTAACTATCTTGGATATAACGTCCACCAGCAAAGGTTTCCCCATTACTGTCCTTGAAGTTTGTACCAGTATAAACATCGGCCTCTTTTTGAATACTTAAACCTGAACCTGTACCATAAATTAACTTAGTGGCATCTTCTGTTATATAAGCATCCATCGCCATACCTGCTAATCTTTCTCCGGTATAACTGATTGAGCCGTTGATGTAACCGGTCATATCTCTAGCGATTGGATAGAAATATTGGGCTTGTAAATTACCTGAAAATTCAGCTGAGTAAGGTAGTCTGCTTCCCACTGAAGGGGCAATACCATCGAGTTGATGATTCACTGACGTTAGTTCGCTATCTATAAAGCTAAAAGCACCAGAGATCACTAAATTATCAGTTGCTACCCAGGTAAAGTCACCATCAATACCTTTAATTTCTGCTTCACCGACATTATCAGTAAATACTAAGAAGCTGATATTGGTTGGGTCATATCGTGATGTTTGTAAATCAGATATTTTTGAATAATAAGCGGTAGCATTAAAGCGTAATGTTTGATCAAATAATGTTGATTTAAAACCAATTTCAACGTTATCTAAACTATCGGTGGTTGAGTACACTGGAATGCGGAAACCTTCAAAAGCACCTTCTTGACTTTTAGCCGAACCACCACCTACTCGGTTAGTAACCGGAGGTCTAAAGCCTTCTGAATAGGAAGTAAAAACCATCAACTCGTCTGATACTGTCCAATCAAGTGATGCTTTGATGATAGTATCATCTACGGTTAACGTACCGTCGCTATCGAGTAGGCTAGTTTCTAAATCACCACTGGCAATGGCAGCTTGAATTTCTGCGGCTTCGGCAGCACCAAAAAATTCTGTTAATGCTTTATCGCTACCGTCACCAAAGGCTTGCAATCGACCACTGACATCATCACCTGTAGTTGCGCCTTTATAAAGGTCATCAATTTGATACCAACGGGCACCAAAGCTTGCAGTGACTGTATCGGTAATATCAAACTCTAACTGACCAAATACCGCAACTTGATCTATATCATGACTAACATCATTAACAAAGCTCACTTCAGAAGGGAAAGGGCCGCCATTACTATTAATACCATCCGATCCTTGAAGCCTTTGGGTATCTTGTAAATTTGGAAATTTTTCTGTATTAGCTATTTTAAACAGTCCAACCGTTGATAACTCTTGAGCATCATAAAAAACACCTGCAGTCACACGCCAGCGATTTTCAGCAGCGGTACTTACACGAAATTCATGTGTCATACGTGAGGTACTGGTTTCTTCTTTATAAAACTTAGTCGGGTCTAGGCATTTTACATCTTCAGGTGCTAATGGGTTTTCAGCGGTACCATTATAATTACAAACATAATAGGCAGAAAATGAACCGCCATTAGTGTAGCCAGTGTAATCAATAGTTGAATTGATATCTCTGTCTAGATACCCACCAGTATAAACGATATCAAGCTGTTCAAGCCGACCGGTTAAGGTCCAGGTAGTTAAACCAAAATCATCATTGTTGTTTTCGGGGGTAAAGCGGTTTGTGGATGTCTCACCCTCAAGGTTTGGATCATAAGAAAACACCCCTTCAGTATCAAGCGATTGTTGGGTGTGTTGAACTAAAAGGTTCCACTCATCATTAATTAAATAAGATAAGCCAAAACGTGCACCGGCATAATTAGCGGTGTTAAAGTTATCTTCAACTAACGCATCATTTTGTGGCACAGTAACTGCGACATTTTCGGGGTTTGTCGGAATTTGAACATTTTCTGCATTAGCTATTGCACCACTAGATATTCTATCAATAACAACAGCACTACCGGTATAACCACCTGTACTGGGATCATTAAGTATATTATCTATCCAACCACCTTGGTGGTCGTTGTACGCTGTAACACGTACGGCAAGTGAATCAGTTAAAGACATATTAAAATAAGCTTCAACAGAGTTACTTAAATCGCCACCCTTGGTAGAACTGGTGCTGGTATCAAAACCGGCAGCAAAACCATCATGGGTTGGCTTTTTGGTAATTAAACGTACGGTGCCTGATTGAGAGCTAGCACCGAAAAGTGTGCCTTGTGGCCCAGGTAAAACCTCTATACGTTCAACATCGGTAGCATAAACGTCTAAGTTACGACCTTGCATGGAAATGGGTTGTTCGTCTAAATAAAAGGCAACCGAAGGTTGTAATGCTTGAACGGATGAAACCGAAATGTTGGTTTGTGTGGTAGCTGCGCCACGAATATATATTTCATTTTGTCCAGGGCCTGTGCCCTGAAAAACAACGTTAGGTAAAAATTCAACATATTGGTCGAAATTAGAAACGCCAAGTTTTTCTAAACTATCACCAGTTAATGCGGTGACGGTGACGGGCACTTCTTGAATGGATTCAGTACGTTTAGTGGCGGTAACTTCAATGACTTCTATTTTTGCTTTTTCTTGAGTTGTTGCTTCCTCAGCATAGAGAGAGCTTGACGCAGCTATTGCTGTTAAGACAGCACAATGCAGCTTAGTAAATTTCATATAGATTATCCCTTGGTGTTTTTTAATATATTCAGATTAAATATAGTTACAGCCCTAATAGTTATAGTTCTAATAGTTACAGCTCTAAGTATATTTGATTTGGGCATAGCTTAACAAAAAAAGGGCAAGTTTAAAACCCACCTCAAAAAGGGGAGGTTTAAAAGCTATTTCAAAGGGCGGGTTTAAAAGCGATCTCATATGGCAGGTACTTAATCTTTTTAAGGTATATATTATGGGTCTATTGTTTACAACATAACTTAAGCAGATATAATATCAATACAAATTAAATTTAGGGGAAAATATTGTCCACATCCGAAAAGAGTCAATTAAATAAGAAAGTCTTTGCTGGTGCCTCGTCTATTATCATTGCTCTTTTACTCTATACAGTAGCGCTACCTAAACAAGCGCAAAGTTTTTTCACTCTAATTCAGGCCGGTATTGTTGACAACGGTAGTTGGTTTTATGTACTCACCGTCGCATTCATTTTCTTCTTTGTTATTTTTTTAGGGGTATCACGCTATGGTGATATTCGTTTAGGACCTGATCATTCGACCCCCGATTATTCACTGGTGACTTGGCTTTCTATGCTATTTGCAGCGGGCATGGGCATTGGTTTAATGTTCTTTGGTGTTGCTGAGCCGTTGATGCACTATTTGTCACCTCCTACGGCTGAAACAGGTACTGTTGCTGCGGTTAAAGAAGCAATGAAGATGACTTTTTTCCATTGGGGACTTCATGCTTGGGCTATCTATACTATTGTTGCGTTAGTGTTAGCGTATTTTAGTTATCGCCACAATTTACCTTTGACATTACGTTCTGCTTTATACCCATTGATTGGTGAAAAAATTTATAAGTGGCCCGGCGATTTGGTCGATATTTTTGCTGTAGTGAGTACTGTTTTTGGTGTTGCTACCTCACTTGGTTTGGGGGCATCGCAAGTTAATGCGGGCTTTAGCTATTTGTTTGGTCTTGATGTTTCTACTACGAATCAAATCATTATTATGTGTGTGATCACGGGACTTGCCGTGATTTCTGTTGCAACAGGGTTAGATAAAGGCATTAAAATACTTTCAGAAACAAATATGTTTTTGGCTGTTACTTTATTAACTTTAATTTTTGTACTTGGCCCAACGGTATTTTTATTGCAAGCTTACTTACAAAATGTTGGTGATTACTTGGCCGACATAGTTCATAACACCTTTAATTTATTTGCTTATAAGAAGACAGATTGGATAGGTGGTTGGACTATATTTTACTGGGGTTGGTGGTTAGCATGGGCACCTTTTGTTGGCTTGTTTATCGCCAGAATTTCTCGCGGTCGCACGATTAGACAATTTATTATTGGCGTCATGCTAATCCCTACTGTTTTTACTTTATTATGGATGACCATTTTTGGTAATAGTGCTATTGATTTGGTGCATAATCAAGGGGTGGTCGCTTTAGGAGAGATGGTAAGTCAAGACTCATCAGTGGCTTTATTTATTTTTCTTGAAAACTTCCCGTTAAACACCTTACTTTCTGGTTTTAGTGTACTAATGATAGTGATATTTTTTGTCACCTCATGTGACTCTGGCGCTATGGTTGTTGATATGCTTTGTTCACACGGTAAAAACAATACGCCGTTATGGCAGCGTGTTTATTGGGCTGTAGGTATCGGCGTGGTTGCCGGAGTGCTACTGTTAGCAGGCGGCCTTAATGCACTTCAAACCATGACTATTGCCAGTGCATTGCCTTTTACTATCGTTTTATTACTCGCTATTATTGGGTTAATTAAAGCGTTAAGGGTAGAAGGCTTCAAACAAGAAAGTCAGCTAATAACGGCAATACCTCATTCATCAGATGAAAATAATGATAGTTGGCAGTTACGATTAAGGAATATTGTTGATTTTCCTAACAAGGTCAATGTTAATAAGTTCATCAGTAAGACGGTGGTACCTGCTTTTGATTCAGTGGCAAAAGAGCTACAGGAAAGTCAAATCAATGTTAAAATTTCTCATGAAGATGGGATAAGCTTTATTGTTGACCACGGTGAAGAGCAAGAGTTTATCTATCGGGTACTCGCTCGAAAGTATTCCCAACCTGATTTTGTCACTGATGACGATGACGATGAACAAAGTTACTATAGAGCAGAAGTTCATTTGGTTGAAGGTGGGCAGGACTATGACATTATGGGCTGGTCTAAAACTGCGGTGATCAATAATATTATCGATCAATACCACAAGCATTTACACTTTCTACATTTACTACGCTAGTTGCTAGTTGCTAGTTACCAGGCGCGTCAGCTTTATTGCTGATGCGCCTGGTAATTAGTGCTAATATTTCAATAATGGTGCATCATTTACTTCACTCGCATTCATCATTTCTGAGAGGCGTTCAATTGAAGAGAGTAGTTGTGACTGCTCCCATTGAGCTAAATTAGAAAACTTTTTAATGAAGTGTTCTTGCAGGGGTTGTGGTGATTTAAGTAATAGCGCTTGGCTATTATCTGTTAAAAACAGGCCAACTTTGCGTTTATCTTGAATATTACGCACCCTTGAAACAAGATTTTTACTCTCTAACCTATCTATAATATTTGTCACAGTAGCGGCACTTAAATTAACATTTTTTGCTATTTGACTTGAATTCACCCCTGAAGCTTTATCTATCTCCAATATGATTAATAGTTGCGGGCCAGTTAAACCTGACGTTTTACTTAGGTGTTTCGAATGTAACTCTATCGCTCTGATCACTTTTTTTAAAGCAATTAACAATTCTTGATGTTCTTCCATAATCAGATTCTTTTACTGTTGATTAAACTACTTAAATTTTAGCTAGTCTAATCAAAATTAAAAGCAGTGCCTAGACCCAATTAAGAGCAGTCACTAGAAAATCATGCTATTACTACAATGCGTATAAGTTCGTAGCTCTTTATAGCAAGGGCTGCAGGGTAAATCTCTCTGTTAAATAGCAGTTTTTGCACTAATGATTTAACGTTACTCTTTTTATTTTAAATCAAAATAAACGTAGCTGTACCTAAAAAGATTAAAAATCCAACAGCATCAGTAATGGTTGTTAAGATAACTCCGCCAGCAATTGCCGGATCTACGCCGAGTTTCTTCAATATAATTGGAATCAAAGCTCCTGAAAGTGTACCGGTAAGACTAACAACAAAAAGTGCGAGCGCAAAAACTCCCCCTAATTTCCAATCGTCATACCAGAAAATGGTAATAATAAAAACAACACTTGCCCACAATAAGCCATTAATAAAAGATACTTTTAATTCGTGAATAGTCAGCGAAACTATATTGGCACTACTCACCAGATCGCGCGCGATACCTCGAGTTACAACAGTAAGCGTTTGGCTTCCGGTGACACCCCCCATACTTGCTACAACGGGCATTAATACGGCGAGCGCAACAAGTTGTTCAATTGAGGATTCAAAAAAGCCGATCACCCAAGCGGCCAGAAATGCGGTGATTAAATTGGTGCCTAACCAAATCGCTCTATTTAATGAGATATGTGAGACAGGGGCAAACATGTCCAACTCTTTATTAAGGCCAGCCGAGGCTAATAAGCGTTTTTCTGAATTTTGCTTTAATACATCGATAACATCATCAACGGTTATTCGTCCTAATAGGCAATTGTTTTGGTCTACAACAGGGGCCGATATCAAATCGTGATCTTCAAAAATTTGCGCAACCTGACTGGCTGATTGTAAGGAATCAATTAATGGTACATCGTTTTTCATGACGTCGCCAACCGACAATGAGTTGTCTAATGAGACCAAGTCACTGAGGTATAAAGTCCCTTGTACTTTATTTTTTCTGTCGACAACGACTAATTGATCCAGTTGTTCGGGCAACATGCCTTCTTTTTTTCGTAACTTACATAAATACCGATAGACAGCTTTAAGACTAACATCTTTTCTAACTGCGGTAGCATCAACATCCATTAATCCGCCAGCGGTATTATCGGGAAAAGACGCTACTGTCTTGTATCGCTCTTTTCGCTGACTATCCATGGCTTCTACCATGGCGGTTACTACAGGTAGAGGTAAATCAGCATCGATATCCGCCAACTCATCCATTTGAAGTGTAGACAGACATTTAAGTAGATCGACTTCGCTGGTTTTTTTAATTAAAAACAGGCGCAGTTCTTGATGTACTGAAAGTAAAATTTCGCCTTTATACTTTACCGGGATCAAGCTCCAAAAATCGTCTCGATATTTATTCGGTAGCGATTCAATCAGTCGACCTAATTCTGCAGGATGGCATTGTTCAATTAAAATCAATAGTTCTTGGGCGTTTTTATGCTCCAAAAAATGCGTTAATTGGCTCACTAGTTTCGTAAAAGTCTTGCTCATAGGACCTTCTTATAATGATGTGTTTGACTAATTAAGTCATGTTATTTATCTAACACCGCCGTTTTTCTTTTGATTGAGTAAAAACAGCGCACGGTTTGGTGAAGCAACAATCAGTTCAGGGATCTTGTCTAAAGGGATTTCAGCATCAACACCCCCCATTTTTACCGCTTCTTTAGGCATACCGTAAACAACGCTAGTTTTTTCATCTTGGGCTATTGTCAGTGCGCCAGTATCATGAAGTTCTTTCATGCCTTTTGCTCCATCATCGCCCATACCGGTCATAATAATTCCGATAGCATTTTTGCCTGCGGCTGTTGATACTGAGCGAAAGAGCACATTTACTGAGGGTTTATGACGAGTGACAAGTGGGCCGTCTTTAACTTCTAATCGATATTGGGCACCACTTCGCCTTAATAATAAGTGCATACCGCCAGGGGCAATAAAAGCTAAACCGGGCATTACTCTGTCGCCGTTTTTAGCTTCTTTGACGGTTACTTCACAAATACCATTAAGGCGTTCAGCAAATGCTGCAGTGAAAGCCTCCGGCATATGCTGAACAATAACAATACCAGGAGATGTTTTCGGAAGTCGGGTTAATACTGCCTCTAATGCTTGTGTCCCTCCCGTAGAGGTGCCAATTGCGATAACTCGATCAGTAGTTTCAGCCATTGCGGTTAGTGGCGAAATTGTTTTCAATGGCTTAATTATTGATGGCTTACTATCAAATGTTCTAATAGCGCCAACTTTAGCCATGGCAGCAGCTTGAATTGTGTGCGACATCAACGCTTTTGATTCTTGTAAAAATGACTTTAGATTTATTGTTGGTTTAGTGATGATATCTACCGCACCTGAACTCATTGCTTGCATAGTGACATCAGCACCTTTAGTTGTTAGCGTGGAGCAGATAACAACAGGGATAGGGTGCTCTTTCATCAGTTTTTTGAGAAAGGTGACACCATCCATTCTTGGCATTTCAATATCAAGAATAATAACATCAGGCCAGTCTTTTTCAAGCTTGTCGATAGCAAAAATAGGATCAGGGGCTGAGCCAATGACGGTTATGCCGGTGATACTATTTAATACGCTACCTAAAACCTGCCTAACTACCGCTGAATCGTCTACAATAAAAACTCTTATATCACCCATGATTTGTTATCTAACATCCTCTAAATAAACTGTTGACTATGTTTTTACCCACTACTTAAGCTTATTATCCTACCAAAATTCCGATTGGTTATCAGTAACTTTTGTTGCTAACTGTTCATGTTCGGTAATAGTTTTTTGCCAATAGGTATGTTCTGTTTGCTTGACGAGTTGCTCTCTATTTTGTTCTATTTTTTTTACATAGACTGAGAAATCTTCACCAACAAAGTGCACATTTCTTCCGTTATTTCCGCCTAAAGATGAGCCTGTAACCGGAATATTTTCCCCTTTAAGAAATTCACGAATAAAATCGATATTTGCGCTACCCACACTGCGTCGACCACCTAAGTCGCCATGTAAATGTAGTACGTCACCACCACCAAAACACTTAGCTTTAAGGTGACTTCGGTTAGCGCCTTTGGCCATCATATCGTTAATCAACAGCTCCATGGCATGAATACCGTAACGTCCTTCATCAGATTCAATCAGTGAATGGTTAAACGAGTGATGTTTGTAAGCTAAGAGGAAATGATTCATTCCGATGACGTTATTTACCGGATCATATAAGCAGGCAGCAACACATGAGCCCAGTAAAGTAGAGATAACTTCCTGCGTGTTACTAACGTAATATTCACCTGGATCAATAATAATTCGATGGGTATGTTTAAAAGGCTGTCTTATCATTTTTTTACATAAATGGAAGGTTGAACCATTTCTAAGACATCAGTGACTCTGTTGAGTGTTTCTGAATGACTAATAAAGAAAAGTCCGCCAGGTTTGAGTTTTTTTGCGACCCGTTCAACAACGGATTTTTTGGTTTCAGTATCAAAATAAATTAGTACGTTTCTTAAAAATATGACATTAAACATGCCAATACTTGCGGGAATGGGTTTCATTAAATTGATTTGACCAAACCGTGTACGTTTTCGAAGTTTTTCATCAATACGAAAGGTTCCTTCTTGCGAACGTACCCCTTTCAAGCAATACTTATCAAGCAAGTGTTGATCTAATAATTCAATACGATCCATTAAGTAGATACCTTGCTGAGCTTTAGCTAATACTTGTGTGCTCAAATCACTGGCGATAATTTCCCAAGGTCGATGGGATAAGGATTCTGCAAGTATCATGGCAAGAGAATAGGCTTCTTCTCCAGAGGAACTGGCCGCACTCCAAATTCGAAATTCTTCACCGCGCCAACCCTTCAAAACATTTTTAGTTAAATAGTCAAAGTGCTTTGGTTCACGAAAAAAATAGGTTTCGTTGGTGGTTAAAATATTCACCAACATTTGAAGCTCGCCCGGCACATTATTACTCATGACTAAATCATAATATTGATGATAATTATCTAATTGGTAATAATTTAATCGTTTAGACAGTCGACTGCCCACCATAGTCTGTTTGGCGGGCGATAGATCGATTCCGGCATAGTCATAAATAAACTGACTAAATAGCGTAAATTCTTTAGCTGTGATCGAATGCACTACAATGAAATCCTATTTATTACTTCTATTCGTTATCCGTTTCAAGTACTGAAGCTGAATCAACATTGATTGAATGGCTCAATTGTGATAATTCAGTCACCGATAGCACCCGGCTTATTTCCAATAAAATAATGAATTTTTCATCAACTCGTCCCATCGCTTGAATAAACTCGACTCGAATATCTGCACCAAACTCGGGAGCAGGTTGAATATTTTCATTCGGGATTTCAAGAATTTCATCCACTTGATCGACAAGCATGCCAATATTTTGAGACTCACCTTCGGTGGTGATCTCAACAAGTACAATACAACTGCGTTTAGTTAGTTCGCTTTTTTCACGGCTTAAACGGGCAGATAAATCAACTACAGGGACCACATTACCGCGTAGGTTGATAACACCTCTAATAAAGTTAGGTGTCATGGGAACACGGGTAATATTATTAATTTCTATAATTTCTTTCACTTCATGGATACTAATACCCAAACGCTCTTTACCCACAAGAAAAGTGAGGTACTGGCCTTGTTGTTCTTGAACCACAAGGCTGCCATTTGACGTTTTATTCTGGACTGTTAAATCATTCATGCCTAACTCCTGACTTAGAATTTTTCAAAGTCTTTTTCGTTAAAATCGGAAGAGCTTGTACGGGAATAAGCCTGTGCATCCTGAGCCATTGGCGCATGTTTAGCTCTTGCTGCTGGTCTTGGTTTCATTGGTGCTCTTCTTTCCGTATGGGCAGGCATACTGCTATTGTCTTCAGCTAATTGAAAGTAGGCAACAGATTGCTGTAGTTGCTCTGCTTGACCATTAAGCTCTTCAGCAGTCGCGGCCAACTCTTCTGATGCGGCAGCATTTTGCTGAGTAGCTTGATCAAGCTGCCCCATCGCATCGTTAATTTGTCTGATACCGGTAGCCTGTTCATCAGATGCCGCACTTATTTCTTGAACTAAGTCAGATGTTCTGGTGATATTAGGAACGACCTCAGTAATTAGACGCCCAGCTTTTTCAGCTATATCAACACTATTGGTCGCTAGCTCACTAATTTCTTCAGCAGTTACTCGACTGCTTTCAGCCAGTTTACGTACTTCAGCAGCAACGACGGCAAAGCCCTTACCGTGCTCTCCTGCGGATGCGGCTTCAATGGCAGCATTCAATGAAAGGAGATTGGTTTTATAGGAAATATCTTCAATTAGACCAATCTTTTTAGCAATGTTTTTCATTGCACTCACGGTCTCAGTAACGGCTGCAGCACCTTGTTCTGCTTGAACAGAGGAGGTGGTGGCAATTTTTTCTGTGACACTCGAATTTTCAGCATTTTGTTGTACCGACGAGTTTAGCTCTTCAACTGCGGCACTGGTGCCTTCAACGCTTGTGGTTTGTTCAACAGCACCTTGACTGATTGTTTGGGCGGTCGCGCTAACTTCTTCAGAGGCACTAGCTAGGTTATCAGCTCCCCCTCTTACGGTCTGAATAACATCCTTGATCCTATCTCGCATATCAACCATCGCCACAGCAAGTTGTCCAACTTCATCTTTTTGGTCGACATCAAGGTGTGCGACTAAATTACCTTCGGCAAGTTGCTCAGCAAAGACAACGCCTTTGACAATCGGTCCGGTAATACTTTTTGCTAGGAGATAAGCGACTATAATAATCAGCACGGTGAAAACAAGGCCAATAATAACGATATTAAAGATGAGAGACTCAACAGGGGCCATCACTTCAGCCTCGTCAATTTCAGCGATAACTACCCAAGTAGTATCACCAACTTTCATCGGTGTATACGATGATAAAACAGGGTTGTCGTTATAATCCATGATAACTTTTGTGGCTGTTTTACCACTTAAGGCTTCAATAACCGCATCAGTTTCAACACCATTATTTTTCACATTACCTGCAAATGAAGCGGCAACAGAATGGGTGTCAGGTGCAAGGAAAGAACTTGAACGCATCAGTTTATCACTACCTACAAGGTAGGTTTCTCCCGTTTCGCCCATACCATCACGCTGTTGCATAATGACGTTAATTGCTTCTAGTGAAAGCTGAAGTGCTACCACTAACTCAACTTTGCCATCAACCACATAAGGTTGAGCAATAAAAGCAGAAGGAGCATCATTACTTGCCGCATAAGGGGCAAAATCTACTAGGCCATAGCTTCTAGTTTGAATAACGTCACGGGTTAATTTTCCAAGCCCAGAGTCTCTATAGGTGCCGTTAACTATATTAGTATTATAATCAGATTCTTTTGATACGGTATAGAAAACCTTACCTTTTGGATGGATAAGAAACAGGTCATAATAACCATATTCTTTAATATATTTGGTGAAATAATCTTCTGAAGCACCTTCAGATTTAGAGGCGAGTGTTTCTTCAAGCATTTTTGAAGTCAGGGCAACCCAGTTTAGTCCTGCTATATTCACCGGAGCATACGAGACAATTTCGATATCCCCTGTACTACCCACTTTAATATGTGTTCTATTTTGTCCTGAAAGAGCCTCTTTAACGGTAGAGCCTGATTTAACATCGCCAATTTTTCCAGTTTTGATTACTCGGTCACTGCGATAACTGGTTTTTCCATTTAATTCACCGACTAAATACGTTTCTCCCGTATCTCCTAGTCCTGAACGTTTTTGTACAATATTATTAATAGGATCAGTGGGTAACTGCATGGCTAGATAACCGTCAGCAAATTTTAATTTACTGATAATGAAGGCCGCCTGCGCACCATTAGAAGGAGCGTAAGGTTGAAAATCGCCTATGGCTATTCCTTCACCGGATAGGTTTTTAGCCTTGTTAAAAGCTTTACCAAGTGAGGATTTTTTTAAAATACTTGTTGGAATATTCATACCAAGATCAGACTCTCTTGTTACGGTGTAAATAATATCCCCTTCAGCATTAATTAAAAATAAGTCATACCAACCATTGTCATTCATCACATCTTCAAAGCGACTTTGGTATTTTGTTGCCTGTGTTTTCCATGCCTTGGAATTAGTTGCTGCTGAGTTATTCTTAAAAGCTAGATTGATCGCATTAAATGCATCACCAACATAAGGAGAGTCTTTGGTTACATTGACACTTGCTTCAATAGTATGAAACAGGTTTTGAAGTTCCGCTATTTTTAAATCTTGAACCGCTTGCAACTTCTCATTTTCAGAATGTAAAAGGGCGGCAGTGGTTTCCATTAACACTCCCATGTCGCCTTTACGCTCAGAAAAAAAGCGTTCAAGCTGTGAACGTTTAACTTCTCGCATTGCGGTAAGCTGATTATAGGAACTCTTTAATAACGCGTCAGACGCGTTTTGAGCTGAAAAATAGGCCACAATTGACAAGGGAATTAAGCTTATAATCAGCATTAAACCAATAAGTTTTGGTTGCATAGCTAAGTTTTTTAAGTTCATGGGACGCCTTTATTAAATCATTAACTTCATTGTTATATTATATTTATATCATCAGTTAACTCAGCGTTTGATAGGCTAGTTAACTGGGACAATTCTTTAGTGGATAAAATTTTACTGACTTCAAGCAAAATTATAAAATTGTCGCCTATTTTTCCCATTGCTTGAATAAAATCAACATTGATTTCACCACCAAATCCTGGTGGTGGTTTAGTATCGTTGTTTGAAATTTCTATAATTTCTTCAACTTGATCAACTATCATTCCGATTTGCTGAATACTTGAGCCGGTATCAATTTCTACTAAAATAATGCAAGTTAACTTGGTTATAGTACATATTGTGTTACTCAATCGTGCTGATAAATCAACAACAGGAACAACATTTCCTCTGAGATGAATAACGCCTCTTATATAATCAGGCGTCATCGGAACATGGGTAATATGATTAATTTCAATAATCTCTTTTACCTCACTTATGTTGATCGCTAACTGCTCTTTACACACTGAAAATGTTAAATACTGTGCGTATTGCTCTACGTTGCTTTCAACATTTCCCTTCACCAGTGCCAAATTATTTGTGGATAGTTGTGTCATTAAAATATCCGCCTATTTGTTAGAATTTTTCAAAGTCTGTTTCGTTAAAATCTGTCTGAGTACCAGTTGATTTTCCAGTGCTATAGTTGTTTGTTCTAACTTGTCTACTTTGAGGAGCACTATTGTTTACTCTCTGAGTGCGTCTAGATTGTGGTTGATTATTACCTTGAGAAATATGGCCTTGAGACATACTGCCTTCAGAAATATTGAAATAAGCGACGGCTTGTTGCAATTGTTCTGCTTGACCGTTTAGCTCTTCAGCGGTAGCGGCTAATTCTTCTGAGGCGGCAGCATTTTGTTGAGATGCTTGATCAAGCTGTCCCATTGAATCATTAATTTGGCTAATACCTGTAGACTGTTCACTTGATGCGGCACTTATTTCTTGTACTAGGTCAGATGTTTTTACTATATTTGGCACAACTGCTGAAATTAAATTACCTGCTTTCTCGGCAATATCGACACTGTTAGTGGCTAGCTCACTGATTTCTTCAGCCGTTACCCGGCTACTTTCAGCTAACTTACGCACTTCAGCGGCCACTACAGCAAAACCTTTGCCGTGTTCTCCAGCAGATGCTGCTTCAATCGCTGCATTGAGAGACAATAGATTAGTTTTATAGGAAATATCTTCGATTAAACCAATTTTCTTGGCAATGTTTTTCATCGCTGCGACTGTTTCTGTTACTGCTGAAGCACCTTGCTCTGCTTGCTGTGAAGACGTCGTAGCAATTTTTTCTGTGACACTTGAATTTTCGGCATTTTGTTGAACAGAAGAGCTTAGCTCTTCAATAGCGGTACTGGTAGATTCAATACTGGTGGTTTGTTCAACTGCTCCTTGGCTGATTGTTTGGGCAGTAGCACTCACTTCTTCTGACGCACTCGCAAGATTATCAGCACTACTTCGTACTTCGCCAATAATTTTTCTAAGGTTTACAACCATGTTATCCATAGACGCGAGCATGCTAGTTTTATTGTCACCTATGTCTAACTGGATCATTAAGTCGCCGTCAGCAATTCTTTGAACAGCCTCTATAACCTCTGCCGGATCGCCACCTAATTGTCTTAAAATACCTCTAATAATAATGAGGGCTAATAGTGAAGCGACGAATACAGCGATTAAAGAAATAATGATAATAACAAGAATACCATTCTCGTTTTGTGCTTGAACCTTAGGTCCTAGTTCATCTTGTTCGGCTTTGACAAGTAGTTTCATTTCTTCAACGGATGACGCAACTTGAGGACCAATTATATCGAGGTGTTCTTTAATGACATCATTACGGTCAAAAATTATGGTTGCTACTTGTGAGCTTGCTTCAACATATACAGTTTTCATTTTTTCTACCTCGGCAAGCCAATTACGGCGTTGAGGATTTTCTAGCTCTGTATTGAGAATATCTAGGCTATTTTGCATTTTAGAGAATTCAACCACTGTTCGGTTTAAATCACTTTTTGTATTGCTTTCAAAAAATTTAACCATGTATAAACGAGCGAGTAGTAAATGCTTTAATGATAAGGCTGAATGATAAGACGCTTTCATATCATTATCTTTTTCAGCTGACACTAGTATTTCAGTTAGGGTATTTTCCATATCCCGTCCATTACCAACTAGGACGCCATTAACTAAGGCATTTCTCTCTTTTCTTGCTTTGATGACTTTTTTAAACTGGCCTTCATAATCTTCCATTAGGTCAGTTATTTTTTTTAATTCATCTGCTCTAACGGGATCTTTTATTTCTCTATGTCCTTGAGTAATAAAAGTATTGGTTTTTTTGACATAATCTTTATATTGTTCTAAATTTAAATCACTACCGGTGATAATGTAATCTTTAACATTCATTCTTACCATCAGCATATTCGCTTGGATTCTACCAGATAGATTGGTCTCTTTTGCTAGGGAGCGGTAAGCCGAAAAGTTCTTTCCTGAGTCATTTATCGTTAAGTATGAAAATAGACTTATAATAAGTAGCAGGATAACAATAGAAGTAAAACCGACAATAAGTTTAGTCGATAATTTAAGTGCTTTGAACATGATAACCTCTTTAAAAATATAATTTTAATTCGTGTATAACTTACTTGGAAATTGCTTTAGCAATAAGTCCTTGTACGTCTAAAATGAGAGCGATATTTCCGTCACCTAGTACTGTAGCGCCAGTTAATCCCGCCAGCTTTTCGAATACTTTACCCAGTGGCTTGATAACTGTTTGATGTTCACCATGCAACTTGTCGACAACAAACCCGGCTTTATTCTGACCAAATCCAACAACCACCAGGCTTTCTCTTTCAGTCTTTTTCGATTTTCCCTGTTCACTAAAATAATCACCCAGTCGTAGGTAAGGCATAGCCACGCCACGTAGGTTGACATAATGGGATACCTCATCAACTTCCCACTCGCTACTATTCATTTCGACACATTCTTCCACCATAGACAGTGGAATTATGTAGCGTTCTTTGGAAGCTTCAACCATAAAACCATCAATAATGGCCAGCGTTAGCGGTAACTGGATGGTAATCGTCGTTCCTTGCCCCGGAACACTGCCAATATTGACTGAGCCTCTGAGCCCTTCAATATTTCTTTTCACAACATCCATACCAACCCCACGTCCTGATAGGTCGCTTGCTTGCGCTTTTGTGGATAATCCTGCAGCGAAAATAAGGTTATAGGTTTCTTGTTCTGTAAGGTTATGATCTTCTGGTATTAACCCGTTGCTAATTGCTTTCGCGAGAATTTTTTCAGCATCAAGACCCGCACCATCATCAATAATTTGAATGATGATATGTCCAGATTCATGGTAAGCATTAAGTTGGATATTACCTTGTGCGTCTTTACCACAAGCTATGCGCTGTTCTGGTGTTTCAATACCGTGATCTAAAGAATTTCTAATAAGGTGGGTAAGCGGGTCATTTATTTTTTCCACAACCGTCTTATCAAGTTCAGTTTCACCCCCAGTGATGGTTAACAGGATCTCTTTACTCAGTTCTTTACTGACATCCCTAACGACACGTCTAAATCGTGAGAACGTTTCACCGATAGGCACCATTCTTAAGTCTAATGCGGTATCTCTTATATCACTTACTAGCGAGCCCATTGTTTCTGCAACGTCTTCCACATCAGGTAAACCATGGCGCTCAACCATTAAATTCATTGCGGCGCCTGAAATAACTAATTCACCAACAAGATTAATGAGGTGACCCAGTTTTGCAGAATCTACCCGAATAAAATTGGATTCTGTGGCTACTTTTTTCTTTACTTTTTCTTGTTTTTGCAGCGCTTTGTCGACTAAACCATGTTGTACAACTTGTTGTTCAACCAGTATTTGGCCTAGTGGCTTTTCATCTTCATTGGTGTCGGATTGTTTCTCAATGGCTTTATTGATATCGGTTTGTGTTAACACACCTACATTGAGTAACATTTCACCTAGTAGTTGAACATGATCTTCATCTTGATCTTCTAGCAGTGAAATATATTCTTCAACTTTTGAATTAGGCGGTAAAATATTGATATCACAATCGTCACTGGCAAATTCAAAAATATCTTCAATTGTTTGTTTGTTCGCATCGGTTTTAAACGCAATTTTATAGTTGAGATAACAGCTTTCAGGATCGTATTCGTCAGAGTCTGGTAGCTCAGACGTTAATAGTAAAATTGCCTGTACCTTACCCATTGTTTTCATATAACGAAGAAAGGAGAGGGGATCAACACCCATTCGGAATGCGTCTGTTTTAAAGGCTAACGAAATTAACCAACTATCGTTTAAATCAGTTCCTTTACCTATATTTTCTAACAGGATATCGGTTGTTGCTACTTGAAGTTCAGCAGAGCTGTTTTTACCTGTGAGTTTTACAACCAATTTATCGCCTACCGCTTTTAACTCATCGGATAATGGTTGTGAGGAGTCTTCAATACAATGTTCTAAAAGGCTTGTTGTATGATCTTTGCAATCAAGTAGTACAGAAATCAAGGTATCATCAAGATTTTTTTCACCATTTCTAACCTGATCAAGAATCGTTTCTGCCTCATGGGTGAAGCTGACAATGACATCAAATCCAAACAACCCTGAAGAGCCTTTAATAGTATGCATCGCTCTAAACAAACTATTAATCATTTCACTATCGTCCGGAGAATCTTCCAACGCCAGTAAAGAATTTTCCATATCAACGAGTAATTCCTGAGCCTCTTCGGCAAAGGTCTCTACTGCTGAGTCTAAGTCTAAGTCACTCATGAGTCATTCCACTCGGCTAATATAACAACAGGATCATTAAAAAATGAAGATAAATTGAACATTTCAACAACGTCTACTACTGCCTGACTGTGATGTATAAAGCTGAGTTCATTCTGCTTACGGATTGCTTCGTTTTTTAAAAACATTAGTAATTGCATACCCGCACTGTCAATTTCTGACACGGCTGATAGGTCGATTTGTAACTCATGATCAGGTTTTAAGTGAGGGTATATGGTGTTCTTTTGCTCTAAGACATTGTAGATAGTCATTTCATCTTGAATGGTTAGAAGGGTTAAACCTTCTTTTTGTTCATTTACTGTAATCGACACTATGAGTACCTACCCTGAAGTCAGAATTTTATGTAAGGCAAAACTTATATTTAAGGAAAACTAGCTTATGGCAAGATTAATTTTGATACGGCATTCAATAGCATAGGGGGTTGAAAAGGCTTTACTAACCAAGCTTTAGCGCCAGCTGCACGGCCTTGCATTTTCTTTTCATTACTTGCTTCTGTGGTTAGCATCATCATGGGGGTGAATTTGTATGCTGGCAGTTTTTTTGCTTCCTGCACCAGCGTTATACCGTCCATATTGGGCATATTGACATCCGTGATTAGTAGATGTATTTTTACGCCATTGAGTTTTTTCAACGCGTCAACACCATCAATTGCATCAATAACATTGAAACCTGATTGCTCCAGAGTTAATTTAACCACTTTTCTAATTGATACAGAATCATCCACTATCATTATCGTTTTAGCCATTTTCTTAAGTCCTAGATCACTATTTACTGAAAATATATTTACTGAAATATAATTATTAAAAGAAAGTTAGATCATCTTTGTTACCTGATGATGAAGGCTCCATGTTTTCAAATAGACCCTCGTCACCTGAGATTGATGCTTGATGATTTAATAATTCTTCTGGCATGGTGTAACGCAGTTCCATATGTTTTAAGACTTTACTTTTGTGAACAGACTCAGCGTCTCTATCTGATAGCTCTATTTGAGCGTTACTATTAACTAATTCTGTCATATCGTTTAAATTGTGCTCTGCATGCTCTAACATTTGAGTAACTCTGTCTTGGAATTGTAGCGCTGTAATGACGTCATATATCTCTGATTGAATTTCTTCATTGGCTTGAGTCATCGTTTGGCTATTATTCTGAAAGGTGTTTAGAGTAGATTCGATATCAGTGAGTACTTTTTCAATGTTTTGAGCACTGCTGTTGATACTGTCACCATCTGTTTGGCTGGTGTCTTTTGCTACTTTTAATGCCGTGGTCATGGCTGAATTAATATCGTTAACTGTTTTACTAATGCGGCTACCGGTATCTGCAGAAGTACTGGCTAGCTTTCTTACTTCGTCAGCCACCACGGCAAATCCACGACCATATTCACCGGCTCTGGCTGCTTCAATAGCGGCATTCAGCGCTAATAGGTTGATATTGTCGGCAACTGAGCGCACTTCTTTAGCCATGCTTTCAAGTTGAGTGGTATGGGATGAGAGTTGTTCAATTTCTCTGAACATCTCCTGCTCAGACTCATTGAGATTACTCAACTCTTCAATGACACCGTGCAATATGCTATTTGCCCCCGTTAATAAGGTGCTGATATGTTTGTCTTCATCGTTATCAGTTTGGCTGCTAATTAACTGACCAATTTTTGCTGTCATATCAACAAATGTATCGGTTAATATTGAGATTTCCTGCTCGGTATGTCGTTTAGACGTGTCAATTTGCTTGGAAACAATAGGTAAAACTTCAAGGAGTAGTTCTTCTAATGAATCAACATAGGATTGAGTTTGCTGGTAGCTTTGCTCTTGTGCTTGCTTATTCACGAATAAAGAGCCATCAAGTATTGACTGCATTCGGCCATATAAAATGGTGCCAACGGCAAATCCAATACCGGTAAAGCCAGTAAATAGCAATAATAATGAGGTGATAGAATTATCGTTGAAAATAAAGACCAGCAGTGTTGCAATAATTGCCATGGCAGTAGGAACAACAATAAAGAACGTTTTGTTACTCATATTCATTCTATTAACATCCAGTGTAGCTGAAACAAATTATAATATTCTCATCCATAATATTTCCATCGATAATAGGAAATACCAATACATCAGGGACAAGTATTCCCTTTTATGAAATGTTTGAGTTATTTATGTTGAGTTATTTATGTTGAGGATTTTACAGAGTAAAAAAATTAAAAACAATTAAATTCAAAAAATACGAAAAAACGTTAGTGTTTACTTGATTTGGATCATGGAGAAGTCTTCAAGTCATTTAGCTATATACAAAATAGTGAATAAAAATGTTGGAATATTAGTACAATTTTTATGTATTTATGAAGAGTAATATATTTTTAACTAGAGCTTAAGTAACTATAGTCTAGACACTTGCCTATTTGCTGGGCAGTATCTAGATTGATGATTCTAGTCAATCACATTATATGATGTACATTCAAAAAGTAGACATCATACAATGTCAAAATGATTGTATTGTAAGGTGAAAATTATCTTAGTGCTTTACTCAGATCTTCTTGTTCAAAGATTGGGTTAAATAATTTATTACGTTCTTTTTTAAGTAATTCAGCACAAGCATTGTCAGTCATTGCCATTACTTGCTGATCCAGTTTTTTAAAATCAACGTCAGGTTTTAAATAGGTTTTGGCATTAGGTAACGACTTCAGCTTTTCATAAGGCGTCATCATATTTTCATAGGGATATGTTTTTACTGGTTTACCTTTTTTATTTAAGGTAATAACAGGAAAAAAACAAGGGAGGTGATAATTGATATAGGGATACAAGTATTTTACATTAAACTCGTTTATCAACGGTGCCCAGTGTTGATCAAGATGTTGGTCGCTAAATAGTTCTCTTACTACTGACGCTTTTTTATTTTGTGGTAACGTCTTATCACTTGAAAGGTGAGAAGGTGACTTGGGTAATTCAAGTTGAAGTTTTGTTAATAACTTGCAAACATCTTTATTGATCTGTTCAGAGCCATTATCTAAATAAAACTCTTTGATCATAAAAGGAAAACCTGAAAGCATCTGCTCGAGTACAGGAATAAGATAGCGTTCACTTATCTGTTCAACAGAGCAAACAACTTCAAACTGAGTGATTTCATCAATCGCATTGATGTGATAAATGCCTTTGTCCTTATCTAAATCACCTTGATACACTGTATCTATACGGATGAAACCTGGCTGTCCATTAGATTGTGGTTTACGACGTTTGCCTATTGCTATTTGTCTCGGCTGAGTTTTGGTAAAGTTTTTTCTTTGTTTTTTATACTCTTGGGAGTTTCTCAAATTATATAAATGTGAAACGGAAATATTAGTAAGCGTATGATATTCTTGCTGGCCAAATATATTGTAAGCTCGCTCTATAAGCTTTTTAATCGCGTGACCACAAATATCATCATGCCTTGTATCCATTTCAGCAAGAAGTGTAATGTTTTGTATATTATAAACAGTTGAAAAACCATTACTGCGACAGGGTTGCCACTGAATGCCCCCACCGTCTTTATATTGTTTTATAAGTCGAGTAAGTTGCTGTCGAGAATAACCGGAGACCTTTCTAATATAGCGATTTACAATGCCCTTATCTGCTTTATTTAGCGTTACGTAACTAAACTGAACCAGTGTTTTTTGAATAAACTGATACCGCTCGTGTTTATCACCTAAAGTAGGGTGAATTACAGTTTGATTGCCTTGAATAAAGTGCTCAAGGTCTTCAAGGGTATTTATATTTTCTATATTCATGATCACTTTCATCTTATGAACATTAGCAAAGGTCAAGTCTTTAAAGGCATTCAACCTTTGAAAAGCGCGCTCTAATTAGACTCGTTTTATATTGGGTAATGTTGAGTTCTTTGCTTTTTTAGTTGATTATATGCCACAAGATTTTCACCTTTAATAGCATTTTTGAATAATTTATATATACTGATTCTACATAAAAAAAAGATAAAAACAATAAAAAACGTAAAACACGCAATAAATTTCAAATACGAAAATATTGATAAATAGCAATTAAAATAGCTTTAAAGTTGATGAAATATTGATGTTTATTTGGTTAATTATGTCTTTTTAACTAGTAAAACCTACATCTAGGAGCTGCTCTCGTATTGGATAGTGTATAATAAGTCGGTATTAGTAAATGTAAGTAACCTAATGGAAATTCAAATAAATATTCATTATTTAAGCATAAAATAATATCCAGAAAATTGGATATAACATTGATATTGTAAAGTTGAATCAGAAAGATCCGAAAATCATATATGGTTAAGAGATTAACTCAAACCAGAAGTATTTATTTAATAAGGGCGGGACTTTAATGTCATTGAAAAAACCAGTAAAAAGCTACTTAACACCAAAAGAGGTTGCTGAATTACTCATGGTTTCTACTGCAGCCGTTCGTTTATGGGCAGAAAGTGGTCACTTAAAAGCCAGAGTCACTGCTGGGGGACATCGTCGTTTTAAACTTGATGATATAAAAGCATTTGCCATAAAGAAAAATATTCAACTTAATACAAGTACCAGTGAAAACCCTAAAATTCTTATTGTTGATGATGACGTTCATTTTGCTGAATTTCTAGATACGCTTCTCAAAGTAGAAATAAAAAATGTTGAAGTTGAAATAAGCTTAGATGGTTTTGACGCGGCGAATAAGCTTCACGATTTTACACCGACTATAATGTTGTTAGATCTTAAAATGCCCGGTCTTGATGGTTTTCAAGTATGCCAACGTGTAAAAGAAAATCCTCTTCAAAATCATATTCGTGTGATTGGTATATCTGGAGATGTTTCTGAAAGTGATATTGATAAACTTAAAAGTCTTGGTGCAGAAGCTTGTTTACAAAAGCCTATTAATATTCCTGCTTTATTAACACTATTGGATTTAGACTGATTCGATTTAATGGTAGACCATACTTTATCAATGTCATATTGATATTTAAGGATTTATTTATTTAACTCTGTAATAGTTATGGCTAGTTATATTTCGCTAGCGAATTGCTGATACCATTCCACTTCGCTGATCAAATCTTTTGTAGATTCTAATTGATCAATAAACGTTAACCCATTCAAATGGTCTAATTCATGTTGAAAAATACGGGCAATAAATCCTGTTAATTCTTTTTGCTGCTCATGACCTTGTTGATCAAAATAACGTACAGTTATTTGACTATGCCTTGGTACTAAACCGCGCATGCTAGGAACACTTAAACAACCTTCCCAGTCTTTAACTTTTTCAGTAGAATAATGCAATATTTCAGGATTAATGATCGCTGTTGGCGCCATTAATGGCGCATCGGGGTAACGAGCATTGGGTCTAGAGCAGATAATAAATATGCGCACACTGTGGTGAATTTGTGGTGCGGCAATACCAACACCGCCGGCTTCTGATACCGCCAGCATCATCTGCTTAATTAATTGCTGGCACTCCTCAGCAAGTATATTGTCAACCTCAACTGCTCTTAGCCTTAATACCCCATGGCCTAATTGAGCAATAGAATAGGTATTGTTATCAGACTGATTCATTTTATTTTAGCCTTAGTCTTTTATCTTAATGGTCACTTCAATATTTTTACTATCACCGGCAAACCATTTTTGTACGTAGATAGACCCTAAAACAGGGGGCATACCGTTTTCAGGTACTTCTTTATATCGAATACTGTTTTTATTATGCTTTTCAATTTCGAAGTTAATTACTTTCTCAGACACAAATGTTTCAACCTTTATTTTATTAACGTAAGTTATAATGACAGTGCTAACGGGTAAAGCAAATTATATAATGAGTACCACCTTTAGCCAAGTCATTGATACGTAAATACTCCATCCTAATTTTATCTAGAAGTCGGCCATGACATGGATATTTTAGCGCCGCCATGGCTAATTTTATGCCTAATATTTCAAGAGTAGCTTACGCTAAAAAATTTTTTAAGGCGATAAGGTCTATAAAGGTAGATAGAAAACCAAATAAAGCTTAACATGTGAACTAAATTTTATTTGTTTATAATATCCATTTATGCAAAATCACTTTTTATTTGAGTGATTAATGTCCACATTTTTGGGTAACAGGCTTCTTATATAGACTGCAAACAAAAGCTAGCTAAAGAACATACTTATTAATAATTTAGGAGAATTATATAATGCAATTTCATTTAAATGGTTTTAAACCCGGTAACTATCAAATCCCGGATTCAATTCGAGAACCAGCCGCTAAGCCACCTATTGTAGATCTTCCAAATGAAGTGGATGTATTAATTGTCGGTTGTGGTCCTGCTGGGCTAGCGATGGCAAGGCAGCTATCGGAGTTCACTGACATTACAACGTGTATCGTTGATCTAGAAGATGGTCCCTTAGAGTTTGGACGAGCGGATGGAATATCCTGTCGTACAATTGAGATTATGGAAGGATTTAACAGCAGTGAAATGATTGTTAAAGAAGCTTACAAGCTAAACCAGAATACATTCTGGGAGCCTGATAACATAAAACCTGAGAATATAAAGCGTACCCACAAAATTGCAGATGCGAGAATTGGTCTATCTGAATTTGCACATGGCATTGTTAACCAGGCAAGGCTTCATGAGCTATTACTCGAAGGCATGAAGAACTCAGTAACGCATCTGGTTCCTCATTACAGTCGTCGTCTACTTGAATTAGATATTGATGCTAACCTCACCCAAGATTTAAATGCACACCCTATCACTGCTACATTTGAGCAAAGCGATGACTCTAAATCGGCCAACGTTGAAACTGTTCGAGCCCGGTACGTTGTCGGTTGTGATGGCGCCAGAAGCTCTGTTCGCAAAGGTATGTCAATAGCGCTAGAGGGAGATTCGGCGAATAAAGCCTGGGGGGTCATGGATCTTTTGTTAGTGACAGACTTTCCCGATATTAGAGTCAAAAGCTTTATTCAATCAAAAGAAAACGGCGCAGTGATGACTATCCCGAGAGAAGGGGGGTATTTAGTTCGATTTTATGTAGAGCTTGATCTCTTGGGCAAAGATCAACGCGCGTCAGATCTTAACCTTAAAGCTGAAGATGTCATAGCCAAAGCACAGCAAATTATGCATCCTTATAAATTAGATGTTAAAGAAGTTGCCTGGTGGTCAATCTATGAGGTTGGACAACGAGTAGCAGAGAGATTTGATGATACACCTATTGGTAATCCAGACGGCCTTATTCCACGTGCGTTTGTTGCGGGTGATGCCTGTCATACCCACAGCCCTAAAGGAGGTTGGGGTTTAAACACATCACTGCCAGATACCTTTAATCTTGGCTGGAAAGTCGCTGCTGTTTTACAAGGTAAATGTAAGCCAAAATTGTTACAGACATACTCCTCAGAGCGACGCAAAGTTGCTTTGCAGTTAATAGATGCCGATAGACAATTGTCAAAATTAGTGGCTACTCGCCCGACATCAGACAACGATGTACCTGAGGCTAAAACTAATACGGTTGATATTCAAAAATTCATGGCTAGGCAAAATGGTTTTGTTGCGGGAACATCTATTGAGTACAATCCTTCCTATATCTGCACGGGTGCAGAGAATCAGAATTTAGCGACCGGATTTAAGATTGGTCAACGATTCCATTCTGCTGAGGCTATTCGTGTTGCCGATGGTGGACGACAACATTTAGGGCATTTGAATAAAGCGGATGGTCGCTGGCGTGTTTTCATTTTTGGTAATACACAAAACCCAGAAGAAAGCTCTTCTGAGTTATACAAGTTGGTAGAATTTCTTGCGAATTCTGAGTCTTCACCGGTACGAAAATACACACCAGACGCTGCAGATATTGACTCAGTAATTGATATTTATACTGTATTTCAGCAACAAGACTTATCAATTGAAAATATGCCAGACTTTTTATGGCCTGCCAAAGGGAAATTTGGCTTGAGAGATTACGAAAAAGTATTTCATGCCGAAAAAGGTAACGATATTTTTGATAAACGTAGTATAGACCGTTCAAGCGGTTGCATGGTTGTAGTACGACCAGATCAACATGTTGCCAATATATTGCCTCTCAACGCATACGACAAATTAGCTTCATTTTTTGATGAATTTATGATTTCTTAAAAATCTTAAACTGCTAAATTTTGTACTACGGTTAAACAAGGATGTTCGACCGGCTATGCTTAACTCGTTAACTATATTGGTACATTGCGGCGTTGCTGCATTATACCAATGGCAATAAATATCTGATCATTAACCACCCACTGCGTCGTTTATTTTAGTAAAAGCGACATAAGTTTACCTTTCAAAAATAGTATCAAGAATAATAGATGAATTTGTTCTTTCTACCCCATCTAGGTTACATATTACTTCTAAAATTGAGCTTAAATCCTGCAGTGTTTGTACTTCTATTATCATCAGTAAATCAAATTCACCACTTATTGAGTAAATAGTACTAATTTGATGTATTTTTCTTAATGCAATACCAACATTTTTTCGTAAATTAGGTCTTACTTTCAGTGATACATTGATTGAGGTTAATTGGTTTTTATAAATTTCGCCTAGCTCTACGCTATATGACTTGATAATACCTTTATTTTCTAGCTTGTTAATTCGGTTTTGTATGGCCGTTCTAGATACATTCAACGATCTTGCGATATCTGAAACACTCGCCCGTGCATTACATCTTAGTATTGAAATTAGCTCTTCGTCTTTTTCGTTAATCATACGATTTTCAATGAATAGGGTCTTATTGGTGTTAATTTAACATTTAAAGGTTACTTAATGTAGCTTTAATGGTTCAAAGTGAACATTTGTCTACTGTTTTTAAATCAAAATGAAATAGATAATAGGTATCAAATACATATTTAATTTATCAGAGGCACTCATGTCAAAAAATTTCTATAGTCACCTGCAAAATCAAATTGATCAAGTAAAAGAAGACGGCTTGTATAAAGATGAACGAGTAATAATTAGTGCGCAGAAGTCTACAATATCGATCGACACAGGCGAAAAAGTAATTAATTTTTGTGCTAATAACTATTTAGGTATGGCGAACCATCCAGCGCTAATTAACGCTGCAAAAGAAGGTCTAGACCAACATGGTTTTGGTATGGCCTCAGTACGTTTTATTTGTGGTACTCAAGATATTCATAAAACGTTAGAACAAAAAATGAGCAACTTTTTGGGTATGGAAGATACAATATTATACTCATCTTGTTTCGATGCTAACGCAGGGTTATTTGAAACCTTATTAGGCGCTGAGGATGCCATTATTTCTGATGCGTTGAATCATGCTTCTATAATAGATGGCGTTAGACTTTGCAAAGCTAAACGCTTTCGTTATGCCAATAATGACATGACCGAGTTGGAAGCACGTTTGAAAGAGGCCGATGCTGGCGGTGCACGCTTTAAATTGATCGCAACGGATGGTGTATTTTCAATGGATGGCTCTATTGCCAACCTTAAAGCCATATGTGATTTAGCTGATAAATATAATGCTTTGGTAATGGTAGATGATTCACATGCCGTTGGCTTTGTTGGGGAACAAGGCCGAGGAAGTCATGAGTATTGTGACGTGATGGGACGAGTTGATTTAATTACCGGCACATTAGGTAAAGCGATGGGCGGTGCTTCTGGCGGCTATACATCAGGCAAAGCAGAAGTGGTTGAATGGCTGCGTCAACGTTCGCGTCCTTATCTATTTTCCAACTCATTAGCGCCAGCAATTGTGAATGCTTCAATTAAAGTCATAGAACTATTAGCCATAAGCGATGATTTACGTAAAACCTTAAAAGATAATGCTCACTATTTTCGCTCTAGTATGGAAGCTGCTGGCTTCACTTGTTTAGGTGCCGACCATGCCATCATTCCGGTGATGCTTGGCGATGCAAAAATTGCCAACGAAATGGCCAGTCGCTTATTAGAGGAAGGTATTTACGTTATTGGCTTTTCATTCCCGGTAGTTCCTAAAGACCATGCGCGGATCCGTGTACAGATTTCAGCGGCTCACTCCAAAGAACAATTAGATAAAGCTATTAATGCATTCATTTGCATAGGTAAAGAAATGCGTATTATTAAATAGGGGTATTTAACAATGAAATCATTAGTAAAATTGAAAGCAGAGCCGGGTATTTGGCTTACGGATACTAAAAAACCTGAATGTGGTCATAATGATTTATTAATCAAAATTAATAAAACGGCTATTTGCGGTACCGATATTCACATTTATAACTGGGATGAATGGTCACAACAAACGATCCCAGTTCCCATGGTTGTAGGCCATGAATATGCAGGCGAAGTTGTGGCGATGGGCCAGGAAGTGAAAGGATTTACCATTGGCGATCGTGTTTCGGGTGAAGGCCATATTACTTGTGGGTATTGCCGAAATTGTCGAGGAGGACGTACTCACTTATGCCGTAATACCGTTGGCGTAGGTGTTAACCGAGCAGGGGCTTTTGCTGAGTACCTAGTTATCCCAGCATACAATGCATTTAAATTACCTGATGAAATTTCAGATGATTTGGCGGCTATTTTTGATCCTTTTGGTAACGCTGTCCACACTGCCTTGTCATTTGATTTAGTTGGTGAAGATGTTTTGATTACGGGGGCTGGACCCATAGGTATTATGGCAGCGGCAGTAGCAAAACATGTGGGTGCTCGGCACGTTGTTATTACTGACGTTAATGAATACCGATTAGATCTAGCCCGACAAATGGGTGCTACTCGTACTGTGGATGTCAGTAAAGAAAAACTTAGCGATGTGATGACAGAAATTGGCATGAGCGAAGGTTTTGATGTTGGTATGGAAATGTCAGGTGTTCCTGCGGCATTTACCGATATGTTAGAAAATATGAATAACGGTGGGAAGATTGCCATGCTAGGGATCCCAAGTAATAGGATGGCTATTGACTGGAGTCAAATTATTTTTAAGGGGCTGACTATTAAAGGTATTTACGGCCGAGAAATGTTTGAAACGTGGTATAAAATGGCAAGTTTAATTCAGTCTGGTCTTGATTTAACTCCTATGATCACTCATCAATTTGATGTTGATGATTTTCAGGAAGGTTTTGATATTATGCGGTCAGGACTGTCAGGTAAAGTCATCTTAAATTGGAACTAATCTATACTCATCACACTTAAAAATCTTAAATTGCAAGATTTTGTCGTGCGACTGAACAAGGACGTTCGATCGGTTATACTCAATACCACCTATTTATCATTTGTCCTCTAATCCGGTAAGTCGGACGTTAGCATCAGTGATTACCTTATGATTTATGCCCACAAAAAGAACACGTTATGATTATAATTATATCTAAGGTATACTAATTTCAATTACTCATAACTAAGTGATTTATTTGTTTTATCCTAAAGATATACACCCTAGCGGACGGATTAACCATATACCTAGAGTTCTCGCGACAATTTATTGTCTACTTATTGCGTGGCAAGTTTTAGGTGCATCTATATTCGATATACAGTATATCTGGATTATTCCAGTGAGTCTTTTATGGCCTCACCTTGCCCTAATAGCAACAAACCTGTCTTCAAATGGAAAGAGGCAGGAAGAGATAAATATGCATTTGGATGCTTTCTTGGGCTGCTTGATAGTGATGGCAGTACCCACTTATTCATTTGCTTCAACCTTTTTTACCATCTTGATTGTAAATGCGCTTTTTGTTGGCGGCTACCGTTCGATGTTAACAACTCTGTTAGTGATACTTATTACTGTTTTTATTGGCCAGAGCATTTCATCCGAACATCAGCTTGTAGATGAGCAATATAATACTATTATTTCAAGTAGTACTTTCTTGCTTATTTATTTAAGTGTATTTGCCTTGATCGTTCATCAGCTAACGTGTCAGTTGATACAACTCAATATAAAGGTTAAAACGCTATCATTAACCGATCCGTTAACTAGTTGCTATAACCGATTATATCTTGATACTAATTTAGAGAAAGAAATACAGCGTTCTTATCGCTATAAAACCCCATTTACCATTGTTTTTGCAGACTTGGACAATTTTAAATATATTAATGATCAACACGGTCACAATGCTGGGGATATTATTTTAAAGAAATTTGTTCAGCTAGTGACTGTCTGTTTTCGAAATGAAGTTGACTGGGTTGCACGTTATGGTGGTGAAGAATTTATTATTATTTTACCTAATACCAATGCAGAAAATGGTGCTATCGCTGCAAATAGAATAAGAGAAAAAGTCAGTCAATATGATTTTATTTTCGAGGAAAAACCTATCCAAGTGAGTTGCAGTTTCGGTGTGGCAGAAATTGACCTCAATGATGATAAATTTAACGCGCAACAACTGACTTCTAATGCCGATCAAGCGCTTTATAAGGCAAAGGAAAAAGGTCGAAATAGGGTTGAAGTTTATAAATACCTTTAATCAAGGTATTACATAATAAATCATGTGTTTTTTTGAATAATAAAGCATGCAACAGCACCCGTAATACAATACATAGATAAATAAATAAATAGAGCCTTAGGACTAAAAAAGGTCATTGAAAAAGAGGCAATAATGGGTCCTGAAAATCCACCAATGGCATAGGCGAGCATCAGTGTACTGCTAGATGCCACCGCTTTATCATCACTGAGATGAGCATAGGTCGCGGCGACACTAACGGGATATAAACAGGCAATAGGAGCCCCTAGCAAAAGGCCTAAAAAAACTAAGGGTACTAGCGTATTTAATAATAATAATAGTTGCGAGGCAAGGGCAGTAATGAGCAACAAAAAAATTAAAATGCGCTCTCTTGAATACTTGTCTGCTAACTTACCAATTATATTTTGCAGTAATACGCCTGAAAAGATGATTGCGGACATAAAAATTGAAATATCTAACGTCGATATTTGCATGTTTTTTGCGTAAATTGGTGCAAGATTAAATACCGTGCCAATGGCGTTACCTGCACACACAGCCCCGACAATACCGCATGGGGCAATTTTTATCAGCTCTGATAATTTAACAGGCGTATTAATTGTCACTGGCGGATTTTCTATTCTGATCAGGGTTATCGGAATGATTGCACAACAGGATAACAGGGCAGCGATCAAAAAAGTTGCAGAGAAATCGCTAGGTATTAGGTTTATCAGTAATTGTCCCGTTCCCATAGCACAATAAAAAACCACTTGATGAAGTGCCATCAATCGACTCCTATTCGCGTTTTGACTTAGTGTATTAAACCAACTTTCTATAACAATTAGCATCACTGCTGCTGACAAACCACTAACAATCCTTAGTAGGGCGTAAAACACCACACTGTGAGTTAAGCTATGAAGTACCGCTGCAGATATTGCGATAGCACCAAACCCGGCAAATGCTCTTATATGTCCTACCCGAGCAATGGTTTTTTTCCCTTGGTAGCTGCCAATGACTAAGCCGATAGAGTAGAGAGCCATGACTTGGCCAACCGTATTAGTAGATATTTCGTTACTCGCGAGGCTTAAGGGAATGGTAATACCCAGTAAACTAATAGCCTGCATCTGAGCAAATAAGCTCACTAGTAAAGCTAGGATAGTGACTAAGGTGGATTTATCGTTAACGCTATTTTGCATGACTTACTATTGATTGTTAGCTATTAATCTATGTTACTCTATATGACTTCGAAGTCATTGATTGAGATCATGGCGTAGGTAAACAATGTAAAAAACAGACTAAATAAGGTTTTTATTCCAGTAAACCTTATTATTATTAGAAAATATAGCGATTTTTTTACTATCATATACAACTATTTCTTTATTAAATTCATTTAAAAATAAATGTTTACGTCTAATTTTTTGTTTATTTGTTTTGTTATGTGTAATGTTTTCTTATAAGACGCCCATTTATAGTGCGCTACGTGGGGTATTGGTGCACCATAAGTGTACGATTAATAAATAGTCGTAAACTATAGGTAACTTACTTGACATCAAAGTGACTTCGAAGTATAAATATAAGCATGGGTAATATATAAACAATAAATAGCCCATAACTGATACTAATTAAATTAATATGCGAAACAGAGGGTTTATCCATGAAGCCAGTTACATCAAGAAAACTAGTTAAATCGGCTATTGCGTTAGCAGTTATCAATGCTTGTTTAAGTCAATCAGTCTATGCAGAAGAAGCATCTGTAGATGATGCCTCAGGTCGAATTGAAAAAATAATTGTTACTGCTAACCGCCATGCACAAGATATACAAGAAGTCTCTTCTTCTATTACAGTGCTGGGGGCTGACGATGTTGAACGTGCAGGCATTATTGATGCCACAGGCTTACAACAAGTAGTGCCAGGTTTAAAAGTTGGCAGTTCTGGTGGTGAAATAAGACCTGCTATGCGTGGTGCTCGAACGAATGAAGTGGGTGTCGCTGGAACGGGGATAGCTGAACAAATCATTGGTATCTTCCAAGATGGTATTTATGTACCAACTACAACAGCAGGTATGGGTGCGTTTGTCGATATTGAACGCATTGAAGTACTCAGAGGCCCGCAAGGAACACTATATGGTCGTAATACCTTTGCTGGTAGTATCAACGTGATCTCTAATCGTCCGGTAATGGATGATATAGAGGGAAATGTTAAAATTACTACGGGTGCATATAATCGTAGTGCTTATGAAGGTATGATAAATATTCCTTTGGCGGATGGCTTAGCTACACGTTTAGTTTTAGCCTCAGACAGACATGATGGCTATATCAATAACCACTTTGTAGATGGGCCCTCAGACGACTTACGAGAAAAGAATCAATTCTATCTTCGCTCCGTTACTCGCTATGAAGCAAGTGAAGATTTTAATGCGACCTTCCGTTTCGATTACTCGAAAAAAGATGCAAACTCAGAGGCTATTTGGGGTTATCAACAAATTGCAGGGTATTCTTTAACAGAATCAAGCCCAGGTGTTTATAATCCAAATGCAACTGTGACTCAAGGCCATATTTACCAACCGGGTGACGCTGAGCGTGATGATATTGGTCCATATGACGTATATCGAAATGCAATGTCGTGGGACAAACAAGAATCGTTTTCTGCAACGGCAGTTTTTGAATGGAACACTGACTTTGCCGATATCAAGTGGACTTCAAATTATTCTGAGCTAAGCGGCAAGCAATTTTACGATAGCGATTATAGTGATGGTGGTTTAGATTTTGTAGGTGGTTTTGGACGTCAGGACGATCAAGAAACAATGTCAAGTGAATTACAGATATCATCAAACCATGAAGGGCCTTTGCAATGGATAGCTGGTGTATACTATTTCGATCAAGAAGCTGACTTTGATTGGATATGGAGAGAAGATACCACAGGCAATGGTGTTGCTGACTCATTAGTTGTACCAAGTTGGGGGGAACCTGATCATGACCCACATACGTCAGATTCAATCGCTGTATTTGGTCAGTTACGTTATGAAGTATCAGATGACCTTCGTTTGGTCGGTGGCTTACGTTATAACAAAGATGAAAAAACGTTTACTGGTGATAGTATTCCAGATTGGGATGACTCAGCCGTGTTATGGAAAGCTGCATTTGAGTTTGACCAAAGTGATGACTTAATGTTTTATGCTTCAGCCGCTACAGGCCTTAGAACGGGTGGTGCTAACGATGGACGTGTAGTCTCTCGCGGTGCTGCTCCTCTTTATGATAATGAAGAAGTAATGTCTTACGAAATAGGTATGAAAAGTACATTACTTGATGGTGAAATGCGTTTAAATATTTCAGCATTTGTGAATGAATATGACGATGTAAAAGCACAACTATTTGCTGTTGCATGTAATGATAGTATGAGTGGTGATACTGTATTAGAGTGTCTCGACGCAGGTACGACGCAAACTTTCGAATACTACGAAAATGGTGGCAGTGTAGACACAACAGGGTTAGAAGTTGACATGCAATGGTACCCAACAGATGAATTATCTCTTTCAGGTACGTTTACATGGCTTGACTCAGAATTTTCAGATGATTATGCAGTGGGTAATGAATTATTGCGCCCATTATTGGGTTTAGGTAACATTGAAGGTCGCCAAGACATCAATGACAATAACAGCCAATTTAGTTTTGCTGGCTGGTCTCCTGCGATGGCGCCAGAATATACCGTAGGATTTGGTGCAACATATGAAGTAGATTTAGGTAATGGTGCCTTTGTAATTCCACATATTCAAGTGAGTTACAGTGATGATTATTACGCATTTGATACTAACATACCAGAAGCGAAAGTAGATGCTCATGCTATGGTTGATGCACGCGTAAGTTGGATCATTAATGAAAATGTAAAAATGGATTTCTTTGTTAAGAATTTAACCGATGAAGCAGTGTTAACTCGTGCTGTTGTACATTCACAAATTATTGATTCAAAAGCGGCTAACTCTGTTCAGGCAAACTGGAACGACCCAAGAACTTGGGGTGTAAGTCTTAAATATACCTTCTAAAAAATGATTTAAGCTTTACATTGCAGAGTTTCTAATTCATAGGAACTCTGCAAATTAACCTACTGGTCTATATATTATAATTTCAATCACTTTCTCAACTACTATGAAAAATGGAGACAACATGTCTAACAATCACGACACTGCTATGCAATTTTTTGATGCCTGCGAAACAGGTAAAGGCTGGGGGGGTTGTAATGAGTTCTGTCACCCCGATGCTACTTTCTCGTCACAAACATCTGCATTGGCTGATATATCAACTTTGGATGCATATTGTGAATGGATGAAGAACTTGTTAATTACAATTCCTGATGGTCAATATGAACTTAAGTTTTTTGCTGCTGATGAAGCCAGAAATTCTGTGTTAGGTTATGGTGTCCTTCACGGAACCCATACAGGTGAAGGTGGTCCCGTTCCGCCAACGGGCAAAACTGTCGCAGCTGATTATGTCTATCATATGGAATTTGAAGCTGGTTTAGTTAAGCACGTGACAAAAATATGGAATGATACTATTACTCTTCAACAACTTGGCTGGTCGTAACACTTAACAACAGACCCTAATAAGTTTTAGAATATAAAGTAGCTCTGAAGTACACTAAATGTATATTTCAGAGTTTTTTTGTTTTCTAGTTATTAAAATAGTTGATAGAAGTGAGTAGCGGTATCAGAAGTTAATTGCTTTGATTAATCTCGATTGTAACAAGCTACAATATCCTGCCATTGCTCGAATAAATCACTGTAGCTGACATAAAGCTTATCGACAGGGAAATTAGAGCCAAAAATGCAACGTTGAGGGCCAAAAATATCAATAGCAGCATGTGCGTAACGTTTAAAGCTTTCTGAATTTAAAGCCTGTTTAAACATTGAAAACCCTGAAAGGTTCATATAACAATTTGGCAGTTCGGCGAACGCTTGCATCTGTTTTTGCCAATAATTAAAGCCTGATTCTGATTGGTCCCAAGGGGATGCAAAATGTCAAATAGCTACCTTTAACTCTGGCACCCGCTCAAGTGTTTTTAATACAATTTCATATTGTTCACTGGTTAATTTCAAATCGAAGCTTAGTGGTTTACAGGCTAAATATTGCCAATTATTTAACCAAACATCGGGAATAAATTCAGGTAGTGATTTATTCTCCTCAGGGCTCTTGCCGATAATGTCTCTAGCACCGCGAGTGATACCATAGGATAAATGGGGGGTAAGCTGCTGCTCAATGGATGGTTGACGCATATCAATGGTCACAACCGCAGCACTTGGGAAATACCTATCATCATTTTGAGCTGATTGTGATAAACGGTGAATTAGTACTGTTTCCTCTAATGAATTAGAAGCACCAACTTGGATGTGAACACTCTGTGAAATTTTGTGCTGATGATCACTAGCAAAGTCTTTTACAATATAGTTTTTTCTAATAGGATCGGACTGACCGAAAAAGCGTTTTTCACCCTTGGCGGCTAGACAAGGGTAGTGCACTGTATCTAAGTGACAGAGGTGGTGATTAGCATCAATTACTGATTATTTTTAATCATACGAAAGGGTAGGACAAATTAAAACCTTTACAAATGGCTAACCAATCCACCTGAAATTGCTCTTCTACAATTAAATTATTTTCTAATCGTATCACCGAGATCACAGGTATTCGAATGCGTTTAATCGTGTTATTTTCAAGGTAATCACCATCAATATGCCATTGAATGGCTACGGTGTTTTGTTTCTCGTCAACACACAGTTGTTCTAGCTGACAGTAATTTCGATTCATACGATTATGTAATTTCAGCTGAAACTGTCTTAAAGCGGCGTACCCCTGGTTTGTTCCAAACCCTGCGATATTCACTTGGGCATCAGCATGATAAATTTTTTCAAAGCCAGCTAAATTCTTTTCTTGCCAGATACTCCACCATTGCGCTATTGCCTGATTAGTTTCCTTAGGCAGATCACAAACATCAGATGGCATTGCGTGATAACTTTGAGGATGCATTTGATGATCAAATTGACTCAAAAACAAAGGGTCTGCTGACGGTAATGCTACAATAACCTGATCTGGCGTTATATTTAATAATGTAGCTAGCCTGACGGTATCAACTATACAATGTAGGCGTTTTATATGAACATCATTATGCTCTAAGAAAAACGATACCGAAACACTCTGATTAGTCTCATCATTTGTTAATTCAAAATAGAGAGCAGAAAACTCTTCACCTTTGACTGTTTGCTTTTTTGACAGTGTTAAAAAACCAAATTGCTCAAGACTTTTAAGCCATAGCTTTTCAATTTGCATATTTCCATACGCGGTAAAGTCATGCTGTTTCCACGATGTGCTATGTAATATACTCGACGATATTTGCGCGATATCGCCTCGGGTATATAGCTCAATGAGTTTGCTAAACATAATTAAGCTCCTTCCTGTAGTAAAGGGAGTGACACGCCAGATTCTCTAATGATATTGGCGTAAAGAGAGACTTCATCAAAAACAGTGGTTTCTTTAATGATTTTTTGATTTCTTACTCTAATATGAGTACAACCCAGTACAAAAAAGTGATTACCTTTAAGTGCTGCTAAACGTTCAACATGTGGCGTATAAGTCCCCGCAACTGACCAACGCAGCGCAATATCAATGGTTTCTTCATCAAAACCGACAACGGCAATATGATCTACTGTCATCTTGGCATCGGGGCATTGTGCTAACCATTGAATTAATGTGCCGCTAATTTGTGCAAGACCGGTTGATTTTCTTCCGCCAGGCCATTGATGTGCAGCAGCAACATGGTAAAAGTGGGTTAATGTAGAAAATTGTTTTTGATTGAATATGGTTTGTGCCCATGATTGGACGAAATTATCAACGGTCCAATGAGTATCGGTAAAGGTTAGGGAGGTTCTATGCTCTTTTTGTCGAACACGATCAAACTCTTCACGGTACCAATTATTGAACGTATCATTGGGTACAAGCTTAGCGAAGTGGATCGCCGCGTCAATTAAGTCAATGCCAAGCTGAGCGATTAAAAAACTATTGTCACGCACTAACCATTCTTTAATAATTTTATTTTCAAAACAGACACAGTCAGCAATGGTGGTCACTCGACCGGTTTTATTTGTTGCCAAACCAAAATCAGAGTTACCCGTATTGGTCATAATACTGGTGATTAAATGTGAAGAATAATAGGTTTTATCTTGTTCTTCTTTCCAAATAACATTTTCGCCAATCAAGCTTCTGTCAGGGAATGCGGCGATGGTTTTTAAGGTACTTTGAACCACTTGCTCTACACATTCGGAATAACCACCTAAAGTAAAAACTGGGCAAATATCACCATAGTATTTATAGCAAAGGCCCACGTTTTTTTGCTCCCAAATACGATGGGTTATTCGAATGATATAGTCAACAATATCAACGAATTCTTCATCAAATCCAGATAGCGTTTGTTGCTTTGCTCCCGAAGGCTCTAATAGCTTGGTCAAAGGCTGCCAATGTACTTGTGTGATTGTATTATTAGGTTTAAAACTCATCATGTTACCTGCTGTCCTTAAATAAACAATTCAAAGGAGAATAAAAAAACTAGTGTGAATACAAAGAAGCCAAAGAGTGAGTAGCAAACTTTATCTACTTTACCCGGCACTAAGTACCAACCATTTTCAGTTGTTGGAGCGCCGCTATCAGCAAAGGATTTTATTTGACCTTTGACGGTGTAAGGGGAATACTCTGTTTGCTTTCCATCTATTGCGATACTAGCGACGATGGTTACAATAACGTTTACAAAGGCACCTATGGCTGCAAACCACGGCCAAGCAACATCGGTATAAATAGCAGTATAAGCTACGGCTATTACGCCCACCAACGTACCGACCAATAACCCACGTTCGCTCGCATGTTTTGAAAAGAAACCTAAACCAAACATACCCAGTTGTGCGCCAACAAAATAAGAGCCGACTTTACTCAATACTTCTAATATCGAGCCGGTGCTATATAAGTGATACATAATGGCTGGAACAATAATAATTGCCGCCCAAAAAACAGTAAACATGCGTGATACATTGAGGTAATGGTGATCGCTTTCATTAGGTTTGTAATACTTTTTATAGAAATCTAGCGTAGAAACGGTAGATAAAGAATTAAATGCTGAATCTAAACTCGACATCGAGGCAGCCATTACCGCGGAGGCTATAATCCCCATTAATCCAGGCATGCCATATTCAGCAGCAAACTCTAAGATAATAGTGTTTTCATTGTCGAACGTTTTACCTTGGTAGTGGTTATAAAACAGGATACCCATGATGATAAAAAAGAAATAAACAAAGAAGGCGCAGAAACCCATTAATAAATATGATTTTTTCGCATCACCAATATTTTTAGCGGCGAGTGTGCGCTGAACCATCATTTGGTTAGTGCCGTAAACCGTTATATGGTAGAGCGACATTGCGAAAATTCCGGACCATACTGTGGTGACATTGGTGAAGTCGAAATCAAAATTAAGTGGGTTGGTTTTACCTTGCTCTTTTAGTTGAGCTAGGCTTTCCATTACAGGAATGGTACTACTATCAATAAGCGCATACATAATGATACCTGCGCCAAGCAACAAAATGCCCGATTGAATCACATCAGTCCAAATTACTGCCGTAATTCCCCCCATCACGGTATAGATTAAGGCAATAATAGTGACAATGACAATGCCAGCAATTTCAGGGATACCGGTGATGAAACTGAGGACTATAGAGGTAGCATACAACACCGCAGCTGAGCTCATTGTTTGCGATATAAGCCAAATACCTGAGACTAATGCACGTGCTTTTTTACCAAATCGTTTCTCTTGGTATTCATAGATTGATGCGCAACCTGCGTTATAAAAGAAAGGGAAGAAAAAAGTAATAACGACTATAATAACTAGCGGGTAGTTTAGATGAATAGCAATAACGGATAAGCCATCCTTGTATGCCCATGCAGGGGCTCCAAGAAAAGTCATCGCACTGACATAAGTCGCGAGAACTGAAATACCAATTGCCCACCAAGGTGTTTGCTTTTGGCCTAAATAAAAATCATCAGCGGTACTGACCTTTTTACTAATAACATAACCAAGCAATAGATTTGCTAATATATAGACTATTAAAATAGTCCAATTTAGGGTACCAAATTCAGTCATGAATAGTTCTCTTATTATTTTTTTGTTGAAGTCACACTGTAAAGTCACACAGTTTGACTTCGAAGTCAAATAAGAATAGCATTGTTTCAAATAATTTAAAAGTCAATATTATTGAGAGCGATGAATTATAGGTAGGTTAATGAGTTAATTTATGTATTTATCATCAAAGTTTTTGTCGTATCTAGTTTATTCTATAAATATAATGGAGAACTTCTACCATGAGTGTTGAGTTACAAAATAAAGAGCTGATTTTAGAGTATTATCAAGCGTTAGAACAAGCAAACTCCGAAACCATTGGTGATGTTTTATCTCGCTATATGAGTGATGACTGTCAGTGGTATGGCGTACATCCCTTTAATGAGCAGAAAGGGCCTGAAGCGGTAAATACAGTATTTTGGCAACCTTTTTTGCAGTCATTTAAGCACATACAACGTCGACAAGATGTATTTATGGCCGGTGTTAGTGGTAATGATGATGCTAATTGGGTGACCAGTATGGGCCATTTTATGGTGCAATTTGACCAAGACTGGCTTGGAATACCCCGTTCAGGGCAAGTGGCTATGATTCGATATGCTGACTTTAATTGTATTGAAGACGGTAAAATTGTCCGTTCAGGATTTTTCTGCGATATTATCAGTGTGATGAATCAAGTTGGCATTAATCCATTACCGCAAGCAACAGGACATTCTTTTATATATCCTGGACCTAGAACACATGACGGTATTCAATTACAGGATATGGACTCCGCTGAGGGTGAAAAAACCATGAGTTTGCTAAATCAAATGATTGATGATTTTTCACAGCTAAATAAAACAGCAAATGATAATTACCCACCTGAAATTTTAGAAAAAACGTGGTCAAAAGACATGGCTTGGTATGGTCCAGCCGGTATTGGCGCAACCTATACTATACCTAAGTTTCAAGAACAACATTCTTACCCGTTTAGGCAAGGCTTAAAAGATAAAGTGTTTAACGGCCATATTTGTCGTTACGCAGAAGGAAATTATGCCTGTTTCTTTGGCTGGCCAAACTTGAGCAGTACACCTATTGGTGGTTTTTTGGGATTACCGGGGTCAGAAATGCGAGCTGATATGCGGGTTGTTGATGTTTATCGCCGAGAAGGTGACAAGCTGATGGAAAACTGGGTGTTAATTGACATTCCCTATTGGTTAAAACAACAAGGTTTAGATATTTTAGAGCGTAGCAAAAAAATTAATAACCCGAGTTAGCTTGTGTTAAAAAGTACTCATTAAAAAAGGAAGCTTAATAAACTTCCTTTTTTTTTCATTTTTATATTGTGATATCAATCAATTAAAAAAGATTAATCTGTAGTTAAGATTTATCACCTAGTTGTTCTTTCATCATGGCAAAGACATCAAGACCCATTTGCATACAGATATCAATGATATCGTTAAACATCATCACCTAATTGTTCTCTCATCATGGCAAAGACATCAAGACCCATTTGCATACACATATCAATGATGTCGATAGCCACCCAATTCTCTTTGAGTAAATCACCTTCACGACGCCAAATATCCATCACGCGTAACGATAATTGTTTATTACAAGGGGGCAGCCCTAACCAACCGCCTACGCTATGTGTGCCGTGCATGTGTGGCCAACCCCCCGTTGCCACATAATTACCGTCAGCAACTAAAGTTGCTTTATGGTCAACATCTCTATCAGGAAAACTAAATACGAACGGCCCTTGATGGTCTCTTCTAAAGCCCTCAATACCACGAGTTGTTCCTATGCCTGCAGGTCCATACCACATAAAATCTGGGTGCCAGAAGTTTTCTAACTTCATGCTTGATAATGATTTACCGTCAAAACGGCCTAATTCATCAAGCATATCAAGTATGAGTTGTTTAGATTTTTGTGCGGCGTCAATACTGCTTTCTTCTCTTACTAAACCGTCCATTGTTGATGGGGGCATTATTAACCCGCTATGACCTAAACTTTTTCTTAATGGGTTAACCCCGACTTGGTTCATCGCATCAAGAAAATCTACAATAATAAAACACTGTTTAATTTTATTATTTTCTAACTGCACAAGTTCGGTGTAGCGTAAATATAAGGTTTTATTGTTGGCGGGTATTCCCCAAAGTGGTTGACTTAACGTACCAACGAAATAGCCCGTACTTGCGATCCAATTTTGACCTTTGTATTCGCTTTGGATATTAATAAAAGGCTTACGTTCTATATCGGGTAGTGCATTGACTAAAGGTTGCCAAAATGCGGTTAATACCTCTGCACAGCCTAATAAATCATTGATGGGGGCACTAACATGCCACGCGACATCATGGTGAATATATTGTTCAATGTTGGCAGGTGATGATTTGAGTTGCTGATACAATTTATCCATAACGGTTAACATAATTTTCTCCACTGAAATAAGTTTTACTTGAATTACTATTTACTTAGGTTATCATCGAGTGACTTCGAAGTCATGCTGTATGATGTTAGCTTAGATATTAAATTTAATCTATTGAAAAATTGTGCATGTTCCAGTAACCGTGACATTAAAATATCAACAGTGTGTGTTTAAATATAAGAGAGTATGTATGTCTCAAGATTTACGTAGCGTTAATAAGAGTGTAATAAAACCCCTTAGCCAAGCATTGTATGACTATGATGATGAAACTGTTAGACAGGCAATTAAAAAAGTGTTTTCGCCTAACGCTAAAATACAACTTTCATATCCTTTTGAAACCCTAGCAGGGCCAGACAACCTATATGAAGATATTTATAAGCCATTAAATCAGGCGATTCCAGATCTTGAACGTCGTGAAACCATTATAATAGCCGGCACAAGTGAAGATGACAGTGCTTGGGTAGGGTGCTGTGGTTATTATACTGGTAGCTTCGAAAAAAACTGGTTAGACATTCCTGCAACCGGTCATCAAGTTTCGATGCGTTTTCATGAGTTTTATCGTATAAAAAATGGTGTAGTAATTGAAATGCAAGCCCTATGGGATATTCCCGAAGTAATGATGCAAGCCAAGGCATGGCCTATGACACCTAGCTTAGGTCGTGAATGGCATGTGCCTGGACCCGCGACACAAGATGGATTAACGGTTAAGCTTGATGATGAAAAAGCCAATCGTAGTTGTAAACTTGTTGCTGATATGTGTAACGCATTAGGGAATTATGCCACAGGTGGGGTTGAAGCAATGCAACTTGATAAGTATTGGCATCCACATTGTAGTTGGTATGGTCCGTCAGGAATTGGAACGGGGCGTGGTATTAAAGGCTTTAGAAATTGGCATCAAATTCCTTTTTTGAACGCGCTACCTAATCGCGTGGGCGATGTAGATAAGGGCTATTTAATTGGTGATGGAGATTACGTAGGGTTTACTGCATGGCCAGGTATGCAAATGAAAGTGAGTGGTGATGGCTGGCTTGGAATAGCCCCTTCAAACCAGGAAATCACTATGCGTAGTTTAGATTTTTGGCGTTGTGAAAAGGGGATGATTCGTGAGAACTGGGTTTTAGTTGACCTACTCCATGTCTACCATCAATTAGGTGTTGATGTATTGGGGCGTATGCGGGAATTTAATAAGGCGCGACGTTAGAATAATCGCTTATGATATGCGGTAAACAAAGGCATTTAATAACTAGTAGAAATGATCACATAGTTAGTGATATTGGTATTATTATATAATATCGGATAGTGGGCTGCGAACACCATTAGCGCCGTGCTCAAGTACATGAGTATAGATTTGTGTGGTACGTATGTCACTATGGCCAAGTTGTTCTTGCACAGTACGAATATCAGCGCCACGTTGTAATAAATGAGTGGCAAAGGAGTGACGTAATGTATGGCACGTTACATTTTTTTCAATTCCTGCTTCTTTTGCAGCTTTTTTTACTGATTTCCTCAATACAGTCTCATTAATATGATGCCGACGTAATTTATTTGATTCGGGATCTAGTGTCAGTTGCGCTGAAGGAAATAGATAATGCCAACCGAGTTTATTTGGAGCACTTGGATATTTTCTAGCTAAGGCGAAAGGAAGCCATACTCCTGCATAATCTGGATGTTTCATATCTTGCTGGTATCGTGTTGTTGCGTATTCTATTTGTACTTTTAAAATGGGAATTAATTCTTTTGCTAGTGTGACACAGCGGTTTTTTCCACCTTTACCATTCCAAATATTGATAGATACGTAACTAAGATCAATATCTTGTATCCTTAGCCTTGTTACCTCCATTAATCGTAAGCCACTGCCATACATTAGTTGGCATTGCAGTAAATGATTAGCATTGATGAATGTTAGTAGTGCTTTAATTTCTGTTGTGGTGAGTACCGTAGGTAATTTAGTTTGAATATGGCTGCGATTAAAATTTAGTTCGAGTGTTAAAGGTTGTTTTAAAATATCTTTATATAGAAAGGATAGGGCATTCAATGCCAATGCTTGTGTTTTTGGTGCAACGTTTTTGGTATTACTGAGATAAGATAAAAAAGCTTCAACTTCTTTGTTATAGCAATCCTTGGGGTGTTTCTTTTTATTGAAGATAATATAAGATTTTATCCAATAAAGGTAAGACTCTATGGTGCGCTTGGCATAACGCTTCATTTGCATCTGCTCAGATATATGAGTCAAAAATTCTGATTTCATAAATTTCCTTATTAATTTTCATCCTTTAAGAAAGCATAGCTTGTTTGCACACTTTCACCGGAAAAATCGTAAATTTATGGCAGGTAAGATAGTACTTAATAATTTAAAGTAAATAAGTAGTTGAAATTTAGATATTAAAACTATAAGTTACCGAGTAATAAATTTAATGTTGGATGGTAAGTGTCTTGTAGAAAAAAAGGATTTATCCCGTCTAATAAGCTGTTATGTTTAAAGGGACGTTTAGTGTCATACGATAAATTCTTGAGTGATTTAGATTCTTTTTCTCCTATGATGGAGGAATTACAGGATTTAACTAATTTTATTCAAAATAAAATAGTTGAAATATCGCCGGAAGAAAAAACTACAAATTTGTATCACTATACATCTGCTCACGGTTTAGAGGGCATAATTTCGAATGCTAATTTGTGGGCGACAGACTACCGTTTTTTAAATGACTCAAGAGAAATGAAAGACGGTCTAGATATTATATTTAAGGCTTTAAATGCTCGAGAAGAGTTTGTTTTTCAAGAACTAGCAAAACACCTTAATGAGCACAGTGATAATTTAGCTGACGTAATCACACCATATATAATCTCGTTTTGTTCCAAGCACGATCTTCTGAGTCAATGGCGGGCATATGCAAACCAATCTGAGGGCTACTGTGTCGAGTTTGATTTGTCTGATTCCCGATTATCAACTTATCAGAATAATACCGTTGTTATTTGTCATTTTTTACCCGTTATTTATGATGACAAATTAAAGTTAGAGATTGTTAATCTAATAATTGATGAATTAGCCAAAACAATAAAAAAGTACAAAATCGATAACCATAATATTTCAGAGTTAAGCCTTGAGAGTAAAGGTATAATTACTGGTCTACTTCAAAATGTTTTTCAACTTCCTTTGTTAACTTTTAAAGATGGAGGGTTCTCCGAAGAAAAAGAATGGAGAGCTATATTTTTAGCTAATTCTGTCCAAAATGAAAAGCTAAGGAAATTCAGAATTGCAGGGGGAACTTTCATTCCTTATGTTGAAAGTATTTTCCTTCAAGATGATGAAGAAAACCTATTCCAACGTGAAAAACTCCCTATTAAAAGTGTTTGTTTGCCACCAGCTGCGGGTAAAACAACACGAAAAGGGTTAGAGTTATTTTTACAGGATAATGGGTTTACAAATAGTAATAAGGTCGCTGTTTTGGATTCGGCAATTCCCTTACGCAATCAAAAGAATATAAATTGGTGATATTTAAACATAACAAGAAATTAAACAAGGACAAAAAACAGTTGGCTTTTGCTCCTTCGTCGCCTATTTTAGCCAACAGTTTTTTGCCTGTTAATTAGGCGTTGGTATGACTCCCCACGTCAAGTTAAACCGTAAAATATCCTGCTTTATTTCGAGCCATAATGTTTTCTCTTTTCAAATTGAGTGAGTTAACGCATAGATGAAGC
>JBLIEW010000006.1:0-122089 GCA_047633255.1 Colwellia sp.
GCAACCAAACTATATTAACTATATTTCAATAGCGAATAGTATTAATTAAAACACTATTCTGAATGTGGCGGTGAGATAGAGATTTGAACTCTACTCGTTGGATCAGCGCTATAAACCCATGCAACCAAACTATATTAACTATATTTCAATAGCGAATAGTATTAATTAAAACACTATTCTGAATGTGGCGGTGAGATAGAGATTTGAACTCTAGAAGGGCTATAAACCCTTGCTGGTTTTCAAGACCAGTGCTTTCGACCACTCAGCCATCTCACCAATTATCAATAACAAAAAAAGCTCTTGCTAAAAGACGGGCGAATTCTAAATACTGCGTGGTTGTTTGTAAAGAATTAATTGAATAAAAAAGGAAATAAAATGAACTAAGTCCATTAATTGCTTATTTCGTATAAAAAAAATACTTATTTGATAAAATCTAAGTGTTTTTGATAAAATTCGCCTAAAGCAGGTACTTTTTCCATTCGACCTTGAATCGCATGATAAATAGCATAAAGCCATGCCAAAAACACAATGAGGTTCATTAACCATCCGATTAATGGCACTAAAGCCAGTAATGCCCCTGTAATAATAAGACCGAGAGATTGGCGCAAATGAAAGGTTGTAAAAGCGGACTTATGCTTGTCATAAAGTACAATAGCCACTAACCAACCTAAGAGGGTTATATAACTTACAATAGCGACGATTTTATTAGTACCATGCACGTTATTATTCATTGACGTGTCTGAATGCTTTGTGCATTTGATCGTGATTGCTGCTTTGGTTTATCCGTTGAATGGTAGTGCATAAATTGATACTCCATCGTTATAACGTTAACCACCTTCTACTTATAATGTAGATTGAAAGTTGTTATTCAACAAGCCTTTTGTTATGACAAAAAAGTATATATACCCGCTCTACCTCAAGATGCAGGTTTCAGCCAGTCGAGAACGGGTATAGTGCTTAATCGATTCAAATAGAAACAGAATTATTTATCACTCTATTTTTAAAATAAGCCGTACCTAAGCTACGAGCTTATATAGCCATATTAACTTATCTCACCTTATATCAACTTAACGGTTATACATTTATATTGTTTTTTTAGACACTGTAATTTTAGCTCTCTTGCTGAATCACTTAATTTTCTATAATTTAATTGTTCAAAAGTAACGGTAAAGTCACTAAACTCAGTTGATATTTGCGGTAATTGTGTCTTAACTAGCGTAGAAAAATCTAAAACAGTCATATTTATTGGCTTAGTTAGTCCTTTAGCCTCTATAATTTTTAATGCTTTTTGATATAATACAAGCCAAGCTGTTTCATTTTTTCGATTAAAAAATTTAAAATCTATTCGATAAAGCAAAGTAATTAATACCATCGCACAGATAAACGCCATGGCAACCATAACAGCTGCTTTCAATGATATATGCTTTCCAAACCATCGCTTGAGAAGATCATATTGTTGTTTACTTGAATACCCCAACACCCATCGTGTCCACTGGTAATCTAGTGCATCTAGCTGTAATCTTATTGTATTGAGCCAGGCAATACTTTTAAATTGATACAAGCCGATAAAGTCATTATTCAATGAGGATTGTTGTGTTAATAAAGCATTTGACCAACCACTTTCTACTCGTTGGGGATCAACAGCTGCGGTTGGATCGATTTTTTTCCAACCCATACCTGCTAACCAAATTTCTGACCAGGCATGTGCGTCATATTGATAAATACTTAAATGTCCGCCCTGCTGTTTATTTTGCTGCCTGGTTTCCTCTGCGTTAACATTGTTATATTCACCACCTAAATAGCCCGTAACAACGCGTGCAGGAATACCTGCAGCTCTCATTATGTAAGTAAAACTGCTGGCATAATGTTCGCAAAAGCCCGCTTTAGTATCAAAATAAAATTGATCCAGACTATTATTGAGTAATTTGGGCGCTTGTAAGGTATAAAAATAATTACTTTCTCTAAAATAATCGAGTATTGCTTGTGCTCTATCTATAGGTTCAACGTATTGGTTTTTAAGTTGAGCAGCTAGTTTTTCTAATCTAGGATTACTGCCCTTAACAATAGCTAAATTACGTTGTTCATCGTCTTCACTTAGTGTTAAGTCTAAAGAAGATTGTAAGTAACTTTGTACTTGATAATGAGTTATTTGACTCAACACATTACGGCTTTGAAGAGTATAATCGCTAACTAACGTAACTCTTGCATCATCGCTTGTGGCAACTGCGAGTCCAAATAACCATGATTGATAGCTTGGCTCAACAGTCACATCATACAGAATACTATTACCCGAGGTTACTGGCTCAAATACCGCCTTTTTTGATGTGTATTGTGTCGTCGCCTTATTATTACCTTTTGTGCGAGTCCATTTTCTGCCATCAAAATTCTCTAATGTCATCGCACGCCAATATAAAGTTGAGTAACGGGGAATTGGAACCTCGTTAAAATCAACACGAAATGCAAGATCACTAGACAAAGCTAACGAAGCAATATCGCCAGGACTGACTTCATCTGACAATCCTGTTTTTGCAGAGTTTGTATTAGGCACTTGCCAAAACGGTGATAACCGTGGGAAAAAAATAAATAAAGTAACCGCCAGTAACGTACTTTGTAATAACAATATACCAACAGTTTTACTCGCTAAAAATAAGGTTTTAGTTGGTGAAAACACTTGGTGTAATACCGTTAGGTTGACCAATAGAATAAAAATAACAAATAAAGAAAAGGCTAATGTTTGATTAAAAATAAGTGCCGAGGCTAATAGAAACAAACCCAGTAATAATGATTGATAGAAGTCTTTCCTTTGCTTCATTTCGAACGCTTTTAAGGTATAAGCAAAGGTAAGTAAGTGCAGCATGCTAACTAAAACGCCTAAGCTTCTCGCTGCCATTGCAATGGCAATACAGCCACTAATTGCAATGAACAGTAATAGCATCGGCGATATAGCAATTTGTTGCGTTGCTAAAATGTTCACCTTAGTATAGTTTTTGTTCGTATTAAATCGATTATGAAGTAATAGCGCCTGCCAGCCTAAACATAATACTATGATTGAAATCATCCATGTGCTGAGTTCCAAGAATAAACTGGACAGGTTTAATAATTGACAACACCATAATAACCAAGCATTTTTACTGGTTAAAGAAAATCCTTTAGTCTGCTTGCCTGCTAGGTTATTTGGAGTCATTGTTGTAGGCTATATTGTTTACGTTAGCTAACGCTATTAAACAGTTTTCCTGATGTTGAAATCCTGTATTTGGATCTATTTTAATTGCAGTCTTATTCTTAGATAAAGAGGTTTTAGATAAACAAGTTTTAGAGAAAGAAGGCAAGTCGATAAGTAGACCGAACACTTGATTATTCAGACTATATTCAAGTATTAAGAAACACAAAAACTGAAGCTTTTTTTCTACATCAGCGCTTGGCATATTACTTAACGTTAGCCAAAGTAAACTCCCTTGCTGCGCTTGGTAATTTTTACTAAATTTCCCCTGTCCTCGCGCTAATTGTTTCCAGGCAACACGCGCTTGTGATTCTCCCAATACATAATTTTTTAATTCTGAATAATCATCTCCCCCTGTCGTTGTTTGCATATAAACACCATTGTCTTTATCACTTTCATTTAGCCCTGTTAACACTTGTTGATTCTCAGTTAACCTTTTAGGCTCTGGAAAAATAATTGCTTGATGAGAAAAGTCTAGCAGTGACCAAGTAATAAAAAGACCTAAAGAATACTCACTAAAAACCTTAACTCGACCTAACTCATAAACTCCACGCTGATTTGCATACCAAGGCAGCAAAACCTCGCTCGGCTTAGCGCTACATTGCGCTAGCTGTAATTCTTTTAACGCGTGTTTGGGTTGGGACTCAGAAAACTTAATATTAATATCAAAATGGGTTTTATTACCTGTAATGGTAATAGGAAAATTCATAATCTGCCCAGCAAAGCAGGTTTGCTTGGCTTGTGAAGAAAAAGTTAACTGAGAAAAATTGTAAAAACTGTGCAGCATTACCGTAATAAAAAGACTGGCTAATAAATAGCTCAGCAATAAAATAATGTTATTTTGATAATTAGTGCCTAAGAGAAACAACAAAATATCAAAAAACAAATAAGCAAAGCCAAAGCGTGTTGGTAGAATAAAAATATTACGATTTGACAATTTATGTTGAAACCGACTTGGCACTCGTCGACTAAGCCAACGATCGAAGCGTTGCTTGATGACTTTTGTACTGGCTTGTTTAACCGCATTATAGAGATTCATTTGGTTAAATAATCATGACTAAACATAGTTAAGCATTCAATGGATTTAATACGTTAACAGTGTCCAATATTCGTTCGCTAATACTAGCCGAGGATTGCTGGTGCTCTGTTATATTTAACTCTAACCTGTGTTCACATACGCTATAAAATACCGCTTTTATATCGTCTGGTAGCAAGTAATCTCTATTATCAATAAAAGCCCAAGCTCGTGCTGACGCAAGCAAGGCTTTACCTGCACGAGGGGACAAAGGTTTACATGCTATTTTACCTTCCTTTGTTGTCATATCTTGCCCTCTGCTAACCCGACAAAGTGCAATAACATACTCAATAATACTTGTCGAGGCATGAACTTGTTGAATTGAATTTTGCATTGACATTAGCGTTTCAACACTAACAATATCACTTATTACTGTAGGTTCAGTTAGTTGAACATTGTTAGAAAGAAGAATTCTTTTTTCAGCATCTATATCAGGGAAACCTAAAGAGAGTCTCATCATAAACCGATCAAGCTGTGATTCAGGTAATGGATAAGTTCCTGCATGAAATAAAGGGTTTTGCGTGGCGATAACAAAAAAGGGTCTTGGTAATATATGGGTAACACCGTCAATACTGACTTGATATTCTGCCATTGCTTCAAGTAAAGCGCTTTGCGTTTTTGGGCTAGCACGGTTAATTTCATCTGCTAGTACTACTTGATTAAATATTGGTCCTTTATGTAGTTCAAACTGCTTAGTATCACTATTAAATATTGAGATTCCAACTACATCTGAAGGGAGTAAATCACTGGTAAACTGAGTACGTTGATAACTTAGTCTTAAGGTTTTAGCTAACGTTTGCGCCAGAGTTGTTTTCCCCATACCCGGTAAATCTTCTATTAACAAATGACCTTGAGCAAGTAAACAGGCAAGCGCTAAGCGACATTCATGCGGCTTACCTATAACAACAGATTCAATTTGACTTAAAATAGCCAGAAGTGTTTTTTGCATAAAAAAAGTCTACCTAAATAGTTTTATTCAAGTAGACTTTTTAGCATGATTAGATTGCTTTTAATAGCCAAAACACTTCAAAATTACATTTTCAAATCAGTATACTGAATTGAAACGGCTATGTTATTAAGCGTTTCTTCTTGTTGTTACCGCATCAGATAACTGTGCTAATAACGTTTCAGTGTCTTGCCAGCCAATACAAGCATCAGTAATACTCTGACCATAAACTTCTGCTTTACCCTTAACAAGTTTCTGATTACCTTCAACCAAGTTGCTTTCAACCATCACACCGAAAATATCTTGATTACCTTGGCTAATCTGCTTACTAACATCGGTAGAAACTATCATTTGATTTTCAAACTTTTTACTGGAGTTAGCATGACTAAAATCAATCATTATTTTAGTATTTAACTCATTTTCTTCTAATTGTTGCGTTACTGCTTTAACACTCTCTTGGTCAAAGTTTGTTGTTTTGCCACCGCGTAAAATTATATGACAATCACTATTACCTGTTGTTTCTACAATCGCGGCATTACCAAACTTTGTCACCGATAAAAAATGATGTGAAGCAGCAGCTGAACCAATTGCATCGATAGCAATTTTTATCGTGCCGTCAGTACCATTTTTAAAACCTACGGGGCAAGACAAACCTGATGCTAGCTCTCTGTGAACCTGTGATTCAGTGGTACGTGCGCCAATTGCGCCCCAACACATAAAATCAGCCATATATTGCGGAGTCATCATATCCAAAAACTCTCCCGCCGTTGGCAAACCTAATTCATTTAACTGAAGCAATAATTCACGACCAATACGCAAACCATCATTGAGTTTAAAACTATTATCCATATAGGGGTCATTAATGAGCCCTTTCCAACCAACGGTTGTTCGTGGCTTTTCAAAATAAACGCGCATAACAATTTCTAAGGTATCTTTATACTTCTCACGCAGCTCTACTAAACGCTGACCATATTCAAGTGCCGCTTTAGGATCATGAATAGAACAGGGGCCAATAATTACCAGTACACGATCATCTTTATGATTCAATATGTTATGAATTGCAGCTCGACCCGAAACAACTGATTTAGTTGCTTGCTCTGACGCTGGAAATCGTTCCAGTAATGCGATAGGAGGTAATAAGTCTTTGATTCTATTGATGCGCACATCGTCAGTTTTATACATAATTGCTCTCTTTTTTCACCCCATAAGGAGGTTTTATCTATGCTATAATTGTTTAAAACGTCTAGACGCCTAAAAAATATTCTCAAGCTCAATTTACCAGTGTTAAGGTACTAATACTAGACTATTCAAATGAATATAGAATAATAAAACGATATAATGACTCAATAGATTAGATAAAACACATTAAGGAAAAGAAATGATTGATACTACATTGCCCTTACTCGATTTACATCGCCATTTAGACGGTAATATTCGCCCCGCGACAATTTGGCAGTTAGCAGAGCAAAACAACATTGCTTTACCAACAGTTCAATTTGAAGAATTTATCCCTTATGTACAAATACAAGACAGTGAAGCGGATTTATTGGCTTTTTTGAAAAAGCTAGATTGGGGGGTTGCGGTATTAAAAAACCTTGATGACGTAAAACGCGTTGCCTATGAAAATGTAGAAGATGCATTTAATGCGGGTTTACATTACACAGAGTTACGCTTTTCACCCTATTATATGGCAATGAATCATAATTTATCGATAACTGATGTGGTTTCAGCCGTTGTCGATGGTGTTCAAGCTGGTGTGAAATCATTTAATATAAAAATAAATCTGATTGGCATTTTAAGTCGTACATTTGGTGCTACGCAATGTCAACTTGAGCTAGACGCATTATTGACACATAAAGAGAAACTTGTTGCTATTGATTTAGCCGGTGATGAGTACAATTTTCCCGGTGAATTGTTTGTAGAGCATTTCAAACAGGTACGTAATGCGGGTTTACAAGCAACGATACACGCAGGGGAAGCCGGCGGAGCAAAAAGTGTTTGGCAAGCGATAACTGAATTAGGTGCTACGCGCATTGGTCACGGGGTTGCGTCTATTGAAGATGAAAAGTTAATGACTTACATGGTCAATAATAATATTGCCATTGAGTCCTGTTTAACCTCAAATTTTCAAACTGGTACAGTAAAAGATTTAAGCCAACATCCACTGAAAGGCTTTCTTGATTTTGGTATTAAAGCTTGCCTTAATACTGATGATCCCGCTGTTCAAGGCATAGAAATTAAACACGAATTTGGAGTGGCTCAACAAACATTAAAACTTAACGATAACGAAATAAGCCGATTGCAAAGAAATGCGATTGAGGTAAGTTTTCTATCGAATAATGATAAAAGTTCTTTGCTATTTAACAAGAAGCTATTGTAATCATTAAATTAAATTGTATATTAAAAAGGTAATGGAGCAGTAACAATGGCGGAGGTTTTATTAGCATTGGCAACAGGTGCGTTTGTTGGTATTTTATTTTCAGTATTAAAACTCCCCTTACCTGCGCCTCCCGTCATATCAGGAATAGCAGGTATTGCCGGAATTTATCTTGGTGGAATCGGCTATCAATGGATAATCGAACGGTTTTTTAACTAACATTCTTTGATAACAAACTAATAATAAACGGTAATTTGTTTGATTTATCATTGCTAATTGATAAACTTAATTAACAAAAACTAAAATTAGTAAAACACCCTTGCTAGCAGTATCTAAATTTAACTATTATTTAGATTAGGTTAGAAACTTACTAATTTATTTATCTCTATAAACCATAAACAATAGATAAGGGACACTTCATGAGCACACCACATATTTCTGCAAATTTAGGCGATTTCGCCGAAACCGTATTAATGCCAGGCGATCCACTTCGAGCTAAATTTATCGCTGATAATTTTCTTGATAATGCAAAATGCATAACTAAAGTACGCAATATGTTTGGTTATACCGGTACTTATAAGGGACAAAAAATTTCCGTTATGGGATCAGGTATGGGTATACCGTCAATTTCAATTTATGCCACTGAACTATATAAAGACTTCGGTGTTGAAAATATTATACGTATAGGCTCATGTGGCGCAGTAAGAGACGATATAAAAATTCGTGATATTATTATTGGGATGGCTGCAAGTACTGACTCCAATGTTAACCGTCAACGTTTTAATCAATGCGACTTTGCAGCAACGGCTGATTTCTCATTATTACATCGCGTGGTTAATACCGCAGACCGATTGAATAAAAAAGTGCATGTAGGCAACATTTTTACCGCTGATTTATTTTATACACCACAACCCGAAATGTTTGCCATGATGGAAAAATACGGCATATTGGCTGTTGAAATGGAGGCCGCTGGTTTATACGGTGTTGCTGCTGAATACGGTAAAAAAGCATTGACCGTATTAACGGTGTCCGATCATATTAAAACAGGCGAGCAAACAAGTGCAGATGAGCGTGAAAGTACATTTAAAGACATGATGGAGTTAACATTAGAAAGCGTTTTATAAATAAGCGTTGGTGTCTTACTGATGCTACCCAAACTACCTTAGAGTAGTTTGGGTAGAATATTCATATTGTTATTTAATAAAAGTTAGCTTTAAATTCTACACCGAAGAAACGAGGTTCATTGACATAACCCGTTAAGTTATTAAAATCAATGGCACCTGTAAGTTTTTCTTCATCAAGAATATTTCGAGCATAAGCTGCTACTTCATATTCACTGCCGCCAGTAGACCATTCATAGCCAACGCGTAAACCACCTTCTATTATCGGATCACCGGTAAATTCTTTCGATTCATATAAGAAAAAACTGACCTCACTACGATAAGACCAATCAGTATAAACATATAACTCACCATTGCCGATTTCTTTGGTCCAACGCGCGTTTAAATTACCAATCCACTCAGGTGATTGCGGTAATGAGTTCCCATCAATAATAACACGGCCTTCACTATTAAGCGGATCAGTGATAGTACAACCACCACCACACCCTGCAACAGAAATAGTATCATCTTGCAATTCTGTATGGTTATAACTTAAGCTTGCACCAAATACTAAATCATCGTTTGCCCAAAATTCTGAGTCAAGTTCAAACCCATAACCAACGGCTTTATCGGCATTTAATAAACTGGCAACATTGCCAGATCCACCTACGGCTGTTAACTGCTGATCATCAACAACAAAATAAAATACTGAGCCATCAATACGGGCAGTATTTTCTAACAGGGTCGATTTAAAACCAGTTTCAATTGATGTGACTAATTCTGACTCAGCTGTTGTATGGGATTCAGAAAATAATAAACTACGACCTTGAATACTTGGTGCCCGGTAACCTTTGGCTAAACGAGCATAAAGGTTTGTTTCATCGGTCATTCGGTAATTAACACTAACATCACCACTCACTTGTGAATCATCAACGGTTGCATTTTCACTAAAACTCGGTGCACCAAAGGGCGATTGAACCAAAGTGCCATCCCAAATACGCTCATCATCGGAATAGCGAATACCTGCGGTGATGTTGGTTTTTTCTGATAATTCAACGTCCACTGAAGCAAAAATAGCCCAAGCAGTTGTTTCCATATTCTGAATAGCGATACCATCTTGATCACCACCACCTAATGTATTAAAACTCAGGTTGTTGATAGTTAAGTCTTCATTGAAATAGAAGAAACCTACTTGATAATCAAATTGTCCAAGATCGTTACTAGATAACCTAAGTTCTTGAGTAATTTGAGAATGGTCTGGCATTCTGGCGCCAGTTTCTGATGTAAATGGAATAAAACCAGGCCCAAAATCAATACCACCACAAAAACCAAGTCCACAACCATAACCGCCATCAATATCACCTACAGAGAACATTTCTGCAGATTCATAACCGGTTACCGATGTTACCGTATGACTGCCAAAGTCATATTCTAATTTCAAGCTAGATCCATTCATTTCAATGGTTTGATTGTTTCGTGACGCCGCATCGTGATAAACGACTTCACGATCAAAATCATCGACCAAATCATTAGTACCTGGCTTTATTATATTAGCTCTAAAAACACGGGCATCTGCATCTGCATCTCTAAAGTGATAATTAAATAAGGCTGAAAATTCATCACTAGGTTCCCATAAAAGCTGAATTCGTCCAGCAGTTTCTCCGTAACCGCCCAACTGATCATTTTGCTCAAAACCTGGCGCTTCATTATCTATCCAGTCATCTCTATCTTGCTGTAAAAAAGCAACGCGAGCAGACAATGTGTCTGTTAACCCACCACCCACAGCTAAACGTAAATCTGTTGAATTGTAACTACCGTATGATGCTGAAACCGTGGCATCAAAATCTTGGGTGGGTTTTTTTGACTGAACTTTAATAATACCTGCGGTGGTATTACGACCAAACAAAGTACCTTGTGGACCACGAAGCACTTCAACACGTTCAAGATCGAACATAGGCATGCCTTTGGTCAACGCATTTTCTAAAACAACGTCATCATAAATTAATGATACTGGTTGTGACGCAAGTAAATCAAAATCAGTATTACCTAAACCACGAATATAAAAGCGTGGAAAAGTTCGACCGAACGAAGACTCAATCAATAAGCTAGGCACTTTGGCAGATAAAGCCCGAACATCCATACCCGAAGAGCCTAAAACTTCTAATTTTTTAGGGGTTAAAGCTGAAACTGAAATAGGGACATCTTTAACGTTTTCTGTTCGTTTACGAGCGGTAACTTCTATCACCTCAATGCCTACCACTTTTTTCTTTGTGACTTCATCTGCCGCGAAAGCGATGTTAGAAAGACTTGTAATACTGACAAGTAGTGACGCTTGCACACATAGTAATAGTGCATTTTTTTTAAAACTTTTCATGTGTTATCTCCAATGGACTGTTTTTTATTTTTTAGTGTAGTAAAAATTCTCTTTATAACAATATTATTTATTACTATATAAATCAGACAGAAAACTGGTGCCATAGGCCATTGCATCCACTTTAAATAATTCAGATAGGGTTTGCCCTAAATCCGCAAAAGTTGTTCTCTGTCCAAGATCAACTGATTCTATACTGTGGTGATAACATAACAAAGGAACAAATTCGCGGGTATGATCATTGCCTGGCCAAGTGGGATCACAGCCATGATCAGCAGTTAAAAATAAAATATCCTCTGCTTCCATCTGTGCATAAATTTCAGGTAAACGTTGATCGAAACTTTCTAATGCTTGGGCATAACCAACCGCATCGCGTCTATGGCCATAATCTTGATCAAAATTAACTAAGTTGGTAAAAATAAGGCTATTATCTGCTGCCGATTTAAGGTGCTCAATAGTGGCGTCCACTAAGGCATTAATACCCGTTGCCTTGGTTTTAATACTAATACCTTGATGGGCAAATATATCGGCAATTTTGCCAACACTAATGACCTGCCCTCCGGCTTGCGTTATTTTATCTAACACCGTGGGTGCTGGGGGTAAAACAGAATAATCTCGTCGATTACCTGTGCGAGAAAAGTCACTTACACCTGCTAAGCTTTTATCACCACCGATGAAGGGTCTCGCAATGACTCGTCCTACATTTAGATCACTATTAGATAATAACGTTCGTACTTGCTCACAATAACGATACAGGTTATCTAAACCAAAATGCTCTTCATGTGCCGCTACTTGAAAAACACTGTCTGCTGAAGTGTAGCAAATGGGTAAGCCTGTTTTAATATGCTCACTGCCGAATGCATTGATAATATCCACACCAGAGGCATGACAATTACCTAACAAGCCTTTAAAACCTGTTTCATTATTAATCGCTGTAATTAAGTCAGCACTGAAAGAATTATTCTTGTTTGAGAAATAATCCCAGTCAAACAATACGGGGACACCTGCCATCTCCCAATGACCACTAGGGGTATCTTTACCTGTGCTAATTTCATCCATATAACCAAAGGCGCCTTTTTGAGGTTTACTGTAAAACTCATTAACATTACCTCCTGCCTTGGCTATTTCATCTTTAAGTGCTTGCCAAATTAGAGGGTTACTCGCTTGCCGACTTATTTCATACAGACCTAAGTCACCCAAATGGGGTAATTGGATTATCTTGTTTCTTTCATTAAAATAGTCTCTGGCTATATTAACAAAGGTATTAGCACCCACATCACCAAATTTTATTGCATCATTTGAGTAACCTACGCCAAAACTATCTAATACTACAATTATTGCTCTTGCCATTTAAATTACTCTCAATAAAACCACGAATATACATGACCAACTAGTCAACTTATGCTAATTTAATGCTTTCATTGTAATTAGCCAAGTTATTTTTATGCTTATTTGCTGATGAGCAGTATAATCTTTTTCCTTTACCCGAACCTTATTGCCCTTGGACTTATCGATGACACACCTTAATAAAACGACTGTAATTGCTATTGTGGGGGCTTCTGCATCAGGAAAATCACTCTTCGCCGAAACTATTTATCGTGAGTTATTACCTGAGCTTAGTTCTGACGGTATTTCTATTATTAAAGAAGATGCTTATTATCGTGATCAATCGCACTTATCAATGGATGAGAGAGTTAACACCAATTACGACCACCCAAAGGCCTTTGAGCATGAACTATTAAGTGCACATTTAGCCGCACTTATTACGCAGAAAAATATTGATTGTCCTATATACTGTTATAAAACTCATACTCGAACTAAAGAGGCGACTAAGGTTAAACCGACTAAAATAATTTTAGTCGAAGGCATATTATTATTATCAAATCCACAATTACGAGATTGTTTTGATATTAAGGTTTACATGGACACTCCGCTTGATATTTGTTTAATTAGACGAATAGAACGAGACACCAAAGAGCGAGAACGTAGTTTAGAATCAATCACTAATCAATATTTAACTACTGTTCGTCCTATGTATTACCAATATATAGAACCATCAAAAGAATGGGCTGACATCGTTATTACCCGCGGCGGAAAAAACCGTATGGCGATAGAAGTGTTGAAGGCTAAAATAAGACAATTATCTAATAAAACAGTTATCTAAATAGTATTTCGATCTAACCATAACAAAAATAAAAACCACATGAGGTTACAATGGAGCTATCAACACTTCGAGGTTTATTAGGAATTGCGGTATTACTTGCCATTGCAGTATTTATTTCTAAAAAACGTCAAGCTATTAACTTTCGCACCGTCGGTTGGGCTTTTGTCCTGCAAATCGGCCTAGGAGCATTTGTACTCTATATTCCTGTCGGCAAAGATGTTTTAACGTCTATATCTGGTGGTGTGCAACAGGTTATCAATAGTGCTAACGTGGGTATTGCCTTTCTGTTTGGCGGATTAGGTACCGATGCTATGTTTACTAATGGCGTCGGCTTCGTTTTTGCCATACGCGTACTACCCGTTATCATTTTTTTCTCATCGTTAATCGCTGTTTTATATTATCTTGGCGTGATGCAGTGGGTAGTCAAAATTATTGGGGGTGCTTTACAAAAGCTCCTTGGAACCAGTAAACCTGAATCATTATCTGCAACAGCAAATATTTTTGTTGGCCAAACCGAAGCACCTTTAGTTATACGTCCTTATATCGCTAATATGACACAATCTGAGTTATTTGCCATTATGGTCGGTGGACTCGCTTCTGTTGCTGGCTCTATTTTAGCTGGCTATGCGGGTTTAGGTATCGATCTAAAATACTTGATAGCCGCCTCTTTTATGGCAGCACCCGGTGGTTTGTTAATGGCAAAAATTATTATGCCTGAAACAGAACATGAAAAAATAGCACAGGAACAGTTAATTACTGAGGACACGGGTGAACAGCCTAGTAACGTGATAGATGCAGCGGCCACCGGTGCCGCTTCAGGATTAAAGTTAGCGGTTAATGTTGGCGCCATGTTACTCGCTTTTATCGCACTGATTGCATTACTAAACACCCTTGTAGGTGGTACCGCGAGTTTATTTGGCTTCGAAGGGATCTCTATCGAATGGATGTTAGGTTATGTATTTGCGCCTATTGCCTATATTATCGGCGTACCAAGCTCTGAAATGCTGCAAGCAGGTAGCTTTATCGGCCAAAAAATTGTGGTGAATGAGTTTTTTGCTTATGTTAATTTTGTTGAAATTAAAGACACTCTCAGCCCTCCCACTCAGGCAATTATTACCTTTGCGTTATGCGGCTTTGCTAACTTATCTTCTATTGCAATTTTATTAGGTGGTATTGGCTCTATGGCACCTAATAGGCGTCATGACATTGCTAAATTAGGGTTGAAAGCCATGATTGCAGCTACCCTGGCAAATTTAATGAGCGCAGCTATTGCTGGTGTGTTCTTATCTTTATAATTTTACTTTTATTAGAATAATATTTATATATGACTACTCAAAACGAACACGAAACAAACACTACTGAAGAAATAAATACTGCTGAATTGGCGATAAGCCTGATGGATTTAACCAGCTTAACAGACCAAGAAACGCCTGAAGACATAAGAAAACTATGCCAACAAGCTAAATCTCAAGGTGGAAACACCGCCGCAATTTGTATTTTTCCACGCTTTATTCCTTTGGCTAAAAAAATATTATTACAACAAGATACGCCCCAGATAAAAATAGCCACTGTGACTAATTTTCCTCATGGAAATGATGATATTGCTATTGCTGTAGCTGAAACTAAAGCGGCTATTGCTTATGGCGCAAATGAAGTCGATGTGGTTTTTCCCTACAAAGCACTAATTGCCGGCGATATTCATGTTGGTTTAGAGCTAATTGAAGCGTGTAAACAAGTTTGTCCTACGCAGGTGCTACTTAAAGTGATTATTGAAACAGGTGAATTAAAAACCCCTGAATTAATTAAACTTGCCAGTGAAGTTGCTATTCGTGGCGGTGCGGACTTTATTAAGACTTCCACTGGAAAAGTGCAGGTAAATGCCACACCACAAGCGGCTAAAATAATGCTTGAGGTCATTAAATCAACAAATAATGCGCAGGTAGATACGGGTTTTAAAGCTGCTGGAGGTGTTAAGAATGTAGATGACGCACGAGTTTATTTAACTTTAGCCAAAAATATTTTAGGTGATAATTGGACTACAACGAAACACTTTAGGTTTGGTGCCAGCAGTTTGCTTACTAATTTACTTTCAACACTGGATCATAATGATGAAGATCATTCATCAATAGGCTATTAGTTAACATATTATGGCACAACTTTACTTTTATTATTCTTCAATGAATGCAGGGAAATCGACGCATTTATTGCAATCTTCGTACAATTATAATGAGTGTGGATTACATACGGTATTATACACGGCACAAATTGATGATAGGTATACCGAAGGTAAAGTATCTTCTCGGTTAGGCATTAATGCCGACGCTCAATTATTTAACTTGAATACAGATTTATTCAACGAAATTAAAATAATGCAGGCACAAAAACCTATTGCTTGTGTACTAATAGATGAAGCACAGTTTTTGACTAAAGTACAAGTTAAGCAGCTAACTGATGTCGTTGATGAATTACACATCCCCGTTTTAGCTTATGGTATTCGTACTGACTTTTTAGGACAAACGTTTAGTGGGAGTGCCGCTTTACTTGCTTGGGCTGATAAGTTAGTTGAGCTTAAAACAATTTGTCATTGTGGCCGAAAGGCTAACTTTGTTATTCGTTTAAATAGCGACGGTAACGCCGCTATAGGTGGCGTACAAGTTGAAGTGGGTGGCAATGAACGATATCAAGCTTTATGCCGCAAGCATTTCAAACAAAACATATCTTTACAATAAGTTAGCTTACACTATTTAAGTAACGCGTGACCTTCTGGTAACTGTTTAACAATCCATAATGAAAGCTTATGCTTCATATGAGGCTGATCTTCATTCTCAACTGCCAGCGGCTGAATTAATTTGTCATTCACTAATAAACGATAAAGACTTTCTATTTTATCTTTAGCAGAATTTGTTGCTGAAAAACTTTTATAACCACGATTCACTGCATATTTTTCACCAATCGCTAAGGCTTTTTTTAGTAACTCGGCTTCATTTTTTAATTTTTTCATTTAATTTTAATTATAATTATAAATACACTTTGTATTTAAGATGCTTTAAAAGATGATATAAGTCAATTATCTATTGATATTATTAATGAATTGAATTGATCTACATCATCTTTCGTAGGTATACTGTTAGTGTCTATTTCACACTAATTTACAGGTAATATAATGTCTCTCTCTCGCACTAGAAATGCTCAGCATAAAGTCTATATCCCCACGTCAGCCAGAGAAAATCAATATTTAATGGCTAAATTTCCATTAACTGATCAATTACTTGAAAAATATGCTGATTTAATTGATGAAAGCGCAACTGAGCCCTACGCTAAGTTTTATCAGGCACTGGCTGATCAATTTTTCAAAATAAATGATGAGTTTTCTATCGAGAGTTCAGAGTTTATCGCTAATGATAAGTTTGCTCGAGTACGCTTTAGTCCTGAGAAACTCACCACGCAGACAAAGCAGCAAGTGTTATTTCTTTATAACCCAGAATACCACACTAGCCAGAACACCTTTTTTAGAGGCGATTTAAAAGCAAAAAAAATCACCTTAATCTTTCTAGCTAACGGGACTGAAGTTCGAGTTCAGGCACCTAAGTTTCATCAACAAGTTAAACAAGCTATTAATAAGTTCAGTGATCAACTAGGTATAAATAAAGCCAGTGTACGGGTAAGCGATCATCAACATTTAACCTATGATTTATTTGCTAAACATAAAGGTATTGAAGGCTCGCAGGTACATAAGTTTCGCTCTATGACCAATCGATATTTAGCCGACGAACATAACTTACCCGAAAATCTAGACGGATTAACTTATGCTGTGGTTGATTTTCCAATAAATCGACGTATACGCGCATTAGCAAAAAATGAGGTTAGTGAACCCGGTTGTTATAATGAGCTTTACAACTTAATCGCCGATGCATTTATTAGCGCAGCTAAAGGCCAAAACCTATATAACGGTGCGGTGATTGCTAATGGTTTAGTACCAATAGTACGTAAAGGTGAAGATGAAAATGTAATCGCTAGTGGTGAATTACTGATGTTAGGTTTCAATCCTGCACATTCAAGTTGTGGTTACACTTGTAAATGGGAATCAAATAAACTCGTTGATACGATTCAATTAATTTTTGTTGCCTGTGATCAGGATAAGACCTCTCATGGCTATGGCAAATTTGTTAATCAAATAGAACTCGCATTACGAGATTTTGCACAGCGTATTGATTTTGTTAATGACAAAGAAGAGATGTTGGTTAGGCTACATCAGCACATTGGTTTCTATTTAGATTAATTATTAAAACTATTTATTAAAACTAAATAATAAAAGACTAAGGGGCAGTTTAATGTTTATGCTGCCTCTATTCCAAACTATCCCAACCTATTTCTAGAACTCATATTCAATAGCCACACGCAAAATATGCCCTTTACTCCGGCTATCTACCCCGGTAATAAAGCCAACTTCCCATTTAAGCTGTTTTTGCCCATCAAAACGTTGGACTCCCATAAAAGCAGGCCCGATACCTAAATAGTTTTCACCCGAATACAATTCAATAGCGGGTTGAAATTGCTCAAGGTAACGGTAACGATATTGTAAACTAAACTCTGTTTCAAATTCACTGACAATAGTATTGCCCCACTCGTAAATAATAAAAGCATTTAAGGTAAGGCTAGTTCGGCCAAATTCTTTTTCTACTAAAAGTCCAGACGTGACTTCCCAATTTTTTTCACGCTGCACTTTTTCTATCTCAAATAACAGTCCCCAATCTGCCCAGTATTCGCCCTGTTCTGTTAACATCCACCGAGCTTCAAGCTCATATGAGGTTAAGCTAAAATCATCATTAATATCACGCTCACCTACTAAATAAAATTCTAACATAACGTCATCGGTTAACGATTGACCATAAGCAAAACGTTGAGCTAATTTGTTATTATTACTTTCTTTATGTGAAAACAATCGCCATTCAACTTCTTGTTCATTAGCCGTAACATAGGGATGATATACTTTATCGACTACCACACCATCGGCATGGACCGCAGATGCATAACTAAGTAAAAAACTAAGACTGGTGAGTATAAACCAGCAAGACTGCTTAAAAAGCATTATGGCTCTCATGATTTTTCTCCATAAGCTAACCGAAAAAAATATCGACTTTTGCTGATAAATACAGGAACAGTAAAGGCCGTCAAATAGATAATGAGTTGCATAAATGATGGGGTTGTTTCATAACCAAATAAAACACGAAGTAATTGACCGAATTCTGATTTCTCCGCTATAAAGTCTGTGCTATTCCAAATAATAGAACTCAATGGTAAAACATCCACTTGTTGTAAAAGTACGATCGACTGCATTAACTGACCCGTGGCAAAAAACAGTAAGAAATAGCAGGATGTTTTGATGTGAATAGAAGTATCACTGTAGCGCAATAAAAAATACAACAAAATGGCAAAACTGACACAGATACCCACGGCTAAAATTATACCGATAAATAACGATTCAACCCCAGAGGATAACGGCAGTGATTGCGTCCAGTAACTGGTTAGATACAATATAAAGTGTGAACCATTCAGAGAAAGTACCAATAAAAACACCATTAAAGCCAAGATCTTTTTAACGTTGATTAAACGGTCTTTGTTATCAAATAGAAATAAGAGCGCACTACAAAAATAAATCAGTATAAAACCCAAAGAGAAAACTAACTCTGTCCCTTTACCATCAAAAAGTTGCGATATTCCTTCCATGTATTGACTCAATAAAAAAACTAATGAAATAGCTAACACAATAATGAAACTCAAGTTTTTATTAGTGAAAAGACTCGCCGATGTAGTAGTAAAGCGTAATAACAACAACGAGATAACAATAAATATGGGTAATGCACTTTGTAAAAAAAGAAGTATTGTATTAATTAACATTCCGACCCCCTTGCTTTGGGCTTAAGGCGTCATGAGATACATCCGGGTTACTGTTTTTTTCAACAATAACTTTTCCTCGTGCACTATTAGGGTGATATTCACCAAAAAAGCTATATTCACCTACGGGTAATGGTCCGACAAAAATAGTGGATGTTTTCTTAGAAAAGATTACTTTTTCTCGGTTAAGATCGAAACTACTAAACTCCTCTGCGCTATTATCACGATTATGAATAACTAACTTAATTTTTTTATTCGCTGGAATGATAATTTGTGCAGGATAAAATAAATGATTTTTTAGATCCAAATGATATTCAGGACGTTTGGCTTCGACAATCAGGCTAAACAAAAAGAGTAAATTACAAAGCAAAAATATCGTGTAACTTTTAGGGCTTTGTTTAGTCATCACTTACTCCTGCCCTTCTTTACTATCGCTAAAGTAAACATCAATTTTTAACCCGTGAAGTAAGGTTGAATGGGATAGTTTTATTTTAGCGCCGTGCACATCAGCGATATGCTTAACAATGGTTAACCCTAAACCACAACCCAAAACGCTTGAGTTATGTTGATCACCACCAACGCGATAAAAACGGTCAAAAACCCGTTGATATTCTTGTGGGTCTATCCCAACGCCAGAATCTTCAACACAAAGACCTATTTTTCTTTCACCTTTATCTCCATCGATTAACTTAACCGTAACTTTAATTTTACCGCCAACCGGTGTGTATTTATTCGCGTTAGAAATTAAGTTAACGGCTAACAAATGTACAGAAAACTCATGTGCGCACAACACAATTTCTTCACTTTCTAATACAATAGTCTGATTTTTCGTCAATATGTCACTATAAAGCTCAGCAATCACTTGCTGCAATAATGAATTCAAATTAAAACGAGCACTACCCTGTGTAATTTGAGCGGTATTTGTACGGTTCAAATTTAAAATTTGATCGATAACATGACCCATTCTATCTACACTGCTGGTTAATTCTTTTATTGAATCAAAGCTACGTATTTCACTCGCCGAAACATGGCTATTATCACCGGACAAACGGTGGGAAAAATCGTGAGTGATGTTATGTACATTTATTTTTAAAACACTTAAAGGCGTTTTTAATTCATGAGCTGCATCTTCAGCAAAGTGTCGCTCTCGTTGAAATGCCCCGTCTAAACGAGAGAAAAGCTGATTTAATGTAATAATAATATCAGCCAACTCAGTGTTTTTCACCGGTAAGTTTAGCGGGCTAAAATCATTGGTATTTCTTTTACTTAGCTCAGCTCGCAGTTGATGTAGAGGTTTTAACCCTTGGGTAATAATAATATAAATTAAAAATGATAATATGATTATCGCGATTATCATAGGCGTAACGGCGGCTAAAATAAGCTCTTGTGCCAAGGCAAATTGCACTTGCAGTGGTTGCGCCACAATGACGCTAATAGATGGGATGTTTTGTGCTGATATATCATTAGATAAAGCGAACACTCGCCATCGCTTATCTAAAAAATTAACGTCGGAAAAATGACTTAGATTTTCACGAGAAAATACAGAGGTGATAATAAGATCATCAGGCGCATTAGTACTTTTAATAATTAAGTCATTATCTTTCCAAACCTGAAAAGCAAAACTGCCCTGCTGTGACACTTGCGTTGTTTGATGTGTTTGCACAGATGTATTTTGAACTGCAAGTAACGTGTAAGCAATATCTAATAACTGCTGATCAAATTGTTTTTCAGCCCGTGACATACTGACTTTATAGCCTTGAATGGCAGCAATAAAGGTGATTAAGGTCAATACCGAAAATAGTGTTAACACTAAATAACGGCGGATACTCATACGTTAATATTCATCTGATAATAATCATAACTTAGTACTCATCAATTAATTCGGATTATTAATAATATAGCCAACACCGCGAACATTTTGAATAAATTTATCAGGTAAGCTTTTTCTTAATTTATGAATATGTACTTCTACCGCATTGCTCAGCACCTCTTCTCCCCAATGATAAAGCTTTGATTCAATTTGCCCACGAGATAATATTCTGCCGGCATTTTCCATTAATGCTTTTAGCACCATAAATTCTTTTTTAGAAAAGTGTAATTCAACTTCATTAGTCGGATCGTGACTCGCATGAGTGTCACTAACAAAAACTTTATGAGCAAAAGTATCTAACTTAACTGGTCCTACACTAATAAGCGAAGAATTGGCCGTACCTAAGCGACGTTCAATAACACGTAATCTAGCCATTAACTCTTGAATTTCAAAAGGTTTAACAAGGTAATCGTCTGCGCCATAATCAAGCCCCTTGACTTTACTTTCAATCGAATCTCGGGCGGTTAAAATAATGACCGGCAGTGGTGATTTTTGATTACGCAGTTGCTTTAACACGTCAAGTCCGTCTATATCTGGCAAACCTAAATCAAGAATAATCATATCTTGGTCAGGTGTAGATAACGCGTTTAACGCGAGCTTTCCTTGATTGACATGATTCACAACGAAACCTTCACTTTGCAGTGATTTTTGCAACGCTTTAGCTAATGGTATGTCATCTTCAACTAGTAGTATTCTCATCTAATTTTTTACCTTCGAGACCAAAATTTAATTTCTTGTTCTTCTAAAAACTGTTCCGCCTGATTACCTTGAAGCAAAGCCAGCGTTGCTAATATGCCTGCTTGAATACATTGTGGCGCAACCACAGTAATAGAACGGGGTGCTTCGTTAATAGGCCAACCCGTTTTTGCATTCAAAATATGACTATAACGTTTTCCCTCGTTAATAAGAAAGCGTCGCGCATCGCCACTGGTGGCAAGTGCACCCGATTTTAATGAAACAATCATATCAGTAAGGCTGGTATGATTGTTATCTGCATCAGGGTGTTCAATGGCAACTTGCCAAGGTTCATTGTTTAAACGAGAACAGGTTACGGCTAAATCACCCCCTAAATTAACTAAGATAGGGCTATTGGTTAATTGCTTAGCAAGAATAATGGCACGATCAACGGCATACTCTTTACCTATACCACCCAAATCAATTTCCATCCCTTTGACTAAGCTAATTTGATTTTGATCAAAGTGGACTTTTCGCCAGCCAACGTGGGCTAATTTTTGGTTAACTTGCTCTGCTGTAGGAAAATTATCAATATCACCGTCTTCTCCTTGAAAAGACCAAACCTTTCGCAGCACTCCAGAGCTGATATCAAACAAACCATCACTTAATTGGTAACATTGTTCGGCAAAGTTCAACAATAAATAGGTTTCTTCATCAATAGCAACAGAGTGTCCCGCATTGTTATTAATAGCACTACAAACACTCCGTTGATTATAACGACTATATTTATCTTCAATGCGCCAAACCTCAGTCGCAATAATATCACCGACTTTAGCGGCTAATTGCTTGTCTGTTGATTGAATTATCACTTCACAAGGACTTGCCATGGCACTAAACGTTATGCCATAGCTGCCTTTGTTTTTTGCTAGTTGTATCGCTCTGTCTGTATTCAAGCCAATTCTCGTTAGAAAGAATAAGTAACTTGCGCAATAATAGCATCAATAGTTGGATAAAGGTCTACCTCATTAAGTACGCCTGGGGCATCAAAGCCAGCGTCCGTTGGTGCTTGACGATAATATTCCAACCTAAAAGATAAATCATGACCATTATTAACTAACAAACCATATTTTAAGCCTACCGTAAAAGTAGTCATTTCACCTATGCGATAATCCGCACTGGCATAGGTAGGTAAAGCGGCACCATCAATCAAAAACGGTTGATAAAATTCAGCGGCACTTTGTTGATAAAATCTAAAGTGTGGCTGTAAGTAACTTTCCGTACCAAACGCATCACCTAATGGTATTCTAAAACGAGTGTCGAGTGTATGGGAAGTGATTTCCCAGTCATCCCACATATAACGGTAAGAAACATCAAGTACTGCGCTATCAAAATGATAAAGTGATTGGGCATAGAGACTTTGCTTAACGCGTGAATCAGGTCGGGATTCGTAAATATTATCTTGGGTATACCCCGTATCACCATTCACTCTGGATATCACTTTAAAAGGGTCATTTAAGTAGCCATCTACTATTGAATAAGAATAATTAAATTGCGTAATCATTCGACGATTAATGACTTGAGTAAAACCTAATAAAATATCGGTAGTAGTTTTAGTGTCTTCTGTATCAATACGAGTTTTAGCAAAATCATCATCCCAACTAGCTGAGCTGCTATCCCCTATTAACATAGAACTGAACGGTTTAGGAATGCTACCTTCAGGAGTAAAGGTATCTTGAAAATAACTAAAACCAGCTGAAAATGTTGAGTTTTTTTGATCAAAATCGTAAGCTAAATTACCATTAATACCTAGCGACAAGTAATCATATTCTTTAGAGATATGTAACCCACCACTCGCCGTATAATTAGGCGCTATTGGTTGAGTCCACTGACCATTAAACTGAACACGTGTATCATGAAAAGTGTCATCAAGCGGAGTATCGCCAGCGGCAATGGTATACTGTCCTTTACCTGATGGTCGGGTAAAAGTTTGTACATCGGGCTGTGCCACCGCGCCGCTAGCCGACGCACCAGTTAAGGCGTCAATAGTTACTTTTAAGTTAAGTATTTCATCGTTAGCAAAGGTTTTTTTTGCATTAAAAATAGCTTCGCCGGCACTAACTCGGTCAACTTCACTGTAAAACAAAAATGCACTATCAAAGTCCCATGTGCTGTCTTGTGCACCTGCGGTTGACGCTGTGTTTGCTTGAGCTAAGTTACTTGTACCTAACAAAGCCGCTGTGGCGAGCGTTAAGGCCACTTTAACATTAATTTTTTCAGTTTTATTTTTCATAATATATTTCTTTTCAAGTGTTATTTATAGAGGGCATATTTATGGTGTATGGTTCAATTAAAAAGAAATAGCGCGAACTTGACGCGAGTCAAAGTGTGCTTTTGACAAATTAATTCTGTTATACAGCCATAAGTTAAATCATGGTATTAGTTACAACCACACCCGCCACCGCCAAAGCCTTTACCACCACTTGACGCTTCTTTACTAAAATAAATATGATCATCAAGCGCGGTATCTACCGGAGATGCATTTAATGACATTTCGTCTTGCGCTAATAAATCACGCTCCCAAGGCTCAACACCTAAACTAGCGCAGCCAGTTGCACCAATAATCAATGGTATAAATAAAATTAATTTCATGTTTGTATTCATAATAAACGGTCCTTATTTAGTAGCGAGTAACTGCTCAATTTCTTGCTCATATAGCGATATTTTGTTTGTAAAAAAACCGGTGTGACGGGATTTTATTTTACCGTCTCGACCTATAAGCATACTGCTAGGCATACCTTGAATTTTAAAGTGTTTTGCAATTTCCCCTTTCGGATCATAAATCACCGTAAAAGAAGCCGGCGTTTCATTTAAAAATTTAGTGGCTAACGCTTTATTCGCATCTAAATTCACGCTGATAACACTAAAACCTTGTTGTTTATACTCAGCATCTATTTTATTCATCCAAGGAAATGATTTTCGACAAGGACCACACCAAGAGGCCCAGAAATCTAAATAAATAACTTCTCCTTTATGTTTATCTAGTGCTTGTTCAAGGGCTACTTGGCTCTTGACCAATTCTTGTGCATAGGCATTACTTGAGAAACTGATCAAGATAGAAAGTGAAAAAACAAAAAATGATAACTGCTTTAATAAATGTTGCAAACTAGTACCTAATGTAAAGACTAAGTGTGAGTGATAATTAATTAAAACATACATTAGCTCTGTTTTCTTAACGGAGGCTTAAGAATCGTTAAGTTTCGATAATTTGACCGTAATATCCCACAATAGACGAAATAATAAATGATACTTTGTATATAACAATTACCATTCAAAGCACTCTGAAACACGTATATTGATTGGTATAACGGGGGGATTGGCAATTAAAAGTCTACAATTGCCTTTTATTTTGCTGAAAATCAAAATTATGGTTGATTTTTAAGGTAGAACTGGCAAAGTATCGTTCAACAATTAGTGTTGTTACACTAATTTTCACAATTTGACTTACTATTAATTAAAGGAGTAGCGCTTCAATGTGTTCAATCTTTGGTATACTAGATATAAAAACAGGTGCGCAAGCACTTCGTCCAACCGCTTTAGAATGTTCTCGCCTATTACGTCACCGTGGACCCGATTGGTCAGGAATATACAGCTGTGACAATGCAATATTAGTACATGAACGTTTATCTATCGTTGATACTGAGCATGGTGCTCAACCTTTATACAACGAAAACAAAACCCACGTACTTGCTGTTAATGGTGAAATATATAACCACAAAGCATTAGCGAGTGAGTTAACCGTTGATTACAACTTTCAAACCGCCTCTGATTGTGAGGTTATTTTACCTCTATATGAAGAATTTGGTGTTGAGTTTGTTGATAAACTGCAAGGGATGTTTGCTTTTATTGTCTATAACGAAACGGATAATTCGTACTTAATTGCCCGTGATCATATGGGCATTATTCCACTTTATACTGGCTATGATGCTGATGGTAACTTTTATGTTGCCTCAGAAATGAAAGCACTTATGCCTATTTGTAAAACGGTGAGTGAATTTCCTCCAGGGCATATTTTAGATAGCCGAGTTGGTGAATTACAATGTTATTACAAACGTAACTGGCAAGAATATGCGGCAATTAAAGATAACACCACCAGTAAAACAAAAATTCGCGAAGCATTAGAAGAGTCGGTAAAAAGTCATTTAATGACTGACGTACCTTACGGCGTATTATTGTCAGGTGGTTTAGATTCCTCATTAATTTCTGCTATTACGCAAAAATTTGCTGCTCGTCGAATTGAAGAAAACGATTTGTCTGAAGCTTGGTGGCCAAAAGTTCATTCGTTTGCTTGTGGTTTAGCTGGCTCGCCTGATTTAATTGCGGCGAAAACGGTTGCAGACAGTATTGGCACTATTCATCACAGTGTTGTGTTTACTGAACAAGAAGGTATCGATGCACTTAAAGAAGTTATTTATCATTTAGAAACTTATGATGTAACAACTATACGTGCTTCTACGCCTATGTATTTAATGGCACGCAAAATTAAAGCGATGGGCATTAAAATGGTACTTTCTGGTGAAGGCGCTGATGAAATATTTGGCGGTTATTTATACTTCCATAAAGCACCTAATGCACAAGCATTTCATGAAGAATTAAACCGTAAACTAGACCGCTTGCATAAATTTGATTGTTTAAGAGCCAATAAATCAATGTCTGCTTGGGGTATTGAAGCCCGTGTTCCATTTTTAGATAAGCACTTTATGGATGTTGCCATGCGCATCAACCCTGAAGATAAAATGTGCGGCAACGGTAAAATGGAAAAAGCGATTTTACGTGAATCTTTTGAAGGTTATTTACCAAAAGAAATATTATGGCGTCAAAAAGAGCAATTTTCTGACGGTGTTGGATATTCGTGGATTGACGGTTTAAAAGCCCATGTTGAAGCACTTGTTACTGATCAACAACTTGAAAATGCTCACATTAGATTTCCAGTAAACACACCTGATAACAAAGAAGGTTATTACTACCGCACTATTTTTGAAGAAAAATATCCGTTAGTGACTGCTGCTGATTGTGTTATCGGTGGTAAATCTGTTGCCTGTAGTACTGAAGAAGCTCTGGCTTGGGATGAAAGCTTCCAAAACAACGCGGATCCATCTGGCCGAGCGGTATTAAGTGTACACAATGAAAGTTATTAACAGTTAAATTAACCTTTTATTGGTTTTAAGTGATACTTTTAGCGGTTTCGTCGTGTTTTTATCGTCAAACCGCTAACACCTAAGGATTTTACTTTGTTTTCGCACCGAAAAAAAATGGTATTCCCCACTAAATCTCAATAAAACAACCCTGTAAACTTTTTTTCACTCACCCTCAATTCAAAATTCAGCCCTCAAGTATATTTTTTGGGGTTATACTGCTAAGCCACGCCTTTTTAATTTTAGTCTGCTGCTTATACCACAAACCCGACCTATATTATCTCTATCAGATTTATCTTAACTTTGCAGTCATCCCAATGCAACTTCGCGACTGACGGCAATGGTGGCTTAGTTCACATAAAGGCTGAACGAGTTATTGGCAAAAAGTAATAATTAAAACCTTAAAGTTTTTATCTATAGGGAACTTCAGCTATAGGGAAACGGCTAGATTAATGTGATTGTTAAGCCATAGCCGCTGTAGATAAAAACATACGCAAATTTTCAAATACTAGTGTCTTCAGTGTGGCATTAGCCTATTTATTTTTCGATGTTGGCCAAACAAAGGGAGCGGGCGTGGTGGAAGTTGTTTCTGCTACTGCTTTATTCTGAGCGAGTATCCCCCTGATTAATTTCCCCGTTTCTTTATGCTTACTACAAAATGTTTTTAGGTATAAAATTTCAACTCTACTTCGTGCCCAAGGGGTTGTACGCAGAAATTTCAAACTTGATTTAAGACGTGGTTTATTGGTGAAACAACGAATATTAAGTAACTCACCCATTTTATCCCAACCAAGTTTCTTCTCCAGTTCGGTTAGAATCTGTTCAAGTTTCACGCCGTGTAGCGGATCATTACTTTTATTCATAGTCTACTTAAAATCAAAAGTAGTATTGTAACAAGTTTCCTAAATATTGACAGACTTATGCGCTTAACTCGGGTGAAAGTGCACCAAGAGCTTTATGGAAAATCTAATGTCATCCGTAAGCTTGCAGCAGTCACAATGATACGGTAGCTGACGCTTCACTAATTCGTTTCTATAGACTTGTCTAAACTAAATTAATTATTACTCAAAGTAAATATTAGAAGATACTTTGCCCACGACGACTAGGACTTACAACTAACCTTCCAAGGTAGCACTTCCCAAGCCTTAAATACTATTGTCCAAATGCTAACAGATCGCCTTCGCTTGAAATTAGCGAAAATGACTTCAAGGCATTAAGGTTTAAGCTCAAAGGAGTCGTTGATAGTTTATTTTTAATAGGTAACTGGGCAGTAAAGCATTCGTATATCACTTGTTTTCTAAAAACTATTTAAAACAGAACCCGACTGATAAATCGATTAAAACTAAACTTGTTGTATATTAAACGCTCATTATATAAACTATAAAATAAAGCTAATTCTTAATTAATGTCTATTATGTATTGATTTTGCCGATATATTGCTTAATTATCTAATAATAAAATATGTTAAGTCCGTGGTTTTTTTACCCTAATAATTAAGGACTTTAGCATCATGCGTTATTTGATAACAACAATTCTAATTTTACTTATTTCTCTCCAAGCTAATGCTGATAAAGACACAAAAATCCTTTCTCAAAAATTTCAGGCCGCTGCAAATACATGTAATAAAATACATACTGGATTTTTAGGGAATTTGGCAAAAGGAACATGTATTAAATCATGCACAAATGCCGCTAAAAGAGCAGCTGCATTTAATAACTTAGCCCAAGGAAAAAAACAAATACAAAAAGATTTACAGGGTTGTATCTTTGCTTTAGATTTATCAAAAACAAAAACACCACAATTAGCCGACTTAAAGATTATTCAGAAAATATTAAAGACAGGGAAATTGCCGAATAATAGTGCATCAAAAAACAAGTCAACCATTGCTAAAAACAAACCAGTTCAGACGAAGGTATCTCCTAATTTTCCGAAAACATCCCCTCCAAGTATTAATAGACCTAAACCAGGCAACAGCGCTCCAATGTTTGGAAATTCACGAGCTAAAAACAATCAATTAAAAAAAGCCGATGATAATCTAACACCTTATGTACGAACTGTTGATATCATTTATCAAGTAAATATATCTCTGGGGAAATGTAACCTTTATGGGTCGAGTAATTGTATAAACACATGTAAAGCAGCAAGTGAAGCATCCCAATCATTTAATAAATTTGTAGAAACGGAACGTCGTCCAAACCAAGTTAAAGCTCAAAGTAAATTATTAAAAAAATCAATTTACGATTGTAATAAAGAATTCACAAAAGCTAAGCCCGATCAAATTAAAAGGGCCATGTGGTTAAATGATTATATTGTTAAAAACCCGACAATTTTTGCGCAATGGCATAAAAACTCTAATACGGTTATCAATCAAGAACGTGACAAAAACCCAACAAGTTACTTAGATCAGATTATAGCTAACAGTGCTAAAGCGTTAAAAACTTGTTCTGGAGCTAATGTGCATAGCTGTAAAAGGCAATGTGATAGCAGTGCGAGAATAATACAAATGAAAGAATATATAAAGAAAGGTACCGCCACTTGGCAAATTCAAGAATTTGGTTCATCTCTTAGAGAAGCATTAGGTCGATGTAAAACCCATAACAATGTTCCTGCTGTTATACAAAACATCCAACTGGCAGAACATATCGCTAATCACCCTGAAGTCTTTAGTAATAAAGAGGGTGTTTTACCTTTTTATACTAGCAATGATAAGACAGTTAGATACCCTTTAAAAATATCAAGAAACAATATTGTTCCTAAAACACTTACGACTAAAACTAAACAGTTAATTTCTAACAAGCCACTTCCTTTTACAGATGCTAGTGGCAATATAAATCAACCAAAATTACAGCAGATAGTAGGCACCCTTTGGAAACAATGTAATAAAACAGATAAAGCATGCTTAGACTCTTGCAGTTTAGTAACTGCTACTGTGGGGAAAACATTAGGAAACACACGCCCTACTCGTAAACGAAGAGGGCGTTCTAGTGAATATACGATAAATAAATATATAGACAGCTCTGCTAAATGTTTAAATTCATTATCTGCGACAAATAAAGTTTCTAACGAAATAAAAGCTGTTGCAAAATACCATCAATTATTATTAAACAGCACCTACCCTAGATACAACGACACCTCAAAAGCCTTGTTCAAGCATGGTTTATTTCAAGTCAGTCAAATAAAAAACATTTGTAATACAACGCAAAGAAGTGATTGCTACATAACATGTAGTAATGCTGTATCAAGCCTAAATAGTTTAGATACACTATTAACGAGAAAAATATCAGAACCACAATTAGAACAACTTGCAGCTAATTATATAGAACAATGCATTGTATTGGCTAAGCCTTATTATGGTGGCGACATATCGAGAATGGTTAAACTTAATACAGCCCTTAAAAAACAAGAATTTACAGCTCCTTTGTCTAAAAACATGAAAAGTGCGCATTATGGTGTTCAGCCTAAACAGAATAAAGAGCAAGAAGCGTTATTCAATCGTTATCCGCTTGAATCTAATGCTCCTTACTTAAATATTAAGCCCAAAGATAACTTCATAATCAGGCCTACTTTCAATGAGACATTAGATGCTTTTGTGACGCTTTCAAATTATTATCCGGACTCAGTGAAGGAGGAATGTAACTTAAAATTTGGCGCAGATCCTAGGCATAAATTACCACAAGCACTAAGCGCTATTTATGATGATAATTACACCGAGATTGATAAAAAAAATGCGGCAACAGATATTCTAAACTTCACCTATCGACGTTCAGATAATGCAGCTACAGATAAATCGTTGAGAAAAATTGAATCTTGTATCACAAGGTGGCAACAATTTTCTAAAGAAAAAACACCAGAGAAACTTGAAATATTATCAATGTTCGAAAAAGACTTATTTGCAATTGCACCCAGCCGAGGTATGAAATCAAATAATAGAAAATATTGTGACAGTAGTTTAAAAAATAATGGTAATCCTTTCTTAAAGCTAACTGAATGTGAATTGTTAAGTTCTATATATTACCGTGACTTTGAAAAAGTGGTAATGCTTGAAAAACTTTGGGTTGAGCCTGTATTGCAAAACACTATTAATTTGTCGAATGGCGATGATATCATATCTACTTTTGTTCGAAATCATAACCAATCACTTCTGAATAATTCTGAAAAAATGTCAATGGTGCCATTAATCGTTATTAATTATTTAACTGATTACCCCGTTCTGCATCGCTCTTGCATGTCAGATAAAGCTAAAATATATACGTATCAAGATACAAAGGTTACTGAATTTAAAAACCGCTATGGTTATACACTTAGATCGAATACAACAACTAGAGAACGCTCATATAAAGTCAATCCTGATTGGGTACCAATTTACGACAAACTCAAACTTCGCTTTAGTGAAGAGGGAACGGGTATGATGTCAATGCTTGACTTAATGTACTCTAAAATAGATACCGTAAAAAGTGCAGAATATAACTATGGTGAAAAACGTCCTAAATTGAAAAATGTTTTACAAGACATATATTCATTTATGAGACAAAATAAATGTAATAGCTCTGAAGCCAAAAAATTCGATTCACGCCTTAAAGAATTGAATGAATTTAGAATCGCAATGGGACAAACAACACATAGATAATATATTCATGTAATTTTTCAACTTATAAAATGAAAAACTTAAAGCTAACCAATAATGATTTGAGTTAGCTTTTGTTGCGGTTGAATAGGATTGTTAAGCTGAAGAATTAAGTCTTAACACCATTCACAATATCTTTCACCAAAGGAGGTCCTTGGTAAATAAAGCCAGTATAAATTTGTACTAAGCTAGCACCGGCGATAAGTTTTTCATTTGCATCATGACTTGAGGCAATTCCACCAACACCGATTATCGGGAGTTTATTCTCTAATGCTTTCGCTAATAAACTAATAACCGTGGTGCTTTTTTCTTTAACTGGACCACCACTTAACCCCCCTTGCTCATTACCATGCTCAAGTCCTTCGACCCCTTCGCGCGATAATGTTGTATTGGTTGCAATAACACCATCAATATTATTATCGATTAAGCTTATGGCGATAGACTTTACTTCATCTTCGGTTAAGTCTGGTGCTATTTTTACCGCAATAGGGACATATTTATTATATTGTTTTTCAAGTTTTGCTTGTTCAACTTTTAGTGCTGATAACAACTCATTTAACGCATCACCATATTGTAACGAACGTAAACCGGGTGTGTTAGGTGATGATATGTTTATGGTTATATAACTGGCAAAGTTATACACTTTTTGCATACAGTGAATATAATCATCTTTAGCATTTTCATCTGGAGTATCTTTATTTTTTCCAATATTAATGCCTAATACACCGCTAAATTTTGCCGCTCTTACTTGTGATACTAAATAGTCAACGCCTTTATTATTAAAGCCCATGCGGTTAATAACAGCATTCGCTTGCGGTAATCTAAAAATACGCGGCTTAGGGTTTCCAGGTTGTGGGCGTGGTGTAACCGTACCTACTTCAATAAAACCAAAGCCCATCGCAGCAAAGGCATTAATACACTCACCATTTTTATCTAAACCTGCAGCTAGGCCTAATGGATTTGGGAAATCAATCCCCATGACCGTTACTGGTTTTTCGGTAACGCGTTGCTTATATAACGCATTAAGTGGGGTTGAACCCGTACTTTTTAACCCTTTAATAGTTAACTCATGAATGGTTTCAGCATCAAACTGAAACAATACTTTACGAATGGCCGGATAAAACATAAAACCTCTATTGATAGCTGGAAATAAAAAATCCCCACTTAACTTTGAACAGTTAGGTGGGGATTTTATCAGTTAAGCAAACTTTTTAAAATTGCTTTTAATTACTTTTTGCTCGTTATCAAAAGCAATACTAAGTTGTTACATTATTTTGATACTTTTTCACAGTTTAAACTAAGTAACATTAACTCTCGTAAAGCAACTGAGAACATAGCGAACTCATGAGCTTGTCCTATTTTAAAGTCTGATAAAATATGTTGCCAGCGCGTAATCGGTTGTTCATTAACTTTCATCCACGCATCAAGCATGTCATCAAGGTCTTCAACTTTCACACTACAGTCACATTGCAACACAACAACCGTTAATGAACGTTGTTGCCAGTCAAGCTCTTCTCTAAATGATGCTCTAGCAAGTGCTTGCCAATGATTAGCAACTGCTTGGCGAGTAATTTGCTCTAAGAACCAATGCAGCTCTAAACGAACGCCTAATTTAAAGTATAAATTAGCAACAACATCAACATCTTTATTTTCTTGATCGGCTATAGCGGCAATATCTAATGCAGAAAAAATAGTACTTAATTGCGAGATACGTTGAGAAATAACTTGCGGTACGGCCGCCGCAATTAAATCACTTTCAACCCGTTGTATCTCATTTGCTTCCTCTTCTATAATAAAGTTATTAAGCTTTTTAGATAAGATAGTAAATGTTGGTTGATAGAGTGCTATTGATTGCTCTATAGAAAGTGCTTTATTACGATGACGTAAGAACCAACGGGTTGCTCTTCTTACTGTGCGGCGATATTGAAATAACATTTCTGTTTGAATAGCGGTAGAAATTTTATTATTCAATACTTCAATTTTTTGCCAGAACTCTTCTAACTCAAAAACCGCACAAGCCATAGTGTAACAATTGGCTATTTCAACGACAGTGGCGCCCGTTTCTTCTTGCATACGATTAATAAAATTAAAGCCCATATCATTACCAATTTTATTGGCTAATTTAGTCGCAATAATTTCTGCACGCAAAGGATGTTGCTGCATTTCATTTTGATATTTATCACGCAACTGCTTAGGAAAGGCACTAATTAATAATCGGTTATGATAAGGGTTATTCGTTATATCAGTGTGCACTAATTCTTCTTTAAGTACCATTTTGCTATAAGCCAGTAAAACAGCAAGTTCAGGACGTGTTAGGCTATTCCCTTTAGCTATTCTATCTGAAATTTCTTCATCATCTGGAATAAATTCTAATGCTCTATCAAGTTTACCGGCACGTTCTAAGTCCTGAATAAAGCGGACTTGTTCTTTCATTTGATTGACACCACGTTTAGCGGTAATAGACAATGAATGTGTTTGACGATAACAATCTTCAATCACTAAATCCCCTACTTCTTCCGTCATGTCATGTAGTAGTTTATTACGTTGTTTAACCGTTAAATCGCCATTTTGAACTAAGCTATTAAGCAATATTTTTATATTAACTTCATTGTCTGAACAATCAACACCACCCGCATTATCAACAGCATCGGTATTAATATGGCCGCCGTTAGCAGAAAATTCAATACGACCAAGTTGAGTTAACCCTAAGTTACCGCCCTCACCAACCACTTTAGCTTGGAGCTCGCAGCCATTAATTCTCAATGCGTCATTTGCTCTATCGCCTACGGCTAGATGCGTTTCTTTAGTGCTCTTAACATAGGTACCAATACCGCCATTCCATAATAGGTCAACTTTCATTTTCAACAATGCTTGGATCAAATCATTAGGTGACATACTTTGTTTCTGTGTTCCCACCATTTTTTTGATTTGCGGTGTTAATTTAATCGACTTCACATGACGGCTAAAAATACCACCCCCTTGTGAAATTAACGCTTTGTTGTAATCTTCCCAGCTACAGCCAGGCAAATTAAATAATCGCTCACGTTCTGGATAAGTTTTCGCCGAATCTGGATTAGGGTCTATAAATATATGCATGTGATTGAATGCTGCTTGTAAACAGATATGCTTTGATAGCAACATGCCATTACCAAATACATCACCTGCCATATCACCAATAGCAATACAGGTAAAGTCGGTGCTTTGGCAATCAATATCCATTTCTCTAAAGTGGCGTTTAACCGACTCCCACGCGCCTTTTGCCGTAATGCCCATGGCTTTATGATCATAACCGACACTACCGCCAGAAGCGAAAGCATCACCTAACCAGAATTTATATTCATCAGAAATACCATTTGCGATATCAGAGAAGGTAGCCGTTCCTTTATCAGCGGCAACAACAAGATACGCATCATCTTCATCAAGGCGAATAACATCGACAGGAGGAACTATTTCACCATTAACAATATTGTCTGTAATGTCTAATAAAGCACGAATAAAGGTGCGATAACATTCCTTGCCCGCCTCAAATATTTCTTGTCGAGTACCTGCTGGTAGCTGTTTACAAACAAAGCCACCTTTAGCACCGACCGGCACAATGACCGTATTTTTAACTTGCTGCGCTTTTACCAAGCCTAATACTTCAGTACGGAAATCTTCACGTCTGTCAGACCAACGTAATCCACCACGAGCAACCTTGCCACCGCGTAAATGTACCCCTTCAACTTGCGGTGAATAAACGAATATTTCAAACTTAGGTACCGGTTGTGGCATTTCGCTAATTTTTTCTGGTAACATTTTAAACGAGATATAAGGTTTCTCGCCCATAAGTTTATCCAGTTGGAAATAGTTAGTACGAATGGTGGCATTAATCATTTCAACAAATCGTCGAATAATACGGTCATCGTCCAGATTGGCTACATTATCCAATGAGCTTTCAATAGCCTCTAACAATTTTGTATACGCTTTACTCTTGACGTTTTCAGTTGATTTATTATGGGGATCAAAACGTTGTATAAATAAATTAATTAATAATTCTGCAATGCTAGGATAACGAGCAAGCGTATTTTCGATATAACTTTGACTAAATCGACCGCCAATTTGACGTTCATATTTAGTAAAGGCGCGTAAAATAGAAACGCTACGTCCTTCAAGCCCTGCACCTAACACTAAACGGTTAAAGCCATCGTCTTCTAAATCGCCGCGCCATACTTTAGCAAAGGCATCTTGGAAAAGCGTGCTAACAGTGTAAACGTTGAAATCACTCTCTCCATTGATCAACATAGAGAAATCTAAAATCCAGTAGGTTTCCCCGTCAATTGTTTTGATAGCATAGGGACTCTCACCAATAACACGTAAGCCAAAGTTTTCTAATATCGGCAATACATCAGATAGATGAATTGGGTTTCCTTTATGGAATAATTTTAATTTAACAAAACGACTATTTTTCTTTTCTTCTAATGGTTGATAAAATAACATCTCTAAGCCATCAGAAAAGTTGACTCTTTCTAATTTTTCGATATCAACAATCGCAGATCCTGGTAACACTTCTTCTTTATAAGCTTGTGGGAAGTGTACATATTTGCGACTTAATGCCTTCGCTGCAACCTCACCTTTATTAGCAACCAGTGCGGACACTAATTTGTCGTCCCAGCTTCGTGCCGCTTCATTTAAATTCTTTTCGATTTCTTTCACGTTAATATCTGCTTTTGTTGACTTAACCTTAACAATATAATGTGTTCTGGCTTGTACTGATTCAGAAAAATAAGTAGTAAATTCAACTTCTTCATCGCTGCCAAACGCTTCTTGTAAGACGCGTTGGGTTTGTATACGCAACTCAGTGTTATAGCGCTCACGTGGTACATAAACCATGCAAGAATAGAAGCGATTAAAAATATCACGCCTGACGAATAAGCCACAGTAGTCTCGCTCTTGCATTTGCAAAATGCCCAACACATTGTGTAATAGTTCATTGATGTTACTTTGTAATATCTCATCTCTAGGGTATGTTTCGAGAATATTAATAAGCGTCTTGTAGGCGTGTGTGCCTTTGGCAAAACCTGAAGAGTCACATACTTCTTTTACTTTAGATTTAATCAACGGTATGTCTAAAGCACTGCTAGTGTAATAAGCAGAGCCAAATAAACCGATAAAGCGATCTTCACCAATAACACTACCTTTGTCATCAAAACGCTTTATACCGATATAGTCAAGTTGTGCAGGTCTGTGTACTCTTGAGCGCGAATTAGATTTGGTCAGAATGAGGTGATTTTCACCTAAAGCGACTTCACGCCCCGACTCATTTAACGTTGAAAGTAAACGGATCGTCGCTTTACTAGAGTTTTTCATTAAACCTAAGCTAGAGTTCTCTTTGGCTTCAAGTTCAATATCTCCTTGCACTGCCGTAACACTGTATGAACGATAACCCATTAAGGTAAAATTATTGTTCTGTAACCAGGACAAAAACTCTACCGTATCCTCTTTAGATTTTTTACTACCAGGTAACTTAGATTTTTTTAAGTCGTCAATAACCTTTTTGAACTGTGCAAGCATCGGTTGCCAATCGTTAACCGTTAGCGTGATATCTTTAACAACGCTTAATAGCTCATCTTTTATCGTGGCTAACTCTTCTTTAGTTGATTGTCTGTCAATTTCAATAAAAAAGATGGTTTCTTCTGATGTCGCTTTAATTTCAGTATCAAAGTTAGAGGCCAGTTGAGTAATGTTTTTATTTTTTCCTCGCACCAATTTCAAGGGCGAATTCAACATAAGATGTGGCGATAGACCTAAACGATTTAAAGCAATACGGATAGAGTCAACCAAAAATGGCATATCTTTAACGATCACTTCAATAACTGTATGACTTGATTTCCAACCATTTTTACTTACCGAAGGGTTAAAAACATGAATGATTGGCTTATCATCTGTATATTCATTAAGCGTACTCCACAAACTTAATGTAGCACCGTACATGTCACTGTCATTTCTATTTGATAAATCGAGAGAAGAAATGTTGCCATATAATAAAGTCGCAAATTGCTCAACTAAATCGGCTGTATCTTGAGGAACTTTTTTCTTAATTAATTGTGCTACATTTTTTAATATCACTGAGGGGGAACCATTCACTAACGCCATACCGTTTTCCTTTTGCTATTATTTTAACAGAAAGCTTGTAATAATTTAGGTTGTACTCTATTTTCACTTTACCTATTTTGTAATGGGAAAGTAGAGTTCACTTGTTTTTTATTTTAAATTCGTATTTTCAATCAAACAAGGTGATAAAACTCACTTATTTGATACCTATACAAAGTTTTTACTAAAACTATGATTGAAAACTTTTATAGTATAGTACAGATGTTATGAGTTAATTTAATGTATTGCTAGAACTTTTTTTATTTACTACGAATCTTATTGTAGTACTTTGAACCTATTTTCTTACACTACTTTCTGTTTATGCACGTTTGTTAAATAACTACAGCATATTTCTACTATTTATTGATTAAATATACAGTTATTTATCCCCACTACATTATAAGAATTTTTATAAAAAAATTATAAATAATTGATAAAATATAACCTTAGTCTGCAATGTCGGTTTAACATTAGCATTGATGGCAAAGTAGATTATAGAATAGTGACTAAACAGTCAGATAAAAATTAAAAAACATCAATAAAAAAAAGCCCTTAATAAATACTTATTAAGGGCTTTTTAATTTTTAAAATTACCGGGGTATAACTATGTTTTTTTATTCGGCCATAAAAATGCTGCTAATGCCGGTAACACAATGACCGCAGCTAGCATATTAACTAAAAACATAAAGGTTAATAACACGCCCATATCTACTTGAAATTTCAAATCTGAGAAGAACCATGTTGATACACCAATAGCAAGAGTGAATCCTGTGATTAGCACCGCACTTCCCCGCTCCTTAAGCGCAGCAAGATAAGCATCATGTACATTCGCGCCGGCTTTTAACTGTGTACTCATAGTAGATAAAATATAAATACCATAATCAACACCAATACCAACGCCTAGCGCGATTACCGGTAAGGTTGAAACGGTTAAACCAATATCTAACACCGTCATTAACCACTGAGCTAAGGTTGAGACTACATATAAAGGTAACACCACAACGATGGTTGCTCTGATACTTCTGAAACTGAGTAAACATAGCGCAATTACCGCACCATATACATAAAGCATCATAGGCAACTGCGCCTCTGCTACGGCTTCATTCGTTGCGGCCATTACACCAACAGGACCTGATGCAAGTTTAAACTGTAATTGCTTATTACCCAGTTCACTTGCGGCTAATTTAACTTCTTTAATTACACGATCAATGGTTGCCGCTTTATGATCTTCTAAGAACAAAATCACGGGCATAACACTACAATCGTTATTTAATAAACCGCTTGAAGAAGGTACTCGCGCAATAGACTGAACAAGTGTTTGTTGATTACGAGGTATCACACGCCACTTGGGGTTGCCTTCGTTGTAGCCGGCATTAACTAATTTAGATATAGACGCTAAACTCACCGCAGATTGAACACCAGTAACATTTTCCATGCGCCATTGAAATCTATCAATAGTATTCATGGTATCGTAATAGGTACAAGCATTAGGGGTTGATTCTATGATCACTGACATATAATCGACACTGATCGCATAACGATTAGTAATTAAAAACGTGTCTTGATTATAACGAGACGACTCATGCAGCGCTGGTGCACCTGCGTGTAATTCACCAATTTGTAAATTTTGCGAATTTATCCAACCGGCACCGTACAAAATAACCGTTAACGCTAGGATTATTGCTGCCGGTTTTTTAGTTGCAAAACTTGCCATGAAACGCCAAACAACACTTTCTTCACCAATATTACCGGCATGATTTTTTCTATCTTTAGGCGTAATAGTTAAATAAGAAACCAGTAGCGGTAATAGAATTAAATTAGTTAAAATAATCATCGCTACGCCCAAAGAGGCCGTAATAGCTAATTCACGAATGATACCGATATCAATTGAAAGTAAAGTTAAAAAGCCAATAGTATCAGAGAGCAACGCAATACCACCTGGGACTAATAAAGCCCTAAAGCTCGCTTGTGCAGCGGCTTGGCTAGACAAACCAAGGCCCACCTGTTTAACCACTGAATTAATCATTTGCACGCCATGACTCACGCCAATAGCAAACACTAAGAATGGCACTAAAATTGACATGGGATCAAGGCCAAAACCCAGTGTAGACAACATACCCATTTGCCAAATAACCGCAATTAAAGAGCAACCTATAGGCAGTAAAGTCAAACTAATGGAATGACAGAAAAAGAATACCATTACCGCAGTTATCGCAATAGCAATAACAAAAAAGACCACAACCCCTTTAGCGCCTTCGGCAACATCACCGACCATTTTCGCAAAACCGATAATATGAATGGAGATATTATCTTTTTCAAATGTTTGTCTTACTTCTTGCTCTAGCTGTGCCGCCATATTTAGCGTATCAAGCTTTTCGCCTGTATCTGGATTAAAATCCATTAAAGACGCTTTAACCATGGCACAGCTATAATCATCGGCAACAATGCTACCCACAATACCTGCTTTTTCTATATTACCTTTGACGATAGCTAAACCACGTTCATCTGCTTGAAAATCCGCTGGAATTACCGGGCCACCAGCAAAGCCATCCTCGACTACTTCGACGAAACGTGTACTAGGAGAATATAGTGACTTAACCTGAATTCGATCAATACCAGGGATAAAAAATAGTTTATCGTGTACGCCTTTCAAGGTCTCAAAAAAGTTAGCCGTAAAAATATCACCGTCACTATTGCATACGGAGATTAAAATATTATTGGCCCCACCAAAGTTTTCCCTATGTTTTAAATAGGTTTTCATATATTCATGGTTAAGTGGAATGTTTTTAGTAAAAGAGGCACCTAGCTTTATTTGTGTTGCTTGAAACATCAAGAAAACACTGGCGAAAACAAAAAGCATCAACACCAAAAACTTGTGGCGGAACAGACCTACTTCTAAACGGTTGGCAAGGGAAATTTTCATAGCGTATTACAATCCAATTATTATATTATTTTTTATGGTTTAACGTTTAAAAAGAAAGCTTATAGAGAAATTGTTTTAACTCCGACATCAGAAACAACAATTAATTTATTATTAAACCAAACGCCTGCAATTAATGATTTACCATCTTTTTGATCTATTAAACGGTAGCTCTGTCCATCGTCATTACTTTCGAGCAAGGTGCCATTATTTGCTAGTAAAAAAATGCGACTGTCGTTCGTTAAAACAATATCATTGATTAATGACGTGGTATTTGTCTGGCGTTGTTGCCATGGTGTGCCATTTTTTAAACTTCTAAAAACATGTCCACGTAAGCCGACAACAAGCAGGTTACCCTTCCTTGTTCTAGCCATGTCAAAAAAAGATCCCTGATAAATTTCATCAAATAGTTGCCAATTATTGCCAAAATCATTACTTTTAGCAATTAAGCCAATTTCACCCACCATATAAAGTGTGCGTCCATCAAGCATTAAGCGATTAAAATGCGGTAAAATAAAGGATGCTTCTTCTAGGTAGGCTTCTTCGTCTTCTTCTTTTAACTCTGCTAGATAGTCAACATCATCAGGTAATAAAAACTCACTATGAAATTCGCTTTTCCATGTTTTACCGCCATCTAAAGTACGAAATAAAAGCCCATAGGCTCCAATAGCAATACCTTCTAACGGTGTTTTAAACACTATATTAAGTAAAGGTTTTTCTAAGTTTGGTTTAAATAGTTGTACTTGCCAGGTTAATCCACCATCTTGACTATGCAAAATAGTTGCGTCATGACCAACAGCCCAACCAAGCTTGTCATTGTAAAAAAAAACACTAGTTAACGTTGTTTGAACAGGCACACTAGATTGTTGCCAATTGACACCATCAGTAGAGGTAATAATATGCCCGTGCTCACCAACAGCCACTAATTTAACTTGACCAATAGTGGTTATATCTAATAATAACGATTGACTCACTAGGGGAGCTTTCACTGAAGGACGATAAGCAGTTGAAGACGAGTCTACAGCCAAACTTACTAAGCTAAATGAGGATAGTAAAAGGCTCAACAATAAAGGTAAAAAAAAATGCATTCGCGAGTTCTCTACATTAGTACAAAAATAGTTTTTATTCATCTAATCTTGGAAAGTGCACATTCCCTAGATTTCTTACACATTGTTTTGTGTATTAAGCCTAAACCCCTCAATTAAGACATTATGAGGATAGCATGAAGTGAATAGTGACAAAATATTAACAATCAAAAGCTATAACAAAAACGGCTGATATTAGTCAGCCGTTTAATGTTAATAGTCGTTATCTACGACCTTCTCGTCTTAGCGCTGATGGAGTAAAGTTTTTTTGCTCCAAATCCGCAGAGAAGTCATACATTTTTTCTTCGTTGTCCAAGCCTAATGCAATGTAACGACGTGATTGTAGATCATGGAAAACGTCTAATGTTGACCAAAGCGTCGGTACTTCGTAGTAATTAATCGTATGTGAAATACCTACACGATATAATTCATCACGATTATCATAAATATCAGTAATCGCTACTTGCCAGCTGTCTTCGTCGATATAAAAAACACGTTTTTTATAAATATGACGAGTGTTTTCTTTTAGACTCGCTTCAACAACCCACACTCTATGTTTTTCATAGCGTACAAGTTCAGGGTTAATATGTCCCGGTTGTAATATCTCACTATACTTCACTTTGTCACTATGAAGACGGTAATCATTATAAGGAATAAGTAACTCTTTCTTCCCTATTAATTTCCAGTTATAACGGTTTGGCGCACCATTATACATATCAAAGTCATCTGTGGTTCTTAAGCCGTCAGATGCGGTTCCAGGTGCATCATAAGCAACGTTAGGCGCACGACGCACACGACGTTGTCCGGTATTATATGTCCATGCTTGGCGAGGTGTTTTTATTTGGTCCATAGTTTCATGAACTAATAAAGCCGTCCCAGCTAAACGAGCTGGCTCTGACACTTTTTGTTTAAACTTAAATAAAATATTTGTTTTTTCAAGTTCTGTAGACGATGCCCCTTTAACATTGTAAGGCAACAATAACGACTCTTGCAGACCGACATAAGTGTAATCACCCGAAGCCGTTGGTGCGGCTTGACCCCCTTCACGAGTAACACGTTCACCACGATAGCGTAAAGTATGATTCCAAATAGCTTCTAACCCACTCGCTGGTACAGGAAAAGGAATACCGACTGCGGCCCCTTTAATACCGTTGCCATCTTTGACTAATTCTGAACGAGTAGCATTGTTCTCTACCGCTTGATATACGTGTTCTGGATAAGAAGCACTACGATGCGTTTGGTAAACATTTATCTTAAACGTTTCAGGATAAGTTTCAAATAATTTCACTTGTCCTGGCGTAAGTAAGTTTTTGTAATCCGATACATTTTGTGCCGTTATAGAGTATTTAATCTTATCATTCGGATACGGATCGGTGTGATGTTCGCCAACAACATATCCTTCAGGAGCCTTGGTAATACCACCGGTCCAAGCAGGAATAGAGCCATCTTCATTTGCTGCTTGAACTGCACCCATCGGGGTGAGCTCTTTACCTAGTTTATTCGCTTCATCCATTGATATTTTTGCCGATACGCCACTGGAAGCAAGGGCAACCGATATTGCTAATAATAATAACTTATTGTTCATATGAATTTTCATACTTGTTGCCTTTTCTTAAATTGAATAACTAATACTTAAAGAGACATAATCATGGTCTTCCATTTTGTTGGTCGTACCAACACCACCGAAGAAACCGTTGTAGTTGATATCTGCTTTCCAACGACTTTGATAGTCGAAAGTTAAACCTAGCGACATTGACTTTCTGCCTTCAATAAACATAAACAGTGGATCGGGTGTAATACCTTTAACATCATGGGAGAATACGACACGTGGCGATATATTGATGCCGGCGATAACGTTAGTATAATCAAGTTTCGCGATTGCACGATAACCCCAAGCAAACTCAGTTGGAAATGGGTTAGACTCAACGCCATCTTGTAACGCTTTATTTAAACCTGGGGCACTGGCAATACCACCACTACGTGCGGTACCCGGACCGTTTAAACGTAATACACTTTCATCAGGCATATCATTAATATTGATACCACCTACCTCAATAAGACCTACTAATTGGCTTGCACCAAAAGTGGGTCCAAACAAATGCGTTAAGGTCATTTGTGCTTGCAGGGTATCTGACAAAATATAACCCTTGGCCGTTTGACCTGGTTGATATGGCGTGCCATCAGCTTGAACCATTTGTGAAACACCGTTTAGCGCGGCATAATCAGGGTTACCTGTATTATAAAGTTGTTGTGGTACCGCAGCAAACAGCAGTTCTACATCATCAATTTGTAGTGGTTCATCTTGGCGATAACTCACTTCGCCTGAAAATGCGGTTGTGCCTAATGTGGTGTTAAAGCTCATCGCGTACATTTTAATGTCTTCGACATAATCAAGCTCAACACGAGAGAAGCTATTTAATTGTGTATAGTTATCTTCAGTAATTTCATTTCCTGCTAGATAACCGACATCCCCACCTACTGATGCAGTACTAAAGTCTGCCGTAATACCTGAAAATATTGGGCGACGACTATGATAATTGACATGATATAAGCTTATCTCTGTATCATGAAGTGCTGGTAAGAACCAAGATAAACGCAAACCATATTGGCCACCATCTTCAGGCTCATTTTCAGCTTCAGAGCCGGGTGCTCTTAAGGTAAGATTACCAGCATAAGCCGCATACATTTTCCCAGCTTGGCTAGGAGATATTTGTCCGGTCCGAACCGCAGCACCAATATCATTTAAACCAGCCATTAGATAATCTAGATTCATATCAGGATTACCGCCAAAACCCAGTTGCACATTATTGTATTGGCCACCGTCACCAGCAAAATCGTTAGTAGAAAAATAGCTACCTGGTGGTGGTAAAATAGTTTTTTCCCAACTGTATTGGTAAAACATTTCAATATTAAAGTTATTAGTAACACCTAAAGAAGCCCACAAGGCACCAAAAGGGATAAAAGCTTCTTTTACTTCAGCGCCAGGCGCTCGTAAACGCGCAATATCAACAGGGTTTATTTCACTGATACCATGAGAAATTAAGGTACTTTCACCCCAGCTAATAACTTGATCGCCAAGGCGTACTGAAAAAGGCATTTCACCAATTTCAAAATCACCATAAGCGTAAGCATCAAGCAAGCGTATATCTTTACAGACTTGCTCTTTCGCTTTGTCATCTCGACACGGGTCAAATACATTACCCGTTAACGCATTAGATGAAGCTCTATCGTCGTCCATCATGGCATAATCATAAAAATACATACCACGAGCAAATATACCGATATTCTCATAGTGAACATTGAATTCATGCACACCTTTAAATATTTTAGAAAAACTTTCACCTGAATTATAATTAAGGTTGCCGTTGTCGCCATTAGTAGAATAACCACCTGCACCTTGCGCCCAGATATCTTCTTTAATAGGGTTTGGCGCATAGACTTTATAATTTCCAAAGCCTATGCCGTTATTAGCATTGTTAGACTTGCCTATATTATCATTCCAGTTTCTATCTTCTGTTCGCCAGCTTGTACCAACACTAAAAGTAGAATCGAAGCTGACTTCGACATCACCAAACTCCCACCTTGCTGCTTGAGCATTGTTAAGACTTGCACTAAGTAATGTTATTGAAAGTGCTGCGGCAATACCCGCAGCTAAAGGTTTTTTATAAAACCTGCGATGGCTATATTTCATTTGTTTTCTCCCCTGTAGCGAATAAAGAAGCCTAAAAACAACTATTTTCTCATGTTAAAAACTTAAGTATTAAAGCAATATTTTATGGCATGGCTTAACATCGTTATTTTTTATTTATTTATTTTTTTTACTTCAAGTGTGACCGATGTGAACAAGTAGAAGTTAAACAATAATTGCATCATTTTAACTTGGTGGCAAGCGTAAAGAACTATAGTTAAACCAATGAATTTTAATGATTTGCATTTAATATAGTACCGATAACTAACTACCGTTTAAAACAAGCGTTTTAAACGGCTTGGGGTAAATGGAATTATATCGAACTAAGTTGATGAAATAAGGCTTATTTCATCAGTATAATTAGGTTATTGAAAGTGGTTTATGGTCCGACCACTGTTTAAAGCTATTGCTCTATTACTAATAAATAAAAAAAAATTATTTAAATTTAGTTAGTGATAAAAATTTATTATTCTTTGTTTCTAAGCAAAAATTGCCAAAAACCCCCTCACTAGTTAAGTGTCTTCGAAGGTGCATAGCGGGAAATTGGACCGTTGTTCCAAGATTAGTATTGACTACAATAGAATCAATTTGGCCGCGATAATAAGGTAAAAACTCATTTTGAGATATGTTTAAAGAAAAATAATACTTCATAGTTTATGGTCGAAAACAAAGTTGTTTGTAGCTAGGTTCAGGGGGACTAAACACTAGATTATCTAATAAGAAATTTCACTTATCACGCCTAATAAAAACATCAGACGAGATAAGTTAAACTAGTATAATGGACTAAATAGCTAAAGCTGCATCTAACTTTTCTTTTAAATCATTAGATAAATCAGGCAAGGCTTGTATACGAACCAATTGTGCCCGCATCAATAATTTATGTTGATGCGCAAAGCTATCAAACTGGATCAATGGCGTAATTAATCTTGACGCGACTTGCGGGTTAATAGTATTAAGCTCGGCTATTTTGTCCGCTAAAAACTTATAGCCTTTACCTGTAGGGCTATGAAAATATTTAGGGTTATTCATAGCGAAAGCGCTAATTAACGATCTAGCTCTATTAGGGTTTTTAATGCTGAATAAGTCATGTTCGATTAGTATATTTAATTGCTCAAAAATATCATCACTGTGTAAACTAGCACCTAATGAAAACCATTTATCCATTACTAATGGGGTGGTTTTCCATTTCTCTTCAAACTTTTGCATGTATAGTGGGAAATTAGGTAGATTGTACTTAGCTGAACAATTTAACGCGGCAAGTGAATCTGTCATATTGTCAGAAGACTCAAATTGTTGTTCAACTAATATAGCGTGCTGCTCCATTGAGGCTAAATAAAACAAACAGGTATTCTTCAATGCTTTATTGGAGATAACGTCTGCATCAGTTATGTCAGCTTTATTCAAAAGTAATTCGCACTGGTTAAACTTATTTAACAAATCTTGTTCTAATCCTTTTGCTAAAAAGGCTGTTAGAGTGCTAACAGCATTAACTAAATTAATAGGATCAACTTGTTCAATTAAATCGGCCGCTTCATCAAAGCTAGGTAAGGCTAACTGCTCTGCAATTAATGCCGCATCATCAGTAGAATTTAAGATACCCGCAAAACAGGGTATTAGCTGTTCAGGAATTTTAAACGATGGGTTTAGTGTTAGTGCTTTAACCGTTGACATTAACAGTTTTTGCCCCGCATCCCATCGACAAAAGCTATTATTAGCTTTTGATATTATGGTAAAAAGGCTTTCATCATCTTGAAGAAAATTAACCTTCACCGGTGCACTGAAATCTGCAAATAAGGCTAAAGTTGGTTTCGCTTTAAGTCCAGTAAAAGTCCATGATTGCTCCTGCTCTATTAATTCAATTAAATGTTCTTGAATGCTATTTTCACCGTCGTGATCAACAATCAATTCAAGCTTAACAGGTATATGCAGCGCATTAGGTGTGGGTTGTTTGATGGTAATAGGTGATTGCTGCGCTAATGTCAGGTGATATTCACCTGTAGCGGTATCAAAAATTTCGCTGACACGTATCGCTGGGGTACCCGATTGGCTGTACCATAACTTAAATTGTCTTAAATCTTTATTTGACGCATCACTCATCGCATCGATAAAGTCATCACACGTTACCGCCATGCCATCAAAACGCTTAAAATAAAGATCCATGCCGGCTCTAAAATTATCTTTACCTAATAAAGTATGCAACATACGAATAACTTCAGCACCTTTCTCATACACAGTTAAGGTATAGAAATTATTCATTTCTAACACTTTTTCCGGTCGAATGGGATGCGCCATTGGGCCGCCATCTTCAGCAAATTGTAATGAACGTAATACGCGAACATTTTGGATACGCGTCACTGAGCTTGAATGCATATCAGCACTGAATTGTTGATCTCTAAAAACGGTTAAGCCTTCTTTTAAGCTTAATTGAAACCAATCTCGACAAGTCACTCGATTACCGGTCCAATTGTGAAAGTACTCATGGGCAATGACCGCTTCAATATTAAAGTAATCGGTGTCTGTTGCAGATGATTTGTCCGCTAAAACATATTTACTATTAAAAACGTTCAAGCCTTTATTTTCCATTGCCCCCATGTTGAAAAAATCAACAGCGACAATCATATAGATATTTAAATCATACTCTAGCCCGAAAGTTTGTTCATCCCACGTCATTGATTTTTTTAATGACGACATGGCATGTTCAGCTTTATGCAAGTTACCTTTATCAACAAAAATCTCTAAAGCGACATCTTTACCTGAGCACGTGGTAAAGGTATCGGTTAATAAATCAAAGTCTCCGGCAACTAAAGCAAATAAATAGCATGGTTTTGGGAAGGGATCATACCAAGTGGCAAAGTGTTTATTGTCGGCGAGTTCACCTTGATCAATTTTATTACCATTAGATAAAAGATAAGGGTATAACGTTTTGTCAGCAATGACCTTAGTGGTAAATATAGCCATTACGTCGGGTCTATCTAGATAATAACTAATGCGGCGAAAGCCTTCCGCTTCACATTGGCTGCAAAAAGCCCCGCCTGATTTAAATAAACCTTCAAGTGAGGTGTTATCTAGCGGATTTATTTCAGTCACAATAGTTAGCGTAAAGTTACTTTTGTCCGTTTTAATAATGAGGTTGTTATCTACTTGTTGGTATTGATCAGTTGATAATGGTTCGTTGTCAATTGACACCGAAACCAGGGTTAATTTTTCACCGTCTAAAATTAGATTTTCTTGGTGATCACCTTGCCTAGTAAGTGTTAATTCGTTAACAACCTGGGTGAGGGTATCATTTAATTCAATGGTTAAATTCACCGTTTCAATAGTAAAATTTGCAGAGCTATAATCAGCTAAATATCGAGCAGTTGAAAGAGTCATAAATTATCCTGAAAAAAATAGCCTGCTCTGCAGGTTATAAAAAAAATTAAGGTTTATACCAAATAAAATAATGAACTGATCATTCATCATTTTATTTACTGTTAGTCGCAAGTTTTTTAATATTAAAGCCAATGTAGCCATAAACAACCGCTAATACTGGATTCATTAAATTAAAGAAACAATAAAATATATAATCAAGTGGGTTCACTAGTAATACGCTATACATATAAGCGCCACAAGTGTTCCACGGAATAAGTGGTGACGTTATCGTACCTGAATCTTCTAACGTACGGCTTAAAACAAGCGGATGCAAGCCACGTCGTTGGTATTCTTCTTTATACATGCGTCCTGGCATCACTATCGAAATATACTGATCAGCTGTAATTAAGTTTGTACCGATACACGTTGCTACCGTACTGGCAATTAAACTACCTGTCGATTTTGCCGTCGCGAGAATAACACTAACAAATTTGCGTAACATGCCTAAATGTTCTAATACCGCTCCAAAACTTAACGCGCATACAATTAACCAAACGGTGTTGAGCATTTTAGACATGCCCCCACCACTTAACAATTTATCTAATTCTGCATTACCTGTGGCAATATTTACCCCATCAAAAAAAGCAGCCCACACAACTTTGATATTAGCGGTTAACACATCAACATTGCCATTAGCTAAACGTAAAATCAACTCTTGTTGAAACAGAACGGCCCATAGACCTCCCATTAATGCGCCAATAGCAACGGCAGGAAATGCCGGCATCTTTTTAATTGCTAATAATAATAATACGACTAAAGGCATTAAATTGAATAAGCTAATATTAAACTGTTGAGCCAGTTGATTGCTCAAGTCACTAATAGACGACGTGGTTGCGGTAGTTTCTTCACTAAAGCCTAGAATTAAAAATAAAACAATCGCTGTTGAAATAGAAGGGATTGTTGTCCAAAACATATAACGAATATGAGCGAATAATTCACTACCTGCTATAGCCGGCGCTAAATTAGTGGTTTCAGACAGTGGTGACATTTTATCACCAAAATAAGCGCCTGAAATAACTGCACCTGCGGTAATAGCCGGATCTAATGATAATCCTTGTGCAATACCAATTAACGCGACACCAATAGTTGCTGCAGTAGTCCAAGAGCTACCAATACTTAAGGCAACAATGCCACAAATAATACAGGCTGCGGCATAAAACCAACTGGGATCAAGTATTTGTAAACCATAATAAATCATAGTGGGCACTGTACCCGAAAGCAACCAGGTACCAATGAGCGAGCCGACCGCAAGTAGAATAAGTACCGCGCCAAGCGATAGCGAAATACCGCGAATAATAGCTTTCTCTATATCATGCCATTGGTAACCATTTTTAATGCCTATAACCGCTGCAATGCCCATAGCAAGTAACAATGATATTTGGTTAGGCCCATAAGATGAGTCATTACCAAAATACACTACTGCTGTGGCAAGTAGTGCAACCAAGGATATCACGGGAATACAAGCATCTAACATGCTAGGCTCTTTAGGTTTGACTTGCTCAGGTTCTTGCTTTGACATAATTTTAAATTAACCTTTTATTTTATTATAATTTTTATGTTATTTTGTGTATTTATGCATTTTTTATAAATAATTATACTATGCTTTAGAGACAAGAAAGCCGCCTTATAGGCGGCTTTCTAACAGAGTCTTTTGTTATTTTTTAGCTATTTTACCTAAACTAATTAAATCAAAAGTAATACGTGCTGTTTCATCCAAAAATGGATCTAGTTCATCTAACTCATCAGGTAAATCATCAAGCGTGGTTATTTTCTCTTTACCCATCCTAACAAGACGCTCATTAGCGCGAACAAGTTGCTTTGCCTTACGCTCTTCACGTTTAGCTTTACGTGTTTCTAAATTAAGTGAAATAGTTTTGTCATCTTTTTCAGCTTTATACTTTTCAATATCCTTGAGTAAATAATTAAATTCACTGTTATCTTTAATACGCTGTTGGTATCGCGACGTTAAATAATTAACATCGCTATTAATATCATTAAGCTTAGTGTATTGCGCTTTATCTATTTGATCCCAAGGTAATGCATTTTCCTCTTTACTCTCACCCCACTCTTCAGGGTTAACAGCAGTTGGGAAATCAATATCAGGTAATACACCTCTATGTTGTGTACTACCGCCGTTAATGCGATAAAACTTAGCAATAGTATATTGAATGCTGCCTAATGGATGCTCGTATAAATCATAAACTCTACCCAAGCCCCGATGCTGTTGCACAGTACCTTTACCAAAGGTATGTTCACCAACAATGATACCTCGTCCATAATCTTGTATCGCTGCAGCAAAAATTTCTGATGCTGAAGCGCTGTATCGATCAACCATAACCGTTAAAGGACCATGGTAATAACTAATACCATCTTTATCGCGAAGTACATCTACTCGATTAGCACCATTTCTAATTTGTACCACCGGGCCTTTATCAATAAATAAACCGGTTAATAGTGTTGCTTCAGGTAACGAGCCACCGCCATTACCACGCAAGTCGATAACAATGCCCTGCACTTCTTGTTCTTTTAGCTTTGCTATTTCTTTTTTAACATCTTGAGATAGATCATTATAAAAACTTGGAATCGTGATTATCCCTAGTTTTTTACCTTGAGTGCTTTTGTCATCAATACTGGCACCTTCAATTTCAGCACTTTCAATTTTGGTACTTTCAATTCCTGCACCTTCAAAATATACTTCTGACTTAGCTGCTTTGTTTTCTAATTTAATTTTGTCTCGAACGATGGTGACAATTTTTACATTAGAGATATCTTCAGATTTTCCTGAAATTACCTGTAATCTAACTGTCGTCCCTTTAGGACCTTTGATTTTATCAACGACATCATCTAATCGCCAGCCGATAATATCTTCAAAATCTTTTTCGCCTTGGGCAACACCAACAATACGATCTTTTGCTTTTAGTTCGTTTGATTGATCTGCCGGTCCACCACTAATAACGCTTTGAATAACCGTATAATCTTCTTTTGCACGCAATACCGCACCAATACCTTCAAGAGATAAATTCATTTCCATTTGAAAACGTTCTGCGTTACGAGGAGATAAATAAGAGGTATGAGGTTCAACTACACGAGCAAAGCTATTCATTACTAATTGAAAAACATCTTCGCTTTCGCTTTGTTTTAAACGTTTAATTGCATATTTGTAACGTTTAATTAGTACTTCTTTAACTTTAGGCCACTCTTTACCTGTTAAGGTTAAATTTAACGCATCAGACTTGACTTTTGTGCGCCATAATTCATCTAATTCAGCGACAGAGTTAGCCCAAGTAGCTTCTTCACGATCATAAGAATAAACTTCATCTTGGGTATAAGTAAAAGGTGATACCTGTACTTTCTCTTCACTAGAAAGTTCTTCAGTTCCGATTAAGCTTAGTGCGTATTGATAACGCTCTAGACGACGCTGCATATTTAAATTATAAATGTCGTAGGCAAAATCAAGTCTGCCACGAGCAAATGCATCATCAAAATCAACACTATTTTTTTCAAAACCTGCGATATCTGAAGCTAAAAAAACATGTCGAGAATAGTCGAGTTGTTTTATAAATCGATCAAAAACTTCTTGAGATAAAGCGTCATTAATATTAACTTTTTTATAATGACCACGCGTAAATCTTGCGGTGATACGCTTACTTGCCGCAGCATGCTGACTTTCAGGTGCTAAAACAGGCAATACAACAGTATTGCTCTCATCACCAAATGCTAAAGCACTTATACTGCCTATTGACAAACTTACCGATATTGAGACGGCAAGGGCGATACGACAAAGTTTTTGCATGCATATTTCTCCAAATTATTTTATTAACACGGCTAAGCTTTAACAGGTAAATTTACGAATATATGTTCTGCATTTGAGTTTTTATCATCATGCCCGAGTCTAACTGAACACTAATGTCATTACCTGCAATTTCAGTAATGGTTGCATTCATAGGTGAATTACCTAATTGAACTTTAACCTTACACCCTACAGTTATTGTAGCTGACTCCACAGGTTTCAATGCTGGCAACTCTTTTTTTACTGCTTTACTTTTAGTTGATTTGACTGATTTATACTTGGCCGAATCACGTTTATTTTCTGCTAAAGTAGCCGTTGAGGTATTACTATCACTGTCTTTAGACTTAGGACCTTTATAAGGCTTCTTCGTTCCATTGTCAGGTGCTTTTTTATTAGCAGAAGAATTGTTACCAAATTTTTCTTGGCTTTCTTTTAACGTTTTACTGGCATAATTCGCCTGTTCTTCATCAATTTTAGCAACATCTTTTCCGTCAATATCAACACGGAATGTTCCTACTTTAATGGCTTTAAGATAACGCCAACTGCTGGTGTAATGTCTTAAGGCTTGACGCAAGCGGGTTTTACTAACCATTTCATCATCGTTAAGTTTTTCAGATAGATCTTGAAAAATCCCCACTTTTAATGGTTTTACTTGGCCTTTAACTGAAAAGCATTCAGGAAACTTCTCGGTTAAATAGGTAATAATATCTTTAGTGCTTATTCGTTTAATTTCAGTTTCCATAAATACAACTTTTATACAATTTTAGTTAAAGAGGTTAGATTAATAATCTTCTCGTTGAAGGTGTTGTTCTCTATTATCTAGAACGTGTCTGCACCACTCATAAATTTCTTCCGACTCTAAATCAGGCAATACATCTTGCCCAATCCAGTTATCCCAAATTAAAGCTAATAACTGCTCTAATATTTCGGTTTCTATGTCTTCTTCCGCTAAGTCATAAAGTGTATGATAAATTTCATTCACGTTCTCAGCGACTATTTCTTCTTGACCGTCCCAGTCACCGACAATAGCTTCGGAAACGAGATAATCATGTATTACCACAAATTCTTTCATATTAACTGACTCTTTTTCAAACCGTGCTCACATGCAGTTAAGCTTTTTTCAAACACTTCTACAATTGATTCTAAGCCAATTTGATCATTTTGGTCAAAACGTTCAAATTTCGTACTATCAATATCTAAAACCGCTATTATAACATCCTTAAGTTTCACAGGAATAACAATTTCTGAGTTACTAGATGCATCACAGGCAATATGCCCATCAAATTGATGGACATCATCAATACGCTGAGTTGTTGCTGTTTGTGCAGCAGTGCCGCAGACGCCAACACCAAGAGGAATTCTAATACAAGCGACCTGCCCCTGAAATGGGCCAAGGACAAGTTCATTGTCTAATACTCGATAGAAACCAACCCAGTTTACCTGTATCAAAGCATTAAAGAGCAAAGCCGAAATATTTGCCATATTGGCGATAGGATCTGTCTCATCTGATATTAGCGCTTTAGCTTGCGCTAATAAATCTCGATAAAACTCAGTTTTTTTTGTCAATTGTAAAGGCCATGAAAAGATGTTTGCTAAAAACGCATAACATACCTTGAAAGCACCTTAAATTAAAGCTTTTATCTAAACAAAGCATCAATTTATCTCTTTATTTACTCTTCAATAGAAAATTTAACCAAAACACTGGCGTTAATAACCTGATTACCCACTTCAGAGCTGTGATTAGGTGCACCTTCAGTAGACATTCTTGCTGAACTCAACTGAGGACGATAATAATTACTACTGAGCTCTTTAACTAAGAGTAGTTCACCTAAAACAACGTTTGAGTGATGTGCTATTTCGACGGCTTTATTTTTAGCATTTTTCATCGCTTGAATTAGTGCTTTTTGGTAATGTTTTTCGGTATCTTCAACTGACATAACTAAAGGATAAATATGGCTAACACCCAATTTAATCACCTTAGTTAAAAATTGGTCATAATCGTCGATGGTTAAAAAGTTAACGCTAATGGTTCGTCTTAACTCAAAATATTGTCGCTTACTGTTCTTTTGGCTATTAACTCCATTAGCACTATTCCCTGCTCTTTGATTAAGCTTTACACCCTCTACTATAATTGACGGTTTATGTTCGATTACCGATAAAGATACCCTAGCAGAGTTGATGTCGGCACTTTTAATACCAAGACTTTTCGCAATTTGAACCACTTGATTACTTTTATCATCAACTAAAGCTCTTATTTTATGCGTAAGTCGACCACGTTCCGCAATAGCAATAGTTAATGAAAAACGGTTAGGCTCAGCTAAGACACTTGCTTGTCCTTTGACTTCGATACTAGAAGTTTCCACATTGAAAGCCAAACTATTGGTACTAATAGATAATGTGCTTATAGCTACAAGACTAATGAATAAAAACATTACGGATTTAGTCATGGATAACTCCTCAATAATGACTTAGTTAATTTGCCTGAGTAAATTGCTTAAAACGCTTTTTTTCATCCGTAGAAGCATTTTGCCACCAGTATTTTAACATGACTAAAGAATTAACTTGTATCGAAGTGTTTGTTGGTTTTTCTGTCATCACAGTAGCGCTTTTTAATGTGGCACTTTTCGTTTGAATTGTTTGGTTCGAAGCAAGTGCATTGACCGCTAAATCAACTTGCTTGGCTAGTTTATAATCAGCCACTTTTTCTAATGTTAAATTAAGTTGATTATTCTGCCCATCTTGTAATGTCAATTTAGGTAATTTTATAAAATTATCCGCAGCGGCTATATTTTTTATTTTAATAGTGCTTAGTTCGAGTTCTTTTTGGTTAGTAATAGTAAACTTAACGACAAAATCTTGTGATTCAACTCGTCTCTCTTCTGCAAAATCTAGGTCTTCAAAGACGTCTTTGTATCTTACAACTAAAGCATGGTTACCTTGGCTAAGTTCAAACGAAGACTTTTTACTGATAAAACTATTATCTACAGTTATATCATTTACTTCACTAACAATTAAATTGTCAGATACATTAACTGTAGCAGCTAATATTTGTGTGGATATCACGCTCAGTGAGCCACAAACAAATAGTGCAGTTAGTGATGGCACATTAAAAAACCTAGTCAAAATAAAAATCCTTAAAAAATATAATAGTCTCTTTATAAACTGACTAGGCTGTAAATCAAAGTAAAATAAGCAAAATAAGTGAAATATAGCCTAAAGTACTATGATTTCTTTTCTATTAAGGCTGAAAAACTAACGACTAAAAGCAATCGCCTGGAATTCGTACCCAGCCTTCCATCAATACTCTGGCACTTCGACTCATACTAACTTTTTTTACTGTCCAGTTATCATTGATGCATTCAGCTTCTGCGCCCACTTTCAGGGTGCCTGATGGATGGCCAAACGTTACCGCACTTCTTTCACCTGAACCCGCGGCGATATTTACCAGTGTTCCCGGAATAGCAGCAGCCGTTCCAATAGCTACAGCAGCCGTTCCCATCATGGCATGGTGTAATTTACCCATAGACAAAGCCCGTACATGTAAGTCTATTTCACCTGCTGAAACATTTTTACCACTTGATGTGGTGTAATCCTGTGCGTGGGTAACAAAAGCAACTTTTGGCGTATGTTGACGGGCTTTAGCTTCTTCAATATCGCTAATTAAACCCATTTTTATCGCGCCATACGCACGAATAGTTTCAAAACGAGCAAGCGCCGCGTCATCATTATTGATGGCATCTTGCAGCTCTATGCCAGTATAACCAATCTCTTTTGCATTTAAGAAAATTGTCGGAATACCTGCCATGATCATGGTCACTTTAAACGTGCCAATATCAGGTACAACAAGATCATCAACTAAATTGCCTGTAGGGAACATAGCCTCACTTGGGTCGACTGGTGCAACAAAATCAACTTGCACTTCCGCCGCAGGAAAAGTCACCCCGTCTAGCTCAAAGTCACCCGTTTCTTGTACTTCACCCTGCGTAATGGGTACATGAGCAATAATTGTTTTACTGATATTTTTTTGCCAAATTCGCACTTCACAGATACCATTTTCAGGTATTCTATCAGCGCTCACTAACCCTGAGCTAATAGCAAAAGAGCCTACCGCCGCGGTAAGGTTACCGCAGTTTCCACTCCAATCAACAAACGCTTTATCAATAGCCACTTGGCCAAATAGATAATCAACATCGTGATCGGCTTGTTCGGATTTAGCTAGGATTACCGTTTTACTGGTACTTGACGTTGCTCCGCCCATACCATCGGTTTGTTTACCGTAGGGATCTGGGCTGCCAATGATGCGTAATAACATATTATCGCGAGGTTCACCTGGAACCTGACAGCGTTCTGGTAAATCGGTTAAATTAAAAAATACACCTTTGGAGGTACCACCACGAATATACGTAGCCGGTATTTTTACTTGAGGAACATTAGACATTAAACACCTCTAAATTTTTCAATAAAAAAGCAGTAAGTTATTATCTGACTTACTGCTTTATAAATAATTGCACATAATCTATTTGCTTAAAGCAGGGTTTTAGCTTTAGTTCAAGGCAGAAGCGCGGAGTTGACGAACGTCAATGAGCACTTCTAACGAAGAAATAAGGCAAAAAAACTATTTAAGTATTAGATTTCAAGAAATCGGTGGCAAACTTTTGCAAAACACCGCCGCCATCATAAACGGAAACCTCTTCTGCTGTATCTAAACGACACTTCACTGGAATTTCAATTACTTCACCATTTGCACGTGTCATCACAACAGTCATAGCGGCACCTGGTGATGTTGTACCCACTACATCATAAGTTTCGCTACCGTCAATAGTGTAAGTGTGACGAGTTTCACCATTGGTAAACTCAAGTGGTAGAACGCCCATGCCAACTAAGTTAGTACGGTGAATACGCTCAAAACCTTCAGACACGATGACTTCAACACCGGCTAAACGAACACCTTTTGCTGCCCAGTCACGTGAAGAGCCTTGACCGTAGTCAGCACCTGCAATAATGATTAATGGCTGCTTGCGCTCCATGTAAGTTTCAATCGCTTCCCACATGCGAGACTCAGTTCCTTCAGGTTCGATACGTGCTAATGAACCTTGTTTAACTTCGCCATTTTCGTCACGACACATTTCATTAAACAATTTCGGGTTAGCGAACGTTGCTCGTTGCGTAGTTTCATGATCGCCACGATGGGTTGCGTATGAATTAAAGTCTTCTACTGGTAAGCCCATTTTCTCAAGGTAAGCACCTGAAGCACTATCTAGCTGAATAGCATTTGATGGTGATAAATGATCGGTTGTAATATTGTCACCTAATACCGCTAAAGGACGCATGCCCTTCATGGTACGAACACCTGCTAATGCGCCTTCCCAATAGGGAGGTCGACGGATATAAGTACTCTTAGGATCCCAGTCGTATAAGGGACTTTCAGCCGGTTCAAAAGCACCTAAATCAAACATTGGCGTGTAAACTTTCTTAAATTGCTCAGGCTTAACACATGAAGCGACGATTGCATCAATCTCTTCATCACTTGGCCAAATATCTTTCAAGGTAATATCGTTACCGTTTTGATCTTGTCCTAATACATCTTGTTCAATATCAAAACGCATCGTACCCGCAATGGCATAAGCAACAACTAATGGCGGTGACGCCAAAAAGGCTTGTTTTGCGTAGGGATGAATACGACCATCAAAATTACGGTTACCTGATAATACAGCTGTTGAGTATAAATCACGGTCGATAATTTCTTGCTGTATTTTAGGATCTAATGCACCCGACATACCGTTACACGTTGTACAGGCATAACCAACAATACCAAAACCTAATTTTTCCATTTCAGATAGAAGACCAGCTTCTTCTAAGTAAAGTTTAGCTACTTTTGAACCCGGAGCAAATGAAGATTTAACCCAAGGCTTACGTACTAAACCTAATTCGTTAGCGCGTTTAGCCACAAGGCCAGCAGCAACAACATTGCGTGGGTTAGAGGTATTTGTACATGACGTAATAGCAGCGATAATTACCGCGCCATCTGGCATTTCACCATTCGCTTCTTGTACTTTACAAGCGTCTAAGTTTTTAGCAATGTCTTTAGAGACTAAATCAGCGGTCGCTAAACGACGATGCGGGTTAGAAGGTCCTGCTAAATTACGACCTACCGTTGATAAATCAAATTCAAGAACACGAGGGTATGCTGCTTCAACTAAATCATCAGCCCATAAACCTGTGTGTTTCGCGTAAGTTTCAACTAATTTCACTTGCTCAGGTTCACGGCCCGTAATCTTCAAGTAATCAATAGTTTGTTCATCAATGTAGAACATAGCTGCTGATGCACCATACTCTGGCGTCATATTTGAGATAGTGGCTCGATCACCAATGGTTAGGCTTTTCGTCCCTTCACCGAAGAACTCTAGGTAACTAGAAACTACTTTTTCATTACGTAAGAATTCAGTGATCGCTAATACTATATCGGTAGCGGTAATACCTGGTTGGCGTTTACCAGTTAACTTAACACCAATAATGTCAGGCAGACGCATCATAGAGGGACGACCAAGCATAACGGTTTCAGCTTCTAAACCACCCACACCTATAGCAATAACACCCAAGGCATCAATGTGCGGTGTATGGCTGTCTGTACCAACACACGTATCAGGAAAAGCGACACCATCACGTGCTTGTATCACAGGTGACATTTTCTCTAAGTTGATTTGATGCATAATACCGTTACCGGCAGGGATAACATCAACGTTTTTAAACGCGGTTTTAGTCCATTCAATGAAGTGAAAACGCTGTGCATTACGACGGTCTTCAATCGAGCGATTTTTATCAAACGCATCTGGATCAAAACCAGGTGCTTCAACCGCTAATGAATGGTCCACAATAAGCTGTGTAGGCACAATGGGGTTAACTTTAGAAGGATCACCCCCTTGCTCAGCAATAGCGTCACGAAGACCCGCTAAATCCACTAAGGCTGTTTGACCTAAAATATCATGAGTAACTACACGCGCAGGATACCAAGGAAAATCTAAATCTTGCTTGCTTTCAATGATTTGTTTTAACGAATCAGTTAATGTTTCAGGGTCACAACGACGTACCAATTGTTCCGCTAATATACGTGACGTGTAGGGTAATTTTGCGTAAGCACCCGGGCTTATGTCATCAATTGCTGATCGGGTATCAAAGTAGTCTAAATTTGCATTGGGCAAAGGCTTGCGGTAATCGTAATTCATAATATAAGTCCAATTGAAGGAATAAATATTGAATAACCAGAAGTGCTTCGCAACCGATTACTCAATATTCTGATCTGTATTATCGTTGTGAGATAGGCGTAACTTTTCTTGGTTCACTGCCTATATAGTCAGCTGATGGACGGATAATACGGTTATTAGAGCGCTGCTCCATTACATGTGCAGCCCAACCGGTTAAGCGTGAACAAACAAAAATAGGCGTAAACAGTTTAGTTGGAATACCCATATAGTTATAAGTAGATGCATGGAAAAAATCTGCATTACAAAATAATTTTTTGGTATCCCACATGAATTCTTCACAAGCAACAGAGATATCGTAAAGTGATGTATCTCCATTTTCAGCCGCTAATTTTTCAGACCATGCTTTGATTACTGTATTGCGAGGATCTGAAGTGCGGTAAACTGCATGGCCAAAACCCATGATTTTATCTTTACGCTCAAGCATACCAGCCATTTGTTCTTTGGCATCGGCAGGTGATTTGAATTTCTCAATCATGTCCATTGCCGCTTCATTAGCACCACCGTGAAGAGGTCCACGTAACGTACCAATAGCGCCTGTAATACAAGAAAACATATCTGATAAAGTAGATGCACAAACACGCGCTGTAAATGTTGACGCGTTAAACTCATGTTCTGCGTATAAGATTAATGAAACATCCATTACTCGCTTATGTTGCTCAGAAGGTTCTTCTTGGTTTAATAAACGTAGGAAGTGACCCCCTAATGAATCTTCATCTGTCATACAGTCAATTTCAACACCATCATGTGAAAATTTATACCAATAACACATGATTGCTGGAAATGCCGATAATAAACGGTTGGCTGCTTTATTTTGCTGAGAAAAATCAACTTCTGGTTCAATATTACCTAAAAATGAACAACCTGTACGCATAACATCCATAGGATGTGCATCTTTAGGGATCAATTTTAGGACTTCTTTTAATGCTTGTGGAATATCACGCATCGTTAGTAGCTCAGCTTTGTATTCAGCTAACTCACCACCTGTTGGTAATTCACCATTAAATAATAAGTAAGCCACTTCTTCAAAGGTAGCATTATCAGCTAAATCAGAAACATCATAACCGCAGTAAGTTAAACCACTACCTGATTTACCTACAGTACAAATAGCCGTTTCACCTGCGCTTTGACCACGTAAGCCTGCACCACTAATTTTTTTTTCTGACATAATTACTCTCTCACTCTTTAATATTCTTATTTTTTATCGTTAGATTACTTGTTTTTTCCGTCAGCAAATAATGAATCTAGTTTTTGCTCATAATCGTGGTAACCAAGATAATCATATAAATCCATACGAGTTTGCATTGTATCAATAACTGCTTTTTGATCGCCATCAGCTAAAAGAGTTTTATACACTAATTCAGCGGCTTTATTCATCGCTCTAAAAGCAGATAAAGGATAAAGAACCATGCCACAACCCCACTCACCTAGTTGCTCTTTATTCCATAATTCGGTTTGACCAAATTCGGTAATATTAGCAAGAATAGGCACATCTAAGGCTGCTGAAAAAGCACGGTAATGCTCTTCTGTTTGAATCGCTTCAGCAAAAATACCATCAGCACCCGCTGCAACATAAGCTTTAGCACGTTCAATAGCCGCTTCTAGGCCTTCTTGAGCAAACGCATCAGTTCGTGCCATGATGAAAAAATCAGGGTCAATACGCGCATCAACCGCTGCGCGAATACGATCTGCCATTTCTTCTGTCGAAACAATTTCTTTATTTGGACGATGACCACAACGTTTTTGTGCCACTTGATCTTCAATATGAACTGCTGCAGCACCGGCTTTTTCCATATCACGTATTGTTTTAGCAATATTAAATGCCCCGCCCCAACCGGTATCAATATCAACAAGTAAAGGTAAGCTAGATGCAGCAGTGATACGTTGTACGTCAGCAACCACATCATTTAATGACGTCATGCCAAGATCAGGAAGACCATAAGAGGCATTAGCAACACCGCCACCTGATAAATAGATCGCTTGATGACCTATTTGTTCAGCCATCATAGCGCTATAAGCGTTGATAGTGCCGACAACTTGTAATGGTTTATTATTTACTAACGCTTGGCGAAATTTTGCGCCCGCTGATAATTGACGAGTCATGGTATATTTCCTCTTAAGACTTAATGAGTTGAATTTTTGTTTGCTCTTTTTGAGCGATTTCTTTTGCTATTTTATTTTCTATATTTTTACGTGATGCCGCAATATGACGACGCATTAACATTTCTGCTAATTCTCCGTCTCTATCTGCGATTGCTTGGATTATGTGCGAGTGCTCATCAAAAGCACGACTTGCTCTGGGGCTATACATACCAAACTGACAACGATACATGCGGACTAAGTGATATAACTGGCCGCAAATCAATTCGATTAATTGTTTGTTATGACTACCTAAGATAACTTTATAATGAAAATCAAGATTACCTTCTTCTTGATAATAGCCCGTGCCATCTTTTAGCTCTTGCGTTTGAGCATGAATTTGAAGCATCGCTTGCATGTTTGAGATTTCTTCATCCGTCATGTTTTTTGCTGCTTGCCTGCAGGCCATACCCTCAAGTGCTTCTCTGGTAATGTAAAGCTCTAACAAGCCTTCAATAGAACAATTAACAACGCGAGAACCCACATTGGCTTTACGTTCGATTAGGTGACACTTCTCTAGACGGTTTAATGCCTCACGTAATGTTGAACGGCTTATTTGATAATGCTTAGCTAAGCCAGGTTCACTTATTTTACTACCTGATGGAATTTCACCTTCAACAATAGCATGCTGTATTTGTTCAAATACTTTATCTGCGGTAGTGACCGCTGCTTGTTGAGTTGGGTTATTTGTTTTCATAAATTTAAGTACATCGAAGTTAAAATTATAATAGTTTGTCTTCGCCATCATTGTCGACAAAGCATTTTTACAATATCAATAATAACGGAATTATTTAATTAATCAAGTAGACTTAAGTATGATTGTCGACAATTTAAGATAAAATGATGAGGTGATTGAATTTTACACAAAAAAAAAGCCCACGCAATATTAACATATTGCGTGGGCTTTCTATATATCACTTTTAATACACTTTACTTTAAAAATAAAGTGGCATCCCTAAGGGGATTCGAACCCCTGTTACCGCCGTGAAAGGGCGGTGTCCTAGGCCTCTAGACGATAGGGACACTGAATTAACTGTCGTTAATCTGACTATCTACCAGATCACTCTGGTGATTTAATTTTACTCAGTCTTATTTGTAATAACAAAATATAAACATATCGTAAAATTAAAACTCTAAACTCTTATTTTAGATTAAAAATCTATAGTATAAGAAACTATATCACTTTTAGTACACTTAACTTTTAATTAACTTAAAAATAAAGTGGCATCCCTAAGGGGATTCGAACCCCTGTTACCGCCGTGAAAGGGCGGTGTCCTAGGCCTCTAGACGATAGGGACACTGAATTAACTATTGCTAATACAAACTATCTACCAGATCACTCTGGTGAATTAGTTTTACTTAGCCTCATTATAAGGCTTGCGAAAAACTAAAGCTCTAAACTCTTATTTCAGATTAAAATCTATAGCATAAGAAACTATATCACTTTTATGCACTTTACTTTTCATATTGCTATTTAAAGTAAAAGTGGCATCCCTAAGGGGATTCGAACCCCTGTTACCGCCGTGAAAGGGCGGTGTCCTAGGCCTCTAGACGATAGGGACACTAAAACCGCTTGTTAGATAACTCTAACGTATAGTGAATGTATATCGATTCTATTAACTAAACGATATAATCAATCACTAAATTAGCTTCTGCTCATTTTTTATAAGTATGAACAAACTTAACCTTTCTTTGCCCAAAAGCAAAATAAGATAATAGTGGCATCCCTAAGGGGATTCGAACCCCTGTTACCGCCGTGAAAGGGCGGTGTCCTAGGCCTCTAGACGATAGGGACACTAAAACTTGCTAGCAAGTTAAAACTATCTATTTCTTATCATTTAACTTCAACAATAAAAAACCTAATATGGTGGAGCTATGCGGGATCGAACCGCAGACCTCTTCGCTGCCAGCGAAGCGCTCTCCCAGCTGAGCTATAGCCCCGCTTGTTTAAATAACAATTCAAACGGTCATATTAAATAACTGGCCTAATAGCTATTTAATACTTTCTTTCCGAAGAAAGATGTTCTCAACCAGACGCTCTTTTAAAAAGTTGAACACTTGCTGAAAACGAGGCGCATTCTAAGCAGCAGCCTTGAAACTGTCAACACTTATTTTAAAAAAACAGCAAAAATATTGCAAATAACTAGTTGAGTGATTACATAAGAATCAACTTGTTTGTTTTTTACTTAACTAGCTGTTTGAATTGTACAATTTCTAATCTTAGAAAATATAAAGTGTGATGTGTAATAATATTAAATACTAACTCGTTACTTACACCTTACTCACCACATAAGTTATACCTAAGTTATGCCTAAGTACGCTTATGCTTTATTTTTAAAGTATTTACAGGTATGGTTTGATATACGACGTAGTCAGCATATCAAGTACTAAAAAGAATGCAGTTAAATAAATTAAATATTGTTGCTATCGGCGGCGGTCACGGTTTAGGTAGAGTATTATCAACCTTATCATTTATGGGAAATAAACTTACCGGTATTGTCACTACAACCGATAACGGTGGATCAACGGGCAAATTAAGAAAACGCAGTAGCTCTATTGCCTGGGGAGATTTACGTAATTGTCTAACTGAATTAGTTGATAAAAAATCAATTGGTAACCAACTGTTTAATTTTCGATTCGATGGTAATGATGAACTAGGCGGCCATAATTTAGGTAATCTTATCTTATATGGTCTAGGAGAGGTTCAATCTAGACCTTTAGACTCTATTAAGCTAGTTAGGCGAATGTTAAGAGTTCGAACACAAGTTCTCCCTATGTCTGAAACACCTACTGATTTAATGGCTTTCTATCCAGAGGGCCGTTGTCGTCTTGGTGAACTGTCTGTTGATGAAATGCCCATCATGCCAAAAAGTTTAATCTTAGCACCATTGGTTAAATCTATTGAACCTTGCATAAAAGCGATAAATAACGCAGATTTGATTATATTAGGTCCCGGGAGTTTCTTGACGAGTATTGTCCCTCCATTATTGGTAAGAGACATCAGTAATGCCATTGCCAATAGAAAAGGACATTGTGTCTTTATAGAAAACGTGGTTTTAGAAAGTAGTCCTGCAGCGAAATTAACCCTAGATGAAAAACTGCAATGGATCGAAGAGAATATAGGCTGTTTACCTATCGACAGTGTTATTTGTCAAGAACCCAGTGTTGACTCAAAAAAAATCAACGTCATATGTCGTGATTTAGCCCATCACCAGCAACCACACCATCATGATAAGAAAAAGCTTATTGATGCACTAGAGGCGTGCGTAAGTGGCTTACAAGCAAATATCAAGACTGAAGAGATTGAAACCGTAAAACAAAAATTGGCTTAGCAGTGATCCCCTGTTGTCTCACCATTTAGATTCCAGCAATAATGACATAACTATACCCGCTCTACTTCAAGATGCAGATTTCAGCATCTTGAAGTAGAGCGGGTATAAAGCCTTCGAAGGTAGGTATTACCTGCCTTCGATTCTTGATTATTTAATCTTCACTCAAACGACTAGCGACTGCACCTTTTTGATTCTTATACTTAGCGTCGTCACGTTTGTTGTATGGTCTTACCGCACTTGATGACATAGTCTCAAAATTCAACGCGGCTATTTTCATTTTAGGACGCAGTGCTAAAGGTAATTTACCACTATTATAAAATTCTAAAACGATTTGCCCTGACCAACCGGGATCAATTCTGTGTGCCGTAACATGCACCATCAACCCTAATCGAGCTAACGATGAACGACCATCCAACCAACCTACAATGTTGTCAGGTAACGTAACCGACTCATACGTTACCGCTAAGGCTAGCTCGCCAGGGTGTAAAAAGAAGGCGTCACCATCATTAATAACAATTTCATCACTCATTACCGCATCCATTGCTTTTTGCATTTCAGCTTTAGGCGCACTTAAATCGATAAAGGGAGCTGTATGATCTTGAAAAACACGAAATTCATTACCTAAACGGATATCAACACTAACGCCTGAGATCATTGATGTATCGGGTTTTGGTGAGATAATGATCAGTTCATCATCTAAGTATTGCTCTATATCTTTATCACATAATCTCATAATTGTTTTTCTTATTCTCTGATTGAAACTTAACTCTTAACTATTCAGTTATTTCAACCGTTGGGGTTAGTGGGCTGGCGCTATCGAGTTGCAAAAATAATTGCCCAGCAATATTACGCGCTATTCTACGGTACAAGTGCGCAATATCACCAGCGCTATTTTCAATGATGTCTGATTGACCAAAATCGGCGTCTTCTCGTATATTCATGTCTAAAGGCAATTGACCTAGTAACTGTGTTTGTTTTGATTTAGCCATTTCTAAGCCACCGGCTTCCCCAAAAATATGACTTTTATGACCACAATTGTCACATAAGTGATAACTCATATTTTCAATAATACCTAATACTGGTACGTTAACCTTATCAAACATGGCAATGCCCTTAGCTGCGTCTATTAAGGCCATATCTTGCGGTGTTGTGACGATAACGGCAGCAGCAACAGGGACTTTTTGTGCCAGTGTTAATTGAATATCACCGGTTCCCGGTGGCATATCAATAAGTAAATAATCTAACTCAGGCCAAGCGGTTTCAGTGAGTAATTGATTAAAAGCACCACTCGCCATTGGGCCACGCCACACAGTCGCATCATTTTTATCGACTAAAAATCCTATCGACATCGCATGTAAACCGTGAGCTGTGACGGGATCCATTAATTTACCGTCGGCCGAGCTAGGTTTAGCATTTTTCAAACCAAGTAAAGTTGGAATAGAAGGTCCATAGATATCCGCATCTAAAATACCTACTTTAGCCCCCTCAGCAATTAACGCATAAGCGAGATTAACCGTGGTAGTAGACTTACCAACACCGCCTTTGCCTGAGGCAACGGCAATAATATTTTTGATGTTATTTGCACTACCTCCCAGTGAAAAATTGCGCACTGGCTTAACGTTTAACTGCACACCAAATTCAACCGCTTGTGTTAGCGTATCAGCTAAGGTGATCGCAATAGTGTCTAACTCACCTTGGCAAGGAAAAGGTAGGATAAACTCAACCGTTATAGCCTTACTTTGCTTAGGAATAGCGTTAATGTGAAAGTGGGAGCTAACAGCTAGAATACCTTCAGGGAAGTTTTCAGAACGATAATCTTGTAGCGTTTCTGTTATCAATTGTGTTTTTTCAGTTGTTGTTAAGTCCCTTACTGGCGAATTAACATTGATCTGAGAGCTTTCTGGTATTTTTTGAGAACTTTTATTTGAGAAGAATTTGCCGAACATATTATATATCCATGCTACATCAAAATGCAGGATTCAGTGAGAATTAAAAGGCTTAGAGACAAGGCCTTGATTGAAGAAAATGGTTATACCCACTCCACTTGAAGAGGCTCTTATCCAAGTCAATAACGCCGCATGTAAGTCTTTAAAACTCATCTTACGGAGACTGCTGAGCAAAAAACTATCAATAGTCCTGAACCTTGCATTTTGAAGTGCCATCGGTATCACATTAATCATTTGAGTATAAACGTTAAATTCTGTACTATTGCAGCCATTATTACCATAAAAAAACATTATTTATTCATGTCTACAGATATTTCGTCTAACAGTTTACCAAAAAAGCGCAAAATATTAGTTACTTGTGCTCTCCCTTACGCTAACGGTTCAATTCATTTAGGCCATTTACTTGAGCATATTCAAACCGACATTTGGGTAAGATTCCAGCGAATGCGCGGACATGAAACTTACTTTGTTTGTGCTGATGATGCCCATGGCACGCCTATTATGCTTAAAGCTCAAGAGCTTGGCATAACACCAGAAGAAATGATCAAAGGTGTGCGTGAAGAGCGTATAAAAGAATTTAGTGACTTCCATATTAGCTTTGATAATTATCACACCACACACAGTGAAGAAAATAAAGAGTACTCAGAAAGAATTTATAATAGTTTACATGCGAAAGGTCACATTAAAACCCGCATTATTTCTCAGTTATATGATCCTGAAAAAGGCATGTTCTTAGCAGACCGATTTGTTAAAGGGACTTGTCCAAAATGTAAAAGTGAAGATGAAAATGGTGATAGCTGTGATAACTGTGGTGCGACTTATTCACCAACAGAAGTGCTTAATCCCCGTTCAGCCATTTCAGGTGCGACACCGATATTAAAAGATTCTGAGCATTACTTCTTTGACTTACCTGCGTTTGAAACCATGTTAGCCGACTGGATACGAAGTGGATCATTGCAAGAAGAAGTGGCAAATAAACTAACTGAATGGTTCGAACAAGGCTTAAAACAGTGGGATATTAGCCGTGACGCACCTTATTTTGGTTTTGAAATACCTAATGCGCCAGGTAAATTTTTCTATGTTTGGTTAGACGCGCCTATCGGTTATATGGGCAGTTTTAAAAACCTATGCAATAAAGACAGCAGTATCGATTTTGACAGCTTTTGGAATAAAGATTCAGATGCTGAGCTTTATCATTTTATCGGTAAAGACATTATTAACTTCCACAGCCTTTTTTGGCCAGCGATGTTAGAAGGCGCTGATTTCCGTAAACCTACTGCTGTTTTTGCTCATGGTTTTGTTACTGTGAACGGCGAAAAAATGTCTAAATCTAAAGGTACGTTTGTTAAAGCAAGTACCTATTTAGCACATTTAAACCCTGAATACTTACGTTATTACTACGCGACTAAATTAACGCACAAAATTGATGATTTAGATTTAAACCTTGAAGATTTCGCTCAACGCGTTAATTCAGACCTTGTTGGTAAAGTCGTTAACATCGCCTCACGTTGTGCCAGTTTTATCACTAAACGCTTTGATGGCATGTTATCTACAAATATTGATAACCAAGAACTTGCTAATGAAGTAATGGCTGCGGGTGATAGTATTGCTGCTCATTATGAATCACGTGATTTTGGCCGTGGCATGCGTGAAATTATGGCACTTGCCGACAAAGTAAATGAATACATTGCGATAAAAGAACCGTGGCAATTAATCAAAGATGAAACTAAGCAGCAAGAGGTACAAGATATTTGTTCTCTTGGTATTAATATGTTCCGCACGTTAATGATTTATTTAAAACCGGTGCTTCCGGTATTAGCTGATAGCACAGCAGCATTTTTAAATGACGAATTAATTTGGGAAGGCCATAAAACGCTATTAACCAATCACAAAATAAATAAGTTTAAAGCCTTATTACAGCGTGTCGATATGGATAAAGTTAATGCGATGACTGAAGCGTCAAAAGATAGCTTAGGGGGCGCTGCACCTGAAGAAACGGCAAAACCTGCTAAGAAAAAGAAAGCGGAAAAAGTAGTTGATAACTCTGCCGCCCTAGCAAACCCATTAGCTGAAGATCCAATCTCTGAAGAAATTCAATTTGATGATTTTGCTAAAATTGACTTGCGCATTGCTAAAATAGTTAACGCAGAGCACGTTGAAAAAGCAGATAAATTGCTAAAATTAACGCTGTCGTTAGATGAAGAAGGCAGTGAAACTCGTCAAGTATTTGCTGGAATAAAATCAGCCTATCAGCCGGAAGATTTAATTGGTAAACATACCCTAATGGTTGCCAACTTAGCACCACGTAAAATGCGTTTTGGCATGTCAGAAGGCATGGTGTTAGCCGCAGGCCCAGGTGGAAAAGATTTATGGATTTTAAACCCTGATGATGGTGCTGTAGCGGGTATGCGAGTAAAATAAGTCTATTTTAATAAAATTTTTCAAACATATTTAAACAGAAAAAGGTATCGCGATAAACGATGCCTTTTTTATAAAACTGTCCCGTTATTGAAATGAGGTGAGCTTAGTCATGTTGAAAACAAGTTTAATTATAATCCTCGCAATGATGATCACAAGTTGTAGTAATAATTATGTCGCAACTAATATAGATAAAAATAACTTTACACAATATTTTTCCGCTTCTCAGGTAAAGATTTATAAGCAAGAGAATAATATTAAAACACGCCATAACTATATTGGCGTTGTTGAAGGGCAAGATTGCCAAATAAAACCACACCATGCTGCACCAGATGAAATTAACGCGAGAACGCAAGCTAGACGCCAAGCATTTGAACAACAAGCCAATGCTGTTATCTTTACAGGCTGTGCATTATTAACATCAGAGCAATTAGCTAAACTTAACAACAGCAGTGATGCTCAACAGTGTCACGCCATTGTTATTTGTTATGCCAAAGCCTTTGCGGTTGAATCACCTACTAAAGATTAAATACAAAAATAATGAATACAACCGATGTAAATAACAGCGTTGAATTTAATATTATTGGTCACGTTAATTCACCTTATAAAGAGAAATTTGCTATACCACGTCAACCCGGTTTAGTTAGCTCAGCAAAAGGGACTATAACGCTTACCGGTGACGCTAATAATCCAGATTTAGTTAGAGAGTTAACACAATTTAGTCATATTTGGGTATTGTTTGTATTTCACGGTACTCAAGAGCAAGGTTGGAAGCCCTTAGTGAGACCGCCACGTTTAGGCGGTAATAAGAAAATAGGTGTTCTGGCAACTCGCTCTACCTTTAGGCCAAATCCTATTGGCATGTCAGTGGTCAAGTTAGATGGGATAGACATAGAGAACCGACAGGTGATACTGCATATTTCAGCAATCGATTTGTTAGATAAAACTCCTATTGTTGATATAAAGCCTTACGTGCCCTACTCTGATTCCATACCCAATGCTAACGCGGGTTTTGCTCAAACTCAACCGTCATCTGATTTGCAGATAACGTTTAGCGAACACGCCAAAATAGCGTTAGTAAAACACAGTAACAATTATCCTGATTTAGCCTTATTTATTGAACAGGTATTGGTTCAAGATCCCCGACCGGCTTACAAAAAAGGGAAGGAAGACGATAAAATTTATGGTATGAATTTATATGATTTGAATATTCAGTGGCAGATGCAAGGGTTAAGCAGTATTGAAGTGATTGATATAGCTAACTGTTAAAATTAAAAAGTCGATATTGATAACACCAATATCGACCAATTTTTCAAAGTATCACTTGTTAATATTTAACGAAATAACACGCAATAATTTTAAATAGACTTATCTAATAGACTTATCTAATAGATTTAGTGATGATGACCACCAACACCATGGGCATGGCCATGTGTCACTTCTTCATCGGTTGCCGCACGAACATCAACAACTTCAATATCAAACGTTAATACTTTACCTGCAAGTGGCGGGTTAATATCCACTGTTACCATGAACTTACCTGTTTTAATTACCGTTACTTGACGTTGACCTTGCTCAGTATGAACAACACCAATCATACCTGCTTTCCATTTTGCATTTTTGCTTGGTAAACCATCTAAATGTTTAACTGGTACGCGTTGTACCATGTCTTCTTGGCGTTCACCATAAGCATCTTCAGGCTGTAATGTAACGCTAAATTTATCACCTACTTCTTTATCTTTTAATGCGTTTTCTAAGCCAACTAACGTGTTGTTGGCGCCATGTAAATAGGCAAGAGGATCACTGCCATGAGATGACTCTAATTCTTTACCGGCTTCATCTTTTAACACGTAATGAAACTGAACAACGGTTTTATCGGTGATTTTCATTTTATTCTCTTTCAATTTTAAACGATTGGTATTGCACGCAGTTTAATCTATCTACGCCCACAAAAGCAAAATAACTACGCTTAGAATAATGAAAAACATACCCAAATATTCAATAGCGGTTATTTTTTCTTTAAACAAGCGATAAGTTAACGCTAGGGTGATAAAGAACTCAACTTGCCCAAGTGCTTTAACGTAGGCTGCTGTTTGAAAGCTTGCCCCCGTAAACCAGCCAATTGAGCCTAAAACGCTTGTTATCCCAACAAAGAGGCATAAACGCCAATGTTTTAACATTAACCCTAATTGTGATTTATCTTGAAAATACACATAAATAACTGAGATAAACGTTTGTACTGTGATCATAAACACGAGAGTTACTGCAGCGCTTACCATTAAGTCGGTGTTAAGCGCCAAGCTAGACTCTCTTATCAATAAAGTGGTTATTGCTAAGCCTAGCCCTGCCCCTAAACCAAAAGATAAACCAGTCATTGCATCAGAGCCTGCCATAGCATGACGAAAGTTAAATTTTACTTTTGAGACTAAAAATACGCCCACAACACCAACGATAACGCTAAACCAGCCCATAAAACTTAAGGGAGCAGCAAATAATAGCGCGCCGACAACCGCCACTTGAATAGCTTCAGTTTTAGCTAAGCTTGTGGCCACCGCAAAATTTTTGTACCGAAAGGCGGCGACTAAACAAACCGTACCGATAATCTGCGTCACACAAGCAATTAGCGCGTAAACTAAAAATTCATTGTTTAGTTTAGGTGTTTCTATCCCTTTAAATGATAGCATCCAGCCCAAATAGGCCCAGGCAAACGGCAATGCATAAACATACCTAACCGCTGTCGTTGCCATAGCATTTAGCTTTTCAGAAAGTTGCTTCTGACCTGCTGTACGCACAGCTTGCATCGTTGCAGCAAGTAAGGTGAAATAAATCCAAATTTCCACGGCTACTATCCTAATTATTGTTTGTACGAGTTAATACTATTACTCTTAACTCCTAACGTTACTTGCAAAGTGATTTTCAAAGTAACGTTCAGCTTTAAGTTGTATGGTTTAATTTAAAGGAAAAAGCACGGAGTTGACGTTAGTCAATGAGTACTTTTGACGCCTAAATTACACAATACAGCGACAAGATGGATGTTACACCGCAAATTGTTTGTCTAATACGCTGACACCTAAGCCACTTTGTTTTTCCACCTTAATTTGAACCGCTATGCGCTCTTTCAACGCTTCAACATGGCTAATGATACCAATCATCTTGCCACTAGCATTTAAGTTATCTAACGCGTCTAAAGCAATCTCTAAGGTGTCGTTGTCTAATGTACCGAAGCCTTCATCTAAAAACAGTGAATCAATACTGGTTTTACTACTCACCAAATCTGACAGAGCTAGCGCCAAGGCTAAACTGACTAAAAAGCTTTCGCCGCCAGAAAGCGTTTTAGTGTCACGAACGCTATCCCCTTGCCAAGTATCAAGTACAGATAAACTTAAGGTTTCATTTGCCTGACACTGCAATTGATAGCGACCATCGAGTTTATTAAGTTGCTCGTTAGCTAAATACACTAAATGATTGAGTGTTAACCCTTGGGCAAAGCGCCTAAATTTAGCGCCATCCGCTGAGCCGATCAAACGGGTTAAATAGGCTAAATCATCTAATGAATTTTGCTCATTTTCTATTTGAGTTAAGAGGCCTTGCTGCTTAGTTTTATTTTTTTTATCCGCGTTAATCGATTGTTGATGTTGCCCAATCTGCAATTGAATTTGTTTTAGTTTATCCGTCAAGATTTGCAGTTGTATTTCTAGTTCTGGCAACTCAACTGTTTGTAGTTTCTTTAAATCTCCTTGACTCTTTTCTATTGATATTTTAACTAGCGCATCAGCTTGTTCTATTTCTTTTATAATATCATTTAGTTGCTCTTTTGCTCGTTTTTCTTGCCCTAAGAGTTGCTGTGAATGAGCTTCATTCGTTTGGTGTGCTATTTGTGATTTTGATAACTTAACTTTAAGTTCTGCTTCTTCTTTTTTGATGTATTCTCTAATAAAATCAGTTGACTGATTGTCTTTATCGACATAACCTAAATCAGTAAAAAAAGTAACGCGTAACTTTGATTTTGATTGCAATTGATCATTGGATGCTGTCGATTGTTGTGCTAGCACTGCTAATTGCGCTGTGGCTTGCTTACCCTGTTCAATCACTAACACATCGGCTTTTTCAACCGTTGATAACTCAATTGAAAGAGGTGCTAATTTTGCTGCAGCTTGCTCAAATAAAGTCACTTGTTGATCGAGTTCTTGTAGCCAAACACTTGAATTAAACAATTCAGTGCTGTTAGTTTTTTCAGTTAATAAACCACTAATTTGCATCGTTGTAATATCTTCTATCAACATTTTTTCAATCTGACTCACATCAATTTGTAACTGATTTAGCCCGTTACTTTGTTCCGCACTGTCACGTTGACTGAACTTTATTTTTTCTTGTATTAATGCCGCTTGATTTTGTGCTTTATCGATCGTTTGATTCACTTGCTGTAATTGATTATTTGTGGCTAAACTTTGTTGATTACTTTCGCTCACTTCAGCGTAAAATTGCTTAAGCTGCTCTACTTGCAAGCGTGTTTTATCGTAAGTTTGCTCTATCACATCAGTGTTAGATAACACTAAGTTAAGTGATGCTGGCAGCGCCAATTGCGTAAAACCTGTTAACAACTCGGCTTGTTCTATCGCTATTTTTTGTTCACTCTCTTGATTGGCTTGTAAAGTGTTATTTAACTGGCTTTCGTGACTACGTAATTCATTGCCCTGAGCTTCAGTACGTTCTAACTCAGCGGTTACATTCTGCAAGCGCTGTTGGTGTTCATCAAGGTTAATAGCTTGATATTGTGTGATCGCAGGATGGTCTAAAGAGCCACATAAGGGGCAAGGCTGTTCGGCTTGTAAATTAGCTCTATGCTCACTAAGCGCCATAATCGTTTGTTGTTGAGCGATTAACGTTTCTATATCGCTCTTTTGTTGCTTAAGTACCGTATATTGCTTACGTAAATCGACTAATTGTTTACTATTAGTTAAAAGTTCTGAAGTCGATTGTTGTTTTTGGCTAACTAACTTTTCTTGTTCAAGTGATAACCTGCAATAACGTTTAGACAGTTGTAATGCTTGAGCATAACTCGCTTGCTGATTTTGCCCATTATGTACTTTTGCACTTAACGCGTCAGTTGTTATTTCACCGTTAACCGGTTCAAGCGCTATTTGACCTAATAAAGGACTATATTGCCCAACCAATTGCTTATGTTGTAACTCAAACGCATTGATTTTTTGTTGCAGCACTTGTTGTTGTTGCAAACTTTCTGTCAGTAAGGTTTGTTGTTGATTTTGCTCAACAAGGCATTGCTCAATCAACCCTTGTGCTGAAGCTAACTGTTGATTTTTTACTGCAACAGTAGACTTAAGTTGACCTAATTGGTTAACTTGGCTACCCCACAACGGCAATTTTGCTTTAACGCTAACCAGCACATTATTTGCCGTTAGGTAGTGTTGTATTTCTGAAATTTGTGCGGTTAATCGTTGTTGTTGCGTTTGTGTTTGCTGTTGCTTTTCTTGTGAACTTATTAACACATTTTTTTGTGTATTGACTTGTTCACCAAGAATATTCAATTGCGCAGTAATATGAGCAATGTCACTATCAAGGGGAATGATGTCATCAATAAGTTTATTTTCAATGCGTTGAAACTGAATTTGCTGTTTATTTTGAGCCGTTAAGTGTTCATCAATAAGTAATTGGCTTGTTACAACTTGGCGCTTAGCTTGCTTATTTTGCGCTGATAGCTCATCAACTTGTGTTAAAAGTTTACCTTGCCCAATCGTTAATAATTGACAGTTTTTTAAGGCGGATAAGCTTGCTTGCTCTAGTACGATTTGATCGCTGGTTTGTTCACAATCAGTAACTTGTTCTTTTAAAGCAGCCAACTCGTCTTGAGCTAACAAACTAACGCCTTGTGCTTGCGCTTGTAAAAGTTGCAACGAGTTTTCAGCCGCTTTATGATTTTCAAAAACTTGTTTAGAGATATCCCCATAAATTTCTGTCCCGGTTAATTGCTCTAATAGCTGTGCTCTATCATTCGGTTGTGCATTTAAGAATGCGGCAAATTCTCCTTGTGACAGCATCATTGATTTAGTAAAGCGGCCAAAGTTTAACCCGGTAATTTGCGCTATTTTATCTTTGACGTCTTTTAGCTTTTCCGCAATAATAGTGCCACTAGAATCTTCATGAACAGCACCCAATAAAGACAGTTGTGCTACCGGTGCTAATAAATTGCCATCAACTTTATTGCGTGCCCGTTTTTGACTCCAAAAGGCACGGTATACTTGTCCTTTTACTTCAAACTCAACTTCGGCCATGCAGTTAGCGGTATATCGTGTCATTAATTGATTCTGACTTGCTGATACTTTTATCCTAGGTGTTTCATGGTACAACGCTAAACAAATAGCATCGAGAATACTGGTTTTCCCTGCCCCCGTGGCCCCCGTTATTGCAAACAAGCCATTGGTATCAAAAGGTGTTTTGGTGAAATCTAACAGCCAAGCATTTTTCAAGGCATTAATATTTTCAAATCGCAATCGTAATATTTTCATCGAGCACTTCCCTTCGCTAAAACTTGCGCTACCGTTTGCTTAAACAAGGATTGCAGTCTTTTTTTATGTTCATCAATTTTCTTTTCTTCAGTGCTTGTGTCACTATCTGTTTCAACGCCAGCCTCAGGTTGAGATTCATTGCTATCAACCACATTGGCCTTTTCACCATTAGGGTTAAAGTATTCTTCTTGATCTAAACGTGATTCGAATACGTCATCCAGAGTAAGTTCACTTAAGGTGCTATTATCTTGTTGTGCTGCCATTAGCTGCTGGCGTACTTGTTTAGCGCGTCTGACGAGTAATATCTCAACAGGAAAATCTTTGACTAGTGTTTCTATTCTTGACTGTAAATCACTTAAACGATCACTATCGGTGAGTTCAATGTCTAACCACAATACTTTGCTGTTTTCTGAGTTGAGGTTTAACTCTACCAATAACGTTTCAACTGCTTGGCTAAGTTCATGTAAAGACGTTTTGACCATGGCCAATGGTTGAAAGCATGGCACGATAAGATCAGTGACTGAGGTTAAATGATTACTGTCAAAATCAACCAACAATACCCGTTTACTTTGTTTTGCCTCATCAAAGCTTAGCGCAATAGGCGAGCCACAATAACGAATATGTTCTGTTTTACCCACTTTTTGCGCACGATGAATATGGCCTAAGGCGATATAATCTGCCGCAGGAAAAGCATTGCTTGGCAGCGCCTCTAATGTGCCTATATAAATATCTCGAACTGAATCAGAGGTAGTAACACCCAAAGCGGTTAGGTGTCCGGTGGCAATAATAGGTAGCTTAAGCTTACTCTCTTTTACTAATTGTTGAGCCTGTTCAAATAAGGCTTGGTAATGATTAACAATGGCTTGCTGTAAACTTAATGATTTATCACTGGCGGATTGTCCCTGTTGGCTTTTAATCACGTCACGAGGCCGAATAAATGGCACCGCACAAATCACTGCTTTAGGTTCGTTATGACTATCCTTTAAAATAAAGACTTGTTCCGCTAAGTTTTCATTGTTATCAAGATCACTTACATTCGCGATCACGCGAGTAGATAAAGCGCTTAATAGATCTTTTGATTCAGCCAACATACTTACAGAATCATGATTACCTGCTAAAATAACAAGCTGGCAATTAAGTGATTGTATTTCACTAATGAAATTAAAATACATTTGCCTTGCATAACTTGGCGGCGTGGCAGTGTCAAAAATATCACCGGCAACTATAATCGCATCAATGTCATGATTTTTAACTTGTGTTAACAACCAGGTTAAAAATTGCTGATGTTCATTTGCTCGGCTTTTACCATAGAAATATTGACCTAAATGCCAATCAGAAGTGTGAATAATACGCATAAAAGCTACAGAGCATCTTAGGGAAATAATTGGTTGATAATTCTAACTCATTAGGATGATTAAACCATTAAATATTATCACTATTTAAGGAATGGAAACCGTAATGACACCGGCAATTAGACAACTTAAAAAACAAAAAATAACGTTCAAAACACATCAATATCAGCATGATACTAGTGCCCTCTCATTTGGTGTTGAGGCGGTAGAAAAATTATCCCTCAATGCAGCGCAAGTATTTAAAACACTTGTGATCTGCACCGACACAAATCAATTAGTCGTTGCGATAGTGCCTGTTATGTTTAAATTGAACTTAAAAGCCATCGCAAAAACCCTAAAAGTGAAAAAAGTAAAAATGGCTGATGGACATCGTGTTGAAGTGACAACTGGCTATGTTTTAGGCGGCGTAAGTCCCTTAGGTCAAAAGAAGTCATTAACCACGATTATCGATAAAAGCGCACAGCACTTTACTGATATTTTTGTTAGCGGCGGTAAACGCGGCTTAGAAATACAGCTATCACCAGAAGATTTAGCTAAAATATGTCGCGCAACCTTTGCTGATATTGTTGTTTAAGCCTTTACTCATATTACTGTTTAAGATTGCTGTTTAAGATTGCTGTTTAAGATTTTATCCGCCAATCACCATGATAAAGATTAAAGGACTCAGTCTTAGCAAACCCTATTAAGGTTAATTCAAACCGTTGCGCGGCTTTAATGGCTAATTCAGAGGGAGCGCCAACGGAGACTAAAATACTGATCCCCGCCATAACCGCTTTTTGTACTATTTCAAAACTTACCCGACCACTGACCAACATAATTAACATTTTATTACTTTGCAATGAGGATTGTTCCACTAGCCGTTGACCGATAAGTTTATCCACCGCGTTATGTCGGCCAATATCTTCAAAAACAGTTAATAACTCCGCTTGTTGGTTAAATAATGCCGCTCCATGTATGCCACCGGTGAGATCAAACAAGGGTTGTTGGGGTCGCATTTTGTCACTTAATGTATAAACATGCTGTGAACTAAATTGTAAATCCCCCGTTAAAATCAATAAATTAGGTGGGTTTTTAAATTCTAATGCTTTTAATGACGTTGCACCGCACAAACCACAACTTGAATACGTGGCCTGAAAGCGTTCAATCGAAGTTAACTTTGGTTGCTTTCCTTTGGCTAGATGTACTTGCCAACTATTTCCATTAGAGTTTTCTTCACTGCTATCAAGACTAATACTTTCTATATCCCCATAACTTTTTATCACACCTTCACTAAATAACAAGCCAAGGATCAAATACTTATCATCCCCTAAAGAGCGCATAGTAATAGCAAACACTTTTGTTTCAGTGCCTTCGTCGTCCTTGTACCAATGCAAATTGATTTGTAACGGTTGCTCGGTGACAACGCTATCGTGTGTAATTACTCGATTACTTCTATGCTTTCGAGAATAGACCACTTTATCAACTCGCTTTATGGTGTGCTGTTTATCGGCAATATCCGCCATAACTATCCAATGACTTATTCGTGTATGCGTAAAGTCTAACGTCTTAAGATTAAAGTGGAAAGCTGAAAGTAAAAGAATGTGTTTTTATTGAATCGACTCAACGCATTAGCATTGCTCTATATCCGTAAATAGTGACTTAATCCGTCAAGTTTGCTGATGCCTCGTTAAAAATTTTTTAACCGTTAAGTTTACATTAAGGTTAATTAAATAAAGTAACCTCATCAACGCAGAGGAAACTTTATAATGTTAATAGAACCAAAGACGAACATATGCTAATTGACCAATTATCTCAATTTCCACCTGAACGTATTGCGTTGCAAACACTTGATAGCGCTATAACGTATCAAGCGCTTATTACACAGGTAAATGATCTGTCCGATTGGTTAGTATTGAATGACATTAAATCTGTCGCCTTGTTTGGTGAGAATAAACCTCAGTGGTTAATAGTTGATCTAGCCTGTCAAACTGCGAACATAATTTTTACACCGGTACCCGCGTTCTTTTCTAGTCATCAAATAATACATTTACTTGATTCAGTACAGCCAACCCTATTGTTTGCAGATCAAACTTTCCAACAAGACCTATTAATAACAAAACAGGCACTCGTTTCGCCTATTGCTGAATTTAAAGTATTCAAACTAGCTGATAAAAAACTGGCTAATATTCCGCAAAACACAAGTAAAATAACATTTACTTCAGGCTCTACTGGTGAGCCTAAAGGGGTTTGCCTTAGTATTGAAAATCAATTAAATGTTGCCAATGCTTTGGTTAAAAAAATAGCAATCGACGCACCTGTTCATTTATGTTTATTGTCTTTTGCCACCTTATTAGAAAATATTGCTGGCGTTTACGCACCGTTACTTTCTGGCGGCACTATTTGGATTATCAGTGATGTCGAGCGAGGCTTTAACGGCGCAGAGCTAACGAACCTAAATAAACTACTTAATATTATTTCCATCAGTAAACCGCAAACACTCATTTTAGTCCCTGAATTACTGCAAGTACTATTACTAGGCATAAGAAAAGGTTGGCAGCCCCCGAAAGAATTAGAATTTATTGCCGTTGGCGGTAGCAAAGTATCAGAAAAGCTGATCACACAAGCAAAACTAATAGGGTTACCCGTTTATCAAGGCTATGGTTTATCTGAATGTGGCTCTGTTGTAAGTATCAATAGTAAAAGTACGGCCAATGCCACTGGGGTTGGAGAGGTTCTTGAGCATTTGTCTACCGAAATCATTAATGGTGAACTGATCGTTATCGGTAATTCATTTCTCGGTTATTTAGAACTACCTGATTCATGGTATCAGGACAAAGTCGCCACTGGTGATTTAGTCACTATAGTAAATGGCAACCTCGAAATAAAAGGTCGTACAAAAAGCCTGATCATCAATTCTTATGGACGAAATATTTCACCCGAATGGCTTGAGTCAGAATTAACCGCAACCGGACTGTTTCGACAAGCGATTGTGTTTGGCGACAGTAAGCCTTTTTGCATTGCTATTCTCGTGCCGTTATCTGCAGATATCCCACGTGATAAAATCCAACTTGCGCTAACCGAATTAAATAAAACCTTACCCGTTTATGCCCAAATACACGGTTTTATTTTTTTACCTCAGCCGATGACATTTATTGACGGTTTAGTTACCTCAAACGGCCGCCCGAAAAGATCAGCAATAGCACAGCACTATAACAAAGAAATCAGCCAGTTATATTCAAACCATTTACAAACGTCAAACTAGTGAGAATGAGTAATGAAAACATCATCTAAATGTCTATTAACTGGTGCTACTGGTGGTATTGGCAAAGCGATTGCTTTCGAATTAGCCACCCAAGGATATTCACTTGTTCTACAGGGTAGAAATGAGCAAAAGCTTGCAACTTTACGTGAACAACTCCCTTGCGTAAATGGTGCAGCGCCACATGAAATTGCGGTGGGTGATATTACTCATACTGATGACCGAGCCTATATACTCAAGCAAGCTTTTTTATCCGCGCCAGTAACGTTGTTGATCAATAATGCAGGAGTTTCATCATTCAATAATTTTAGTAACTTAGCTGAACATGAAATTAGTGAAATAATCAGCGTAAACCTTATTGCTACGATGCAGTTCACTTATGATTTTTTACAAGCAAAAAATTTCTGTCACGCAACAGTAGTTAATATCGGTTCAGCTTTAGGCTCAATAGGCTTCCCTGGCTACAGCGTTTATTGTGCAAGTAAATTTGGTCTACGAGGGTTTACTGAATCGTTAAATAGAGAATTTTATAACAGTGATGTTAGGGTCTGTTATTTAGCACCCAGAGCAACTAATACTGATAGTAATAGCCCTGACGCGGTTGCCATGAATAAGGCGATGGGCAGTAAAATGGATCCACCAGAAGTCGTCGCTAAATCGTTAATTAAGTTACTCAGTGGCAAAAGTAATCGAAAGTCTATTGGTTGGCCAGAGAAGCTATTTGCCAGAATAAACGGTCTACTTCCTGAACTGGTTGATTCATCCATTAAGAAAAATTTGCCTACCATTTTAAAATTTACAAAAGGACAATAATCATGCACTTTTTAACTAAATACGCCGTGTTATTAACCTATTTTATCACTGCAGTAAGTTTTGGACAAACAGAAGAAAATTTTACAACATCACTACAAGCACTTCACCAACAATGGGGCATTGTAAACTATACGTTAAGTGGTGATGAACAAGAACGAGCATTTGAACAACTTGATAAACAATCAATTACCTTTACCAAGAGTTTTTCAGATAAAGCGGAAGTATGGGTATGGCGTGGCATAATTCAATCTAGTTTTGCCGGTGTTAAAGGGGGATTTGGCGCCTTATCTTTAGTCAAGGATGCAAAAAAATCGTTAGAGAAAGCGATAGCCATAGATGGCAATGTATTAGCCGGCTCTGCTTATACTAGCCTTGGTACTCTCTATCATAAAGTGCCTGGTTGGCCGATTAGTTTTGGCGATGATGATGATGCTAAAAAATATTTAGAAAAAGCACTACAATTAGATCCTAAGGGTATAGACGTAAATTACTTTTACGGTGAATTGTTGTACGACCAACATAAATACGATAAAGCAAAGCAACATTTGCTTACAGCAAAAAATTCACCTGTTATGTATACAGCGGATGAATATAGAAAAACAGATATTGATTCTTTAATAGCTAAAATTAAAAAAAAATCAGCAAAGAAAAAGTAATAGTTTATTAGTTATTCAGGGCAGTTATTATGAACCAAGAAGTAATCGTTACACTTATTTATTTAACGCCACTGTTATTGATATTAGCATGTTACCTTTATAAACGAAAAAAACAGAACGGCATCAGTAAAGATTTTTTAGCGCAAGCTAAGAGTGACGGCTTAACCGAACCGGCTAGCCTGCACCCAATCATCGACCCACTGAAATGTTTAGGCTGCGCTTCTTGCATCAGTGCTTGCCCTGAGCAAAATGTATTAGGGCTGATTGACCGACATGCTGATTTAATCAATCCCGCTAATTGTATCGGCCACGGTGCGTGTAAAACGTCTTGCCCACAAAGTGCAATTACCTTGGTTTTTGGGAGTGAGACTCGTGGGGTTGATATCCCCGAGTTAACATCAGATTTTCAAACTAATATTCCAGGAATATTTATTGCCGGTGAACTGGGTGGTATGGGATTAATAAAAAATGCCATAGAACAAGGCCGCCAATCTATGAATTCAATTGCTAATTATGTTGCTAAACAACCCAAATTTGACCCTTCAATACTAGATTGCGTTATCGTAGGAGCGGGCCCTGCCGGGTTAAGTGCCATGCTTGGCGCTAAAGAGAAACAACTTAATATCGTCACCATTGATCAAGAGGTTGCTGGCGGCACAGTCAGTCATTTTCCTCGTGGCAAACTAGTAATGACCTCCCCTGCTAATATGCCCATTGTTGGTAGAGTGAAGTTTGGTGAAGTCTCAAAAGAAAAATTACTCACGTTTTGGTTAGAACTTATAGACAAGCATGACTTAAAAATCAATCAAAATGAAACCATGTTAGATATTACACCCGATCAACAGGGATACCTACGCTTAACCAGTAGTGAACAAATCTATAAAACCAAAAGTATTTTATTAGCGATAGGCCGACGAGGAACGCCAAGAAAGCTAGGTGTTAAAGGTGAAGAACAAACAAAAGTTGTTTACCGGCTTATTGATGCTGAGCAATATAAAGACGAAGATGTACTGATTGTAGGTGGTGGAGATAGTGCCCTTGAAGCCGCTTGTAGTATTGCTGAATTAGGCCTTTGTCGTGTCAGTATTTCTTATCGAAGCGATAGTTTTGGTCGTGCAAAAGCTAAAAACAGAGCAAGGGTAGATACACTAGTCGGCAGTGGTGCATTACAGTTATTTATGAGTTCACAAGTTAACCGGATCAGTATCGACAATGTACAATTAACGATTGAAGGTAAGATAACCACGATAGAGAATAGCGTGGTAATTGTCTGTGCTGGTGGTGTATTACCAACGCCTTTTTTGAAAAAAACAGGCATTATGGTGGCAACCAAATATGGGACTGAATAGATTGAAAATATTATCTTTTATCCTATTAATCAGTGCTATTACTATCACTTTCACTTTCACTAGCGCATTTGCTAAAGAACTGGCTCAAGATAACAACTTACCTATTTCAATTAAACAACTGTTACTTACCGGCCAATTTCAGCAAGCCCTTCCTGAGATAATAACGTTAGCCGAACAAGGCAATAGCCAAGCTCAATATCAACTGGCCTTGTTATATTTACAGGGTAACTCAGTCGATAAATCAACAAAAAAAGCTGAGCATTGGTTACTGCAAGCATCAAAAAACAATAAAAAAGCCAGTTATTTACTTGGATCCCTTTATGCACAAGGTAAAGGATTAACAAAAAATTTAGATAAAGCTAAAGAATTTTTAGCTTTATCGCAAAATCAAGGGAATATCAAAGCAAAACAGCTTTATGATTCTTTATTTATAAGTAATAACAATTTAATTACATCAAAGCAATTACAAAATAATTTGATCAAAGCGATTAAAAGTGGCTCATTAGCCAACGTCATCAAACTATGCCAGCAAGGAGCAATACTGACTTTTGTTCCAGCTAACAAATCAAAAAGCACCCCGCTACTGACGGCACTAAAAAGTCATCAAACAGAAATATCTCTTTGGATAATAAAAACGATAAAGAGCCAGAATAATAATCATCATTTCAACAAGGTCGATAACACGGGCAATACTGCGCTTCATATCGCGGTACAAAATAATTTACATCCTGAAACAAGCCTGTTAATCAGATACAAAGCTGATATCAATGCAGTAAACTTAACGAATCAAACACCGTTAATTTTGGCTGTTATTGCAAAAAACAAATCTATCGCTCAGCAACTTATTAACCAAGGAGCACAACTAACAACAACAGATTTAAAGGGTAAAAGTGCATTAAATTATGCCAATAATTTGGGCTTAACGTTAGTGGTCAAATCACCTCAGGATAAACAAACTAATCGCAAGCAAGCTGAAGCAACCTTAAGTCACAAAATACAAACACTAAAATTACAAGCAACGAATAAAAAAAGCCCCTATTTTGCTTGGCCTTTACTTAATATCGCTGTTGCACAAAAACAACCATTGCTTATCAATGAGCTACTAAGATTAAAACATAGCGCATGGCAAGAAAACCCTCAAAAGGATAATGCGATCAGTATTGCTATCAAGCAAGAGCAAAGCAAACTCGCCATAGAATTGCTTACTTATTCAAATAAAACAGTAAATAACTTAACCACTAATGAGCAAAAGCAACTCAGTAATTTATTTGCTAGCGCGATCAAACATAATAACTTGCAGTTGATTAAAAAGTTACTCTTACTCACCAATGCACAGAGCTTGAAAAAGCTGCCGATAGAAGAAACACCTTTGTGGTTTGCAATTGAGTTCAAACAAGCGAATGCATTTCTAGAAATTGCTAGGGCAATTCCCCCTGATAATAGACGAGATAACCAGCAGCGTTCATATTTACTGCTAGCCAGTGAATTAAATTTAACAAATATAACAGCCCTTCTGCTATCAATGGATCTTGATGTTAACTTGAGAAATGACGCTGGACGAAGTGCTTTATGGTATGCCGCAGATTTCGCTAATAGTAAGTTAATCAATGCGCTGCTTTATGCTAAAAGTGACATTGAACAAGCTGATAATTCAGGTTACACCCCGCTGATGCGTGCAGTAATTAAAGATTGCCAGGCTTGTGTAACATCATTATTAGCCACCGGTGCAAATGCACAAAAACAAACAGCAAATGCTAACAGTGCTTTGTTATTTGCTGCCCAAGGTAAACCGGCTATTTTAAAAATAATACTACATTTTAATCACCAAGCTAAACATGGAGAAACACTCAATATTAAACAAAGAAATAACAACAGTTTAACTCCGTTAATGTTAGCCATTAAAAGTAATTGTGCCCAGTGTGTAAAATACTTATTAGACGCAGGAGCCAATCCCAAAAGAAAAAACAATCAAGGTGAAAATTCTTTTGATTTAGCAAAATCTAAAGCCGATATTTTAACCATTTTGAAACAGTACTAGGAATGTTATGTCATTAAAAATAAAAGTAGTTACCGTAGCCATTATACTATTGGTCACGACAGTCGTTATTATGCAGAATAATGAGACTAATGAGAACAAACAGCTAGACTCAGGCGTTAAAACCAATGGCAAATTTAGTTCCATAGAATCTATCGCTAAACCTAACTGGTGGATAAAACCAACGGTTAGTTCAACGACCACTAAACCAAGTACGAAGTCTGTGAAATCAAATGCAGAGCCCATATCGAATTTTCTGATTATGCCTGAGATGGATGGTTGGCAATTACAGAAAAATAAAACAGGTATTGCGAGTGCTACGTTTAAATTTAATGGTAAAGACAATAAAAATAACCTTTATGAATTAGCTATTATTAGAATGAATGGTCAAGTTACTTTAGAGGCGGTATTAAGTATTTGGCAGAGTAAAGCTGGCTTAACACCCGATTCATCACCTAAAGCAACTACCCTAGTGACTAAACAAAAACAAAATCTTGAGCTATTTACCTTTCAAGGTGACAAACAAACAATTTTGGTAGCTGTGCATAAAGCTGAAAAATATACTTTTTTTCGATTATCTTCACCTCATAAAAACAATCAAGAAAGTGATCAAATAGTAAACAAACAAATGGAACTGAAATTTAACGATTTACTTGCTGACGTTTATATCTATAGCAAATAGACGCTATTGAATAGCTTATGTAAACAGGTATTAGTAGTGCGATTATATCAACAAGATGGTTAACAAAGGTAATAGTACAATGAAATTATGACCAAATATTGATAAGTATTTATCGTGAATGATGGGGCGATACTCCTCTGGTCACTTTGATTTTATGAAAGCGGTTATGTCAGATAACTCTTTATTATTGAATCGTTTACTGACCTCAATCATTTTAATTTTGTGCTTATTTTCAATGTGAAAGTGTCTTTTATTTGCGCCAAACAAAGTGAGTTGCTTTAATATATAAGAACCTCTTAGATGACTTATTTTAGGGCTATTGGTAAAAAATCGTCCAAAATAACTAGAATGACAGCCCTCACAGTGAGTTGCATACAACGTTTTTCCGTTATTAATATCACCTACAACGGTTTCAGTTGAATTGACAACCGGGAGGTTTTGGTAATAATCAGCGATACTTTGTAACTCATCATCCCGAAGTGCTTTAACTTGTCGTGACATATCCTGAGTCGCATCTAATAAACTGTTTGCACCGCGTTTATCAAAGCGGAAATTTTGCAGTTGTTCTATCAAGTATTCATCGTCCATACCGTTCAGCAAAGGTGCCTTATTTTCGGTTGGCGCAATTGCTGAGTGACAGCTATTGCACCCTAAAATAGTTTGTTTGAAATTATCATTTGAGTCTTCTGCTGTAGAAGAGCAGCTTTGAACCGTAAGCAGCAGGACAGCAAAAAGCAATAATATTAGTATCTTATTCATAAAACCTTCTTACTCTAATTTGTATATATTTTTTAAAATTACAACATAAACAGTTTAAGAGAGGTAACTTAAAGGAAGCTTAAGAAGATTTTTGTGTTTAGCAACTACTGATCGATTGGTACCCGCATAGTAACTTTTCCACTGTTCAATTAAACCAATAAATCCCCTCTATTAAGACTCCGTTAAGCTTCATTATGGATACTCGTTTTATATCAAACCTTAATGCGTTTGTTTGTCCAGTGCTTGCATTGCAGCACTTTATACATAATTTATTATTAGGCCACCACTATGAAAAATATTATTTTGTCTAGCAATAACACTCCACTAAATGATTTTGAAGTGATCAGTCAAATCAAACAACAATTAAACGATAGTGGCTGGGTGTTATTGCGTGGTTTCAATGCTAGCTTGCCGAAGTTTAGTGAGTTATTAAAGCAGTTTTGTAATGAGTTAACATTTGATCCCGCACGTGAATTTGCAGATAAATCTAGCCAAAAAGTTAATGCGGGTAAAGATCCTGTTGGCTTACATATAGAAAATGGTAATACGCCTTTTCCGCCTAATCTTGTTGCTTTTTATAGTAAAAAAAGCGCTAAAGAAGGATCTCAAACAACCGTGTGCGACGGCGCTGAACTATTCAAAAATATGCCTGATGAATTGCAACAAGCATGGCAGCAAACCGTCACAGTGTCACGACGTTTACCATCTCATCTTTGGCGACAGTATGTGGTTAATCAACATCCAGAAGTGAGCTGTGTTAGCAAAGTAACAGAAAAGCATTTAGCTGACTTCATAGCCATTAATAAACATCAAAGAGGAAAAATAAATATTGATGATAGTTTGGATTACCAATTAGATATTCAGCCTTGTTTACCCATTAAAAATCTTATCATTAACTCAGAGAATCAAACTGAGCAGTTTGCCTTTGCCAACGCCATACTTGGCCCGTCGTATAATTATGAGAAACCGACTTATACCTTTGCTAATGGTCAAACAGTGAGTCAGGAATTAATTGAAAAAACCAATGAACTTGCAGAGAAATATACGCAAGAGGTTCAATGGCAAAATGGAGATATAGTGATTATTGACAATAAACGCGTATTACATGGTCGAAGAGCCATTATTGGCAACTTAACAGACAGAGAACTTTTTATTGGTATGGGTTACTAATCATTAAATCTTGAACAAAAAAAGTTGCTGCCCATTACTGCTGTAGGGCGTGTAACGCCTCATCAAAATTATGCTCAGTGACACTACTCTCGTAAATATTTAGCGTAATTGCTGACACGTTTGTGCAATTTGTTTATCAAGTGATTGGAACATTGCTTGATACGTGGGGTTTTTACCTATCAAAGCGATAACATCTGATAGCGAAACAGCAATAACTTTCGGCTTTGTAGCGTAATAACTGCCCCATTTATCAGTAGATGCCTGAATCTTATTCTGTTGAGCATCACAAAGATCAGTACAATGTACCCCGGATTTAGCAATTATATTTACAACTTTTTCGGTGCCTGAAAAAACCATGTATTTATAATTCATATAAAATAAAGAAACGGCTGTGATCATAAATAATGGAATAGTAAAACGTTGATTGTTGCTAAAAAGATGTCCGATTTCGACAATGTTTTTTCTGTCTATATTTTTTTTTACAAACACCGATTGTTGCTCAATTGCACTGGTAAGGTATTGCTCGATAAATAAAGTGTCCTGACCGCTTCGAATACCTAAAGCCGCTTTATATGACCCATTACACAACGCTAACAAATGAGGCATGTTCACTGAAACTTTCGCCTGATAGCTTTTTAAAAATCCTTGCCTAATAAATTGCTCAATTTCACTTCTTTTTTTACTTCCTAAACCAGCAACCTGAATATCAAAATTAAACTTTTGATTACCTGCTTTTGTTTTGCTTATCGAGCTTTCACTTAATCTATAGTTAGGTAACAACGGCTCATGTGATATGGATTCAGTTGCATAAGCTGGGTATCTTTCAGTTGAAGTTATCTCGTGTGATTGCTTGTTTGATATTGTATTTAACATTATAACTATCTCCTGAGAAGTTGATAATGTAAGTCTACTTTTAGAACCTTAAATAAAGCTTAAATCAAAGAAATAGTGTTTAATAAATCACTGATTATATTTTTTATCTTCATACTTTATCAATTTAATCAATGTGGTTTAGCTGTTATGAAAGTCCAGTAATACTTTGGTAACACAGACATAGCGTCAACTACCAAAATAATAACGGTATCCTAGATATAAAAAGTAAATTGATGTTTTTTGAGTGGGAAATAACGTAGATTTAGTATTATAGAAAATCCCGCCAAAATCACCATAGATATAATGCTTACGACTTTGATATTGCATTCTAAAGGTAGGAGATATGCTTTGTTGACTCGATCCGTTCTCATTACTACGGGTATCAAATCTTAATTTAGGTGTGATAGAAATTCCATTATTAAAACGATATCGGCCAGTTGCATAAAGTGAATAAACCTGTGACTGTGATAAATCTGAATAACGAAAACCAACACTGTTGGTATCATGATCGCTATAAAGGTTTCTTACTGAAAAATAGGCATTAGCGTAATATTGCCCACCACTTTCTGAAATAGCAGGCACCCCACCCGACTCAGGCGCACTCGCTAAATCCATCCATGTAATACTGGCACTAAAATCATAACGTTCATTAATGGGTTGAAAAAATTGTAATGATGCCGTTTTACTAGTTAGAGTCCTATCTAACGCTAAATCTAATATTTCTTCATCATTTATAAATAAGTTTTGTAATTCAGCAAAACTATCAATACTTTGGCCAATAAGCGCATTGCGTGTGCCCACATATGGGTTTTTACGGTAGTTAAGTGACCAAGAGTAACGTTGAGCAGATTCAGTACTGTAACTACCCGAAAATAATAACGCATTTAATTCATTAAAAAAAATATCATAATCAACTAGAGAGAAGACTGAAACAGCATCTTTAAAATAACTGAGCTCTCCACCCACAGCTCTCCTATCAGTTAAGTCATTGATGGATTGTTCAAACAAGAAAACACTAAAATCAATATCTTGCCAACTATTGTCAACATCAATACTTAGCCCATAAAATTGTCGCTCTGGGTCTAACGTTGTTACTTTAGATGAGGAAACAGGATAACCAGCAACAACATTAACTTGCATATCAGTGATAAACTCACTACTTAAAATAACACCATCAAATCGACCAAAAACACCTTTTCCTCTACTACGTTGCCGGCCTATTTTTAACTGGTATAAGTTATCTTCACTGTTAGCAGAAAAATTCAAGTATCTAATTTGTTCATTGGTTTTATCTGAATCGGGTAATAAATCTTGGTAGTGTCCTAATGAAACACGAAAGCCTACATTATAATCATCTAGTTCCGCATGTCCTTTTGCATCCAGATCAACATTAGCTAGTGATAAGGTATCGCGACTATTACCTAGGTTATCAACTAATAATGCTTGGCGATAATCTGTTGCAAGACTGCCTCTAAGATATGAAGATGAACGACGCTTACTACCTTTTTTATTTTCTTTAAAGCTTCTATTTTCACTTAACGTTTGAATGCCAATTAAGTTGTTTAACCTCATTTTTACTCTAGGTGCGGTATCAACCTCAGGGTAGTTTTCTAAAAACAACTGATAAGCCTGCTTAGCAAAAGCCAACTGACCTTTTTTCTCACGAGACACACCTAAAAATTCCAAAGCAAACTGCTGTTCGCTGTCACTACCCTGTTGATATAAACGGGTTAGTAACGTTGTCGCTAACGGATAATTCTTATCAGTTAGGGCTACTTTAGCCTGTTCGAATAATGTTAATGATTGGGGTACTTTTAATTGTAAATTTGTTGCAGGATCCTGCTCTATAGCGTAACTAGAAACACAATACATTTGAGCAGAAACTAGCCCAATTATAGTTATAACCTTTTTAAATTTTTTCATTAGTCAAACTCACTATCACTAACACGATGCTCACTATTACGAATCTTTTTAATAGTGCTCAAAGAGCTGTCTGTATATTCATGACAAGCTCCAGCGCAATCCCTTAGCTCGGAAACGTTATAAAAAATATTTCCTGTTTTGTCATGTTCATCCGCTTCATAGTCATTAGCATGACAGCCAGCACAATCTGGCCCATAAGGGAATTTCCAAGGGATTATTTCATTGTTATTGGTATGACAATCAAGACAATCAAGTTGCGTTCTATGCTCACCTGGGTAACTACCACTATGAACATAATTACTAGAATTCCAGTTTTGTGTATTGTGGCAACTATCGCATTCAAGAGAGGTAATAAAGTGACCATTATCAGTTCCTGTCGCAATATTTCCATTATGGCAACTGGTACAAGAGCCTAAAACATTATTGTGATCTGTTGTAATTACCGGCGACCAAGTTAATGGCGAGTGACATGCTTCACAAGTTTGTGTGGACAAAATATGCTGTGTATCTTTACCTGTTGCCGTATTACCATCATGACAACTACTACAATTATTACTAACATCACTGTGGTCAAACGTGGCAGGTAACCAAGCATTTTTTATATGACAAAAATCACACTCTAACGTAGTCACTAGATGATCACTGGGTTTACCGGTAGCAATATTACCGTTATGACAATTTGTGCATGAGCCTAAAACATTATCATGATCAACCTTCAATTCAGGAGACCACATTGTGGTTGAATGGCATGCTTCACATGCGGTTGTTGATAGAATATGTTGCGAATTTTTACCTGTCGCTGTATTGCCGTCATGGCAGTTTGCACATGAACCGATTACATTGTCGTGATCAACTCTGAGCACTGGTTCCCATGCTAGCGTTGTATGGCAGGCTTCGCAAACAAGTGTAGAAACAATATGTGAGCTACTTTTTCCTGTCGCAAAGCTACCATTATGACAAGAGCTACACGCTCCTGTTACTTCTGTATGATCAAACGTAGCAGGCAACCAAGCGATTGGTGTATGGCAATCATCGCACTCTTTAACGGTTGGAAAATGATCCGCAGGTTTACCCTCAGTAATATTATTATTATGACAACTTGTGCAACTTCCTATTACCTCTAAATGGTCAACTCTAATAACAGATTGCCAGTTATTGTCCAGATGGCAAGATTCACAATTTTGGCTAGTAAGAATGTGTTCATTACCCTTACCTTCACTGATCACATCATTATGACAAGTTGTGCATTGTCCTTGTGCCGATTGATGTTCAAAACGTGGGATTGAACTCCAATTAACCGACAAATGACAATCACTGCAACGGTCATTCGTTCGCATATGATCAACCGGCTTCTGACTCGCCTCAATCATACCGGAATTGCCATGACACAACTCACACTCTGTTGGTGTTCCTTTAAATTGACCATTGATATGACAATCTTGACACTCAACAAATTCATGTTGACCTAACAAAGGAAAAGATGTCATTTGATGGTCAAATGTTTGCGCTAAAGAGCCGCTGTTAAAAAACACCGTCACTAACAACGTTAGTAAGTAGATAAAGAGGTTATTAGTTGTTCTAGTGTTTAAAATCATTGAAACTGTCCATATTGTGGCATTGTTGACAATTTTCACCAAAAGCACCTTGATGCACATCATCATTTTGATGACAAGCAACACACTGCGATGGCGGCGATAAAGGTTTTTCATCATCAGCCTTATGGCATGAATCACAAGATAAATTATTATGTGCACCTTCAAGAGAATAGTCTGTTTGATCTTGATGGTTAAACTGCCATGCGCTCCAACTAGCAGAGTTATGGCACTGCTGACATTTACTTCCTAAGGATTTTTTATGGGGATCATCTTCTTGATGACAATCTACACAACTGAATACCTTTACGGTAAAGTCACTTGAAAAATGACACGCTTGGCAAACCTGCAGTTGGTGCGCACCTGTTAAAGGAAATAAAGTAAAGTCATGATTGAAAGTAACCTGCTCGTGCCACTTTTTTTGTTGATGACATTGCTGGCAATCTTTACCTAACTCACCATTGTGAGCATCCGTTATTTGATGACAATCATGGCATGTTCTCGCCGGTTTCAATTGTTTGTCATCACTGTGTTCCATTATGCTTTTATTCGTTATGTTTTTTTCAAGTAAGCTAGGTAAATGACAAGCCTGACAAACTAACTTTTCATGAGCACCTTGAAGACTAAAACTCGTTTCTTTATCGTGATCAAAGCGTACTTTTTCCCAATCGTTATTATCGTGACATTGCTGACAGTCAGTACCATTGTTACCTAAGTGCACGTCATCTTTTTTATGACAACCGTTACAGGTTTTTTTAAGAGCATTAGTCTTTTTATCTAACGTGTTAATAGTTCTACTCGAAGGTAAATGACAACTCTCACAGCTTATATTTTCATGTTTACCCACTAAGCGAAATTTAGTTTCTTTAAAGTGATCATATTCTGTTTTATCCCAACCTTGCTCTGAATGACAAGAACCGCATTTATTACCAAAAGTATTTAAATGCGTATCTTTAGATAAATGACAAGTAACACACTGACTCCCTATTTTTACCGCAACATCATTAACATGACATGATTGACAAGACAGTTCGTCGTGCTTACCTTTCAGTAAAAAATCAGTGTTTTTATGATCAAATTTGGTTTCTTGCCAATTTTTTTCATTATGGCAACTAGTGCAGGTTTCCTTTAACTTCCCTTGATGGGGATCATCATGACAACTAGTACAGGTGTCCTTTTTTAGAGGTAAACGGAAATTTTTATCTGTTGATTTGTGACAATCACTACAAGCAAGCGGCAGATGACTATTTTTAAGTGGGAATTCAGTTTCACTGTGGTCGAAGCGTGTCTTATCTAACGACGTTATATCAACGTCACGCCCTTTATGATCAGTATGACAACTATTACATTGTTTAATATCATCTTTGGCTATTTGGCTGTGGAAGCCTCTTTTTTGTTTAAGATCATTATCAATATCTTCATGGCAATCTAAACAAAGTGGTGACTGGTTTTCTTTATCAAAATGAAGATGGCATTGTTGGCATTTATTTTCTATTTTTGCATGAGGCTTGGTCAGATCTCCTGGCATTAACAATAATTGTTTTAAACTCAATTCAGTATTATTCTCTTCAAATGCATAAGCGTTATTGATCGTAAACAGACACAAAACTATCATTATAAATACAATGACATTATTGAATTTAAAATAATCGTTCCTAAAATAGTTAAGCAAGTTGCCAACACTGCCGCCAATATTATGAAGAACAAAAAATTTTAAAACGTTTATACCCATACTGACTCCAATCTAGTATCGCTAATAAATATGTACTACAAATATATGAACAGTGGCCGCGATAATCATCATAAAAAATATAGGTAGATGAAACACATGCCAGAGAGAGAATAACCGTGTATATAAAGCATAATTAGCCATTTTTTCAAGACTCAATAATCCATCATTCCAATAGTTGATATCTTTTAATATGTCTTCACAATTATTTTTATCTTCCTTCGCTGTCAACGTCAGCGCTTTAATCGATAATTTAGAGTGACGACGAATAGTCCTAATTTTCCACCTTGCCCAATAACTGGTTCGAAGGGGAACGACGCGCAGAGTGAGTTTGCTTTCAACTTGATGTAACGTTTGTTGAATATCACTGGTGAAAAAACTTAGAGATGAAAAGTGAACCTTAGCCAATTGGTAATCACCATCGAGATCTGAAAAGCTGATTTGTTCTCCATATAATCCTCGATGCAACTTTTGATAAACATAACGTCCTATCAACCCACTACCCGCAACAAGTAGCATGGAAAATAAAGCAATACTGCTATTGAAGGAGCCTAAATTAAAGTTACTATGTAAAATAATAAAACAAGGCCCTAAAACACCAAACACCATATGTAAACGAAACCAGTGATGTACTTTAAAAGCACGGCGCATTGGCTTCCAATATTTTCGAGCAGGATACAATAAAAGTAACACCATCATAGTGGAGCCTATGATGCCGAAGGCATAACCGATGCCCTCTTCAGCATTGTACCAATATTCATCGCGCTCAAACCAAGCAAGCAATAGAACACCAATGGTGCATAAACTAAATAGTATAGTGGGTAAGATTCTAATATTCATAAGTCCTACACTAACAAGCAATTCTTAATGGAAACTTAATGATGGTGTAAATTTTTGATCAAATAGTGGACAAAAAAAATGAGCCTAATTAGATATTAGACTCATTTTATATTCGTTAATTTCAGTAAAATTTAACGCTATAAGTTATTTTACTTTTTCTGTTCAGCTAATCTGTCTGCAAGATACAACCAGGTTGGTAATACTGTATCAGGGTTTAGTGATACGCTATCAATGCCCTGATCAACTAACCATGCGGCAAAATCTTCATGATCAGAAGGTCCTTGACCACAAATACCCACATACTTACCACGCTTTTTACACGCGCTAATTGCCATTGACAATAATATTTTTATCGCCGGATCACGCTCATCAAACAAGTGTGCAATTAGACCAGAATCTCTGTCTAGACCCAATGTTAACTGAGTTAAATCATTTGAACCGATAGAGAAACCATCAAAGTAGTCTAGAAATTGATCCGCAAGTAAAGCATTAGATGGCAATTCACACATCATAATAATGCGTAAACCATTTTCACCACGTTTTAAGCCATGCTCAGCTAGAATATCAATTACTTGAGACGCTTCGTCAACGGTTCTAACAAAGGGGATCATCACTTCAACATTAGTTAAATCCATGTCGTTACGAACACGTTTAAGTGCTTCACATTCAAGCGCAAAACAATCGCGGAAGTCACTTGAAATATAACGAGCAGCACCACGATAACCAATCATAGGGTTTTCTTCGTCTGGCTCGTACTCTTCACCGCCAACCAAGTTTGCATATTCGTTTGACTTAAAGTCAGACATACGTACTATCACTTTTTCTGGTGCAAAAGCAGCAGCAAGCGTTGAAATGCCTTCAGTCAATTTAGCAACATAAAACTCAACTGGGCTGTCATAGCCGGTGATAATATCGTTAATTTCATCTTGTAAATCAGCTGACTGGCTATCAAAATTTAATAACGCTTTTGGATGAACACCAATCATTTTGTTAATGATAAACTCTAAACGCGCTAAGCCAATACCTGAATGAGGCAATTTAGCAAAAGAGAACGCTCTGTCTGGGTTACCAACATTCATCATGATTTTTAATGGTAACTCTGGCATTGCATCAATTTCAGAAGTAGTTACGGTGTAATCCAACTTACCTTGATAAATAAAGCCCGTGTCACCTTCAGCACAAGAAACAGTAACCTCATCACCTTCTTTAATAAGGTCAGTTGCATTGCCACAACCGACAACCGCAGGAATACCCATTTCACGCGCAATAATCGCCGCATGACAAGTTCTGCCACCACGATTAGTGACAATAGCAGAAGCACGTTTCATGATAGGTTCCCAATCGGGATCTGTCATGTCAGTCACTAAAACATCACCCGGAAGAATTCTATCCATTTCGGCTAAAGAGGCTAATACCTTAACAGTACCACTGCCAATTTTTTGGCCTATTGAACGACCTTCACAAATAACTTTCGCCTTGGCTTGTAGTTGGCTATTTATTTGAAACTGTTCCATAGTATTGGCATTTTCACGACTTTTTACCGTTTCTGGACGTGCTTGCACAATATAAAGTTTATTGTCTAAGCCATCTTTAGCCCATTCAATATCCATTGGACGGCCATAATGCTTCTCTATAATTACCGCTTGCTTAGCCAGTTCTTGTACTTCAGCATCTGTTAGTGAGAAACGGTTAGAATCTTGTTCGTCAATATCAACAATTTCAACTTGCTTACCATGTTTTTCTTTTTCTAAAGGGTCGGCTGAATAAACCATTTTAATGGCTTTACTACCAATGTTTCTACGAACAACCGCAGGCTTGCCTTTAGCAAGTGTCGGTTTATGTACATAAAACTCATCTGGATTTACTGCGCCCTGAACCACCATTTCACCTAAGCCAAAGCTAGAGGTAATAAAAACGACATCTTCAAAGCCTGATTCAGTATCAATAGAGAACATAACACCCGAAGACGAAATATCACTACGTACCATTTGCTGTATACCAGCTGATAACGCAACACCACGGTGATCGTAACCTTGATGGACACGATAAGAAATAGCACGGTCATTAAACAAAGAAGCAAAAACATGCTTAATGGCGATCATGACAGAATCAAAACCACGCACGTTAAGAAATGTTTCTTGTTGCCCAGCAAAAGAAGCGTCAGGCATATCTTCAGCCGTCGCAGATGAGCGCACAGCAAATGAAGCATCGTCAGAAAACTCCCCTGCTAACTTAGCGTAAGCTAGCGCAATATCTTTTTGCATTTCTTCTAAGAAAGGTGTGTCGATAATCCATTGGCGAATGGTTTGACCACATCGTGCTAATTCCTTCAAATCACTAACATCAAGACCATCAAGAAGTTGATAAATTTTTTCATTAATACCGCTTTGCTCTAAAAATTCATTAAAAGCAAAAGATGTAGTAGCAAAACCAGTAGGCACTTGCACACCCATATTGGCTAAGTTTGAAATCATTTCCCCAAGTGATGCATTCTTACCGCCGACGCGATCAACATCACCCATTCCTAAGTTTTCATACCAAAGTACGTTTTCTTGCACAACAATTCTCCATTGTGAATCAGTAAAGGATTAATAAAATGAAATATGCTTATTTATTAGTAGCACTATATTTATAACTAAAGACATTCTACACTGCCAACATAATAAACTAAAAGTTTAAATAAAACATAACTTAGAAGTTTTCATTCTCACTTTCATCATTATTCACCTAAAGGGTTAATCCATGCGTACCGCTTTCTATATTTCCGACGGAACAGCAATAACTTCTGAAGTATTTGGTCATGCTTTGCTTTCTTTATTTCCTACTGAATTTAAACATCAAACCTTTCCCTTTATTGAGTCCGTTGAAAAGGCATTAGAAGTTAAAGAAAAAATTAATAAAGTGTGTGCTCGTAGCAAAGAGCCTGCGTTAGTTTTTCATACCTTTGTTAACAATGATATCCGTGAAATTATCGACAGCTGTGATGGCGTGATTTATAATTTTTTAGAACATTTTGTTGCGCCTCTAGAAAAACAACTTGGCATGAAAGCAAAACCAAAAGCACATAGAACCCATAGTATTCATGAAAACAGTTATGATTATCGTATTGAGGCGGTAAATTATGCACTAAATAATGATGATGGCTCTAAGGTAACAAATTATGAAGAGGCTGATGTAATACTGGTTGGTGTATCTCGCTCAGGTAAAACGCCAAGCTCTCTCTATTTAGCACTACAATATGGCATCAAAGCGGCCAATTATCCTTTTACCGATGAAGACATGGATGACCTAACCATTCCCAGTTTCTTAAAGCCATATAAAAAGAAACTGTTTGGTTTAACAATAGATGCCCAACGGTTAATTGATATTCGTGATAACAGAATGGCGAACAGCAAATATGCGTCACCTAGACAATGTCGTATGGAAGTTCGTGAAGTTGAAAAACTTTATAAGAGAGAAAAAATACCTTTTATCAATACCACTAAATTTTCAGTAGAAGAAATTACCGCTAAAATATTAAGTGAAACAGGGCTGCAACGCTATAAATACTAACAGACTCTAACTTATATCAAGCAATCATACTTATTATCAGTTAAATAGTTCACATTAGTGATTAATTTAGCTATGTTAGCGCGCATAATTTAGTTTATGCGCGCTAGCCTATAATGCAACATAAACAATATCGTCTAAAAAAAGCATACAAACTTCATGACTATTAAAACTGATGAACTACGCACAACATTAATTGAAAACTTAGTGTCTCCTGCGCAATTAGCACAGCAAATTCCTTTAAGCGCCTCTACCGCTGACTTTATAATGCAAAGTCGCCGAGAAATAGAAGCCATTATCAGTGGCGAAGATAAACGCTTGTTAGTTATTATTGGCCCGTGTTCTATTCACGACACTACTGCTGCTATTGATTACGCAAAGCGTCTCACCGTATTACGTGACAAGTACCGTAACGAATTGCTTATTGTTATGCGTGTTTATTTTGAAAAGCCTCGCACTACCGTTGGCTGGAAAGGATTAATTAGCGATCCCGATCTTGATAAATCATTTCATGTTGCCAAAGGTTTAAACCTAGCTAGACAATTATTAGTCGATATTAATGAAATGGGTTTACCTGCGGGTACTGAATTTTTAGATATGGTTACTGGTCAGTATATTTCTGACTTAATCAGTTGGGGCGCTATTGGCGCGCGTACTACCGAAAGCCAAGTACACCGAGAGCTTGCTTCTGCACTTTCTTGCCCTGTTGGTTTTAAAAATGGTACTGACGGCAATGTGAAAATTGCCTTAGATGCCATTAAGGCTTCCAGTGTTCCTCATGTATTATATTCTCCAAATAAAAGCGGACAAATGTGTATTTACCGTACCCATGGAAACCCTTATTCTCATGTGATTTTACGTGGCGGCAAAGTACCTAATTACCACAAGGACGATATTAACGACACCTGTGAAAAATTAGAAAAAGCCGAGCTCAAGCAAAGAATTATGATAGATTGTAGTCACGGTAATAGTTATAAAGATCATAATAAGCAAATTGATGTAGCTCGTTCTCTTGCCGAACAAATTAGCCAAGGCGAAGAAAGTGTTTTTGGTGTCATGATAGAAAGCTTTATTGAAGAAGGTAATCAAGCAGTCAAAGCAGATACACCACTAGTTTATGGTAAAAGTATTACCGATGCCTGTGTTGACTTAGCAGTCAGTGAAGATATTTTATCTTTACTCGCTGATGCGATAAAACAAAGGTAACTACGTTAGCCCTGCAATAATTCAACGATTAAACAGGTAAGGCTAAATATCAAGCCTTACCTATCCCCCTTTACTTTTGTCATATTTCCTTCATTTATTTGACATAAATTTGTCACTTCTTACTTTTACACTAGATGAGTTTTCAAATTAATTTAACTCATTGTAAGTAGGGACAAACATGTCTATAAGAAAAACAATTATCGCGATCTCTTTAGTATCGGCATTATCTGCCTGTCAATTTGATGGTGACGATGGCGCACAAGGTGACCTTGGTATCACTGGCATTCAAGGTAACCAAGGTGTTGCCGGTGAAAGTGCTATCAAAAATGTCCGAGTTGAAGTAGTCGGCCGATTTAGCGCCGGCGGTAGTGATATTGCGGGAAAAAGTGCAGCCGAAATTGTTCAATTTCATCAGGCATCAAATTCAGCTTTTGCGGTTAATAGTGCAAAAAATCAAATAGAAGTTATCAATTTAACTAACTTGCCAACGACAGAAGTGGGCAACGCCGTTATCGATACCAGTTTATCCTCAATAGCGTTTACTTTTTTGGATGAAGTTGAAGTGGCGCTTGATAATAATCAAGTGGAAACCATTACCTTAGGCGCGGCTAACTCTATTGCTATTTTCGAAGATACTTTAGCTATCGCCGTTGAAGCGAGCGATAAAACCCAAAACGGTGCTGTTTTATTTTATAAATTAGATAACCAAGGCACAGGCACTTTTATCAAAGCAGTAAAAGTAGGCGCCCTACCCGACATGGTAACCTTTAGCCCTGATGGGAAAAAAGTACTTGTGGCCAATGAAGGTGAGCCAAACAGCGATTATAGTATTGATCCCGAAGGCTCTATTTCAATCGTTAATTTTACTGATGCAATACCCACTGATATCAGTACAACCATTAACTTAAGCACTGACATTACGTTTAGCAGTGACTTACTTGTTGATGAACATTTTGATACCGATGCCAAGCGTATTGATTTATTAAAAGCAGCAGGCTTAAAACTAGCAGGCCCCGTAGGTACAACGCTCGCTCAAAGTTTAGAGCCAGAGTACATTACCGTTAGTAAAGACAGCAAAACCGCGTTTGTTTCGTTACAAGAAAACAATGCCATTGGTATTATCAATTTAGAAAATAGCACGATAGAAATTAAGCCTCTCGGGTTTAAAAACTGGAATGATTTTCAAATAGACTTTACCAACAAAGACGAAATAGCATCATTTCAACAGGTTAATGGCTTATACGGCATGTACCAACCGGATACAATTACCTCTTATCAATGGCAAGGTGCCACCTTTGTACTTACAGCGAACGAAGGTGACTCTCGCGATTATGACGGTTACTCAGAGGAAGTCAGAGTAAAAGACATCATCGATCCAGACGAAATTAACAAACTTTTATCAACTGAGCTACAAGCCTTTTATGATGCTAGTGGCGGAACAGATGGTTTAGGACGTTTAAAAGTAACCACCGCCTTAGGTGATGCTGATAATGACGGTGTATACGAAGCATTATACGCTTATGGCGCACGCTCATTTTCAATATGGGATAAGAATATCAACCTTGTTTTTGACTCCGGTGATGATTTTGGCAAAATTTCAGCCTCTGTTTTAGGTAATAACTTCAATAGTACTCATACAGAAAACAAAGGTGATAATCGCTCCGATGATAAAGGCGGTGAGCCAGAAGCCATCGCCGTAGGAACAATAGGTGATAATACTTATGGTTTCATTGCCAGTGAGCGATCTGGTGATTTATTTGTTTATGATATCAGCAACCCATTTAATGTCAGTTTTTCTGCTTATTATAACAACCGTGACTTTACAGTTGATTATGAGTTGGATGATGATTTAGACAACCCTTGTGATGAAAGTAAAGGGATGAATTGCAGCATGATAGAAAGTGCGGGTGATTTAGGTCCTGAAAGTATTAAGTTTGTTAGCGGTGAACAAAGCCCTAATGGCATGCCATTACTCATTGTCGGCAATGAAGTTAGCGGCTCGGTAACTGTTTATCAGGTGGTTGTTGAGTAAAAAAAAATATTATATTCAATAACAAACACTAATAAATAAAGGATAAAACTCACAAAGTTTTATCCTTTTTTATTCGCTTAAGTTATTTCAATTGCGCTAACAAACCATCACTGGCATCTTCAACTAAATCTAAAACAAAACGAAAACCATTAACACCACCATAATAGGGATCAGGCACTTCGGTTTCTTCATGATTTTTAGCAAACTCTAAAAACAATGATATTTTGTGTTGTAAGTGTTCAGGAGCGACTTTCATTAAATTTTCAACATTGTCATTATCCATGGCTAGAATAAGATCAAAACTTTCAAAATCTTCTACTTTTACCTTACGTGCTTTTAACCCATCAAAAGAATATCCACGCTCAACACCAACTTTTTGCGCGCGGTGATCAGGTTTTTCTTTTGCGTGTGCACCAAGCGTTCCAGCAGAATCAATTTTCAATGATAAGCCTTTAGCCTTTGCCTTGTGGCTAAAAACTGCTTCCGCACTAGGAGAACGGCATATATTGCCCATGCAGACAAACAAAACAGACTGAACGTTACTTAAGTCTTTCAAAATCAATTCCTTTATTATAATCAAACACTTAACGCACTAATCCGTACATACAACTGTGTTATTTAGGCCAAAACATCAAGTTTATAGGTATCAATAGGTTACATTTATTTTAGGAATAAATAAAGTCAGTTTTAGGATATTCGTAGGATACTTTCAAGATACTTTAAATAGACAATCTAGATAATTGCCAGTCATTTTATTTGATATTGAAGGGCATACTTTCAATAATGAAATAATTTGTAGTGCAACCTAAAAGTGATACTTCACAATTCACATGTATTAATAATTTGAATTTTTATGCCTTAGCTGTCTAGGAAAATAGCTTTACTTATGGAAATGCGAGAGCCCTAAAATATTTCTAGTAGGTAAATCTGGTTAAAAACTTAATATGTTGCAATGACACAAAGCTGACGTTTCACTTATTGGTTTTAATTTTGAATAGTCACCCCCTTTTGTTTAGCGACTACAATATAACTTTCCTGATCTTAGTAGAAAGCACTAATAACAATCATTGATGGAAAAATTATAAAATAGAGCCTCATTAAAAACCGTAAATTTTTATTCGCTTCTTTTAATTCCATAAAATGATCAATGACGATAAAACCTTTATAGGTTACCGTTATGGCGATTAATATTGTCACTAATGTCGTTGATGTGAATTGTTCACCTAAAAAGGTATTAAACAATGTTATTGTGATCAAAGTGCCTAGATAATACTCTAACTTTCCTACGTTTTTCATTATAATCCTCTACCTAAGTACATATAATAATGGGAAAATAAGAATCCACATTAAATCTATCATATGCCAATACACTGCTAACGCTTCTAAACCTGAGTTTTCTTTTGATGAATAAGCGCCACTTCTCAATCTAAATATTACCCACAAAATAGCGCACGAAGCCCAGCCAACATGAATAAAGTGGTTGAAAGTCATATAATAATATACAGTAAAAAATTCATTAGTACTCGGACCTAAGCCTTGCAAGCTATTCCAATGAAACTCCCATGATTTGATTACTAAATATAAACAGCCACAGCTAAAAGCAAACCATAAATACCGTTCACATTTAATTTTGTTATTTAGTCGAATAAATGACATTGCTTTCGCCATAAAATAGCTACTAGCTAACAACACTATTGTATTTGTAACACCTAAAGAGGTATGTAGACTTTGAGGCCCTTGGGAGAAGATGTCTGGATAATAAAACTTAGCAATGAAATAAGCGGCAAAGAAAATTCCAAACTCTGTCAGTTCAGACAATATACCTACCCAAATAGGAATATTACCTGGAACTCTTCCTGCATGCTCTACAGTCCATGATTTTGGAAAAATGCCAAGCGATTTGTGTTTAAGATTACTTGTCATAGATGGCTCAACGTATAAAAAAGTTTTTCTTTTATTTTAACGTCAAAGTTTTCATCTGATAATTTTTCGTCTTCAATAACGTCTTTAACGGTATAACCATTTTCATTTAAACAACGAGCAGTAATTTTACCCATTCCTGATCTTACATCAGTGATTAATATTACTTTTACCATTTGAGCTATATTCTTTAAATTATAATGAAAGTCATTATGTTACTTAACCCTACCCTTTAGCAAAGGATGAGATCATGTTTTTCTTGATTAATTAAGAAAATATAATATTAATTCGAATGCGATTTCCCATACGTTTTTTTTATTACCTAATGAAATGGAAAAAATAGTGGCGTAAGTAGCAGTGCAATGACCATAGCGAGTAACTGTAATGGCACACCAACTTTTATAAAGTCTTTAAAACTGTATTTTCCTGGTATCAAAATTAAGGTATTCACTGGTGAAGCAATGGGTGTCGCAAAAGCAGTAGATGCGGCTAATGCCACCATCATCATAAAAGGCTCAGGATTAAGATTCATGCTTTGTGCTACCGATAGAGCAATGGGTGCTACCAAAACCGTTGTTGCCGTATTAGAAATAAATTGACTAAATACTGAGGTAAAGACAAATAAGGCTACACCTAACGCCATTGGGCCACTGCCGCCAAAAATCGAAACCAACTGCTCTACTACTAATAACGCCGCGCCAGTTTTTTCCATCGCTAAGGCGAGTGGCAGCATACAAGCGATCAAAATCAAACTAGGCCCATTAAGAGATTTATATGCCTCCTCCATGCTAACGCAACCTGTGATCACCATAGCTAACGCGGCAGCGAGTACCGCCGTTAGTGCAGGTAATGCTCCCGTGGCCATCGCAAGCAACATTAACACCATAATAAATAAAGCTTGCGGAGCTTTTTGCCCGTGAGAAGGTGCTTCAATCATTTCAGCTGGTGTTTCAACAACAATAAAATCACGTGTATCAGGCAATGCTTCTAATTGTTTCCAGCCACCAACCACTAATAAGCTATCAGCAAATTGCAGTGGTGTGCCATCAAACTCAGTAACAATGGCTTCATTATTACGACGTAACCCAATCACACTCAAACCAAATTTTTCGCGAAAAACTCCTTTTTTAATCGTTTTGTGCATCAGTGATGAAGTTCTTCTTAGCATCACTTCAGCAACACCAAACTCTTGATGCATTTGCCGAACTTGCTCAACGGGAAAACCTAACGAAGTAATCTTTAATTCCTCACACATACGAGCAATATTTTCTGCCGTGCCTTGTGCCATTAAAATATCGTTTTGTTGAATTGCAGTTTCAACCATCACCGCCATTAAAGATGAGGTCAACCGACCTTTTCGTTTAATACCAAAGACAGTCACTTCATAATTTGTTCGTAAACCAACCGAAGACACAGTTTGTCCGATCAAAGCAGAATCAGCTGATAAAGATAAGGTATGGATCTGGTCAACGATGCCATAACGTTCGGCAAATTCATGAAAATGCGGATGAGGATGTTCAGGATCACGAATCCCCTTATTGGGTAGTAAATGACGAGCAAAATAGATCAAATAGATCATCGCAACCAATAAAATAATCATACCAATCGGCGTAAAATCAAAAAATTCAAAGGGTGCTAAACCAGCCTTCTTCATTTGTGAGCTCACCACAATATTAGGTGGTGTACCAATTAGCGTTAACATGCCACCGATAAGAGAAGCGAACGCTAACGGCATTAACAATTTTGATGGCGACATTCCCGATTTATGTGACATACTCAATACAACAGGGATCAATAAAGCGACGGCCCCAGTAGAGCTCATAAACGCTGACAAAAAAGCGACCAAGGGGATCATAAAAAATAATAAACGTACTTCACTGGTACCGCCAACTTTTATTAACCATTGCCCTGCAGAAGCAGCCAAACCGGTACGAAAAAGTCCTTCACCGACCACAAATAAGCCTGCGATCATAACAACCACCGGCATACCAAAACCCGACACCACTTCCATTGGAGTTAAAAGACCAGAAAGTGCTAAAGTAACTGCCACCGAAAGGGCTACGATATCCATACGAATACGATCCCAAATGAAAAGTACAACCGTAATAGCAAGAAGCAAAAAAACAAACTGAATGTCGCTCGTCATAGTAAGACCTAAAAATCAATAATATTTCATGGCGCTAAGTTTCTCTGAGTGAATTAGAAAGTTAACGTGTTAGACATAAGAATATGACACTAAGATCAGCTAAAAACCACACATTAGTACTCTACATTCCGGATACTTTAAATAGATATCTTTAATATAATGCAAAAATTTTCTCTATAACTTTGACTTTGGTAACAAATGATACTAACATCGAACAATATGGTAACGCTTGTTACTAATCTTAACGATGAAGTGTGGAGATAAGAATGTCAGATTTATTTGAAAATCCTATGGGATTAGATGGTTTTGAATTTGTTGAATTTACGGCAGAAGAAAAAGGTATTTTAGAGCCTGCTTTTACCGCAATGGGCTTTACCATGGTCGCAACACATAAATCTAAAGATGTAACATTATGGCGTCAAGGAGACATCAGTTTACTGGCTAATTATGAAAAAAGTGGCCACGCTTATCATTACGCAAAAGAACATGGCCCTTCTGCATGTGGACTTGCTTTTCGCGTTAAAGATGCTCAATTTGCCTATGCTGAAGCAATTAAGAAAGGTGCTCAAGCTGTAGATATTCCAACTGCACCTATGGAATTGCGCTTACCCGCCATACAAGGTATTGGTGGCGCAACGCTTTATTTAATAGACCGTTATACTAAAGGTCAATCTATATATGACATTGATTTTAACTGGATTGAAGGGGTAGAAAAAAACCCTGAAGGTTGTGGTTTTCATACATTAGATCATCTTACACATAATGTTTACCGTGGCAGAATGGATCATTGGGCTAAGTATTATGAAGACTTATTTAACTTTCGCGAAATTCGCTACTTTGACATTAAAGGTGAATATACCGGCTTATTATCCAAAGCAATGTCCGCTCCAGATGGCAAGATCCGTATCCCTTTAAATGAAGAAGCCGCTGGCGGTGGTGGCGGCGGTCAAATTGAAGAATTCTTGATGCAATACAATGGTGAAGGCATTCAGCATATCGCTTTTTCTTGTGATGATCTTATTAGTTGTTGGGATCGTTTGAAAAAATCAGGCGTTAAGTTTATGACGGCCCCTCCATCAACATATTATGACATGTTGGAAGGACGTTTACCTGGTCATGGTGAGCCGCTTGATCAACTACAAAGCCGTGGCATTTTGTTAGATGGTACAACTAAAGGTGAAACGCCTCGTTTGTTATTACAAATTTTTTCAGAAGCCACTTTTGGTCCGGTATTTTTTGAATTTATTCAACGTAAACAAGATGACGGCTTTGGCGAAGGTAACTTTAAAGCGTTATTTGAGTCTATCGAACGTGAGCAGCTTGAACGGGGTGTTATTGGTAACGAAAAGTAAGTGTTTTAATTAAGATCGGGGATGAGTTATCCCCTTTCACAGCACTGACCCAATCCATTATTTAATAATAGGAACTTATTGTTATGATAAAAGTAGATAGAATTCATCATGTGGCTTATCGTTGTATTGACGCAAAAGAAACCGCACAATGGTACAAAGAAAAACTAAATATGGACCTAGTCCTTTCGATTGCAGAAAATGAGGTTCCTTCCACGAAAGAGCCTGATCCATATATGCATATTTTTCTTAATGCAGGCAACGAAAATGTTTTAGCTTTTTTCGAAATTCCAAATTCTCCCGATATGGGGAGAGATAATAATACACCTGTATGGGTTCAACATCTGGCATTAAGAGTTAACAGCGTTGATGACTTACTTGAAGCGAAAGCTGAACTTGAAAGTAAAGGCGTTGATGTATTAGGCCCTACAGATCACACTATTTTTAAATCTATTTATTTCTTTGATCCCAACGGTCATCGTTTAGAGCTTGCGGCAAATACCGGAACACCAGAGCAATATAAACAACTCAACAGTGTCGCTCAAATAATGATCGACGAGTGGGCAGAAACTAAAATAGCTCCAAATCATGCCGATTGGTTACATAAAAAACAATAATTACGGACATTAAATTATGACTTTATTAAATGAAACGCACGACATTACCTTATCTAGCTGGGTAACATCAGCCAATGATAAGAGTGATTTTCCAATTCAAAATTTGCCTTTTGCCACGTTTAGTACCAAAGGCTCACAGGAAAAAACTCGCGGCGCTGTGGCGATAGGTGATTATGTTCTAGACATGGCTGCGGTGGCACAACTTGACATGTTAACAGGTATTGCTCAACAAGCTGCTGAAGCCGCCGCACAGCCAACATTAAATGCACTGATGGCATTGGGTAAAGAGGCCAATTCAGCATTACGTTTAGCGCTATCAAAAGCATTACGAAGTGGCGCTTGCGAAGAAGAGAAACTAACTAGCTGTCTAATATTACAAACGGATATTGAATACGCTATGCCGTGTCAGATTGGTGACTACACCGATTTTTATACTTCTATTCATCATGCAACAGCAGTTGGCTCACTATTTCGTCCTGATAACCCGTTACTCCCTAACTACAAATGGGTACCTATTGGCTATCACGGAAGAGCGTCTACTATTGACATTTCAGGGCAAGAATTTCCTCGTCCCTATGGTCAGCTTAAAGCGCCAGATGCCGAAGCCCCTGTATTGGCACCTTGTAAACGCTTAGATTACGAAGTAGAGATGGGTATTTTTATTGGCCAAAGTACTAAATTAGGAGAACGCATTGATATTGAAAAAGCAGAAGATCATATCTTTGGTTTATGCCTTTTCAATGACTGGTCTGCAAGAGATATTCAGGCATGGGAATACCAACCTCTTGGCCCATTTTTAGCAAAAAACTTTGCTTCAACTATCTCTCCTTGGATTGTCACAACAGAAGCATTAGCACCCTACAGAATAAACTTTTCTCGCCCTAAAAATGATCCTCAACCATTGCCTTATTTATCCAGTGAAAATAATAGTCAACTGGGCGGTTTAGACATCAACCTTGAATGCCTTATTCAAACACAGAAGATGCGAAATGCCAATGAACAGGCAGATAAAATCAGTGACTCTAACTTTAAATATTCTTACTGGACTATCGCTCAACTTGTGACACATCATAGTGTTAATGGTTGTGCAATGAATGCCGGTGACTTATTAGGCTCGGGTACACAATCTGGCCCTGAACACGAGCAAGCTGGCTCAATGTTAGAGTTATCACGTGGCGGAAAGGAAGCATTCACTTTACGTAATGGTGAAAAACGAACTTTCTTAGAAGATGGTGATACCGTGATTATGCGTGGTTACTGTCAAAAAGAAGGTGCTGCCCGTATTGGCTTTGGTGAAGTACTCGGTACAGTGCTACCCGCAATAGATTAATTTTTGGATATCGATATGAAACTTTATACTTACTTTCGTTCATCGGCCGCATATCGTGTTCGTATTGCACTTAACCTTAAGGGTATAAAACATACGCTAACGCCAGTTAATTTATTAAAAGGTGACCATTGTGGTTCTTCATACAAAGGTATAAACCCGCAAGGTTTATTACCAACGTTAGAACTGAGTAATGGAAAAAAAATTAGTCAATCCACTGCAATATTAGAATATTTAGAGAACGAGTATCCCGCTATACCGTTGCTGCCTAAAGACAGTTTTGAGGCGGCTACGATCCGAAGTTGGAGTAATATTATTGCCTGTGATATTCACCCGCTTGATAATTTGAAAGTACTAAAATATTTGGTAAATGAACTCAATGTTGATGCTGAGGATAAAATGACTTGGTATCATCATTGGATTATTGAAGGATTTACAGCCCTAGAGACTCAATTGTTGGCAACGCCCTATTGTTTTGGGGATAGAGTAACATTGGCTGATGTTTATTTGATCCCTATGGTGTATAACGCTTTACGTTTTAATTTATCGATGGAAAAATTTCCTAAAATTTTAGCCATTTATGAAACTTGCAATACGCTAGATCCGTTTGATAGAGCTAAACCAGAAAATCAAGATGACTGTTTAATTGCTTAATGCAAATAAACATAAAGAAATATAAAATAATAACTATATTTCAATAGCTTGTATTACTCAGCAAACTTTACTACTAATTCTAGTGAAGTTTGCTTTTTTTATGCAGCTAACACTTGCCAGCATCACTATAGCTTCCTTGAGTGAATTTTTATTGTCAATCAACCCCTGCTATTTATTTCTAACCTCTTCTAATTGAGCACTGAGCTTAACTGTCAACATTTTCAACTGCTCACATTCTTGAGCTGTTAATCCATCGAGCAACAGTTGTTCTTGATTTTTAACTAATGGAATAATTTCTTGATACAGTTCATTGCCCTTAGCGGTAAGGCTTAACAAGTTCTTTCGTCGGTCTTCTAAACTACTCTGCTGTAATAAAAGCTCAGACTGAATAAGTTTATTAATAGCACGACTCACCTGCATTTTATCAAGGTGAGTAAATTCACATATGTCTCGAGCTGATATTTCGCCATGATAGCCAATGGTCGCCAAAACACGCCACTCCATTTTGGAGAGCCCGAATTTCTCATATATTTGAGCAACAAACTCTGTCACCTGTTGTGCTAATACCGAAAATTGATAAGGAAAGAAGGTATTTAAATTTAACGGCACGTTATCATCATCATCTAGTGTTTTTATGGTCATAAGGGTTAGGAATAGCATATTAAAATAACAATAGAGGTATATCATACCTATCATTAACCTTAGTAACAAATGATACTAAGGAGCGGTAATGAATAGAGTTAATTACTAAATAAAAAATGTGCTGATGATCCAAAATAAAAATCTACCCATACAAAGAACCACAAAATTACCAATAACTTAGGCCACTCTATTACTGTTAGGAGTAAATTCCTAATTGAGCTACAAAATTAATTGTGGTTTTTGGGGTTTCATTGCAATTATTGTCATTCTAATTGTTTTAATGTAAAAATAGAAAACACTATTTTTTTATCAATAAAAAGTTTTTATCAATAAAAATCGGAGCTCTACTGGTGAACATTCGAAATGCTTTATTACTTACAGCCTCTCATGCTATCTCGTTATCCTTTGGTTTTGCTCTTGGTATCTACGCCTTACCTATTTTAACTGCACCACCTGCTCCATCTATCTCAGAAATTTCCGCAGTTGCAATTGTTGCTAAATACTCAGCAAATTTTCGACGCGATCTAGAAGACAGCGATCCATTTCACTGGGGGGAAGGAGAAGTTTCTATCGGGAAAAGTTCTATATCGCTTATGGGTAAACTTGCTCCTGGTCCCGATTATAAGCTCTACTTATCGCCTGAGTTCGTAGAAACAGAGGCTGACTTCAATCGATTGAAATCGCGCATGGTAGTTGTTGGTGATGTTAAAACGTTTAATAATTTTTTAGTCAAGGTGCCATCAAGCATCAATCCATCTGATTACACGAGCGTTATCGTGTGGTGCGAATCATTCGGAGAGTTCATTACTTCGGCTAAGTACAAACCCTAAATAATACCAAACAGATTAATTTAGTGATCAATTTTAATGAGGATAAATTTTCAAGAACGAGGCGCTTGATTGAGCAATAGCTGGCTATTGGGATTGAAAGTAACGATGTTATTGGAGATTTAGACCATTTATAAAGATCACTTAATTAGTTTGATTGGTATAATACATGTGAAGCAACACCTCACTTGTTAGCGGCGTGTTGCTCCCGACAGGATCAGTGGAATCAATTCTGGCCTTTAAATTCTAGCCTTTAAATACTGGCCTTTAAATAAACTTTGGTGCCTGTGGCTGATCATTTCTACGAGTAATATAAAGAATGCAGTCACCTTTACCTTGCTGTGTAAAACTACGTGTTGCATTAATAGGTGTAGTAAAGGTGTCTCCTTTACCAAGCGAAAGAGTTTCATCATCAACGGTAATATTTATCTCACCTTCATGAACAAATACAACTTCTTCTTCAAAGCGTATATGATCATTCACTTTTGCTCCCTGTGCTAGTTTTAATCCACGTACAACAAACTTATGAGACCAATTAAATTTACTCGCAGGTAAATCTTCCGCTGGGCTTTCTGGCCCTACCAAAGCAACTTCTTTTACACCGTCAAATTGTGCTAGACATTTATTTTTTGCCCAATCGAAAGTTTCTGTTCGTTGCACTATATTTTCCATCGCTTCACTATTTACTATGCGATGCTCAGCTATTTGTTTAGCAGAAGTTACTGGCATTGGATTTTTACCTTCAGGGATTTTTTCACCTAATGTAGTATCCACCAAGCTGCCATCTTCTAATAGAACTAATCCATGCTCTTTTGCAAGATCAAAAACTGCTGGCGCCCATAATACTCGGCCCGGATCGTCACTACCAAGAACGGCATACAAGTAACCAATATCTTCACCCACGTTTTCAAAGCCGCGAAAAATATCCATAGGTATCGAAATAATATCCCCTTCGTTTAGTATGACCCTACCATCGTCAGTATCAACACCGCTAGTGAATGCCCATGTACCTTGGTGAACGACAAAAAATTCTTCAGTTAGATGACTATGTTTAGAATTTAAACATCCTGCCGGCTGTCGTGCTCCGCCGATATTAAAGCCATGGGGAATTGAAATGTGAATATGCTGATCTGGGTTTTCAGCAACGCCAGGCCCAATTAAGGTAAAGTTTTCTTTTTTATCACTTCCCGGACTTCTGGTATCAATAAATGCGTTGGTACAAGGCTTCAAGTCTGCATATCTAATTAATCTTTTTTCAAGTGTCATTTTATTTTTCCTGTTCTTTACAAGGTATAATATTTAAAAGATGTTTGTCCATTAACATGACTAACGGGCAGTCCATCCACCATCAACTTTAATACTTGTGCCAGTAATCATCGAGGCTAAGTCACTTAGCAAGAAGGTACAGCTATTCGCCACATCTTCTACTTTCCCTAAACGGCCAAGAGGGATCATCTCGTAGACAAATTTCTTAAACGACTCATCATCAAACATTGGTTTGGTCATCGGCGTTAAGACAAAGGTCGGTGCAACGGTATTGACACGAATATTATGCTCTGCTAATTCAACGGCCATCGCTTTTGTTACGCCTTCAACCGCATGTTTGCTCATGCAATACAACGTGCGGTTAGGTGAACCAACAAAGCCCATTTGCGAAGACATATTAACGATTGAGGCACTGTCTGCTCGCTTCATCGGGGCTATTGCGGCTTGAGATATTTTATACAAGGTACGAATATTTAAATCGATAACCGCATCTATATTTTCGTTAGGTTGTTCTTCCATAGGGCCTACGCGGTTAATACCTGCGTTATTCACTAAACCATGTAAAACAGGTAGAGACTTAACTTTTTCAAAAAACGCTTCACTGGTTACATCCATTGCCCAGCTAGTAATATTTTCAGGATATTGCGCTGCTAGTTCATCAAGATCGGCCTGTGTTCTCGCCACAGCAATAACATTTGCACCGTGGGCAGCAGCCATTTGCGCACAGGCTAAGCCAATTCCTTTACCTGCACCCGCAACAAGTATTGTTCTATTAATAAACAATTCGTTATTAAAACCTTTCATAAAATATCTCTAATTTAATTATTGCATTCGAAGTCATTATTACGTAAGATTTATTCATATTCAAGTAAATCATCAAAATAAAACTTGATTCAAGACAAACAAACAGGAGATTACAACATGATAAATTACATTAAAAAAGGTAAACAAGAAGGCGATAAAAAAGAATTTTTACAGCAAGTTAAAACCACTGTAGAGAATATCATTGAGGATATTGAAGCTAATGGTGATAAAGCGGTAGCCCAATATTCTGAAAAGTTTGATAAATGGAATCCGAAGTCATTCAGATTAAGTGCCGATGACATTGCCAAATGTTATGAGGAAGTTGAAGACAGTGTTATTGAAGATATTAAGTGGGCACAAGCTCAAGTAAGAAACTTTGCACAAATTCAACGTGACTCAATGAAAGATGTTGAAGTAGAAACCCTTCCTGGTGTTATTTTAGGCCACAAACATATTCCTATGGAAAGTGTTGGTTGTTACGTCCCCGGAGGAAAATATCCTTTAGTTGCCTCCGCTCATATGAGTGTAGTTACCGCTAAAGTTGCCGGTGTTAAACGTGTTATTGCTGCAGCACCACCATTTAATGGTACACCCTCTCCTGCCATTGTGGTTGCAATGGACTTAGCTGGCGCAGATGAAATCTACTGTTTTGGCGGCGTTCAAGCAATCGCTGCAATGGCTATTGGCACAGAAACTATCGCACCAGTTGATATGATTGTTGGCCCAGGTAACGCCTTTGTTGCTGAAGCTAAACGTCAGTTATTTGGCCGCGTTGGTATCGATTTATTTGCCGGACCAACAGAAACACTCGTTATTGCTGATGAAAGCGTTGATGGCGAATTATGCGCCGCCGATCTATTAGGTCAAGCAGAGCATGGTCCAACATCCCCTGCTATATTACTGACAAACAGTGAAAAATTAGCACACGATACAATTAAAGAAGTTGAACGTCAGCTAACCATTTTACCAACAGCAGAAGTCGCTGGTGAAGCATGGCGTGTCTATGGCGAAGTTATTGTTTGTGATACTTATGAAGAAATGATTGAAGTGGCAAACGACCTAGCATTCGAACATGTGCAAATAATGACAAAGAATGTACCGTATTTTAAAGAAAATATGCGTAATTTTGGTGCGTTATTCCTAGGGCCAGAAACTAACGTATCTTATGGCGATAAGTGTATTGGTACCAACCATACGCTTCCAACTCGCAAAGCAGCACGTTATACTGGCGGCCTATGGGTAGGTAAATTTATTAAAACATGCACTTTCCAAAGTGCAACGGAAGAAGCATCTGTTCTCGTTGGCGAATACTGTTCAAGGCTTTGTGCTGTTGAAGGCTTTGCCGGTCATAAGGAGCAAGCCGATATCCGTTTGAGAAGATATAAAGGGTAAAAATTGGCTAAAAATAAAAATGTAACTTCTTACGACGTAGCACGCGAAGCAGGTGTGTCTCAATCAGCGGTATCACGCGTTTTTCGACCAGGACTAAGTGTCTCTAAAAAAACGCGAGATAAAGTAACAGAGACTGCCAATAGGATGGGTTACCGACCTAACGCTATCGCCAGAATGCTGATCACCAAGCAATCTGGCATGGTGGCGGTTATTGTTTCTTCGCGCGCAAACGTGAATTATCCAGAAGTTCTTTCGCAAGTAAGCAAACAACTTGCGGCGCGCAATAAGCGCGTTTTATTGTTTACCTTAGATGACGTTGAAGGATTAGATGAGTTATTTGAACAAATCTGGACCTTCCAAGTAGACGGTGTTATTGCATTAGCGGCGCATTTTGAAAGCGACCGATTGGCCCAATTTGAGCAGCATGATATTCCTGTTGTGCTTTATAACCGAAATGTGCCAGATGCAATGGCCAATACTGTTTGTTGTAACCATGAGCTAGGTATTAAACAACTCATTACTGAATTAGAAAAAAATAATCCTAAAAAATATTTGGTGTTATCAGGCCCTAAAGACTCTGATGTTGCCAATGAGCGTCGAGAAATTGCGATTAAATTATTAAAGCAATTTTCTATTGAAGACGTTTCTATACTTTATGGTGATTATTCTTATCAATCGGGTCGTGACTGTCTAGCTGAATGGCTGCAAAAGAATCCTGCACCTGATGCGATTATTTGTAGTAATGACACCATGGCAATCGGTGTTATTGATGAAGCCCGCGAGATTCATGGGCTCCATATTCCTAATGATATCTCTGTTGTTGGCTTCGATGGTATTACGTCATCCGCTTGGCAAAGTTATCAAATTACCACCATTAAACAGCCGGTGGAACAATTAGTAAAAGCGGCTGTAGGAATGTTATTAGAGCGCATTGAAAACCCTGATTCGCCACCTGAAGCACGTGTACTAACAGGTGCTTTAATTAAAGGCAATTCAGTTAAGCGTCCTTAGCTAGCGCCAATTACCCAATAAAATTGAGTGATCTAACGTTAGCTAAGCAATACAAACAAAGCGATGAACGATGACTCAATTACCCATTTTAATTCTGCCTGGCACCTTGTGTACGGGTACAATGTTTAGCAAGCAGATAAACCAGCTACAGCAATATTGCCAAGATATTACGGTAGTGCAATTTACCACTGAAAAATCACTTACCGAAATGGCCAACAAAGTCATTAAAGCGACTGAAAATAAACCTTGTGCAATAATAGGTTTTTCTATGGGTGGTATCGTTGCCGCAGAAATAGCAAGAACACACCCGCAACTTATTGCAAAACTCGCTTTAGTGAACAGCAATTGTCATGCAGATCTTCCTGAGCGAAAAAGCGCTCGAAAAGCACAAATAATCCAAGCAGAATCAGGGCAATTAATAGCGCTAATATCGACAACCTTTTTACCTAACTATTTATTTAAAGCAGATAGCGCGCACGAAAAATTGATAATTGAAATGGCTGAGTCTCTGGGTGCTGATTGCTTTGTTGCCCAAGTCATGGCTATCGAAGATCGGCCCGACTCGCTATCAGTATTACAGCAGCTCAAAAGCGACATACTGATAATTGGCGGTAAGCAAGATAAAATATGCCCTGTTGAACATCAAAAAATGATGCACGAAAATTTACCCAAAAGTCAGTTACAACTACTTGACCAATGTGGCCATTTTTCGCCATTAGAGCAAGCAGAAAAAGTGTCGAACTTATTAACACAGTGGTATTTATCAAATACTCATTGATGAATACCCTCACATTACTAACAGGTTTATTGTTATGTCTTTAAAACTTTCTTTAAAACAGTCTTTAGCACTAAAGAAACCCTTAATTGGTACTTTTATCAAAACACCACATTTTCACAATACCGAAGTACTCGCTCATACGAATCTTGATGTTTTATGCTTAGATGCAGAACATGCACCGTTTGATCGCTCGGATCTTGACACGTGCGTATTAGCCGCAAAATCTCAGCAGATGCCAGTGGTGATACGCATACCCGATACAGAGAATGCGACTATATTAAATGCACTGGATTTGGGTGCAGATGGTATTGTATTACCCCATATTTTAAATGCTGAACATGCACGCAGTGTTGTTAAAAAATGTTTCTACGGTCCAGAAGGTAGAGGTTATGCTGGCTCTACTCGCTTTGCTGGCTACACTACTAAAAAAATCCCTGAAAATTTAGAAAATAATAAAAATCAAACGTGTGTTATCGCGCAAATTGAAGATTTAGAAGCGGTCAATGATATTGATGCGATATGCCAAGTTGAAGGGGTTGACTGTATCTTTATTGGTAGAATGGACCTAACCGTTGCCTTAGAGCAAACCGATGCCAGTCACCCTGATGTATTAGCTGCAGTAGAGAAAGTCGTAACGTCTGCTAACAAACACGGTAAAAATTGCGGTATGTTTGTTGGCGATTTAAGTGAGCTTCCGCGCTGGATTTCGTTAGGTGTTAGCTTATTCTTGCTTGGCTCAGATCATGGGTTTATGTTAAGTGGTGCACAACAGCTTCAGCAAAAATTCACCGATGCAATAAAAAAAGCAAACCAATAGTGAGACTTATCAAAGTATATAATTCAAAAAAGGCGCTTAACAAAAACTTGTCCGGTTGGCATGCTTGTTAGGCGAATCCTCCGTTTGCACCAATATTTTGGCCTGTTACCCATAATGCCTCCTCACCAACAAGGAATAACACTATACGAGCAATATCTATTGGTTGGGCCTGGTGAAATTGAGTTGACCGTAATATTTCGCGCACCAACCTCTTTTTAAAAAACTCTTGTGAGCTTTTCTACAGCGCCCTTTGTCGCACAATATGATCCATACGTTGGTAGCATTAGGCGTGTCGTAGAGCTGAAAAATTAATAAGGATGTCTATTTTCCCGAACTGGTTAATCGACGAATCAAACATCAACTTAACTTAACTTCGCCTAGAATACGATACAGGAGCACAAAAACAGCTGTTATTTGTCCGTTTAAACGCCTTATAGTTGTATTTAGCTCTGTAGAAGAAATCTACGAAGATCTCGCTCTTGCCGCATGACATGTAATATATAAACTTTGTTGCTATCCACTTTATAGAAAATACGACAAGGATTAACATTAACTTCACGGTAATTTAAGTTACTTAATTCAAGTGGTTTTTTACCTGATTCAGGATGGCCTTCTAACCTAGATATTTTATCAAATACTTTGTGAGTCAATTTCTTCGCTGCATCAATATTACTTAAAGTAATATACTCGGCAATATCATTTAAATCATCAAGAGCTGCAGATGTCCAAATTATTTCAGCCATTTGCTCATTTTCTCTTTTGCTTCTTGATTCGAGAATGTATTACCGCTTTTAATTGCTTGCTCACCGCGTGCAACACCCTCAAGAATTGCCATTCGTTGCTGCATAAATTCATAATCGTCAACATCAACTAAATAAGCCGATGGTTGCCCATGCTCAGTAATTAACACAGGTTCTTTAGATATGTGTAGGTCAGCTAAAATTTTGGTAGCTTGACGCTTAAGTGTCGTAACAAGTTCAACTCTCATGATAAATCCTATTTAGAACTCAAATAATGTATCACTATAGTATCACAAAAGTTCGAGGTTACAACTATACCAACGAGGCTGTAGAATTACTCGTTTATTATGAATTACCCCATAAAATAGGGGTACTAAATGCATTACCTATATCAAGTTAATCGTCTACATTGCGATACACGAGCACAAAAAACCAGCCATTTTGACTGAATTAGTTATTCTACAGCCTCAACGCCCAATTAACGGGCAAAAGTGACAAAAGCCCGCTGTTTTTTGTCCGTTTGAATTGCTTGTTATGTGCCACTACGCTACCATTGTACAAATAAACGTACATGAACATTTTGGAGAGTAACATGAATGCAATAAGTTATACCTCAGCTAGAGCCAACTTAGCAAGCACAATGGCGCATGTCTGTAATGACCACGCCCCAATTATTATTACCCGTAAAAGTGAAGCCCCTGTTGTTATGATGTCCTTAGAAGACTACAACGCAATGCAGGAAACCACCTATTTACTTAGATCACCAGCAAATGCTAGAAACCTTTTAGAGTCTATTGCCGAACTTGAAGCTGGCAATGGAACTGAAAGAGAACTTATTGAATGAAGTTAACTTTCTCAACTAAAGCTTGGGAGCAATATCTTTATTGGCAAACTACGGACAAAAAAATACTAAAGCGTATTAATTTACTCATTAAAGATATTCAAAGAACCCCAAACGAATGTATTGGAAAGCCTGAACCTTTGAAACATGGTTTATCCGGATATTGGTCTCGCCGTATAAATGATGAACATAGAATTGTTTACAAGCAACAAGACGGCTCAATTCTAATTGCACAACTCCGCTACCATTACGGCATATAGACACAATGACTCCCCACGAGGTGCTAGCCTCTGAACGTGGGTTAATTTTATAAACCAGAGCCATAATATATGTGTCAACAATATAAAACAGAGGCTAGCATGATAAAACATAACATACTTTTCATTGGCTTAAATACCCATAAAACATTTACTGAAGTGGCTTACATTGAAGACCAACGTGGCGCAAAATCAACACCTCTAGGAAAAATACTCAGCAATAAAGCTGCATTCAAAAAGCTCACCCGACAACTTCAATCTAAATACCCACAAGCAACGCTGAATTAGTATTACCTCATCCTTGCCAACAAATCGTTTTGCAAGAAGCAGTATCCACAATTACTGAACGGTTGAAGCGCCTAAAAAGGCTGGATAATGAATTAACTCACCAAGTAAAAAACTGGCGATATTACCCTGTTGTTAAAGCCGTACAAGCCATGCGTGGCGTCAGATTATTGGTCGCTACAGGTGTTATCGCTGAGCTAGGTGATTTAACACGGTTCGACCATCCAAGAAAACTAATGAGTTACTTAGGCCTTGTGCCAAGTGAACATTCAAGCGGCGGTAAACGCCGTAATGTTGTAGTGACGGCTATCGCGAGGGAGATGATCGCCTATATCTGGGCTATCTCACGTGAAGTTGTATTGCCTGTAGTTGATGTGAAGTTACGTTTAGCAAGGATGCCAGCATGAATAAATATTTAAAAAAGAGTTTTGAGTTAGCGCATGGGATCAAGCATCCGGTGTGGCACAACCACCGACGGCGTTAGGATGGCAATAGCCTAACGGCTATTGAACCACGAACATAGACTGAAGACAGGTGCCACGACGAAATTACTTGCTTCATTCTATGCGTTAACTCACTTAATTTATAAAGTGAACATTATGGTTTTTAAAAAAGAAGCAAGGATCAGTGTATTTAACTTGACGTGGGGAGTCATACCAACGCCTTGCTAAGCGGAAAGTAATGGTTGGCTATAATCACGAAGTGATGGCCAACTGTTATTTTTCCGTTTGAGCAACTTGTTATAAGTCTTTTTTTAATTGCCAAATAAGCTATTACAGCTACTTTTCTTTTGCGAATAACTGCTCTTGTAACTTAGCGGGAGCAAAGTATGTATATTTGTTCCCAACAGATTTATATTTAAGCAAAAGGCCTAGTTTATATAGTTTATCCAAATAGCCTCTTGCAGCTGTGGCACTTACATTAGTATCTTGCTCGATTTCTTTTACTGAAAACTCCCTACCGGGATTTTTTAAAGCTTTAGAAATGATATCTATATGTTGACGTTGAAAATGCTTATAAAAATGTGATTCCGAAAGTTTTTCAACCATGGTTCTATTTTCATCAATTCTCTTCTGGATATATGTAGAAAAATCTCCCAATGCATCTATTATTATTTTCAGATTGAACTGCAAAAAGTATGTTAAATCGAGTGCATCTGTTTCTGTTTTTATATATGCCCGCCCATAATCATTTGCTTTCTTTTTAAGGAGTGCTGAAATGGATATATATTGAAAATTTTCATAACCATGTTTAATCGTATACCAATAAAAAAGTGCTCTTGCAGTTCTACCATTCCCATCTAGAAAAGGATGGATATAGCCAATCATAAAATGTATAACTATTGCTTTGAATACAGGATGGATATAATCTACATCCTCGTGATTAGTATTGGCATATTTACACAAATCTTGGAGTAATTTTTCGACGTTTTTAGCATCAGGAGCGGTATGAGTTACTTCTCCTTCAGCATTATTGTTTGCTACTTCAATCTTCTTATCTCTCAACATCCCAGGAGTATGATCATTTTCACAAGTTTTTTCTGTTGCTATATGGTTAAACTCTTGAATAAATTCAATACTTAATTCCCTATCTAGATTATCAAGTGCAAACTGCATTAAGTTCCAGTTACTCAAAATCATATTTTCAGAGTCATCAACAGGTGCACGACCAGATGAAAGCATTTCCTTAGCAACAGCTCTTGTCGTGGCCGCTCCTTCAAGTTGTGCACTTGTAATAGCTTCCTCCATAATTAAGCTCTTAACTAGCATGTGTCTTTTCTGATCACCTGTTAACCCGACATGCTCAAAACGGTAAGCTTTTTCAATCATTGGTGGATAGTGATTTAACGCTAAAGGGCTCCAGAAAAAAGGGATATCGTTTTCCGAAACCAAGGAGCCGTGTTCATCAAGTGACCTATTAAACTTTAAAGCACACCATGCCCATACTTTTTTATCTTTAAAGTCACTATCAAATCTGTGGTGGAAATCATGCCAATGTAAATACAGCCCTGTACTACTAAAACCAAATTTTTTAGCATTAACAGTTCTTACAAATTCATATGTCATTTTTCCATAACTATCACACTCCGTAAATGTAGGAGGAACTTGAATACCATCTATTGTATTTCTTCTAAACTTTGGGATTTGGATAGCATCAGGTTCTTTATCTTCACTTGAACTCATAGTAAACCAACTTTATTAAAAACTTTGCATACAAGTACTATATACTAATAATTGTAGACTTTAAAAGTTATATCGAAACTTATTGATCTAGTGGGCATAGTGATTGCTATCTGATATTAGCAGCTATGGGCGAAGGTTAATGACTTGGGAAGGCTGAGACGTATAGACATAATGACTCCCCACGAGGTGCTAGCCTCCAAATTCGCGGGTTAGTAAAACCAGAGCCATAATATATGTGTTAAACAATATAAATTGGAGACTAGCATGCATAAACATAACATAGTT
>JBLIEW010000007.1:0-120117 GCA_047633255.1 Colwellia sp.
TGCGGTACATCATTATGCAATGATTGCACAAATTGCTCAGCAACAAAAAATGGTGCTACCGAGTAGTTTTGGTATTGCACCAGCGACGGCAACGTACCTTAGAAAAACAATAAAATCCGCGTAAAAAGCCTGATATTAGTTTAATAAATACTATTTTAGCCGTTGTCTTTACTAACTTCGGCATTAATTTCACTTGTAATACACAAGCTACTGCAAGTGAAATTGCCTTTAATTAAAGCTATAAACTATTCTTTGTATGCTAAATATTCCGCCTTGTTATCACCTAAATATAATTTTAATAATTTTTCTGGGGCACTAGGTAAGTGAACACTTAATAGTAAACCGGGGGTTTGATTAAAATTAGCGTCGATGCCCATACAATGAAAATTAGCGCCCAGTTTATGATACTGCTTTAGCAATACGGGTATGTCTTTCCCATCTTCCTCTATCGTGCTAATAATTGTTGATAGGCCTTCTAACTCAATAGTATTTTGCGCTATAAACTGAGTTACCTCAGGATGTAGCTGCCCAAGAAAAGCTGTTTTTGCTGTTACACCTGCAGAGGGCTTCACCATGGTTTTCTCCATAATGGCCACTGAGCGAGGATCATATTGTTTACTTAATGACACGGTTCCGTAAAAAGTTCGATACCTTGGGTTTTGAGAAACATAAGCGCCGATACCTTTCCAAAGTAATAATAAGCTGTGGTAGCTTTTTTGTTCGCTGGCAATGATAAATGAACGTCCCATTTCCAAACAAGGTTGTTGTTGGTTAATAAAGTTGTCGTTAAAATTAAACATTTGTGACAGGTATAATTGCTCTAAGCCACCTTGTTTTTGAAGTCTATCTGTTTGACCAATACGGTAAGCACCAATGATTTGATTGTTCTTATTATCATAAATAAATAGATGCATATAAGTAGCATCAAATTTGTCGGTGTCGTATGCTTCGCCACTTCCTTCATCTAGATCACGGAAAGTTAACTCACGTAAACGCGCTATTTCTTTTACACAATTTGGTATTTGGCTTTGATAACCGTAGTAAACCGTATAATGTTTAAAGGCTAATAAATGTTGTTTTTCCGGCAATTCTTCCAGTTCAAGCTGTATTAACGCACTCTCAATTTTTTCAGCGACAGGGCTCATCTCTGTTTTAGTATCGTCTTGTGGCCAAGATTTAAAATACTGTTGATCGTTTAAGTAACACTGGATCCGTAATAGGTTACTTTTCATTTCATTGTTGCTAAATGGGGTTAATTGCTTTGGTGTAATAATATTGTTGGCACTAAGCGTGATTTGATGGTTTTGTAATTTAAACATTTCCCGCGCAAGCATCAATAAACGAAATCGATAATAAACGCGTCCCAAACGGTGGAATAATGTTGAGTTGGTACCAGAAATAAAAATGGGTAAAATAGGTGCCTGTGTTCTATCCGCTATATTTACCGCTAAGCGATTCCAATGACCATCGGTAATTATTTTTTGTTCACTTTGATAAAAAGACACACGGCCGGCTGGAAATATTACTAACAATCCATCGTCTTCAACGTGCCGATAACACTGCTTTATGGCGGTACTATTAATTGCTGCTTGAGGTTTTAATGGGTTGGCAAAGATAAAATAATCGTTTATTTCTTTAAATACTTTAAGCGCAATGTTTGCCATCACTTTGGTGTCATTTCGGTAATTTGTTAACAAGTTAGCAATTATGACGCCTTCGACCATGCCATAGGGATGATTACAAACAACAATGCATTTGCCTGTTTTGGGAATTTTTTTAAGTATTTTATCGCCAGATAATATACTAACGCCTAATGCATCTAATAACTTTTCTGAAAATTCTTGTTTGTTTAAGCCTGAAAATTTTTGCTCTAGGTAAAGGTTGTTAAGCTTTTTTATGCCGAGTAATCTATCCAGAATAGACACAAAAAAATTGAATACTTTACCTGATGTGTTTTTTTGTGAAAATGCAGCAAGGCTTATATGTGATACCGGTTTAGCGTCGGTGTTTATCTTTACTGAGCTTAGTGTATTTTCAACTTGGCTACTACTCATGTTATCTCCCCGATCAAATCAAGTTAGCATTACTATTTTATGCAATATACAACACTTGGATGACACTAAGTCAGTAAAGGTTACAAAATTTTTATCGAACAGTTGAATGTTAACTGTTCGTTTAATTGATTCGTTATACTTTTCGTCTAATAATATCGCGGATAACAAAGCGGTTTGGACTTAAGTTAAATAACATTTCATTAGTTACAGGGTATGGGGTGCCACATAAATCAGCTGTTAAAATATCGGCTGCTAGCGGTGCTGAACATAAACCACGCGCACCAAAGCCCATCATGACATAAAGGTTCTTAACCACAGGCGCGGCTTGATTGTATTTCCAATTTTTATCTTTCGCCAAATGAGGATATGTCTCGATATGTTTTTGAACATCAGGTACAGCACCAACCATAGGTATATGATCTGGCGTCATGCAGCGTAGCCTTGCTTTACTAGCTGATATATCTTGCGCAGTCCAATTTGTTTGCTTCGCTAAATCAGGTAAGCATTTAGTCAACATGTTTAAATTGAATTCATCATCCTCTTTTGTCGCGATAGTACTGGTGTTATTTTTTTTAAACGTTGCGCCTATACAATGAATACCGGGGCGTTGAGAAAAGCTACAACTTGGGGTTAAATAACCTTTATGACAAATAACGGTAGATAATGGATTAATGCGACTGTTAGTTTTCATTGACGTTATTTGCCCTTGAACAGAGGTAAAAGGCAGTTGCTTGATAAAGTCGATGTCAATAATTTCTGCACCACCACACACCACCAAAACACTGGCGTCAAAATCACCGTTATTGGTGGATAACCGCCAGTGAATGTTCTCTTTGTGAGCTGTATCTTTTTGTGTTTGATCTGCAATGGGTTGCACTTGTTCTATTTTGTTTACCAAAACATCAGTCTTAACGGTTAATCTACCAGTGGCGTTGGCAGCATTAATCATTTGCTTAACCAGTTCTTGAGGGGCTATCCACCCAGCACTTGGCATAAAAAGGCCGCCATTAAGTAATGTGACCTTAGCAATGTCACTGGCCTGTTTAGCGCTAACTTCATGGATAAGGGCTGTTGGCCAAGTGGCAAGTTCATTAAACTTTTTTTGACGTTTTACGATTGAGTCTTTATAGGCTAATTCAAGTAAACCACACCAACTATGGGAGAAATCGAACCCTTGTTGATAAACTTCAGTGTAAAGCGCTTTAGCTCGCCAAAACGCTTGTTGGTAAAATAAACTAATGTCATCCGCTTGTTGGTGCAATAACGGGTATAATGCGCCGATAGCATTGCTTGATGCGCCTTGGGCTATTGTGTTGTCTTTGCAGTATAAAGTGACTTTTATGCCCTGCTTAGTTAATGCATAAGCGGCACAAGCAGAAGCAATACCGCCACCGATAATGCTGACGTGTTTTGGTTTTGTTATCTCTGGTCTTAATTTATAACCAGATCCATTACCAAAGTTAATATCATTAAATCGTTCTGTACAGGTCATACCACCAGGTTTGAAACTTGATTTTTGTTTTTTATTCATAGGGTTAGTCAGTATTGCTTAGCTTTCATTGTGATATTTTAATATAATTATTGATTGAGGTCAGTGATCTTCACTGCTTTTTTAGTTAAAGTGCGTAGATATTCTTTTATTAAAAATATATTATAGCGTACATGTGTACGCTGATTTATTAGGGTAGCTTACTAGTAATATCAGTTTGGGGGCAAAGTTAAGTATAATAATACGCCCGACTTTTGAAATTTTCTTATTATAATAATGGTTATTTAAATGAAACGTGTAGTGATCACCGGTCTCGGTATAGTCTCAAGCATTGGTAATAATGCAGAAGAAGTTTTAGCTTCATTAAAATCTGGTAAATCAGGTATAACTCATTCGGAAAGTTTTGCTGAGCAAGGCTTGAGAAGTAATGTTTGGGGTAAACCTGATATTAATATTAAAGATCACATTGATCGTAAAGCATTGCGCTTTATGGGTGATGCAGCAGGTTATGCTTATATTGCGATGGAACAAGCCATTGATGATGCTAAATTAACAGATGAACAAGTATCTGATTTTCGTACAGGTATTGTTGCAGGTTCGGGTGGCGCATCTTCAGCAAATATTGTTGCCTCATCTGACACCCTTCGCAGTCGTGGCATTCGTCGTGTAGGTCCTTATGCGGTTCCTAAAACGATGAGTAGTACAGTATCGGCTTGTTTAGCAACCCCTTTTAAAATTAAAGGTGTTAACTATTCTATCAGTTCAGCATGTGCGACTAGTGCTCACTGTATTGGTAATGCTATGGAACTTATTCAACTAGGAAAACAAGACATTGTTTTTGCTGGTGGTGGTGAAGAAGTTGATTGGTCATTAGCGATGATGTTTGATGGTATGGGCGCATTATCTGCGGGTCGTAATGATACGCCAGAATTAGCTTCACGTACCTATGACGCAGACAGAGACGGTTTTGTTATTTCTGGCGGCGGCGGTATGGTTGTGGTTGAAGAATTAGAGCATGCACTTGCTCGTGGCGCGCACATTTATGCTGAAGTTGTTGGTTATGGCGCCACGTCTGATGGTTACGACATGGTAGCACCAAGCGGTGAAGGTGCAGTTCGTTGCATGCAACAAGCGATGCAAGGTGTGACGGGTGAAATAGATTACTTAAATACTCACGGAACTTCTACTCCGGTAGGAGATGTTAAAGAGCTCGGCGCGATCCAAGAATTATTTGGTGAAAAATCACCAGCGATTAGCGCAACTAAGGCGATGACGGGCCATGCACTAGGTGCGGCCGGTGTTCACGAAGCTATTTACTCAATCTTAATGATGGAAAACAACTTTGTTGCCCCATCAATTAATATTGATAACTTAGATGAACAAGCTAAAGGTTTAGATATTGTCACTGAAAAACGTGACGTTGAGCTTAATTTAGTTATGTCTAATAGTTTTGGTTTTGGTGGCACTAACGCGACGTTAGTAATGCAGAAATATAAAGCTTAGTTATGAACTGCTAGTGCTTAGCTTTAAATCTCAAGTTTAAGCACACTAAGTTTCAAATTAAGATTTTAAATTAAGCCATGCGAAGTAAATTTATTCACATGGCTTTTTTATAACGAGTAAACTGAGTACAATACGCGAAATTATTCCAATCACCTAATAGCCTCAAATATCCATGAAAATATTTTTCGACGAAAATATGCCGTACGCTAAAGAGTTTTTTAGTGATTTAGCGGGCAGTGATACCCAGTTAATACCTTTTTCTGGTCGAGATTTATCACCTGAGCAAGTACGTGATGCTGATGTACTATTGGTACGCTCAATTACTCAAGTTAATGAAGCGCTGTTAAATGAAAATAAAAAACTTAGTTTTGTGGGCACCGCTACGATAGGCACAGATCACATCGATCAAACTTATCTTGCTAAACGTGATATTGCTTTTCATTCAGCTCCTGGTTGTAATGCGGTGTCAGTTGCCGAATATGTGATCAGTGCTTTAGTTATTTTAGCTGAGCGCTATTTATTTGATTTTACTAAGCTCAGTGTAGGTATTGTAGGTGGCGGTAATACGGGTTCGCGTTTAAGTGAAAAATTATCAGCGTTAGGTATTCAATACAAAATATGCGATCCACTACTTGCAGTCGATACTAATGACGCTAGAGAGTTTGTATCATTAGAAGAAGCGCTAGAATGTGATGTTATTTCATTGCATGTACCTAAAGTTATTGACGGTGAATACCCAACTTATCATTTACTTGATGAGACTCGGTTACGTAATTTAAAAGATGAACAAATATTGATTAGTGCCTGTCGCGGCGAGGTAATCGATAACCACGCCTTACTTGCACTAAAACAATCAGGTCATGGTTTAAAGTTAGTATTAGATGTATGGGAAGGTGAGCCAGATGTCTTAACACCATTGATCGACTATACCGAAATAGCTACCGCCCATATAGCGGGTTATAGCTTAGAAGGAAAAGCGCGTGGTACAGAAATGCTATATCAGGCATTATGCCAACATATTAATGTTGAGCCTACATGCCAGTTAAAAACACTTCTACCCATGGCAAATATTTCATCTGTAGAATTAAATCAAGAATTTAATGAAATAGTACTAAACCAGTTAGTTAAAATGGTTTACGATGTTAGACGTGACGATGCTATTTTTCGTCAGCAATTATCAAGTCAAGGTTTCGATGCCCTTAGAAAAAACTACCCAACTCGCAGGGAGTTTTCAGCGGTGCAAGTAATTTTGTCATATAACACCTGTAGCAGTGTGCCCCACCGCTTAGGTTTCAGTAGAGCTTAGATTTTAAGTGATAACTACTTAATTATAAAAAATAAAGAGAGAGGATCATGGCACAAAAATTTGATGTATGCATACTTGGCGCAACAGGCTTAGTTGGCAAAACCATTATGGAAATCTTAGAAGAAAGAGATTTCCCAATTAATAAACTATACCCATTAGCAAGTGCTCGCTCTGCTGGTGAATTTATTGAATTTAATGGCGAAAGCATTGAAGTGCTTGATGCAGATAATTTTGATTGGAGCCAAGCACAAATTGGTTTCTTTTCTGCTGGTGGCGCTACCTCTGCAAAATATGCACCCATCGCAGGTGAAGCAGGTTGTATTGTTATTGATAATACTTCAGAGTTTCGTTACGACGATGACATTCCATTAGTTATACCCGAAGTGAACCCACAAGCATTAGGTGAATACCGTAATCGTAATATTATTGCTAACCCTAATTGTTCTACTATTCAAATGTTAGTGGCCTTAAAGCCTATTCATGACGCGGTAGGAATTAACCGTGTTAACGTGTGTACTTATCAGTCAGTTTCTGGCGGTGGTAAGTCTGCAATGGATGAATTAGCCAAGCAAACTGCCGATTTATTAAGTGGTAAGCCAGTTGAAACAAAAAACTTTTCACGCCAAATAGCGTTTAACGTTATACCACAAATTGATGTATTTCTTGAAAATGGCTACACCAAAGAAGAAATGAAGATGGTATGGGAAACGAAGAAGATATTATGTGATGATAATGTTTTGGTTAACCCTACCGCTGTTCGTGTCCCGGTGTTTTTTGGTCATGGCGAAGCGTTACATATTGAAACTAATTCACCTATTTCGGCAGAAGAAGTTAAAGAATTACTAGCACAATCTCCAGGATTAGTGGTTTGTCATAAAGATGAAGACTTTCCGACACAAATTACTGATGCAAGCGGTAAAGATGATACTTTCGTTGGTCGTATACGTGAAGATATTAGTCATAATTGTGGCATAAATATGTGGATAGTTGCTGATAACGTACGTAAAGGTGCGGCAACAAATAGTGTTCAAATTGCTGAATTATTAATTAAAGATCATTTAAGCTAGTTAGCTATACCCGTTCCACTTGAAGATGCAGTTTCAGAGCGAAGCTAGGAAATCAGATCAAGGCGCGATACGCTGATAATGGTTATTCCCTTATCGAGTAGTGCAACGCAGGACTGGTTTTCTAGCTTAGCTCCCTACGGGCAAGGTGAGAAAGGGTCATCTCCTGCGTTATTGATTTCGACAATAGAATAACTATTCTCTTCAATCAATTCCTGGTAGCTAACCCTTTCTCGACTTGCTGAAATCTGCATCTTGAAGTAGAGCGGGTATAGATTATTTAATTAAAGCTCAAGTAATTTTAAAACTCGTCGTTAACATTTATAAGCATGTTAGCGACGAGTTTTTTGTTTTATTTCTCAAAAGATTGAGTGATCTCTTTTGAATTTGGTATTATTATTTGTTAGCTTATTTCAGATGGAATGAATTTTGCTTTAATTTGTGAAGTTATCTATTACTTTAAACTTGTCAAATAACTGACAAATAGCTAATTTTGTGAAAAAAATAATAACAGGGAAAACTTCAATGCAAAAATTATTTCGCCTGTGCCTATGGCAGGTTATTCTTGGACTATGCACTGCTGGTGCCTTTTCTATTAGTATGCTCTCTACGAGCGGGTCTGCTTTCTCTCAAGAAATACCGACACAAGAACGTGGCATTCGTATGCGCGGCCCTAAAAGTACAGATGCTTTTCCTTATGATAGATATGGACCTATTACTCAAACAGATACGTTATGGAAAATAGCATTGACGGTTCGCCCTGATAGCCGTTTAAGTGTTTATCAAGTTATGGAAGCTTTATATCAAGCAAACCCCAATTCATTTGTTAATAATAATTTGAATCATCTGGTTCAAGGACAATACTTAAAAATTCCATCATTTGACCGCATGATGTCTGTGAATACGACTGTTGCAAAACAAAAGTCTCGTCAAGATGATAAAGATTGGCAGAAAAAACAACCTAAAAAAGTTAAAACACCGAAAGTACCTAGCGTTAACAAAAAAGATTTAGACACGGTAAAAGTTGAAATAAATGATCAACTTCAAAAAATAGATAATGAACAGCAAAAGCGTTTAGAGAACATTCAAAATGATGTTTTAGATTCTATAGACGGTTTACAAGCTATCTTAAAAGAAAACGAAAACTTACGTCAGAGGCTAACCTCATTTAACAACCAGCTAGGTACTATGCAAAAAGAGGTTGCTAAAGGGAAAGAAATTAAGCTTCAAATGGATGATATGATCAGGTTACAACAAGCCTTGTTAGAAAAAGCCCAATCACGTGAACAAGAATTATTGTTAGAAAAACAGCAAGCCGCATTAGAAAAAGATAATGTTTTTTCAAGTTTATGGTTTATTGTTTTAATGGCTACGTTACCGGCTATTTTAATTTTGTTAGCTGTTGCGTTTATTTTCAAACGACGTAAAACAGAGACTATTAACTCTGAAAGTGTACCTAAGAAAAAATCAAAGGGTAAGCCTGAAAATATAATAAACGAGCCGAAAGATGAGATAGAGGAAATAGATGAACTTTCTCTTGATGATGATTTATCAATTGATTTACTTGATAAAGAAGGTAAGAGTGAAGATGATGTTATTCATCTTGACGATGATGATGAAGACGACCTTGACGACCTTGATGATTTAGAAGATATCTTATTAGATGACGATGAACTTGAAGGAGGGGAGTTAGGTCAAGATGATCTTGATTCTTTGCTGATGGAAGATGATGCTATCGAAGAAGAAGAAAATGATGCGCTAGTTGATAATCAACTTGATCAAAGTGATCTTGATGATTTACTGGGTGATCTTGGTGATGATGAGTTCGAAATTGAAGATGAAGACTTCTCAAGTAAAGATGAACTAGATATTGATGATGCTTTGCTAGAGTCAATGGCGATAGATGAAGCGCCTGCAGTTAAAAAAGAATCCTCTAAAGCGGATGCTGCAGCACAAACCGAAATGTCTGATCCTGATGATATTGATGCGTTACTCGAGCCAATGGCAGCAGATGAAGCACCTGTAGAGGAAGCATCCTCCAAAGCGGATGATGATACCCAAACCGAAATGTCTGATCCTGATGATATTGATGCGTTACTGGAGTCAATGGCAGCAGATGAAGCACCTGCAGAGGAAGCAGCTGTAGTTGAAGAAGAGTCAGTTGAGGAAAAATCCTCCAAAGCAGATGATGATGCCCAAACCGAAATGTCTGATCCTGATGATATTGATGCGTTACTGGAATCAATGGCGACGGATGAAACACCTGCAGAGGAAGCAGCTGTAGTTGAAGAAGAGTCAGTTGAGGAAAAATCCTCCAAAGCGGATGATGATGCCCAAACCGAAATGTCTGATCCTGATGATATTGATGCGTTACTGGAATCAATGGCGACGGATGAAACACCTGCAGAGGAAGCAGCTGTAGTTGAAGAAGAGTCAGTTGAGGAAAAATCCTCCAAAGCAGATGATGATGATGATGCCCAAACCGAAATGTCTGATCCTGATGATATTGATGCGTTACTGGAGTCAATGGCAGCAGATGTAACACCTGCAGAGGAAGCAGCTGTAGTTGAAGAAGAGTCAGTTGAGGACAAATCCTCCAAAGCGGATGATGATGCCCAAACCGAAATGTCTGATCCTGATGATATTGATGCGTTACTGGAGTCAATGGCAGCAGATGAAACACCTGCAGAGGAAGCAGCTGTAGTTGAAGAAGAGTCAGTTGAGGAAAAATCCTCCAAAGCGGATGATGATGCCCAAACCGAAATGTCTGATCCTGATGATATTGATGCATTACTGGAGTCAATGGCAGCAGATGTAACACCTGCAGAGGAAGCAGCTGTAGTTGAAGAAGAGTCAGTTGAGGAAAAACCCTCCAAAGCAGATGATGATGCCCAAACCGAAATGTCTGATCCTGATGATATTGATGCATTACTGGAGTCAATGGCAGCAGATGTAACACCTGCAGAGGAAGCAGCTGTAGTTGAAGAAGAGTCAGTTGAGGAAAAATCCTCCAAAGCGGATGATGATGCCCAAACCGAAATGTCTGATCCTGATGATATTGATGCATTACTGGAGTCAATGGCAGAAGATGTAACACCTGCAGAGGAAGCAGCTGTAGTTGAAGAAGAGTCAGTTGAGGAAAAACCCTCCAAAGCGGATGATGATGATTCCGATGATGAGAATAATTCTGAAGAAGAAGCTGTTAACAAAGAAGAAGTAAAACAAGAGGAAAGCCAAAATAAGGCTAAGATTGAAAGCTTGACTGAGGAATATGTGGCACCTCTTTTAGCGGCAGATTTTAGTGATCTTTTAGCTAGATCAACAAAAGAAGATCTAACAGGAACAGATGCTTCACAAGACGATTTAGTTGATGACGATTTTGATATTGATGCGCTTATTGCCGATGTTGAAAATAATACAACAGACCAAAATTCGACACAAGACACCGAGTTTGATATTGGTGATGATTTAGCTGAAGGTGCGTTTGATGAAGAGTCACTTGCTGAGTTATTAAACGATGAAGAGGCAGAGTCCGCTGTTGAATTATCGCCTGACTTTTCTGATCAGAATGTGCTTGCAGATTTACTTAATGATGAAAATAACGATAAGAGCCAAGTATCAGAAGCAACTGAAATAAATGATATTCAAGAATTAGATAGTTTGGATTTTGATGAACTATTAGCAAATATCGAAGAAGAGTCTAGTGTTGCTAGTCAGTCAGTTGATTTTAATGAAAACTTAGATGTTGGGGATGATTTTTCTCTGGCAGAATTTGACAATATAAGCTCAAATACTCATTCGAATGCCAACAAAAAAACGAATAAAGATGAAGAAAGCTTTCTCTCTGTAGATTCTTTACTATCAGAAAGCCAAGATGAGGTCAGTCGTAATGAACCTTATGACAAAAGTAATATTGATGTTGGTTTAAATGAATTTCCAGAATTTACCAATGGCGTTAATAAGATTGATGTAGATCTAGATGAAAATGGCATGGCAGCAAAACTCGACTTAGCTAAAGTGTATATTGAAATTGGCGATCAAGATAATGCTCAGGTTATTTTGCAAGAGGTTATTAAGCAAGGTGACAGTCAACAGCAAGTTGTAGCGCAGGAATTGTTAGATAACTTATAAGCTCAACAAGCGTTGGCATAGCGAAGTAAAATAATAGATAATGCGCCACTTATGTTGGGTATAAGTCCATTAGAGCTGTGTTTAAGAGGTTTACATGCGTTATGCGTTAGGTGTTGAATACGACGGTAAAAATTATTGTGGCTGGCAGCGACAAAAGAATGTTATTGGTGTTCAGCAAAAGGTTGAGCAAGCGCTTTCAAAAGTTGCCGATGAACCCATTGAAGTTATTTGCGCGGGTCGTACCGATACCGGTGTAAATGCCACCAACCAAGTAATTCACTTTGATACTAGTAAAGTACGTAAAGATACCGCTTGGACGCTAGGTGTAAATACTCATCTACCGAGTGATATTGCCATTACCTGGGTTAAAGCGGTTGATGAAGAATTTCATGCACGTTTTAGCGCTACGGCTAGGCGCTATCGTTATGTTATTTATAATAATAGATTGCGTTCCGCTATTTTAAGTTACGGTATCAGCCATCACCATTTCCCTCTCGATGAAAAATTAATGCATGAAGGGGCGCAATACCTTATTGGAAAACATGATTTCACTTCATTTCGTACCGTTCATTGTCAGTCTCATTCACCAGTACGTACTATTATTCATTGTGAGATAACCCGTCAGGGCGATTACATTATTGTTGATATTAAGGCGAATGCTTTTTTACACCATATGGTACGAAATGTTGTTGGAAGTCTAATGAGAGTAGGCCAAGCGCAGGAAAAACCCATTTGGATGAAAGAAGTCCTTGGATTTAAAAATCGTTGTTTAGCGGGTATAACTGCACCTCCTGAGGGCTTATATTTTGTTGAAGTTGATTATCCACAAGAATTTAATGTACCCAAAAGACCTTTTGGACCACTATTTTTAAGTTAATTCAAATTTTCAAATATTTAAATAACAAAACCGACCAGTTTTTTATATAAAACATAGCTTAAAGTGTGTTTTAATTAATGGTTAAATTAGCATTCTTTTTTAAATTGACTATTGATGTGATAATCTTCACTTAAAAGTTGATTTATATTCGCTGCAATAGGCAAAAATAAAATTATGAGCTGGATAGAAAAAATTCTCCCAAAAGCAAAATCTACTCAAAAACGCAATATTCCCGAAGGCGTTTGGAGTAAATGCTCTGCATGTAATGCAGTATTATATAAAGTCGAATTAGAGCGCCAAATCTCTGTTTGTCCAAAGTGTGATCATCATATGCGTATCAGTGCTCGTAAGCGCATTGATAGCTTCCTTGATATAGACAATAGGCAAGAACTCGGTGAAGAGTTTGAAGCACAAGACATTTTGAAATTTAAAGATTCAAAACGTTATAAAGATAGATTAAGTGCTGCACGTAAAAGTACCGGCGAAAAAGATGCGTTAGTAGTTATGAAAGGTGAACTTCATGGCATGCCAGTGGTTGTTGCTGCATTTGAGTTTGCATTTTTAGGTGGTTCAATGGCTTCTGTTGTTGGTGCCCGCTTTGTCAAAGGTGTTGAATACTGCCTAGAGCATAACATACCTTTTATTTGCTTCTCGGCCAGTGGTGGTGCGCGTATGCAAGAAGCCTTATTCTCCTTAATGCAAATGGCTAAAACCAGTGCAGCATTAGCTAAAATGAGCGAAAAAGGTTTACCTTATATTTCTGTGTTGACCGATCCTACTATGGGTGGCGTGTCGGCAAGTTTAGCTATGCTAGGCGATATTAATGTTGCTGAGCCTAAAGCACTAATTGGTTTTGCTGGTCCTCGCGTCATAGAGCAAACCGTACGTGAAAAATTACCTGAAGGGTTTCAGCGTAGTGAGTTTTTACTAGAGAAAGGTGCGATTGATATGATTGTTGATCGCCGTAACATGCGTGCAACCTTAGCGCGCATGTTAGGAAAGTTTATGGGACAAACTAGTCCACTTCTAGAAAGTTAAGTGCATAACATAGCGATGTTAACTACATCGCTATGTTAAATGAAACATAAAAAATAGAGCCATAAATGTCACAAAACACTTCAAGCCACTCTAAAGGTTGTAAAGATCTTAACGAGTGGCTTTATTATTTAGAAACACTGCATAATATCGAAATTGACTTAGGTTTATCTCGTATTGGCCAAGTAGCCAAACGGTTAAATATTGATTTTAGTTTCGCTCGCGTTATTACTGTTGCGGGTACTAATGGCAAAGGAACTACCTGCGCTTTTTTAGAAAACGCGCTACTTGAAGAAAATTTTAATGAACAAGCATTAACGGTTGCGGTATATTCTTCACCTCATATTGAACGGTTCAATGAAAGACTACGAATAAATAAAACTGACGTTGATGATCACGCTTTTATTAGTGCTTTTGAGCAAATAGAGCTAGCAAGAACTGATATATCTCTAAGCTATTATGAATTTACTACGTTAGCTGCTTTTATTATATTGATGGCGACCAAGCCAAATATTATTATTCTCGAAGTAGGACTTGGCGGACGACTTGATGCGACCAATATTATTGACGCTGATGTTGCAGTGGTTACAACCATTGATCTGGACCATCAAGCCTTTTTAGGAAATGACAGAGAAACTATCGGTTTTGAAAAAGCGGGTATTTTTCGTGCTAATCAGCATATTGTTATTGGTGACAGCAATGCACCGAACTCGGTTGTTAAACATGCTGAACGGGTGAATCATTCTGATACTAAAGCACTTTCCAAACAAGCAAGAAACAAAATAAAAATTCGTGAACAAGACTTTGCCTTGGTTGAACAAAATATTGGTGAAAATCAAGATTTATGGCAATGGCAGACCACAAATTTTGATAGCTCGCATATGAATAGCACCTATGTTGATGATGACAAAATTTGTTTGAAAAATTTGCTTAATACTCATATACCTCGAGATAATGTTGCCACAGCTCTGATGGTGTTAACGCAACTTGGTGTGACGTTAACAACAGATAAAGTTAATAGGTTAATAGCAAAGACTAAAGTTGCCGGTAGAACTGAATTATTTATCAATAACTCAGTGAATGGTTGTGATGTTATGCTTGATGTTGGCCATAATCCTCATGCAGGACGCTATTTGGTAAAAAAATTAACTGAATTAAAGCGGCAGAATAAGTATCAGCGCATAATCGCAGTTGTTGCTATGTTGGCAGATAAAGACATTAAAAATACGTTACAGCCTTTTCATGAAGTGATTGATGATTGGTATATAGCGCCATTAATTTTACCAAGAGCTGCATCAGTTGAGGTTATGGCTAGAGAGTTAGCTAACTTTACTAAATCAGTCAATTGCTTTGACAATATCACTCAAGCATTTAAAATAGCGAATGAAAACGTTGAATCAACCGACTTGATTCTTGTTTTTGGTTCTTTTTATACGGTTGCTGAAATTAGGCGATTATTGGTTTAAGTTGGTTTACGTTAAATTTAGCACAACCCTTATTCATTGGAGCATCATTTGTCTACACCGTTTCAAAATCGCCTTGTTGGTACTGTTATAGTGGCTGCTGCCGTTATCATTTTTTTGCCTAATTTACTTGACGGTAAAAAAAAATCGAATCAAACTGAATTTGATGAAATACCTCAAACTCCGGCTTTTACTGGAAAAATAAATACAAAATCTTTTCCAGAGCAAAAGTTAGTCATAAAAGATAAAGCAACAGTGCTTAACGAACAAGCGCAAGATGATTTGTTGAAAATAGATAATACTGTGAAAACTAGTAAAGAAAGTAGCAGTAAAATCACCATTGGCACAGGAGAAAATAAATCGACAAAAGTGACTCCGGCTTCCAAGGTTCAAAAAATTGTTGCGAAAACTCAATCGGCAATTATAAAGCCAGTATTAGGTCAACAACCAGCCCAAGCAGTGAATAAAGAGGCCTGGGTAATCCAACTGGGTAGCTTCAAGCACAAAAGTAATGTTGCTGAGCTAGTTGCTAAACTGAAACATAACGGCTATACCGCTTTTACCAGACCAATTAAAACAAAACAAGGTCCTTTGACTAAGGTTTTTGTTGGGCCTGAATTAATTAAAGCGACATTGATGAAAAAAATACCCGCGTTAAAAAAGTTGACTAATGTGGAAGGAAAAATAGCGCGTTTTCAGCCAACAAAATAATTCATCTTTATAAAAAAACTTAAGTATTTTTACTTTTATTCTGATAGAATGCGCGCCTCTAATCAATGAGAAAATCAAAACATGGTTTGGATAGATTACGCCATTTTGGCGGTTATAGGTATATCAACGTTAATTAGTTTGGTACGTGGCTTCGTTAAAGAAGCTGTATCACTTGTTATCTGGATCAGCGCCTTTTTTATTGCCAGTACTTTCTATGCTAATCTAGCCAATCTTCTTACCAATATTTCCGATCAATTATTGCGAAATGCTGCTGCAATCTCGATCTTATTTGTTACTACCTTAATACTGGGTGCACTTATTAATTACCTTATCGGTCAATTAGTCAGTAAAACCGGTTTGTCAGGTACAGATCGTGTGTTGGGCTTAGTCTTTGGAGCTTTACGTGGCGTGTTAATTATCAGCGCTGTGTTATTCTTTATGGATTCGTTTACAGGAGTAGCAACAAGTAATTGGTGGAAAAGTTCACAACTAATACCTGAATTTAGGTTAGTTGTTGAATGGTTTTTTGAGTATCTTAAACAATCATCAAGTTTTCTAACTTAGTCTATTTATTTGATTAAAGTTAACTAAGTTTCAAACGGAGAAAAAATCATGTGTGGTATTGTTGGTATTGTCGGTAAAACCCCGGTTAATCAGTATTTGTACGACGGATTAACAGTGTTACAGCATCGAGGACAAGATGCTGCCGGTATTGTAACTATTCATAACAATACCTTTCGTCTGAGAAAAGGTAATGGTCTAGTCAAAGATGTCTTTCATACGCGCCATATGTTGCGTTTGCAAGGTAATGTAGGTATTGGCCATGTACGTTATCCTACAGCGGGTACTTCAAGCTCATCTGAGGCGCAGCCTTTCTATGCTAACTCACCTTACGGTATATCTTTAGCGCATAATGGTAATTTAACCAATGCAGATGAGTTAAAGGTATGGTTGAATACTGAAGCTCGTCGTCACGTAAACACAACCTCTGATTCAGAGCTGTTATTAAATATTTTGGGTCATGAGTTACAACAAAGTACTCAAGTCGCATTAACGCCTGATGATGTTTTTACTGCTATTGCTAATGTACATAAACGTGTGCGAGGAGCTTACGCCACCGTAGCACTTATTGTTGGTTATGGCATGGTCGCTTTTCGTGACCCAAATGGTATTCGCCCATTAGTTTTCGGCAAGCGTGAAACTGAAACCGGTACTGAATACATGATTGCTTCTGAGTCAGTAGCCCTTGATGCTTGCTCATTTGACTTTGTACGTGATGTAGCACCAGGCGAAGCAATATTTTTTACTGAAGATGGTCAAATACATAGCCGACAGTGTTCAGAAAACCCTGTATATAGTCCTTGTATCTTTGAATTCGTCTACTTTGCTCGTCCAGATTCAACCATTGATAAAATGTCTGTTTACGCATCTCGAGTTGAAATGGGGACTAAATTAGGTCAAAAAATTGCGCAAGAATGGAGTGACGTGGATATTGATGTCGTTATCCCTATCCCTGAAACATCATGCGATATTGCTTTACAAATAGCACAAGAATTAGACTTACCCTACAGACAAGGTTTTGTGAAAAATCGCTATATTGGTCGAACTTTTATTATGCCAGGGCAAGAGCAGCGTAAGAAATCTGTTCGACAAAAGCTTAATGCTATTGGAACAGAATTTAAAGGTAAGAATGTGTTACTTGTTGATGATTCTATAGTGCGTGGAACAACGTCAGAGCAAATTATTCAAATGGCACGCTTCGCTGGCGCTAAAAAAGTTTATTTTGCTTCTGCAGCCCCTGAAGTTCGTTTTCCTAACGTTTATGGTATAGATATGCCAAGTGCTAATGAATTAATTGCTCATGGACGTGATGTTGATGATATCTGTAGTTTAATTGGTGCGGATAAATTGATTTTCCAATCTATTGAAGATTTAGTTCTTGCTGTTGGTTTAAGTAATCCGGATATAAAACGTTTCGACACCTCTGTGTTTAATGGTCATTATATCACTAATGATATTGATAGTGCCTATTTAGAAAAACTAGATGCGATGCGAAATAACACCACTAAAGAAGAATCAGATAAAGATGCCGATACTGTCATCGATATGTACAACGAAGGTACAGAGTAACGCTATTTAGTTAAGTGTTGACTGTGACGAATTTAAAATAGACAGGTAGCGAATTATTTCCTCACTCGCTACCCATTAACTCTACTAGTTATTACTTAAGACACGTATTCTGGACCAAAACCCATAGTCCAGAATATTGCACTCATTGCCATAATAGATACAAGTAGTACTAAACCACAAGTTACCACTGAGCTTGAATAAATAAAACCTTTCTCTTCTGGAATATTCATCATAATAGGTACACCAGTATATAGTAGATATATTGAATAACTAACTGCGACTATTCCGGCTAAAGCAACAAACCAAAGTACAGGGAATAGAGTCACTATGCCCACCATTAACATAGGTGTAGCGGTGTAAGCAGCTAACTCTAATGATTGAATGAAACTAGGTTTAGAATCAAAAGTTTTTGCCATCCATTGAATTAAATAAGCTAGTGCAAACACGCCTAAGACTAAAGCAAAATACATAGCAACAGCCATGATTTGTGAACTTGACTGACTGAGTTTTATTGGGTCGCCAACGCCTATAGTCCAACCTATGTGTGCTGCTGCATAATAGCCGCATATGGCAGGAATTAAGGCTACTACTAAAATATGAACAAGACTGTACATCAAACTTTCATGGCGTTTTTCAATTGTTTGCCATTCATCTTTCGGATGAGCGTATAATCCCCAAATATGATTTAATATCATAATAACTTCCTCTTGCAGTCCCCAATAAATTATTTAGTTTTGTTATTCTTGTTCGCTAAATAAACGTTCGGTAGTAATCATTTTATTTTACCGATACCTTATTTATGGGAGATGGCTGAGCATTCGTCAAGACTTGTTTGATAAACAAGGGTAAAAAGATGAAAATAAATTGTTTTTATATTCAAAATTGATAAATAAAATACTTTGTTATAATAAATTAGTATAAAAATAATAACCATTAGTATTTAGTCTTGATGCTAAATATCAGAACTAAGACACTTTTATTCGAACTATTTTCATTATTTCAATTTCAAAACCAGCAACCTTTTCATTGTCTGGATAATAAGTAATATTAACTCTACAATCCTTAAGGCTTTTGTAGCGTTTCTTTCGTTTATATTTAAAAGGTACATTAACGCCAGCAAGCATTAATGTATTAAGCTGCCAATCATCAGACTCGCGTTGTACATGAGAAATTACTTTAATGCCTTCTGTGTGAGTCAACTTTGGATGGCGTTTAATAAGCGTAGTCGCAACATTTTTTTTTTGAGATATTGTCATGATTTGATCTATATCAATAAAAGTTAAAAGAGTAATACAGACTATAATAACTAGATGAACGGAAATAAGATATAATACCAAGCTTGTTAAAATTTCACTATATTCGGGTTGTTGGGCCATCTATACCCGCTCCACCTTAGCTCCCTACGGGCAAGCCGAGAAAGGGTCATCTCCTGCGTTATGGATTTCGATAATAGAACAACTATTCTCTTCAATACATGCCTTGTACCTAACCCTTTCTCGACTGGCTGAAACCTGCATCTTGAGGTGGATCTGGTATATACTGAATTCGTATCGTTTTTCTAAGGAAATAAAAAACAGTGGTTGAAGAGAAAGTTAAATCAATAATTGACAGTTTATCCAATTCAACATCGGATAACTTTACTGATGCTATTTGCTTATCTCTAGCAAAAGCAATAAAGGCTGATTTTGTCTTCATTGCAAAATTAAACACTGAGCATACTATTGCAACCACACTATCTGTCGCTATTGATGGTGCTATCAATAGCAACTTCTCTTATGATTTACACGCTACGCCATGTCAGAATGTTAGCCTCGGTGATATGTGCTGTCAAACTTCTCAAGCGCAAGAAGTGTATCCTGATGATCAATTATTAATAGACTTGAATATAGTCGGTTATGTCGGTATTCCTTTAAAAAATAGCCAAGATGAAACCGACGCTATTTTAGTCGGGCTTTATCGTCATCCCATTGAGAATAAAGTTGAAGTCGTCTCTCTATTCATGCTTTTTAGTGGCATGATCATAAAGGAAATGGAAAAACAGGAATTAATAGAGGAACTACGTACTAGAAATAAAATTATAGAAGAAAGTAGCGATGCCATTATTGTTTGTGATAAATACCACAATATAACCAGTGTTAATAAGGCCTTTACTCGGATTACTGGTTATAGTTTTAAAGAGGTTGAAGGGAAAAATCCAAATATCTTGGGAGCTGGCTTAAACGATAAATACTTTTTTAAGCAAATGTGGCAAGACATTCTTGATAACGGTGTTTGGTCGGGTGAAATATGGAATAAAAAGAAAAATGGTGAGGTGTTTCCTGAGCATTTGTCTATTAATGCTATTTTTGATGAGGATAACAATGTTTCCTATTATGTTGCTTTTTTCTTTGATATATCGAAGCAAAAACAAGCGGAAAAAGAAATATATCGACAAGCACATTTTGATTTATTGACAGGTATTGCCAATCGTTCTTTTTTTATGGAAAAACTGTCATTAGCCGTTAATTCATTTAATGAGAATAAACCAACAGCGTTATTATTTATGGACCTTGATTTGTTTAAAGAAATTAATGATGTTCATGGCCATGCCTTTGGTGATGAATTATTAATAAAAGCGTCAAATCGTTTGCGGAAATTAACTAAGAGTACAGATATTGTTGCGCGTATCAGTGGTGATGGTTTTGCTATTTTGTTGGGTAATGTTGTTAGTGATGAAATAGTCGACAATATTATTACTCGGGTATTTTCAGGCTTTAGCGAACCTTTTATCATCCATGATATTTCTATTCGATGTACGCTTAGTATGGGGGTTTTACTCTTTCAAGATGATAGCGATGATGCCAGTACGTTAATTAAAAAAGCCGAGCATGCAATGTGTCATGCGAAAGATAATGGCAGAAATTCATTTAGTTATTTTACCCAAGATATGCAAAATAATGTGCATAGACAATTATTTTTGAAAAAAGCGTTATCCGCCGCATTAACCAGTAATTCTCTTAGTGTTGTATTTCAGCCGATCATCTCAATTGCAGAACAAAAAATTAATAAATTTGAAGCGTTAGTTCGTTGGAACAATGAAGGACTATGGATTTCACCCGAAGAGTTTATTCCTATTGCAGAAGAATTCTCATTGATTAGGCCACTAGGTGAGTTTGTTTTAGACGAAGCCTGTCGCCAACTAAAAATATTAAAATCTCAAGGTTATGATAATATTGTCTTTAATATAAATCGCTCTGTGTATGAAATTCCTTTGAACCAAAGTGAAAATGATCAATGGCTTATGGTTATTGCACAGCACGGACTCAAACCTAGTGATATCTGCTTTGAATTAACAGAAAGTGCACTAGCACCGGATAAACGAAATAATGAATGTCTCTTTAATCAATTAAGGGCTGCGGGTTGCAGTATTGCACTTGATGATTTTGGTACGGGTTATTCATCGTTAAGCTATTTGCGTCGTATTCCTGTTAATTATATAAAAATTGATAAATCATTCGTTAGTGATATGAGTACAAATAAAGACGATAACGTTTTAGTGGCTACTATTATTGCGATGTCTAAATCATTAGGTAAAGAAGTCGTTGCTGAAGGAGTTGAAACGCAAGAACAGTTACAACAACTTACTGCGTTAGGTTGCGATTTTATTCAAGGTTATTATTTTTCAAAACCTTTACCAAGCGAGAGCTTAGTTAGTTACCTGGCTGATTTTAAATATTAAAATACTAATCAAGAAAATTCACTTAACAGTAAATCTGTTATACTCATTTTATTTATTACCCTCCTTACGATTTAATTTCTAATGAAATTTACAATTGGCTTTAGAAAAGTAAAGCATGATGATGTAGAATTTTTACTCAGACTGCGAAAAAAATCAATGTCGGCGCATCTAGTTAAAGCTAAAATAAAGTTAACCAATGAGCAGCACCTTGAACGAATTAAAGATCATTACTATGATTCGCATATTATCTTACGCGATCGTAAACCTATTGGTGTGCTCAAAATGGGGGTGATTGCGGTAAATGGACCGATAAAAAGTCTTCATATTCGACAATTACAAATATTACCAGAATTCCAAGGAGAGGGAATTGGTAGTAAGGTATTAATGGTGGTGAAAAAAAGAGCATTGCAACTTCAATTGTCAATCACTCTTAATGTCTTATTGAAAAATCCTGCTAGAGGGCTTTATTTACGTCACGGTTTTCAGATTGAAGGAAAAAATAAGCTAGAGTTTAAAATGCGTTGCCCACTTGAGGTGATTGCCGCCTGAGCTCTCTCACTACCCACACAGATCTAAAATATAAGTCCCTTCTTTTTAACTAAATTTTTGTCAATTCTTGACGGGGTAATACTGCCGTCAACTAAAGGCATCGTTGCCATCGCAAGCATTTCAATAATCTGATGAAGAGAGGTTAAGTTTAAGGACGATAGATCGTCGCTAGCTTGATGATAGTGCTGGTTTTTATCAAGTTGGGCACTACTAAAGCTATGGGCTGGTACGCCTAACCTTGCTAACGTTGCATTGTCAGAGCGATAGAATAAACCTTGCTCAGGATAAGGGTCTTCATATATTCTTTTACCAGACTTAGCTAGTGCTATATTTAATTGATTACCAAGATTAGAGCGATCCATGCCTGTCATCCACATAGTGCCAGCGCCAAATTTTGACGCTTTACCAATCATTTCAATATTAATCATTGCGGTGACTTTTTGTGGATCTATTTTTTTCGAAAAGTATCGCGAGCCAAAGCCACCAATTTCTTCTGCACTAAAAGCGGCAAACATTAGCGTACGTGCATTATTTCCTTGTTTGGCATAATACTGTGCCAAGTTGATCACTGCAGTTGTACCTGAAGCATCATCATCAGCACCATTATAAACAACATCTCCTTTACCAGTTTTTATGCCTAAATGATCATAATGAGCAGAGTAGAGTACAATTTCCTCTGGTTTAGTTTTCCCAGGTAATATCGCTACTACGTTATTTAGTTCGTTTGTCTCTATAGTGCTAACACCGGAAACGTTCAAGGTCTTAATTTTTTTAGCGGTTATTGTGGATAGGGCTATCACGATAATCCCACCTGAATTTTTAGGGTTCACTTCTTGATTTAATTTCGTGGTACCTTGCTGTAAATAGTGTTGATAACGTTCAAAAATAGGCTTGTGAGCAGGGTTTAATAAAACTAGATGTTTTCCCCCTTGTCTATTTAATGTGCCAATGATGGCTTGCATATCATCATTTTTATCAATGTTGTGTATTGTAAATTCTGTGTTTTTAGTATGATTGTTAATTACCCATGAAAAATTAGTGACTGTGCTAGCCATGACTAAATTTTCAGAAGCAATCTGTTGTTCATTTATTGTTAAGTTAAGTTTTTTTGGGGTAATTTTAGTTATGTGATATTTTTGTAAAAAATCAGCCCCAGATATACCGCTCGCAGCCACTAAGCCACTTTGTTGAAAACGTTTAGCAATGTAGTCAGCAGCTAAGCGTATTTCGGGTGAGTAGTTACCTCGACCTTGTAATTCGTCACTGGCTAGATAGGAAATATCTTTAGTGACTTGTGCTAAAAAAATGTTATTTGTTACTGCCCAAGTGAAATTTACCGTTGCTAAGCTTATTATCAATACACTGACTTTTATTAATAAAGTAGCAAGAATTTTAGTCATTTTTTTCTCGTTGAGCACTATAAGTTTTTCTTTAAAGAAACAAATGTTTTTATTACTTTAACGTCGTTGTTTCTATCAATAATGTTTCATCACCACAGGTTAGCCATAACTGATCATCTTGGATGCTACATTGAAACTCCATGTTTCTACTCAGTAACTTCACTAACGCATTAGTTGTCGTCACATCAAACTGTTCAATGTTCAGTTTAGGGAACTTCTGTAACGCGTTTTGTGTTTGTGACCACCAAGTATTCACACTTGAGCCATAACAATACAATTTTACTTTTGCTGCTTTATTACAGGCTTTTTTGATACGTTTTTCGTCTAATTGCCCTAATTCAATCCAGAGAGCAATTTCATCACTGTAATTTATTTGCCAAATAGCGGCTTCATCTTCGTCACTAACGCCTTTACCAAACTGCAAATCTGGATGAGCATTTAATATATAACAGATCAAACGTACCATAAGCCGTTGCTCTGTTTCAGAAGGATGTTGCGCTAGTGTCAGTTGTAATGAATCATAATAATTACGGTCCATATTCGCTAGCTCAATATTTACTTTATAAATTGTTGCTTTTAGTGCCATAAGAAGTGTGCCGTTTTAGTTATTTGCCGTCAGTAAAATCAATGAAAAGAATGATAACAATAAGTGGCGTACTTGCCACTACATTTATGAAATCAATAACTGGGATAACAACTATTAATTAAGTAAATAGTTCAAATAATGCTATGGTGTCGGCATCTACAGTCAAATCATCTCAAGATGTGAGCTTATTATGTCAATTCAATCATTTATACCACCACAACGTACATTAATGGGTCCTGGTCCTTCTGATGTTAGCCCTCGTGTATTATCAGCCTTAGCAAGACCAACAATAGGTCATTTAGATCCTACTTTTATAGGTATGATGGATGAAGTTAAGTCATTGCTTCAATATGCATTTCAAACTAAAAACACTTATACCATGGCTATTTCTGCGCCTGGTTCTGCGGGTATGGAAGCCTGTTTTGTTAATTTAATTACACCAAGTGATACTGTTGTTGTTTGTCTCAACGGTGTGTTTGGTGCGCGTATGGTTGAAAATGTACAGCGTATTGGCGCCAAGTTAGTCGTTGTAGAGGGCACATGGGGCAGAGCGGTTGATCCACAAGCACTCGAAGATACGTTAAAGCAAACACCAGAAGCATCGTTTGTTGCTTTTGTTCATGCTGAAACGTCAACAGGGGCGTTGTCCGATGCAAAAACTCTCTGTGAAGTCGCGCGTAAGTATAATTGTCTAACGATTGTTGATGCCGTTACTTCACTGGGTGGTGTTGAATTAAGAGTTGATGATTGGGGCATAGATGCGGTCTATTCAGGTAGTCAAAAATGTTTATCTTGCGTACCAGGTTTATCACCCGTAAGTTTTAGCGATCAAGCTGCAGCGGTAATTAAGAATAGAAAAGTACCTGCACAGAGTTGGTTTTTAGATCAATCACTTGTGATGGGATATTGGTCTGGTGAAGGTAAGCGTAGTTATCACCATACTGCGCCAGTAAATTCTTTATATGCGCTACATGAATCATTATTGATGTTGCAAAATGAAGGTTTAGAAAATAGCTGGGCACGTCATAAAGCACAGCATGAAAAATTAGCTTCTGGTTTAGAAGCCTTAGGGATCAGTTTTGTTGTGCCTAAAAGCGAAAGGTTGCCTCAGTTAAATACAGTTTATATTCCTGAAGGGGTTGATGATGCTAAAGTACGTCAGTTTTTATTAAATGAATATAATTTAGAAATTGGTGCTGGTCTTGGACAGTTTGCTGGCAATGCTTGGCGTATTGGCTTAATGGGTCATGCAGCGCGTAACGAAAATGTTCTTTTATGTTTGGCTGCGCTTAAAGAGGCGTTGGCTCAATAAGCACTTTTTTACTGTTAAAAATAAACGATTAAAAAGAATTAATACCTAAAAAGCACTACCAAGAGCCAATATTTTCCATACTTGACCACGGCTCTTGAGGTGCTAATGCGGCGCCTTTTTGTAATAATTCAATGGAAACATTGTCAGGCGATTTAACAAAAGCCATTTTTCCACAGCGTGGTGGTCGGTTAATGATGACGCCAGCTGCTTGCAGTTGTTGACACGTTTGGTAAATATCTTCAACCTCAAAGGCTAGATGACCAAAGTTACGCCCAATGGTATATTCTTCTTTAGAGTCCCAATTATAGGTTAGCTCAATTTCAGCTTCGCCTTTAGCTGTCGCTAAAAATATCAACGTAAACTGTCCTTCTGGTACATCATGGCGTTTAATTTCAACTAAGCCTAGTTTATTGATGTAAAAATCGAGCGACTGGTCAAGATCATGAATCCGGACCATGGTATGTAAAAATTTCATTTTTATTCCTTAACTTTTATTTCTTAATTCAGAGTCTAGCTGTGTCGAGTTGTTTAGTCTTCTACTTTGTCTTTAAACTCGCACAAGTCTTCAATTATACAAGAACCACACTTTGGTTTTCTCGCTACACAAGTATAGCGGCCATGCAAAATAAACCAATGGTGTAAATTGAACATAAATTCTGTTTTATTCGGTGTGTTTTTTATGATTGCCTGTTCTGTTTGTTCTACTGTTTTCCCTTTGGCATAACCCGTACGGTTTGCAATCCTTTGGATGTGAGTGTCTACGGCTAAAAAATAGTTACCTTCATTATCTTTCAGCCAACCAAAGGCTGTATTTAACACCACATTAGCGGTTTTTCTGCCAACACCTGGCAGGGCTTCTAACGCTGCTCTGTTTTCAGGTACTTCACCGCCATGCAAATCAACCAACATCTGACATGTTTTTATCGTGTTTTTTGCTTTGGTATTAAATAGACCAATGGTTTTCACATAGGAAATTAACCCTTCGAGACCTAAATCTAATATCGCTTGTGGTGTATTGGCTATAGGGTAAAGCTTAGCCGTTGCTTTATTAACGCCTACATCGGTTGATTGAGCTGAAAGTAATACGGCGATAAGTAATTCAAATGGTGAACTGAAGTTTAACTCTGTGGTGGGGGCAGGGTTATTGTCACGAAGTCGAGTTAATATTTCTAAACGTTTTGCTTTGTTCATCTTTTATTTTTACCATTTTTTCTTCGTGAGTTGTGCTACGTGAGTTGTGCTACGTGAGTTGTTCTTCGTTATTTAGCATTAGTCTTTTAGCCTTAAACCTTCGCCGCGAATTATTGTTAACTCGCTGCTTGATTTCTATGATTCAAAGTTTACTCTAACGCGTTCGATAGCTTTGTCTGATTCTTTGGGCTGACGCTTTTTAATATATGCGTCAATGGCATTTTTAAGTGCAATGATAAAGCCCATAGCAATAAATGCACCGGGTGGTAAAATCGCTAGTAAAAATTGACTGTCTAAGTGAATAACTTCAATGCGTAAAACGGTCGCCCAATCGCCTAATAATAAATGCGCGCCATCAAAGATTGTACCTTGCCCTAAAATTTCGCGTATAGCACCGAGTACGATCAGTACTAAAGCAAAACCTATCCCCATCATTAAACCATCAAAACTAGCCTGTTTTACTGGGTTCTTAGAGGCATAGGCTTCAGCACGACCAATAATTGCGCAGTTGGTAACGATTAAAGGTAAAAATATCCCCAGTGACTGGTAGATACTATAAGTATAAGCATTCATTAATAGTTGGACGCAAGTAACGAAAGCGGCGATAATCAAAACAAAAATAGGGATGCGAATTTCTTTAGGGACCCAATGGCGAACAGCCGATACCGTCGTATTTGAGCACACTAGTACAAACAAGGTGGCAAGCCCTAAACCTAATGCATTAGTGACTGAAGCGGTTACCGCCAGTAACGGGCAAAGTCCTAATAATTGTACTAAACCTGGGTTGTTTTTCCATAACCCTTGTTTTGCTAATTCTATATATTCTGCTTTGCGCGCTTGTTTAGCTAAGGCAAGTGTCGCTTGATCAGGCTCTACTGTATCAGTTGGATCTGTTTCAGTGCTCATTGTTTACCTCGCTAGCCGTTTGAGCTATTTCGTTATCATTAAGACAAACATTAGGTCGCAATAACAGAGAGCTTTTGTTGTCTTTAAAATAAAGTAGTGTTTTTCTCACCGCTTTAACAACGGCGCGTGGCGTGATAGTAGCCCCAGTAAATTGATCAAATATGCCATTGTCTTTAGTGACAGCCCAGCGGGTATCTTTTTCGGATAATAACTTTTTGCCAGTAAATGTATTGATCCAATTACTTTTTCTTAATTCAACTTTATCACCTAAACCAGGCGTTTCTTGATGCTTTAACACGCGAACACCACTGACACTGCCATCCATGTTTACAGCAATAATTAGTTCTATATTGCCGTTATAACCATCAGGTGCCGTGCTTGTCATGGCAATAGCGATTGCTTGATTATCTTGTCGAGCAATGTAAGCCGTTTGTATTTTTTTATCGTTTGTTGAGTTGCCCAATAGCGCAGAACTTAAACTGACACAATCTTGAGTAATATCATTATTATATCGACTTGGTTCAATAATACTGTGTAACGTATTTAGTAATTGTAACTGCTCTTGTGCTTTTATTTCGTCTTTCGTTAGTTCATTAACTAAGCCGACAATAGCAGTACAAACGATGGCAAATATAGCCAGTATTTGACTGTTTTTTTGTATGGGCAAGCGAAATTTTGAGCTATCTTTTGGGGACTGTATCGTCATTATTTAGCCTCCCCTTCTTTATCCTTTGTTTGATGACCGTAAGTACGCGGCCGAGTGTATTGATCAATTAGCGGAGCTGACATATTACATAATAAAACGGCAAAAGCGATACCATCAGGGTAACCGCCAAAGGTTCTGATCAAATATACGAGCAAGCCGGCTAAAGCACCAATGATAAATCTACCTTTATTACTGGTAGCACCGGTGACAGGATCAGTTAAAATAAAGAAAGCACCCAACATGCAACCGCCAGTTAGCCAGTGAAACATAGTCGATGCGCTACTGTCAGGGCTGATGCTATAAGCGATAAATGAGCAAATAAATAGGCTTAATAAAAAGCTCAAGGGCGTTTGCCAAGCAATGGCTTTTTTAGCAATCAATACTAAACCACCCATAAGAAAAGCGAAATTTATCCACTCCCAACCTACAGCGAAGTTTTCACCAAAAATACTTTTTTCCATACTCTCAAATACAGTAAGCCCTAAACCAATGTCTGTTTTTACCGTATCTAATGGTGTTGCCATAGTAAAACCGTCAACACTGGTTCGCAGTTGTACGACTGAATAACCTTCTTTAGTAAAATCGGTAAAAATAACGCTTAAGGTGTTAGCGAAGTCCAAGTCGATAGTCATTAACGCTAATGGAGGTTGCCATGAAGTCATTTGTACAGGAAATGAGATCAACAGCATTACATAGGCGGCCATAGCAGGATTGAATGGATTATGTCCCAAGCCACCATAAAGTTGTTTAACGACTACGATAGCAAATACAGCGCCAATGATTGATATCCACCATGGAGCGATAGCAGGTAAACAAATACCAAGTAATACCGCTGTTAATATGGAACTGCCATCAAAAAGTTGTTTGCGGATATTTTTTTTATTACGTAATGATAAGACGATAAATTCACAAAACAGTGCCGTGCTCACTGCGAGTAAAATATGGATAATATTCCCCCAGCCAAAAAAGTACCACTGAGCAAAAATTCCAGGTAAAACCGCATAAATAACTAAACGCATCAAAACAGAGGTGTCTGCTTGACTGTGATTATGAGGTGAGCTTGCTATCCAAAATGCCATAATTATGTCGATTCTTCATTATTAGAGTTAGATGCTTGTTGAGCTTTATCCATTCTTTTTAGTTCAGCTTTTGCTTTAGCCTTAGCAACAGCCGATGCTATCCGAGCTTTTTTTTCTTCAGCTTCAGTTATTGTGTTTATTTCTTTTTCACTTGTCGTATCTTGTTTTATTTCTACTGAAATTTCATTTTGTTCTGTAGTCGATTTATTTTCTTGGGCTTTCTTCGCTTTTGCTTTTGCCTTAGCAACGGCTGCAGCAATTCGAACTTTTTTATCATCAATAACGTTATCTTTAGTTTCGTTATCCTCTATTTGTTTTTTATTACCGTCTTGTTCTGCTTTTACCTCATTAGCAACGGGCACCTTTTGTACTAACTGTTCGTTAGTTGCTACAGGGGCCTGAGCACTGTTCGCTTTAGCAAGTCTTTTAGCTTTCGCTCTTGCGATAGCGGCTTGAACAGGTGACATTTCAGTTTGTTCGTCGTCAGTCTGCGTTTCGTTAGTTGCTACAGGAGCCTGGGTACTGTTTGCTTTAGCAAGTTTTTTAGCTTTGGCTCTTGCAATAGCGGCTTGAACGGGTGAAATTTCAGTTTGTTCGTCGCCACTTTGTGTTTCGCTGCTGGCAACTGGCAATACAGTATTATTGCTTTCCGCCGCTTTCTTTGCTTTGACTCGAGCAAGGGCTGCTGCAACAGCAGAGCTTGGGGACGCACCATCAGCTGATTTTTTATTCATTGCTGCTTTGCGAGCTGCAGCGGCTTTTTCATGTTTTTCTTGTCGTGCTATTTTTTCTTGCTCTAAGCGAAGTTTTCTTGCTTCAAAACGTGCTTTCGCTTTTTCTGATTTTATATCAAGCTGCTGCTGTTGGCGTATTTCAGCTTTGGCAACGCGATAATATTGTACTAAAGGAATTTGACTCGGGCACACATAAGCACAAGCACCACAATCTATACAATCAAATAAATTAAGTTCCATTAACTGTTGATGATCTTTTGCTTTTGCGCTCCATTGTAATTCTTGAGGTAACAATTGACTGGGACATACATCAGCACATTGACCACAGCGAATACACTCAACCTCATTAGAGTAATTGTCAAAAGCGCTGGGCATTTCAATTTTACTTGGCGCTAAAATACAGTTACTTGTTTTAACAATAGGCACTTGTTCATTTAAAATGCTAAAACCCATTAATGGGCCACCCATAATCACTGGGGGATTTTGCAATGGTGAGTTTGGGGCGGACTTCGCCTGGATAACTTCACTAACAAAACCTGTTTGTTCAAGTAAATAACTTACCTTTGTACCTAATAAAGCCCAGACATTTTGAGGTCTTGATAACGCTTTACCCGTTAAGGTGACTACACGGCGAATAAGAGGAATGTCATTGATGACAGCATCACTGATGGCAAAACAAGTGGCGACGTTTTGTACCACAATACCTGAGTTAACAGGTAAGGTACCGCTGTTAACCTCTTTACCTGTTAAAATCTTTATTAATTGCCGTTCTCCACCCGTGGGATATTTAGTAGGTAGCACACAGACTTTAATTTTTTCACTGTATTGGGTTGCTTGTTGTAATGCCTTTATTGCTTGTGGCTTATTATCTTCAATACCGATTAAAATAGCAGTAGGGCTAAGTAATTGTTCAAGTATTTTTATCCCATCAACAATGGCTTCACTTTGTTCACACATTAATAAGTCATCAGCAGTAATGTAGGGTTCACATTCTGCCGCATTAATTATTAGAAATTCGATATTTGGCTTTGCATTAACTTTGATATGAGTAGGGAAACCAGCGCCGCCCATACCGGCAATACCTGCATCGGCAATTTTACTAATAATCTCTAGCTGACTTAGTTTGGTGAAATCTTGACAAATCTCTCGTGTTTTCCAAGTATCTTCGCCGTCAACATCAATAAATAAACATAATTCACTTAAGCCAGACGGGTGAGCAATCACAGATGTTTTAATAGCACTAATCGTTCCACTGGTTGGCGCATGCACAGGTACAGCCATAGGGTTGGAACTTTGAGTGAGCGCCTGACCTTTAAGCACTTTGTCGCCAACGTTAACAATTAAATCACCCTGACGGCCAATATGCTGTTGCAGGGGTAAAATCAACTGTTCAGGCAATGGCAGATGTTTAATGGGTTTATCTGAGGTTATTGTCTTTTGCTCAGGTGGATGAATACCGCCATGAAAATGCCAGAATTTACCTTGGGTGATACGATCTATAATAGATTCCATAAGGGGATATACTTTCCTAGTCTACTTGCTGCACAGCAATTTTATTCAAATCCCACTGCCAATTCTGAATGGTGTCAGGGATTGGGCGCATTTCAATACAATCAACAGGACAAGGAGCCACACATAAGTCACAACCCGTGCACTCATCAATGAGTATCGTGTGCATTTGTTTAGCGGCACCTAATATGGCATCAACAGGACAAGCTTGGATGCATTTAGTACAACCAATACAGTCTTCTTCAATAATAAAAGCGACTTTAGGCCTATTACTTTTTGATGAATCGTCTTGTTCATGATTTTCATCTACAGGCTGAACATCAACACCAAGCAAGTCAGCAATTTTTTTAATGGTGTCTTCTCCGCCGGGTGCACATTTATTAATGGCTTCACCATTGGCAACGGCTTCTGCATAAGGTTTACAACCAGGGTAACCACATTGGCCACATTGTGTTTGTGGAAGTAACGCATCAAGCTGCTCAACAATAGGATCACTTTCAACATGAAAACGTACTGAAGCATAGCCAAGCAAAGCACCAAATAAGGCAGAAATAACGCCTATGACGAGTATAGCAATTAAAATATTCATGATTATATTCATCTGTCTTAAATTTTAACCAGGCCGGCAAAGCCCATGAAGGCTAAAGACATTAAGCCCGCTGTGACCATTGCAATAGCCGCTCCCTTAAAAGGAGTGGGTACATCGGCATTAGCTAATTTTTCTCTCATGGCTGAAAACATAATGAGCACCAAAGAAAAGCCAGCGGCAGCGCCAAATCCATAAATAATTGATTCAAAGAAATTATGCTGTAATCTAAGATTTAATAAAGCAACACCAAGTACGGCACAGTTTGTGGTGATCAAGGGGAGAAAAATACCTAATAAACGATAAAGGCTACTACTGGTTTTATGAACCACCATTTCGGTGAATTGTACTACAACAGCGATGACTAAAATAAAACTCATCGTGGTTAAGTATTCAAGGTTAAACGGCACTAATATATAGGTGGTCACTAGATAACTTAATAAAGACGCTAAGGTCATTACAAAGGTCGTAGCAAATGACATGCCGATGGCTGTTTCGGTACGTGAAGATACCCCCATAAAAGGGCATAAGCCGAGGAATTGCACCAGTACAAAGTTGTTCACCAGTACAGTGCCAATAAGCAGTAGAGCGTAATCAGTCATTTGCGTTATATGTCAGGAGGTTAATTATTAAGGAGCTGGCTGTATTATCCTTTTTTTTCTTACATATAACAACACTAGTATAAGTAGGGGTATATTTATCTATTTTGCTAAAAAATAAGAACATTATAATCAAGCTACTTCAAGGTATCATTTTTAGGGCGCCAGAGCGTATTATAGGTATAAATCCAAATTCAAGTTTTACCGTCTATAAATTCGCTATAACGGTTCGGGTTTACCAATATAAAATCCTTGGCAACCATCAATAAATAATCCTTCTAAAGTATGTTTTTCTTCTTGGCTTTCAACACTCTCAGCCAATACATTGATACTTAATCTATGGGCTAAATCTACCATCAGGCGTAAGAAATATTGATTGTTTTTATCATCGTCAATATCTCGAGTGTAAGAGCTATCCATTTTTATATAATCAGGCGTTAAATCTCTAAAAAATTTAAATGAGGTTAAACCAACGCCAAAACGCTCAACTGTTATTCGTGAACCTACACGGTGTAACATATCAATTAAACGTTTACTGGTTTTAATATTCTGTTGTAAACCATACTCAGTTATTTCAAAAACTAATCGTGTCGCAACTTTGGGTTCACGTAACAGTTTACGTTCTAGCCAAATCATAAAGTGTTCATCGCTAATACTTCGTGCGCTAATATTGATACCAAAGCTATGTTCAAACATATTTTTGTTAATAATTTCGTTAATTGATGTATCGATAATCAGCCGGTCAATAGCAACAATTTTATCTAGTTTTTCAGCCATTGCGATAAACGACGCCGTCGGCAACATTTCATTATTTGAATTAAGAAAACGCGCTAATATTTCACCATAAACCTTACTATTTCTGCCCGTAGGATGAATCGGTTGAAGTAATAAAGTAATACGCTGATTTTCGATCACACTATCGATTTCTTGTCGCCAATTTTGGTTGCCGTAATTAGCGCTGTTTTGTTGGAATATATCACTGTCTTTTTGTGAATACCAAGCATTAGAATTTTGAGTTTGGGCAACACTCACGCCGGTATCAGCTAAAGCGAGTAATTCACCTAATGGTTTAGATTTATCAAAGTAGACTAAACCCGAATAGGCGACAGAATCTAAATCGGATGTTTGCTGATATTCATTGAATAAAAGGGTTAATTCTTTGGTGAATTTTTCCGCTTCTTTTAACGTGATATTAGGTAAAATACAGGCGAAGTCTGAACTGTTTAATCTAAATACAGTACCGTCTGAATACACTGAAAGCGATTGTTGGATAAGTTTAGCAACATGGGATATGTAATTATCGCCTTCTTTGTAACCATGGATCTGATTGATAGTTTGTAACTCAGAACAACGGGTTATAATGAGTACACCAAATTTTACCGGACTTTCCCGAACTATTTGGTTTTCATAAAATTGCACAAAACGATTACGGTTATCAATTTTGGTTAAATGATCTATATAGGCTTCTTTCTCTAAATTAAGCGTATTTTCTAGCTGTTTTGTTATCAACAGTTTTATGTCGCTAATGCCTTTTTTAAGTTCGGGTATATCTAATATGTCGTTGTTATAAGATAACGTTTCTGTATTAGAACTATCGGTGTAATTAATTAAAGCAAGGTCATTTTTTATTTGTTGGCTAATTATTTTAAATACTGTTTTATGTCTTTTAGCACTCATTTTTGCAGCAAAAATGACTAGCAAAAATGAGAATGTAAGAGCACATAAAATAAAGCTAACGACTAGCGTATATTCACCTGAAAAATCAAGCTGATATTCGACACTTAATCCTAACTTTTCGGTTACCTTTTTTTTAGGCTTTGGAGAGATAAAAGATAAAGTTAATCCTGTATCAGTACTTTTATAGGAAAATAAATTTTCACCTGCTTGATTAGTGATCATTAAAGTATTGTAAGTGGAGGCTTGTTGAAGTGTTATCGCAATACTTTGAGCAGCGACTAGCTCATCATCGGTTGTTAATAGTTGCTTAGTTAATAAACCAATAACTTGGCTGTGTTGCGTAGCTTTATCTTCAAGTAATGAAGAAAGCATTAATAAAGAAACCGTACTAATAGATATAATGAATATCAGTGCTAATGTTGCATTTCTTAATAATAATTGGGGAAATGTATACATGTTGAATTAAATTGCTCCGCAAAAGATTTATCGCATAAATTGAATTAATGCTGCAGTGATTCAATTGTTTATAACACCATTATTGAAACTATATTAACTGATTGTAAAGCACAAGTTAATTTTTGCCATTAATTCTAGTATTTAAAACCACACTATTAACTCATTCTTTTACTATATTCTCTATTCAAGCTTGCGCTTATACCTTTGTCGCTATATAATTCGCGGTGCTCGATTCACGCCTATAGGCAAATGGAGCATGTAGCAAGATGTCACTGAGGATTTATCTGCTTAAGCGGGTAGCTCTATTTTTGTTGCAAATACTGATAGTAAACCTAAACGGTGATACTACGAGTATGGGGTCAGTGAGTTAGGCCCCGGTTACGGGGTTTTTTTGTTTGTGGTGTTAGATTAAAAACCACAGTAAACAAAATATACAGCAAAAAATCGCTGGGCTATAAGCCCTTTTTTTGTACCTAAAATTTTATTTAAAAAGAAATAGTTAACTAACTTTTAGCTCTTTCTTCATCCTAACAGGAGAAAACGATTGGCTAAATTTGAACAAAAATTAACTGACATGCTTCGTCCCGCTGTGGCCGAAACAGGCAAAGAATTACTCGGTGTTGAATTTATTAGTGCGGGTAATAATTCAGTTTTACGTTTGTTTATTGACCATGAAAATGGTATCAATGTCGATGATTGCGCAGAAGTAAGTCGTCAAGTTGGCGCTATTTTAGATGTAGAAGATCCAATAAGTAGTGAATATAATTTAGAAGTTTCATCACCAGGCGTTGATAAACCATTATTTGAATTAGCGCATTTTCAAGCGGTGGTTGGTGAAATTGTCAATGTTAAGTTATCGATGCCATTAAATGGTCGTCGAAAATTTAAAGGCACTTTAGTTGCCATAGAAAATGACACATTAATAGTAACTGTAGATAGCATAGATTACGAACTTGTTATCAATAATGTAGACAAAGCAAACCTTGTCGCAAAACTTTAGAACAGAATTTAAGTAAAAAATATATTTAAGTTTAATAGCAGTAGCTATTTAGCTTTTAGTTGTATCATTGAATTTACAAAAAAACTGCAGAATTGATTCAAATCAAACTGTAATTTTGATGGTTAAATCGATTGCTACTTCAAGAAGATAAATAGTTACCTTAAAAATTAAGGCTAAAGAAACATGAGTAAAGAGATATTACTGGTTGTTGATGCTGTATCAAATGAAAAGGCATTACCACGTGAAAGTATTTTTGAAGCAATGGAAACTGCTTTAGAAACAGCGACCAAGAAAAAATATGATGGCGATATTATAGTTCGCGTTTGTATTGACCGTATTACCGGTGAATTTGAGACGTTTCGTCGTTGGTTAATCGTTGCAGAGAGCGATGAGCCTATGGAAAATCCTTATGCTGAAATTAGTTTGGCGGCGGCTCAATATGAGAACCCTGAATTAAATGTCGGTGATTATTCTGAAGATCAGATTGAATCAGTTACCTTTGACCGTGTTACTACGCAAACAGCTAAGCAAGTCATTGTACAGAAGATTCGTGAAGCTGAGCGTGCTTTAGTTGTTGATGCATACCAAGACCAAATCGGTGAATTAGTTACCGGTGTAGTGAAAAAATCTAGTCGCGAAAGCATTATTCTAGATTTAGGTAATAATGCAGAAGCGATTATTTATCGTGATGACATGTTACCACGCGAAACATTTCGTCCTGGTGATAGAGTACGCGGTTTATTATATGATATAAAACCTGAAGCTCGCGGCGCACAATTACTAGTAAGCCGTACTAAGCCTGAAATGCTAATTGAACTATTTCGTGTTGAAGTGCCAGAAATTGGTGAAGAAATGCTAGAGATTAAAGGCGCAGCACGCGATCCTGGTTCACGCGCTAAAATTTCAGTTAAAAGTAATGATAAACGTATTGATCCTGTTGGTGCTTGTGTTGGTATGCGTGGTTCACGTGTGCAAGCCGTTTCGGGTGAATTAGGTGGTGAGCGTGTTGATATCGTGTTATATGACGACAACGTAGCTCAATATGTTATTAATGCGATGTCCCCTGCAGAAGTTGCTTCAATTATTGTTGATGAAGACAAAGGCACGATGGATATTGCTGTTGAAGAAGGTAACTTAGCTATGGCCATTGGTCGTAGTGGTCAAAACATTCGTTTAGCAAGCCAGTTAACTGGCTGGGAACTAAATGTAATGACTGTTGCTGACATGAAAGAAAAGCATCAAGCAGAGAATGATAAAGTACTAAACCTATTTATCGAAAAGCTAGATCTTGATGAAGACTTCGCTACATTACTGTCTGATGAAGGTTTCACTTCATTAGAAGAAATAGCGTATGTACCAGCAGATGAAATGCTTAAAATTGATGGCCTAACTGAAGAAATTGTTGAAGAGCTAAGAGAACGAGCTAAAGAAGCGTTAACAACACAAGCACTTGCTAGTGAAGAAACGCTTGAGGGTGCAGAGCCCGCTGCTGATTTATTAGCGCTTGACGGTTTAGAGCGTCATTTAGCTTTCGTTTTAGCAAGTCGTGGTGTGAGAACACTAGAAGACTTAGCTGAACAAGGCATTGATGAAATTAGCGATATTGAAGAATTAACTGAAACCAAAGCGGGCGAGCTAATTATGGCTGCACGTAACATTTGTTGGTTTAACGAAGAATAATTAACACCGGGAGAATAGTGTAAATGGCAGATATAACTGTAGCAGAGCTTGCCAACGAAATAGGTACACCGGTGGAGCGTTTAGTGAGCCAATTGGCTGACTCAGGCGTGAATAAATCGGCAACTGATGCTATTTCGCAAGACGAAAAAGAAGCGTTGTTAGGATATTTGAAAAAACAGCATGGCGATAACACAGCCGCAAAACCGAGTAAATTGACGCTAAACCGTAAAACTAAGTCAACATTGACGATGGGACACGGCAGCAAAAGTAAATCGGTTAATGTTGAAGTACGTAAAAAACGTACTTACGTCAAGCGTAGCGAGTTAGAAGAAAAACAAATCGCAGAAGCAGCAGAACAAGCTGAAGTTGAAGCAACAGCAAAAGCAGATGCATTAGCGCTAGTTAAAGCCGAAGCAGCAGCGAAAGAAGCTGAAAATGCTAAAGCAGTAGCCGTAGCAAAAGCTGAAGTTGAAGTTGAACGTAAAGCCGCCGCTAAAATTGAAGCAGCAGAAAAAGCCAAGCAAGTTGCCGCTGATAAAGCGAAAAACCCTGACAAAGCACCTGTTGTTAAAGTGGAAGAAACGGAAGAAGCTAAACGTCTTCGCTTAGCACAAGAGCAAGAAGTAGCCGCTAAAATTGAAGCAGAAGCTAAAGAAGCTGCTGACGCGGCTAGAAAATTAGCGGAAGAAAATGAATCGCGCTGGAAAGAACAAGAAGAAGAGCGTAAAGCGAAAGAAAAAGAAGTTGTTCATGTAACGTCTTCTAAATACGCACAAGAAGCTGAAGATAAAGTTGATGCGGCTGATGAAGGCGCAGGCCGTCGTCGTAAGAAGAAAAAAGCGGCAGCGGACAAAAATGCTCGTGGCGGACGTAATGCTCGTGGCGGACGTAAGCAAACTTTATCTGCACCACAAAGTTTAAAACATGGTTTTACTAAGCCTGTTGAAACTAAACTAAATGATATTCGTATCGGTGAAACGATTTCAGTTGCAGAATTAGCTAATAAAATGGCTAAGAAAGGCGCTGAAGTTGTTAAAGCTATGTTTAAAATGGGTGCAATGGCAACCATTAACCAAGTTATTGACCAAGAAACTGCAGCGCTTGTTGCTGAAGAAATGGGCTTTGACGTAGTTTTAGTTAAAGAAAATGCGTTAGAAGTAGCAGTACTTGCCGATCGTAGCCACACAGGTGAAGAGATTACTCGTGCACCCGTTGTAACTATCATGGGTCACGTTGATCATGGTAAAACATCACTACTTGACCACATTCGTGAAGCGAAAGTAGCAGACGGCGAAGCGGGTGGTATTACTCAGCATATCGGTGCTTATCATGTAGAAACGGGTCATGGTATGATCACTTTCTTAGATACTCCGGGCCATGCTGCCTTTACCGCTATGCGTTCACGTGGTGCAAAAGCAACTGATATCGTTATCATTGTTGTTGCTGCTGATGATGGTGTAATGCCACAAACAATTGAAGCAATTCAGCATGCGAAAGCGTCTGAAGCTCCTATTATCATCGCTGTAAACAAGATGGATAAAGAAGGTGCTGATCCAGACCGTGTTAAAAGTGAATTATCACAACATGATGTGCTTTCAGAAGAGTGGGGCGGTGAAGTTCAATTCTGTCACGTGTCAGCTAAAACTGGCTTAGGCATTGACGAACTACTTGATTCTATATTGCTACAGTCTGAAGTATTAGAGCTAACTGCTGTTGTTGATAAAATGGCAAATGGTGTTGTTGTTGAGTCTAAATTAGATAAAGGTCGTGGCCCAGTGGCTACCGTACTTGTTCAAGAAGGTACTTTAAAGCAAGGTGATATTGTACTTTGTGGTTTAGAGTACGGTCGTGTTCGAGCAATGCGTGATGAAAACGGTAAAACGATTCAATCAGCAGGACCTTCAATTCCAGTAGAGATTCTTGGCTTAAGTGGTGTTCCACAAGCCGGTGATGAAGCCACTGTTGTTAAAGACGAGAAGAAAGCACGTGAAGTTGCTTTATATCGTCAAGGTAAGTTCCGCGATGTGAAACTTGCTCGTCAACAAAAAGCTAAACTTGAAAATATGTTTGCTAGTATGGCCGAAGGTGATATTTCAGAAGTCAATGTTGTCATTAAGTCAGATGTTCAAGGTTCACTTGAAGCAATCAGTGATTCACTACTTAAATTATCAACTGATGAAGTTAAAGTTAAAATCATTGGTTCAGGTGTAGGGGCAATCACTGAAACTGATGCAACCTTAGCTGCAGCGTCTAATGCCATCGTTGTTGGCTTTAACGTTCGTGCAGATTCTTCTGCTCGTAAAGTAATAGAATCAGAAAACATTGACTTACGTTACTACAGTGTTATCTACGCGCTAATCGATGAAGTAAAACAAGCGATGAGCGGTATGTTAGCACCAGAATTCAAGCAAGAGATCATTGGTCTTGCTCAAGTTCGCGATGTATTCAAATCACCTAAAATTGGCGCAATTGCTGGTTGTATGGTTACTGAAGGTGTTATCAAGCGTTCAGCACCAATTCGTGTATTACGTGAAAACGTGGTTATTTACGAAGGTGAACTTGAATCATTACGTCGCTTTAAAGACGATGTACAAGATGTTCGTAACGGTATTGAATGTGGTATCGGTGTTAAGAACTACAACGATGTACGCGTTGGTGATCAGATCGAAGTTTTCGAGACAGTAGAGATTAAACGAACATTATAACTATTATTTCATTGTTAGTAGGCTCAACTACTGCGTTGGAAGTACTCGTTGACTAGCGTCAACTCCGTGCTCCCGCCTTGTATTTGAACCCACTAGCTTTGAAGCAACAGATAGTAGAATTAGTAGAATGTTTACTATAATTATATAAAAGGGACTGATGTCCCTTTTTTGTTAATAGATAATACGTAACAAGAGAAAAATTATGGCTAGAGAATATGCCCGTACTGATCGTGTAGGTCAGCAAATCCAAAAAGAAATCGCGATTATTTTGATGCGCGAAATTAAAGATCCGCGTTTGAGTATGACAACCGTATCTGCTGTGGAAGTAACTCGCGATTTAGCTTATGCAAAAGTATTTGTCACTTTTTTTAATGACAACGCTGAAGATATTAAAGCGTCGCTTGAAGTCTTAGCTGATGCCGAAGGTTACATTCGTTCATTATTAGGCAAACGTTTACGCGCGCGTATTATGCCGCATTTACGCTTTGTTTATGATAGTTCAATGAGCGAAGGTGTTCGTATGAGTGCCTTAGTTGATCAAGCGGTTGCCAGTGATAAAAGTGGCGATACACAAGTAGACGATGAAACAGATGTTGATAGTGAGCAGGGTGAGTCATAAATGGCTAAACGTAGAAAAGGTCGCCAGGTCAATGGTGTTCTGTTACTAGATAAGCCTCATGGATTATCATCAAATCATGCCTTACAAACGGTAAAACGGATTTATTTTGCTCAAAAAGCAGGGCATACCGGCGCATTAGATCCCTTGGCAACCGGTATGTTACCTATTTGTTTGGGTGAAGGAACTAAATTTTCGCAGTACCTACTTGATACCGATAAAACCTATCAAGTTACCGCTAAGCTAGGCATTCGCACTACGACAAGTGATGCCGGCGGTGAAGTGGTAAGTGAGAAAGGAGTTAACGTGTCAGATGAACAATTAGCTGACGCATTAGATACCTTTCGTGGCACGACCAAGCAAGTTCCGTCTATGTACTCAGCACTTAAACATAAAGGTCAGCCTTTATATAAATATGCCAGAGAAGGTATTGAGGTTCCGCGAGAAGCGCGTGATATCACTGTTTTTTCTTTAGAGTTACTCCGCTTTGAGCATGATAAAGTTGAGCTACATATTCATGTATCTAAAGGCACTTACATTCGTACTATCGTCGATGACTTAGGTGAACTATTAGGTTGCGGTGCACACGTAGCTGATTTGAGACGCTTAGCCGTAGGCAGTTATCCTATTGATAAAATGGTCACGTTACCTCAGTTAGAAACGCTATTAGAGCAAGCCAACGAAGAAGGGATTGCCCCATCTGAGTTACTCGATCCTTTGCTATTGCCAATGCAAAGTGCTGTAAATGGTATGCCAGTGGTTTATGTTGATGATATATCAGCTAGTTTTTTACGCCATGGTAACCCAGTACGAGCCTATAAAGCACCTGAAGAAGGTAATCTTCAAGTGTATATTGGCGAAGACGAAGATGATGAAAACGCTGAGTTTATTGGTGTTGGCTTCATTAATGATGATGGGCAATTAGCGCCGAAACGTATTGTGGTTGCTTAGTACTTAATATTTCTAATAAGTACGCCGCTTTTTAGTTGCATTTTAGCTACGCCCTGATAGAATACGCGCTCTTTCGTTACCCTAGCTGAATTAGTGTTTGGCACAGGTAGAATTTTCGTAACTCAAACTGATGTTAAATCAACTAGTTGAGTTTACACACTAAGGATTTATTATGTCTTTAAATGCTACAGAAAAAGCAGCAATCGTTGCAGAATACGCTCAAAAAGAAGGTGATACTGGTTCACCAGAAGTACAAGTTGCTTTGTTAACTATACAAATCAACCATCTACAAGGTCACTTCAAAGAGCACATCCATGATCATCATTCACGTCGTGGTTTATTACGCATGGTTGCCCAGCGTCGTAAATTGCTTGACTACTTGAACGGTAAAAACGTTGAACGTTATACTGCTTTAATTGGTAAGTTAGGTCTACGTCGTTAATCATTTGTTTACTCAAATGATATGAAAAAAGGAGCCATTGGCTCCTTTTTGCTTTTCTACCCTTTAATTTTCGAAAGTTAACCCCATTTGTAAAAGTTAACCCCATTTGTATTAACTAAGATGGAATATTTATTACGACAATAAATTGATCTTTTTTGTACTAAAGCCACAGTAACTCCCATTCTAGGTAGCAAATAGTGCTCAGGGTAGTATAATACGCCTGCTTAATAATATCGTCATTCAACGTCGGTCGTGTTAAGTGCGCAAATAATCAATCAAACTGTATAATTTTTTGTTCCACTCAAGCGTCGATAAACGCTATCTGAGTGAATAAATAATTGTACAGATTGATTAATATAATTAAGTAAAATATTTAAGGAAACATAGTAAATGTTTAATCCAGTAACTAAGAAATTTCAATTCGGTAAACATACCGTAACGCTTGAAACAGGTAACATTGCTCGTCAAGCAACTGCTGCTGTTATGGCTAGCATGGACGATACTTGTGTACTTGTCTCTGTTGTTGCAAAAAAAGAAGCTAAACCTGGTCAAGATTTTTTCCCATTAACAATAAACTATCAAGAGCGTACTTACGCAGCGGGTAAAATCCCAGGTAGTTTCTTCAAACGTGAAGGTCGTCCTTCAGAAGAAGAAACACTTATTGCACGTTTAATTGACCGTCCACTTCGTCCATTGTTTCCTGAAGGTTTCACTAACGAAGTACAAGTAATTATCACGGTTGTTTCAGTTAACCCAGAAATTGCCCCTGATATTATTTCATTAATTGGTGCTTCTGCAGCACTTGCTATTGCTGGTGTTCCATTTAGTGGTCCAGTTGGCGCTGCACGTGTTGGTTATACTGATGGTCAATACATTCTTAACCCACTTCAATCTGAATTACCAGCAAGTCAATTAGACTTAGTTGTTTCAGGTACAGATTCTGCTGTGTTAATGGTTGAATCAGAAGCGGATGTATTATCTGAAGAAGTAATGCTTGGCGCTGTAGTTTATGGCCACGAGCAAATGCAAGTAGCTGTTTCAGCAATTAAAGAATTCAAAGCAGAAGTTAATACGCCTTCATGGAATTGGGCTGCTCCAGCTAAAAATTCTGAATTGCTTGCTAAAATTGCTGAGCTATCTGAAAGCCAAGTAAATGAAGCTTACCAAATTACAGAAAAAGCAGTTCGTTATGAAAAAATTAGAGAAATTCGTAACTCAGTAATTGAAACATTATTAGCTCAAGATGCTGATCTTGACGTTCAAGATGCTAAAGATTTGTTCCATGATTTAGAGAAAACAGTGGTACGTGGCCGTATTACTGATGGTAACCCTCGTATTGATGGTCGCGATCCTGAGTCAATTCGTGCTTTAGACGTAATGACAGGTGTATTACCAAGAACTCATGGCTCTGCTGTATTTACACGTGGTGAAACTCAAGCATTAGTGACTGCTACGCTTGGTACTCAACGTGATGCACAACGTATTGACAGTATTTTAGGTGAGAAAACTGATGCATTTATGCTTCATTACAACTTCCCTCCATACTGTGTTGGTGAAACTGGCTTTGTTGGTTCACCTAAGCGTCGTGAAATTGGTCATGGTCGTTTAGCAAAACGCGGTATGTTGGCTGTTATGCCAACGATTGAAGAATTCCCGTACGCTGTACGTGTTGTTTCTGAAATTACTGAATCTAACGGTTCATCTTCAATGGCTTCTGTTTGTGGTACTTCACTTGCACTTATGGATGCTGGTGTACCAATTAAAGCGTCTGTTGCAGGTATTGCAATGGGTCTTGTTAAAGAAGGCGAAAAATTCGTTGTTCTTTCTGATATCTTAGGCGATGAAGATCACTTAGGTGACATGGACTTTAAAGTTGCCGGTACTACTGGTGGTATTACTGCGCTACAAATGGATATCAAAATTGAAGGTATCACGCAAGAGATCATGCAAATTGCGTTAAACCAAGCAAAAGCAGCTCGTACTCATATTTTATCTGTAATGGATGAAGCGATTGCTGGCCACAGAGAAGAAATTTCTGAATTTGCACCACGCATTCATACGCTTAAAGTTAGCCAAGATAAAATTCGTGACATTATCGGTAAAGGTGGCGCAACTATTCGTCAACTGACTGAAGAAACAGGTACTACGATTGAAATTGATGACGATGGTACAGTTAAAATTGCTGCAACATCTAGCGAGCAAGCAGAAGATGCGATTAATCGTATTAAAGCATTAACGGCTGAAATTGAAGTCGGTACGCTTTACACCGGTAAAGTTGTTCGTATCGTTGATTTTGGTGCGTTTGTTAACGTATTACCAGGTAAAGATGGTTTGGTACATATTTCACAAATCTCTGAAGAGCGCGTTAACAACGTAAGTGATGTGCTTAAAGAAGGTCAAGATGTGAAAGTTAAAGTACTCGAAGTTGACCGTCAAGGCCGTGTACGTTTAAGTATTAAAGAAGCGATTGAAAAGCCAGTTGTAGCCACTCCAGCAGCTGAGTAATAGTCTTTACGGCTAGTGACTAAATAATTTACAATTTAGTCTGATAAAAAAGGAGCCTCACGGCTCCTTTTTTGCTATAAATCACGTACAATCAAAAATATACGAATTTTTAAACGAATATTTTTTAAGGCGTTTTAGTGAAATTACTTTATAAACCATTAATGCTGGCCATTCTCTTTAGTATTACTTTATTTACACAGGGCTGTGTCTCACCTAATAAATCTAATTTTGGCGATAGCTCTCCAGCATTAAGTCAATTAGTTATTGCTGAGCCTTTGCCTATAAATTTTAAAAGCGAAATTGCTATAGCACGTTTGTCAGAGGTGATTAACCATGTGAAAATTACTGATGAGCAAAAAGCACAACTGTATTATGATCGCGGCGTATTATATGACAGTGTTGGTTTACGTTCATTGGCACGTCTTGATTTTTCTCATGCTTTACAACTAGAGCCAAAATTAACTGATGCTTATAACTTTTTAGGTATACATTTAACGCAGCTAAAAGAATTTTCCCAAGCCTATGAGAGGTTTGATTCAGTTTTAGAGTTATTACCTGAGCATGAGTATGCTCAATTAAATCGAGGTATTGCACTTTATTACGGTGATCGACCTGAATTAGCCGCACAAGATTTTATCAATTTTCATTATAAACAAAGTGATGATCCTTACCGCTTATTATGGCTTTATTTAGCCGAGTACGAAGTCAATCCTCTACTAGCAAAGCAAAAATTAAAACAAAGAGCAGAGTTTGTGGATGAAAAAACGTGGGCTAAACAGGTTATTTATTTATTTCTAGGCGATATTAATCAAAGAGAGTTTGTTAGTGAGTTAACTGTGAATATCAACTCCAATAAAGCGCTAACCGATAGGTTGTGTGAAGCTTATTTTTATTTAGGTAAATACAGCCAACACCAGAAAAATTTTGGCGCAGCAGCCAATTTCTTTAAATTATCATTAAGTACCAATGTTTACGAATTTGTCGAACATAGATACGCTAGATTAGAGCTAGATTTAATGCGAACTAAAAAAGTGACTAGTATCAAACCACAAGATCCGTCATAGCTCTCACCTTCTTTTAGTCTGATGTAATAGTACGACGCAATAGTATGATTCAAAAATGGCTAGTCACGATGAGTTTGTCGATATTTCTGTTAACAGGACTATCAACAAGCTCATTTTTTTTAGCTGACTTCTTATCGCAAGTTATACAAAAAAATGAACACACAACTAGCCAGTTGAATTTCGCACTAGCACAAGAAAATGAAGCCGCTTTACTCTACGCCTTACAACAGGCAAAACCAGGCAGTGAAAATTGGCAAAACCTAGCCAAAAAATCAGCTAGAAATAACGGCAAAGTTGCCTATTCATTAGCTGAATTTTATGTGACTAATAAGCCGGTAAGCGAAAAGTTTTCTTCTCAATTTGAGCAAGCTAGGTTGTGGTATCAGCAAGCCATTAGACTTAACTACCCCAAGGCATCTATCGCCCTAGCTAAATTGTATTTTCAGCAAGGGGATGACCTTGAGGCAAAAAAACTCTTGGCTGAATTCCAGGTGATGGAATTACCCCAACAACAGTATGATATAGCTTTAGCGGCAATGATATTATCAATAAAAGTGGCCATCAGCATTGGGGATATTACCTTAGCAAATTCATTGTTGATTAAATCTTCATCGTTACTCCAAGCCGATGAAAAAGGCGCTTTATTACTTAATGCTATTGTAAAATATCAGGTGCTGACATCAGTAACTGATAGCGGTATTAAAAGCGATGTTAACGGGTTAACTTGTCCCAACAGCATACAAATATTCGCCACTAATTTATTACACTTAGCTCAGGCTGAACAACTAGTTAAGCGTTTTAAAAATCAACCATTAAATAATTTTGTCTGTTTTTCACCAGTACGGTATTTACCTTTGTCGACACTCTCTTGTTCATCAGCACCACAAGATGCAATCCTTTGTGATGAAACTAAATTTGATAACATTGCCGATTCAGTGACTGCTCGTTATATTGCCATTATGTTACCTGAAGGCGGCGCTAATGTTCATTTTGGTATGCTGTATTTTGATGCAAAAGACAGCATTGACGTGGTTGAGCATGAGATAAGTCATCTGTTAGGGTTTGTTGATGAATATCCACTAGGTAAAGGACACAGTAAATGTCTAACTAGCCAGCAGCAGATATCGGCACAAAATATTGCCGTCTTACAGAATAGCTATCAAGGTGAACGAAGCGCTATTAGAAGCAAAGTGTTAAAGCAGTTAGCTTGGGCAGAGCAAATTAAAAATACTACGCTTATTTTACATCTCAAGTATGCAGAACCAATCAAAAATTCCTATTGGCAATTAGGCACACCTAAAGAATTTGAGCAAGAAGTGGGATTATTCAGAGCGGAAACTTGTGAGAATAACTCTGCTAAACAAAAAAACACTTTTAGTGCTTTTAAGCCGTTATTGGCTCGAACTAAATTGCAATATGATGAACTTAACTTCCCTAAGCAATATGCAACATTATTACAGAATAATTCGCAGCAGTTTTTAATGCCGAGTTTTCATTACAATATCGCCTTAGCTTATTACCAACAAAATAAGATACAACAGGCAAGTGATTGGATGGATAAAGCGGTTAGTTGGGAAAGTGATGATAGTAGGATAAAAAAAATACGGCAAGGTGACTTTTAATGTCACCATTTATCAATAGCAGTCTTTATTACTTTTTATTTATAATCTTTTATTGGTGATTTTTTACTTATATGAACGAGGAACTTAGAGTTGATGCAGAATATTCCGTAAATGTTATTTGCTGCTGCTTAGAATAAAATGAATAGATAATTTTTAACTACCGGATAAAAATAAATATTCATTGAGCTGGATAGGTATTATTTATTAATGAGTAGTGCTTCTTCGAGTGACATCAACTGGTCATCTAGGGTCGATTTAGCATCATGGGGTTCTTTAGCTAACTTATTCTCAGTATCGTCGTACATTGGTAATGTAACTTCAATATTCTGTTTTACTTTAGCCGTTGGCCACATGGTATAATTTTCTATATATTTAGCAGATTCAGATGCTTTTAATAAGTTATTGTCAGCTCGTACACTTTTTTTACTAGGTTTATTATTATTTCTACTAAACCACGAATATAGTGCCATATTCCCTCCTTTATAACTCTTCACTTCCATTGATTATAGAGCAATTATGAATAATTACCTATGAATAAGTTAAGTAGAATAGGGTATAATTGTGATCAATTTATTACGCCTTTATTTTTATAATATAAATCCCTAAATGAAAAGCTTTAAACCTAAACTATTTCGTCAACAGTTTCCTTTAGTTGTTAACAATGAAGGGATTACTTCGCCTGTTAATACCATTTCACAAATGGACTCTTCTTTACCATTAGTTTATTTTGATAATGGTGCAACAACACAGAAACCCCATTGTGTTATTGATAGTCATCACACTTTTTATCAAACAGTTAATGCCAATGTTCATAGATCATCTCATGCGTTAAGCACAAAAGCGACGACGGCTTTTGAACAGGCTCGAAAGAATATTAAAAGATTTATTAACGCTAAAAGTACTAAAGAAATAATATGGACAAAAGGGACTACGGAAAGTATTAACTTAATTGCCATGAGCCTTGGTCGACAAATATTAAAGCAGGGGGATGAAATAATAGTCGCGTTAAGTGAACATCACGCGAATATCGTGCCTTGGCAATTAATTGCTGAACAAACAGGTGCGGTGATTAAAACCGTAGCGCTTGACGAGATGGGACGTGTTGATTTTTCAGCTTTTGAGAAAGTCCTTAATAATAAAACTAAAGTATTTTGTTGTGCCCATCTGTCTAATGTTATTGCAAAAATAAACCCGATAAGTGAATTGATTCAAAAGGCAAAGTCAGTAGGGGCTATTACCGTTATTGATGGCGCACAAGCGGTGGCACATTTTCAGATAGACGTACAATCACTTGATTGTGACTTCTATGCTTTCTCGGCCCATAAAATGTACGGTCCAACTGGAGTAGGGGTACTCTATGGTAAACAAGCATTGCTAGAAACTATGCCACCTTACCAAGGTGGTGGCGAGATGATTAAACAGGTTAGTTTTAATAAACCTACCACGTTTAATGCGTTACCCTTCAAATTTGAAGCGGGCACACCTAATATTGCTGGTGTGATTGCTTTTAGTGAAGCCGTTGAATTTATTCGTTCACATGACGCGAAACAAATACACGATTATGAAAAGCAGTTAACGATTTATTGCTATCAAGCATTGCAAAACTTGTCAGGGTCTTCACAAAATATTGTTGAATTTATTGTGCAAGGACTACCTGATATTCCCATTATTTGTTTTACCTTAAATGGCCACCATAATCACGATATTGCTACGGCACTTGATAGCTACGGTATTGCTATTCGCAGTGGTCATCATTGTGCGATGCCATTAATGGAATATTTAAATATTTCAGGTTGCTTAAGACTATCATTAGCGGCTTACAATACGTTTGAAGAAATTGACTACTTTATCGCGTGTTTAAAAAAAGTATTATTGCCGGAAAGTGAAACCTCATTGGCCTGTACTGTTATTACTAATATTAGTAATAACAGTACTACCAACATCAATGACGTGAACAGCAGCAATGAAGAAGCGGCTACAACCATTATTACTCAGTTTGCTGCGCTTAAAGGCTGGGATTCTCGTCATCGGCAAATCATGCTGTTAGGAAAACAATTAAAGCGTTTAGATAAAAGCGATCGTAATGATCACTCGTTGATCAGTGGTTGTGAAAGTTTAGCTTGGTTAGTTGCCCAAAAGAATGGGCAGCATGTTTTTCATTTTGAAGCGGATAGTGATGCCAGAATTATTAGAGGTTTACTGGTTATTGTACTTGCGGCCTTTAATGATAAAACAGCAAAACAAATTCAGGCATTTGATACTGAAAGCTATTTCAACACCTTGGGGTTGATACAGCATTTAAGTCCCTCAAGGGGAAATGGTATTTTGGCCATTGTAGAAAAAATTAAAGGGATAGCACAATAGCATTGAGTGCAGATCAACAAGTGAAAAAGCATCCTCGTTATTCTTAATTAATGCTATTCTCAATTAATTATTTACTACGTTTCAATAATTTATCAATAGCTCTACCGACGGCAAAAAAAGCAAAGGTGGCTGTTACATGGGTAGTCGCGCCAAAGCCACCGCTACAATCCAATCGCATAGCACTATTATTACCCTCACTGGTATCGGGTTTAGCTAAACAGACTTCGCCTAAATCATTTGGATAACGTAATTGCTCTGTTGAAAATACCGCATCAATAGAAAACTTTCTCTTGCTTGCTTTAGTCATATCCGCACGGGGAAAGTTAAATTCGCGTCTTAATTGATTCTTCACTTTAGCTAACAGTGGATCTTGATAGGTTTTACTTAAATCACTAATCGCTATTTTTGAAGGGTCGACCTGACCACCCGCACCACCAATAGTTATGATTGGCAATTTGTTACGTTTACAATGAGCAATTAACCGCGTTTTAATATCGACGGAGTCAATTGCATCAATCACATAATCATACTTAACTGCCATTAATTCAGTTAAGTTATCAACGGTAACAAAATCTTCTATGATGTTCACTTGGCAATCTGGATTGATTTGCTTAATACGTGCGCTCATTATCTCTACTTTACTTTCACCTACGGTGTCGGTTAACGCATGAATTTGGCGGTTAATATTGGTAATACAAATGTCATCCAGATCTATTAATGTAATCTGTCCAATACCATTTCTAGCTAATGCTTCTGCTGCCCATGAACCCACCCCACCAATACCAATAACACAAAAGTGAGCTTGTTGTAATATTGTTGCGCCCTGGTTGCCATACAAGCGAGCAATGCCGCCAAATCTTAAAGAGTAATCAGTCATGTTAATCATTGTTGAATAAAAATCATCGGTATTATACCAATCAAACTAACTAAGTGATCTTTTTAAATGCTCTAACTATCCAATAATATTGTTGCTTTCAATCTCAATACCAGTAACTTTGTGATGAGTAATACCAATGGCAATAAATATGTGATCATTTTAAATGGACTAAATATTCCAATAACATCGTTGCTTTCAATTCCATAAGCCAGCCACTGCTCAATCAAGCGCCTTGTTCTTGAAAATTTATCCTCATTGATATTTGATGACTAACTTATTGCCATAAAAATACTTCCAGCCATTAATCTGACTTTAAAGCAGGTTACAGTTTTAATAATAGGCTATATCGATTATTGAAAATAATGGTGCTACTAATCATCTTATCTGGATGTTTGACTATAACGTCATAGAATTTCCAGACAGATTTTTAGATAGGTTTTTAACGTTTTACCGATTTTACTTCGAATAAAAGCAGCAGAAAAAAATTAAATAGGCTTATCTGCTTAGTAAAATCCCAGATAATTTTATTCATCTGGTGAATTGTCGTTATTTTTATTGTGAATGTACCGTGGGTGTATTGTGTGGTGATTTGTAGGGAATTAAGTTAATAGTCGTTCAATAAATACACTGTCGATGCCATTATTCACATGCACTTGCCGATGTGAAATGAAGGTTTTGATCGTTTTAGGTGGTTTTTTAAACGTTTATAGGCGAAAAGACGGAAGGATATTAACAAATGTTTTCATTAAATAGCCTGTTTTTACCCCAAAATATCACAATTGTATTTCTTTAATGAATAATAGTTATTGCTATAATAAATAAAAAGTATAGTGATTGATCGGTTTTAAAGTCTATTTTTGTTTGATTAATGCACGAATGTTGTTGCTCTAATAAGAACACAGTTAGTTTTTATTTAAAAAAAGTGAATAAAAAAGGCAGCAAATGCCACCTTTTTTATTCATTCGTTACTTAGAATTGAATCTGAATAACGCTATTTAGGCCCTATTTATCTTTCAGATAAAGGGACGAATGTACGGTTTATTTCGCCAGTATATTTTTGACGAGGACGACCAATTTTCTGGCCGGCTTCAGATACCATCTCATCCCAATGAGAAATCCAACCAACCGTTCTAGACATAGCAAAAATCACAGTGAACATGCTTGATGGAATGCCAATAGCTTTTAGAATAATACCCGAGTAGAAATCTACGTTAGGGTAAAGTTTCTTCTCTACAAAGTACTGGTCTTCTAAAGCAACTTTTTCTAATGCCATAGCAACGTCGAGTAGTGGATCTTGAATACCAAGTTCTTTAAGAACGTCATGACACGTTTCACGCATTACCGTGGCACGTGGATCAAAGTTCTTATAAACACGATGTCCAAAGCCCATCAGGCGGAATGAATCATCTTTGTCTTTTGCTTTTGCTACATATTCATCAACACGGTCTAGAGTGCCGATTTCTTCAAGCATTGTTAAACACGCTTCGTTAGCGCCGCCATGTGCAGGACCCCATAAAGAAGCGATACCAGCAGCAATACAGGCATAAGGATTAGCACCTGAAGAGCCTGCTAGTCTTACTGTAGACGTAGAAGCATTTTGTTCGTGATCTGCATGAAGAGTAAATATTCTATCCATGGCACTAGCAACAATCGGGTTAACTTTATATTCTTCAGCAGGTACAGAAAACATCATGTGTAAGAAGTTTTCAGCATACGAAAGTTCATTGCGAGGAAAAACAAAAGGTTGTCCTACGCTGTATTTATATGCCATTGCTGCGATAGTTGGCATTTTGGCAATTAAACGGTGTGCAGTGCGTTTACGTTGAGCAGGATCGTCACAATCTAAATCACTGTGATAAAAAGAAGATAACGCGCCTGTAACACCACATAGCATAGCCATCGGATGAGCATCAGGTAAAAAGCCTTGGAAGAAATGAGCTAGCTTTTCATGAACCATTGTATGATTAGTTATAATCTTTTTAAATTGATTATACTCAGCACTTGATGGTACTTCGCCGTTAAGCAAAAGGTAACAAACTTCTAAATAATCAGCATTTTTTGCTAAATCATCTATAGCATAACCACGATGTTGTAAAATCCCTTTGCCGCCATCAATAAATGTGATTGCTGACTCGCAAGACGCGGTAGCTAAATAGCCTGGGTCGTATGTGAAGTAGCCATGGCTACCTAAGGTTCTAATATCGATTACATCGGTACCGGCAGTACCCTTCAGAACAGGCAGTTCGGTAACTACTTTACCGTCAATGCTTAGAGAGGCTTTAGAATCAGCCATATGTTTTATCCCCTATTAATTTTAAATTGCAATTATTTTTAGACAAACTAAACCTACTTAATACAATACTGATACTTCAAGTAATTAGTATTAATTCAAAAAGAATGAAAATAGGTCAGTTTTCAAATGTCGCTTGGGTAAATCAAACTGCCGACAGTCTACCTTAGTTTTTAATTAAAATGTAATAGCCGTTAGACTAAAGTTTGATGACATACACTAAATTAATTAAAAAATAGACGATGAGTTTATTCTTTTTGAGAAGGAAAATTGAATTTGTTCACTATCAGCTATATAATCTAGCCGTTCTGTAATTCCTTTTCGTTACTTTGTCATATAAATAAGAAAACAGACCGTTAGTTTATTATTTAATGAGAGTGATTTTGTCTTGAAAATTACTCTCTTATACCAAAGTCTTGATAGAATTACTTAATTAAGTTCGCTATTATTATGCGACTTCGGTGAACTGGGAAATAGCTAAGAAGCTATTTTTAATAAAAGGCAGTTACCGTACATTTCGGGAATTACTTATTTAGTAATCTCTTTAATATTTAACTATTATTATTATGTGTAAATTTTTATATATAAAATTTAGATAAGTATTAAATTCTAAAAGGTAATTCATGAGTAACAATGATAAAAGTTGAAGGCTTTCGAGCTATTTAGGCAACAATTGTGAATAAACAACGTCCTGTAAACCTAGATCTATCTACAATAAAGATGCATCCGGCAGCTAATGCCTCAATATTACACCGTGTTTCCGGTGTGATTATGGTATTTGCTATTGGCATCTTATTATTGACCCTTTCAACCTCTCTTTCTTCTGCTGAAGGATTTGCCCAAATTCAAGGTTACCTTGACGGCTTTTTCTTTACGTTTATTATCTTCGGCTGCCTTTCTGCGCTGACTTACCATATATTAGCGGGTGTTCGTCACTTGTGTATGGATTTAGGTCATTTTGAAGAGTTAGCTTCCGGTAATGCTAGTGCCAAAGCAATAATCGCTATTTGGTTAGTACTATCTGCAGTAATAGGAGTTTGGTTATGGTAAGCGTCGTCGCATCAGTAGGCCGTAATGGCGTACATGATTTTATCCTTCTAAGAGCTAGTGCAATTATTCTCGTTCTATATACTTTGATCCTTAGTGGCTTTTTCATCGTAACTCCAACTGTTACTTATGACGTATGGCAAGGTTTCTTTGCTGGTATGAGTATGAAAGTTGCCACTATGTTAGCGCTACTTGCATTACTAGTGCACGCTAAAATTGGCGTTTGGCAAGTACTGTCAGATTACATAAAACCAGCGTTTTTACGTGGTTCATTGCAATTTGTCTTTTCAGTGCTGTTATTAGCTTATGTGGTGTTTGGTTTTTCAATTGTGTGGGGTGTATAAGTGAGCGTTCCAATTCGTGAATTTGATGCCATAGTTATTGGCGCAGGCGGTGCAGGTATGCGCGCTGCTTTAGCAATTACAGAGTCAGGTAAATCCTGTGCTCTTATTTCAAAAGTTTTTCCAACCCGTTCTCATACAGTATCTGCCCAAGGTGGTATTACTGTAGCATTGGGCAATGCCCATGAAGATCATTGGGAACAACACATGTACGATACGGTTAAAGGTTCTGATTATATCGGTGACCAAGACGCTATCGAATATATGTGTAAAACAGGTCCAGAATCAATCATCGAACTTGAGAAAATGGGTTTACCTTTTTCTCGTACGGAAGAAGGTAAAATTTACCAACGTCCATTCGGTGGTCAATCTAAAAACTTTGGTGGTGAACAAGCCGCACGTACAGCGGCTGCAGCTGACCGTACAGGTCATGCATTACTTCATTGTTTATACCAACAGAACGTTAAAAATAAAACTAACGTTTATTCAGAGTGGTATGCATTAGATTTAGTTAAAAATGCTGACGGCGCAGTAGTGGGTACAACTGCTATCTGTATCGAAACAGGTGAAATTGTTTACTTTAAAGCACGTGCAACTGTTTTAGCTACAGGTGGTGCAGGTCGTATTTTCGCTTCTACAACTAACGCTCACATTAACACCGGTGACGGTGTTGGTATGTCACTTCGTGCTGGCATTCAAATGCAAGACATGGAAATGTGGCAGTTCCATCCAACAGGTATAGCCGGTGCTGGTACATTAGTTACTGAAGGTTGTCGTGGAGAAGGTGGTTACCTTCTTAACAAAGACGGCGAACGCTTTATGGAGCGCTATGCACCGAATGCTAAAGATTTAGCAGGTCGTGATGTTGTTGCTCGTTCAATGATGACAGAAATTCGTGAAGGCCGTGGTTGTGATGGTCCTTGGGGTCCTCATCTTAAACTTAAGCTTGATCACTTAGGCCGCGAAACGTTAGAAAAACGTTTACCTGGTGTTTGTGATTTATCTAAAACATTTGCTCATATCGATCCAGCAGTAGAGCCTATTCCAGTTATTCCTACGTGTCACTACCAAATGGGTGGTGTACCAACGAATGTTAACGGTCAAGCGCTTAATATTGCTGCTGATGGTACTGAAACAATTGTTGAAGGTTTATTCGCTGTAGGTGAAATCGCTTGTGTATCAGTACACGGAGCTAACCGCCTTGGTGGTAACTCATTACTTGATTTAGTGGTATTTGGTCGCGCTGCGGGTAAATTCTTAGGTGGATACTTAAACGACACTGAATTCGGTAAAGAAGCATCTGAATCTGATTTAGAAGCAGCTTTAGCACGTACTAATCGTTGGGAATCATCAACGTCAGGCGAAAATCCAGTGCAAATTCGTAAAGACCTACAGAAATGTATGCAATTCAACTTCTCGGTATTCCGTGACGGTGATGCTATGGCTGAAGGGATGACAGAATTAACTGAAATTCGCGAACGTTTACAAAATGCTCATTTAGATGACAAGTCTACAGAATTCAACACTCAGCGTATTGAATGTTTAGAGCTTGATAACCTAATGGAAACTGCTTTTTGTACAGCAAAAGCTGCTAACTTCCGTACTGAATCTCGTGGTGCTCATGCGCGTAACGATTTCCAAGACCGTGATGATAAAAATTGGTTATGTCACTCAGTTTTCACACCAGAGACTGAAGAAATGACTAAGCGTGATGTTAATATGAAACCCGTTCACCGCGAAGCTTTCCCTCCGAAAGCACGTGTATATTAAGGAGCATTGTAATGAAACAGTTATTTTCGATTTACCGTTATAACCCTGATACTGATAATGCGCCGTACATGAAAGAGTATGAGCTAGAAATTCCAGATGGCTCTGATTTAATGGTACTTGATGCACTTATTCTTTTAAAAGAAAAAGAGTCAAGCCTATCATTCCGTCGCTCATGTCGTGAAGGTGTTTGTGGCTCTGATGGCCTGAACATGAATGGCAAGAATGGTTTGGCTTGTATCACACCATTATCAGAGTTAAAAGCGGGTACTATTGTACTTCGTCCTTTACCTGGTTTACCGGTTGTTCGTGATTTAATTATTGACATGACTCAATTTTATCAGCAATACGAAAAAATTAAGCCATACTTGATCAACGATTCTCAGCAACCTGCGCGTGAAAATATACAAACCATTGAAGATCGTGACAAACTAGACGGTCTTTATGAGTGTATTTTATGTGCTTGTTGTTCAACGTCTTGTCCGTCTTTCTGGTGGAATCCTGATAAATTTATCGGACCAGCAGGCTTACTTCATGCATATCGCTTCTTAATTGATAGCCGTGATACGGCGACAGAAGAGCGTTTAGATGGTTTGCAAGATGCTTACAGCGTATTCCGTTGTCATGGCATTATGAACTGTGTTGATGTTTGTCCAAAAGGGCTAAACCCAACAAAGGCCATTGGCCACATTAAATCTATGTTATTAAGCCGAGCAGTTTAACTGTTAACAATAATAATATAATGGAAATACCTAGGCTAAGTGTCTAGGTATTTCCAAACAATATATCAGCGTATTTTTCTAAACAGATACGCTAGTATTTTTAATCAGAAGTGTAAATACAGGGTAATCATTTTATCACAGGCAGTTTGTTTAATTTCAAGTCAAAAGGATGGAGTTGACGTTAGTCAATGAGTACTTCCGGTTTAGAAGTTGTGCAACCTGATAAAGTGAAAATGATTATATTTTTTTAGTTGCTTTACCTCAGCAAAGGATACAAGGCAATGTCAGAAGGTGTAATGAAGGCTTGGTTAGAGTCTTCCCACTTAAACGGTGGCAACATCGTTTATATTGAAGAATTGTACGAATCTTATCTAGATAATTCAGCCTCTGTATCTGCAGAATGGCAAGAGATCTTTTCAGAACTTCCTAAAGTTGCAGGTAGTGAGGTGGAATATCGCCACAGCGCTATACGTGATGAATTTAAAGTTTTAGCTAAACAACAGAAAAAACAAGTTGTTACAAGTGGCAGTGACGCCAAACAAGTTAAAGTTTTACAGCTTATCAATGCCTTTAGGGTCCGCGGCCATCAAAATGCTAATTTAGACCCATTAGGTTTATGGCAGCGTGACAAAGTTCGTGATTTACAACTATCACATCATGACCTATCAGAAAATGATTTCGACAAAGAGTACAATGTCGGCTCATTTGCGATTGGTCAAGAAACGATGAAGTTAGGTGAATTATATAAAACGCTAAGAAAAACCTATTGTGGTTCAGTTGGCGCAGAGTATATGCACATCACTTCAACGGATGAAAAGCGTTGGTTACAACATCGTTTAGAGTCTATTCAGTCTCAATTAACACCGAGTGTTGATGAGAAAACTGAAATTCTTAAAGGACTGATTGCAGCCGATGGCATTTGTAAATATCTAGGTGCTAAGTTCCCAGGAGCTAAACGCTTTTCACTGGAAGGTGGTGATGCACTAGTTCCTATGCTTAAAGAGTTAATCACTCGCGCAGGAGCTGCAGGTACCAAAGAAGTTGTTATGGGCATGGCTCATCGCGGCCGCTTAAATGTATTAGTTAATGTTATGGGTAAAAATCCATCAAAACTATTTGATGAATTTGCCGGTAAACATGATGAAATTTCAAGCTCTGGTGATGTTAAATATCATCAAGGTTACTCGTCAGATTTTGTTACCCCTGGCGGTAATGTTCACTTAGCGTTAGCCTTTAACCCCTCGCATTTAGAAATCGTCAATCCTGTTGTTATCGGCTCAGTACGAGCACGTCAAGACAGACGCAATGGTGATCAAGGTGATTCAGTACTGCCTATTACTATTCATGGTGATTCTGCGATTGCGGGTCAAGGCGTAGTACAAGAAACGTTCAATATGTCACAAGCACGTGCTTTTAAAGTAGGTGGAACAGTGCGTATCGTGATTAATAATCAAGTAGGCTTTACTACGGCTAAACAAGAAGATACTCGCAGCGGCGAATATTGTACTGAAATAGCCAAAATGGTACAGGCACCTATTTTACATGTTAATGGTGATGATCCAGAAGCGGTTATTTTAGTCACGCAAATTGCCCTTGATTATCGTAACGAATTTAAACGTGACGTCGTCATAGATTTAGTTTGTTACCGTCGTCATGGTCACAATGAAGCTGATGAGCCAAGTGCTACTCAGCCGTTAATGTATAAAATAGTCAAAAAACATCCAACACCTCGCCAAATCTATGCCGATCAATTAATTGCCGAAGGTAGCTTAACTAAAGCTAAGGTTGACGAGTTTACTTCCTATTATCGTAAGCTGCTTGACGAAGGTCAGTGTACTGTTAATCAATGGCGACCAATGACGGAACACTCTGTCGACTGGACTCCTTATATTGGTCACGAATGGGATGATGATTACGATAAAGAAATCAGTGTTGATAAGCTAAAAGAATTAGCAACAAAAGTATCAACATACCCTGAAAGTCATCCGGTACATGCCCGTGTTAAGAAGATCTATGATGACCGTTTGAAAATGGCATCAGGTGAGAAATTACTCGATTGGGGTATGGCAGAAAACTTAGCTTACGCTTCAATTGTTGACCGTGGTGATCGTGTTCGTATTACAGGACAAGATTCAGGTCGTGGTACTTTCTTCCATCGCCATGCAGTATTACATAACCAAAATGACGGCAGTACTTATTTACCATTGCAAAATATTTCAGAAGGGCAAGGTCCTTTTGATATAAATGACTCAGTATTATCTGAAGTCTCAGTATTAGCTTTTGAATATGGTTATACCACGGCAGAGCCGGCAGGTTTAACTATTTGGGAAGCGCAATTTGGTGATTTTGCTAACTGTGCACAAGTGGTTTTTGATCAGTTTATTAGTTCGGGTGAGCAAAAGTGGGGTCGTTTATGTGGCCTAACTATGTTGTTACCACATGGTTATGAAGGTCAAGGTCCTGAACATTCATCAGCTCGTTTAGAACGCTTCTTACAACTGTGTGCCGATCACAATATGCAAGTATGTGTGCCTTCAACACCAGCACAAGTATTTAACATGTTGCGTCGTCAAGTCGTACGTCCTATGCGTCGTCCACTAGTCGTTATGTCGCCTAAATCATTATTACGCCACCCATTAGCGGTATCTTCTTTAGAAGAACTGTCTACCGGTGTGTTTAAAAATGTCATTGGTGAAATCGATGAGTTGGATAATAGCGCTGTTGAACGTGTGGTATTTTGTAGTGGCAAAGTCTATTACGAATTACTTGATCAACGTCGTAAAAATGAGCTTAATAATGTTGCCATTATTCGTATTGAGCAATTGTACCCATTCCCAGATAAAGAACTTCAAGATGCGATTAAAGAGTATCAGCATGTGAAGCAATTTGTTTGGTGTCAGGAAGAGCCGCAAAACCAAGGTGCTTGGTATTGTTCTCAGCATCACTTTAGAAATGCTATCCCTGATGGGTCTTATTTGACTTATGCTGGCCGAAACGCCTCAGCTGCACCTGCTGTTGGTTATATGTCAGTTCATGTAAAAGAACAACAAGCGCTTGTCACTCAAGCGTTAACTTTAGATTAACTATTGAGTGCACCAGCTTCTTATTACACTTTAATAACAAGGTAATAAGAAGCAAAGTGCAAAAGTTTGTAAGGGATAAAATAAAATGACAACCGAAATTAAAGTTCCTGTATTACCAGAATCTGTTGCCGATGCAACTGTCGCTACTTGGCATGTACAAGTAGGTGAAAAATTCACACGTGATCAAGTATTAGTAGACATTGAAACAGATAAAGTAGTTTTAGAAGTACCGGCAACATCTGACGGCGTTATGACTGATATCAGTCAACTTGAAGGCGCTACAGTATTGGGTGACCAAGTCATTGGTACCTTCTCTGAAGGTGAAGCTGCTGCAGCTGCACCTCAAGAAGCTGCTGCTCCCGCTGCAAGTAATAGCGGTAGTGCTGTTAACGTTATCGATATTATCGTACCTGTTTTACCTGAGTCTGTTGCCGATGCAACGGTTTCGTCTTGGCATGTAGCTGAAGGTGACACTGTTTCTGTTGACCAAAACTTAGTTGATATTGAAACAGATAAAGTGGTACTAGAAGTGGTAGCACAAGACAACGGCGTGATTGGTAAAATTATTCACGTTGAAGGCGATACCGTTTTAGGCTCACAAAAAATTGGTGAACTTAATGCCGGTGCATCTGCAAGTACTACTGCAACAGCAACACCTGATGACGCGTTAAGCGCTGATGAACTTGCTAGCCCGTCAGTTCGTCGTTTGATGACTGAAAAAGGTTTATCTTCAGCCAATGTTAAAGGCTCAGGTAAAGGCGGTCGTATTTCTAAAGAAGATGTTGAAGCGGCTATTGCATCTAACGCTTCACAAGCAAAAGCATCGGCAACGAAAGCTGCTCCTGCTCCAGCTGTGCAAGATTTAGGTGAACGCACTCAAAAACGCGTACCAATGACACGTTTACGTAAAACAATTGCAACGCGTTTATTAGAAGCGAAAAATTCAACGGCCATGTTAACAACGTTTAATGAAGTTAACATGAAGCCAATTATGGATCTTCGTAAGCAATATAAAGATTTGTTTGAGAAAACCCATAACACTCGTTTAGGTTTTATGTCTTTCTACGTTAAAGCCGTAACAGAAGCGCTTAAACGCTACCCTGGTGTAAATGCGTCAATTGACGGTGATGATATTGTTTATCATAACTTCTTTGATATCTCTATTGCTGTTTCTACGCCACGTGGTTTAGTAACACCGGTATTACGCGATTCTGACCAATTAAATATGGCTGGTATCGAAAATGGTATTCGTGATTTAGCTATTAAAGGTCGTGACGGTAAATTGTCAATGGCTGACATGACTGGCGGTAATTTCACAATTACTAACGGCGGTGTATTTGGCTCATTACTTTCAACACCTATTTTGAACTTGCCACAAGCGGCAATTTTAGGCATGCACAAAATACAAGACAGACCTATGGCTGTTGACGGTAAAGTAGAAATTTTACCGATGATGTATTTAGCGCTTTCTTATGATCATCGCTTAATTGACGGTAAAGAATCAGTTGGTTTCCTAGTAACGATTAAAGAATTATTAGAAGATCCAACACGCCTTCTTTTAGATGTTTAACTAGAACGTTAAAATATCCTTAAAGTAGACTATAGTATTAGCTCTTTTGACTACCGTCATTAGAGCTTTTGTAATATAATCAGGCGACTTTTCATCGGCATCCTACTTTAGTACTGGTGTTTTATAACGCTTAGTAGCTAGAGTATTTGTCATCATTCACAGATAAATGGAAATACACCATGAATTTGCATGAGTATCAAGCGAAACAATTGTTCGCTGAATATGGTTTACCAGTTTCTGAAGGTTTCGCTTGCGATACACCTCAAGAAGCTGCAGAAGCGGCTGATAAAATCGGCGGCTCTATGTGGGTTGTTAAAACTCAAGTCCACGCAGGCGGACGTGGTAAAGCTGGCGGCGTTAAGCTAGTTAAATCCAAAGAAGAAATCAAAGAATTCGCTCAACACTGGTTAGGTAAGAACTTAGTTACTTATCAAACAGACGCAAATGGTCAACCAGTAGCTAAAATTTTAGTTGAAAGTTGTACTGACATCGCTAACGAATTATATCTTGGTGCTGTTGTTGACAGAGCTTCACAAAAAATTGTTTTCATGGCATCTACCGAAGGCGGTGTTGACATAGAAAAGATTGCTGAAGAGACGCCAGAATTAATTCACCAAGCTGAGATTGATCCACTAGTTGGCGCTCAACCTTACCAAGCACGTGAATTAGGTTTCAAATTGGGTTTAAACCCAACTCAAATGAAGCAATTTGTTAAGATCTTTATGGGTCTTGCTAAAATGTTTGAAGATTGCGATTTCGCGTTATTAGAAATCAACCCGTTAGTTATTACTGACGAAGGCAACCTTCACTGCTTAGACGGCAAAATTGGTATCGATGGTAATGCTTTATATCGTCAACCTAAAATGCGCGCTTTTCATGATCCATCTCAAGAAGATGAACGTGAAGCACATGCAGCAAGATATGAACTAAACTACGTAGCATTAGACGGCAATGTAGGTTGTATGGTTAACGGTGCAGGCCTAGCAATGGGTACTATGGATATCGTTAATTTACACGGCGGCAAGCCAGCTAACTTCCTAGATGTAGGCGGCGGCGCAACTAAAGAACGTGTTTCAGAAGCATTCAAAATCATCCTTTCTGACGATAACGTTAAAGCTGTTTTAGTTAACATCTTTGGTGGCATCGTTCGTTGTGACATGATTGCAGAAGGTATCATTGGCGCGGTTAAAGAAGTAGGCGTTAAAGTACCAGTTATTGTACGTTTAGAAGGTACTAATGCTGAATTAGGTCGTGAAGTTCTTAAAAATTCTGGCTTAGATATCATTGCTGCTGAATCATTAACTGATGCAGCAACAAAAGTTGTAGCAGCTGCGGAGGGCAAATAATGTCTATCTTAATTAACAAAGATACTAAAGTTATCTGTCAAGGTTTCACTGGTGGTCAAGGTACATTCCATTCAGAACAAGCAATTGACTACGGTACACAAATGGTTGGTGGCGTAAGCCCAGGTAAAGGCGGTCAAACGCACCTTGGTTTACCAGTATTCAACACAGTACGTGATGCAGTAGAAGCAACTGGCGCAACAGCAACAGTTATCTACGTTCCAGCTCCGTTCTGTAAAGATGCTATTTTAGAAGCTATTGATGCAGGCATTACGCTTATCGTTACTATTACTGAAGGTATTCCAACTTTAGATATGGTTGACGTTAAAGCTAAGCTTACTCAATCTGGCGTTCGTATGATCGGTCCTAACTGTCCAGGTGTTATTACTCCTGGCGAAACTAAGATTGGTATCATGCCTGGTCACATCCATTTACCAGGTAAAGTTGGTATTGTTTCACGTTCTGGTACGCTTACGTACGAAGCCGTTAAACAAACTACTGATGCTGGTTTTGGCCAATCTACTTGTGTAGGTATTGGTGGTGACCCTATTCCTGGTACTAACTTCATCGACGTATTGGAAATGTTCCAAAACGATCCTCAAACAGAAGCAATCGTAATGATTGGTGAAATTGGCGGAACTGCTGAAGAAGAAGCTGCGGAATATATCAAAGCTAACGTTACTAAACCTGTCGTATCTTACATTGCTGGTGTTACTGCACCAGAAGGTAAGCGTATGGGTCACGCTGGCGCGATTATCGCCGGTGGTAAAGGTACAGCTGATGAGAAATTTGCAGCACTAGAAGCGGCCGGTGTTAAAACTGTTCGTTCTTTAGCTGAAATTGGCTCTGCACTTAAAGAGAAAACAGGTTGGTAATCAGCTTTTGATTGTAAACTGTTTTATCTAATAAAAACCCGCATTTTCTAATAGAGAATGCGGGTTTTTTGTTATTAACTGTTAAATATCTCGATATATATTTATATGATTGAGTAGGTGTTGGTTTAAATTCATGTTATTCAAGTAACTTCCGACTATCTGGTGTTAATTCGCCCCAATATTCATCACCCAGCTTTGTGATGATATGACGCCCAAGCGTGGGGTAGAGATATTTCAGATCATTAGATATAGCCTTTCATTACGGCACTTGATTCAAGCAAACTTGGTATTTGTTGGTAGGGTAGGTGATTATGTTGCTACATCTCCGCTCTTTGAAGCCGTCATTTCCGAAGTTTCTGATCGGGAATCCAGTGCACTAAGCCCTAGAGCCTCGATTAAGTGACCACGAGGATGACAGCTGCTAGGTATCGTGGTTTGCACTAGTTTATTTATTATTGAATGTTCTATTGAGTGGGCGCTCTGAGGATTGGAAAGCGGAGCGGTCCTTCCCCTTTCTGTGTTGTCGCAACTGCGACACCAAACAGAGGAGTAAACTACAAACCGTCAAACACATAATTCAGAACATATAATCCCCACAGTGACACCAAGCCATTAATCAAACTCCAAATCTGAATCGATAGAATAAATTCACATTGATCATATTATTGTCATATTTCAGTAAAGAAACTGTCATATAAATTATTTACATTAAAGTGAACCATTAATGATGTGAGAAATTATTATGCAAAATAACAACGTGCAAGAGTTTGATTTTGACGAATTTGAAGAACCACATGAAAATAATAAAAGTAAAAGACTAAACAAACGTAAATGGCGTGAAATTGAAGCGTTTAAAGAACGACAAAGAGAACGAAAGTTCATGGATGTTAACGATCATTATTACTCAATGTAGCTGATTTTAACTAGCATATTGACCATGCGCTCCAGCATTGTCTAATACGGTACACCGTGTACCGTAATGCTAAGCCTCCCCATCTAGTATTCTCCTTTTTCAGTGTTCTGTCCAAGCTAAAATATATTGTAAAATGGGATCCTATAATTATTGATCTAAGTCATTTTATTTTCATATAATCGGTTTATTATCATACTTGTAGGCATAAGATTTTTAGAAATTTTTATAATTTACAGGAGAGTAATAATGATAAAACTATTCAAGACCATTCCGTTAATTTTAGTTTCTTTTTTGGGGGTTACATCGGCGCCAGTAATCTCAGCTGAATTGCCCATGCGTGGCCCTATTCCTTTTGCTAACTATGATAGCGATGGAAACGGCTTTATTACTGAGCAGGAGTTTACTCAGGTGCAAAGTGAGCGGATGGCAACCAAAGTAGCTCAAAGTCGTCCTATGAAAGGAGCTGGAAATGCTCCTTCGTTTGATGCATTTGATGAAGATCATGATGGGCGGTTAACGGAAGAAGAGTTAATAGCGGGTCAACAGGCTCAAATGCAAAGTCGTCGTGGTCGTGTTTCTAATATGGGGCAGGGTCGTAGTAAAGGTATTGGTATGAGGGGGAATAGCAACATGCCCAGTTTTTCTCAATTTGACATCAATAGCGATGGTATCATTTTAGAGGAAGAGTTTAATAAGGCTAGAGCAGCAAGAATAACCGAGCGTGTTGAACAGGGCTATCCAATGCGAAATATTGCTAATCCTACAAACTTCGCTGATATAGATACTAATGGTGATACTGAAGTCACTGCAAAAGAGTTTGCTGAACACCAAGTTAAGCATCAAAAAAAAATGATGAAGAAGTAAGAGGAAGGAACTCTGTTTCTAAGTCTGACCCAGTAACAAAATCTGTTACTGGGTCGTTTAACTAAGATATACTTCGCCACTACCACGACTAAAGCCATCTGTTGGTGAAGCCCCAGTGGTTATGCATTTTTTTAACGTTTATTCAACAGACTCAACAGATTCAACAGACTCAACAGATTCAACTTTGACTACGTCAGCTGTAGATTCTAGCTTTGTTGTGGTCTCGGTTACTGATTCAACGGCTTGACTAACCTCTGATGTTGCTTGTGGTTGTGTAGCTAAAACCTTTTGTTCAGCTTCTTTTTTAACTTTTTCTGCTAACGCGCGTGCTTCTTTATCGGTTTTTTCTTTTAATGCAATCGATTGCTGTTCTGCTTGTTTTTTAGCCTTTTCTACCAACGCTAGTGCCTCTTTTTCAGCTTTCTGTTTTAAGGCAAGTGCTTTTTGTTTGGCTTCTTTCTTAGCTTGAGCTTTTAAGGCTAAAGCTTTTTCAGCGCTATGTTTACTTTCAATTTGTGTCACGGCTTCTTTATAGGCTTGAAGGCGAATGACCTCAATGTTTTTACTTTGCACTGCTTTATTCAGTGCTGAATTTTCAATAACCAAAGAGTCATATTGATCATTTAAAGCAACTAACTGGTTTTTAAATTCAGTTACAATGCTTTCGGTGGCTGCGGATGATTGGGTGCTATCACTTTGCAATGCTAGCACTGAAGCATTAGCCGTTGTTAACTTTCCTTTTATGGTGCTGGCTTGTAACGCTATTGACTCCAACTGTTTAGTTAATGCTAAATCACGAACATCATCTGCTCCTAACGATTCACTTACTATATGCAATAGTACTTCGTTAGCGAGTAAATATTGTTCATAAGATTCATCTTTAGTTTTTTGAAGGGCTGTAACCTCTTCTGCGATGTGATAAAGGTGAGCAAGTTGAAATTCAGCTAGCACTACCGCTGTTTTAATATCAGCTGTGGCACGGGGAGTAGCAGTAATGATGGTATTTGCATTAGTTCGAGCGTCTAATAACTGCTGTTCGCTAATAGGCACATATCTAGCCAGGCGCTTTTTCTTAATATAGGCGATATCATTGTCAAGCTGGCTTAACGCATTTTTACGTACTGTTCTTACTTCTAACGCATACATCTCAGCAAGTAATTTAGGTTGTTTTTCTTGTGCTGTACTGACTTCTCCATCATCTATATATTCAACCAGATCATCAATTTGATTATTAATTTTTTTATAGTCGTTGGCATATATTTTAGGTGCGCCAATACTTTTTAGTAGCGTTTTTTGAGTAAAGGTTTCAGCTAATGTACTTTCCGCTGTTTCTTTTATGCTATAAGAAAATTTTAGTTTTTGATTTGCAAGGGCAATATAATTAATAATCTCTTGCTTAGCTTCTTTGTATTGTTCGGTATCACTTTGAAAAACATTTAAAGATGAGGCACCATTGCGACCTATATCCATATATTCTTCAGTCGCATTATCAAATTCTTCTATCGCTTCCGTAAAGGTATTAGGGGCAAAATAAGCCAGTTGATCTTCTCTACCTTGACTAATATCTTGTTTTAACTTATCAAGTAAAACTTTTGCTTCAACAAAATATTGAGTTTGTTGATTAACCTCCATATTTTTAGTGATTGGTGGTTTATCAGTGGATTGACATGCTGTTAGAAGTGACAGTCCTACACAAGCAAGACATAAGTTTATGGATTTCATTTAAGGTCCTTTTGGGGGAATTCCGTACAAAAAGTTCATCTGTTTTTCAAAGTATAGCGCGAATGCAATTGAGCTATCAAAATAAAATCACACTTCTTTACATTAAGTGACCCTTTCAAATTAAAAATAGCATTTAAGAGGGATTTTTATCCCCCTTAATAAAAAATGTGACTTGATTATGAACCGTTCAATAGAGTCATCTAGCTAGTACCCGTTTCATTAATTAGGTGATCTACTTTATTGATGGAGCGGATATAAATCCAGCTCCAACTTAAATATTTACTTTTAATTAAGATATTTTTTCGATAGCCGTTTCAAAGTCATCACACATTTGTGACAAAGAGACCTTGTTACTGGCCAGAATAGTATTACCATCAACTACCTTAATTCTTGCGTTAAGATCTGTCATGGGCGTTTCTGCTCTGTGTGCTAGTTTCTCCATTTTAATTAACTCTTGAGACCAAGCTTCATCAACAGATAAATTACAGATATCAGCCAAATATTTGGCATTAAAGCTTTCGCCGGTTAACGATCTAATACTGTCATCATGGCTGATACTATTACCCGGGCTCCAATAATGTTTGCTCAACAACGGGCCTATTTTTGGATTGTCAGATAAATAACCAAACTTATCTACAAAGTAAGCACGGGTTTGATACACCGCCATATTAGCCAGTAAATACCCTTGATATGAACAGGCTGACTCGTCCGATAATAAGTGAGGTATTGCTAATAGTGGTCTTGGGCTGCAAGCTAATCCCAATATTTTGTGCTCAGTTTTTCGGGCAAGTTGAGTGATTTTTTGAGCGGTTAGGTCTTCCTCACTCATTTCATAGAGTGCCCGTTCAAAATAAGGAACCACTAAAATACTGCGTTCTCCGTAGGCAAAGAACGGTTGTTTTGTTTCAATAAGGGCTTTAATAACTTTATCGGGAACGGCTTGACCGTCTTGGTCTTTAGCATATTTTTTCAGCCAGTCGGCATCACCTAATAAACTGTCACAGAACATAGATTGTGTTTCAGCGTATGCCATTGAGCTAGGAGCAAACTCTTGAGAAAAGCAGGGGGCATTTTGAGTAACATTAGAGAAATGTGCGGCATGACCGCCTTCATGAAATAAGGTGTTTATACCACTATAACCACTACCTACCTGACTCGGTAGTGCGTTACTGGTAAAGTTCACTTTGGCTGGAACCCATTGCCCATTGTCACTATAGGATGGAATAGGCCCATGGCAAAAGCCATTTTGATATTTGCCTTTTCTATCAAGTAAATCAAGTGTCAGTTCAGCGTCAGCGTAATCTATATTTAAACGGCCAAAAGATTCTACCCATGCTCTTAGCGATCGAGAAAATGGCATGTAGGGATCTAAGGCACGGGTTGCATCACCCGCAAAGCTAAAATAGAAGTTATGCGGTTTTATCGCATCGCCCCCTTTTTCAGCTTCTAATGTTTTGATACTTGATATATTGGTGTCTCGTGTTTGTTTTTCAAAGTCATTTAATATGGTAAATAATTCATCTGTAGTCATATGCTCAGTTTTTACCACGGAATAATCAAAAAAGTTGTCATAACCTAAAGATCGTGCAAATTGATTACGTAATTTAACTAAGGCAATGAAACCATTACTCAACACCCATTGTTCAAGATCAAGAAATGCTTGATGTGAACTGGCTCTTACTTGTTCATTATCACTGGCTCTGAGATTAGCTGCCAGAGCAGGAGAACTAGCTTCAACTTGTACGCCATTTTCATCAATGAAGGTCATTAGATGATTTTTCTTTTTCTCGAACAAGATCGCTTCTGCGCTGATAAGTTCAGCTTTTAGTTTTTGCTCTACCTCAGACTCTAATGCATTTGACTCAAATAATGCTAACCAGCCCTTTAAACCGTGTTGAACAGCCAAACTTTCAGCTTCATTTTTACCTGATAGTCCATTTAGATAAGTTTTTATTTCTCCAATGCGAGCAGCATTTGAAATGAAATCGGTCCAACGCTTTTCAGATTCTGTAAAATCATCAGCACGGTCACTATTCGCCATGTATGTTGACCAGAAAAGATCTTCTTTCTCACGGTGTACAGCTAAATAGTCACTGTTTAATAAATCAAAATATTGTTTTGCAGTTTGCATGAATTATCCTTTTAATTATTACTCTGTGTTTGAAAAAGTGTGAGTTGTTATTACTGTCTTTTAACATTGTATTCAGGATACAACACAATACCGGGTAAATGGTTATAAAATCACTTTTTTAGTTAAGATTTAGTTAACGTTTGGTTTTTTTTAAGTTAAATCTGAGTTAACTTTTGTATTGTGTCAATTTTAATGTCGTGTAATATACAAACTAACTACGTAGGTTATTTAGCCGCTTACTAAGAATGAAAGCCAGGATAAAATAAACTAAAGATGAATGCCTTACTTCAAAATTTAAAATGCTTTAACGCGTTATTATTACTCGCAGTCGCTATGTCTTTAGCTGGCTGTAATGCGGCAGTAGATATTGATAAAGCGCTAGAGGGGCATTTAAAAGGTCCCGCAAAAATATACCGCCACTCACTTAATGGCGCTCCGAGTAGTCTAGACCCTATCAATGCCGCGACAATATATGCAAATAATATTGTGGTAAATATTTATGACACCTTATATCGATATAAATACCTTGCTCGTCCTTATGAAATAGTTCCCAATCTTGCTGTAGCCATGCCCAAAGTATCTGACGATGGTTTGATATATACCATTAAAATAAAAAAAGGTGTGCTTTATGCTGACGACCCAGCTTTCCACAATGGCAAAGGTCGAGAAGTTATCGCAGAAGATCTTATTTATTCCATTAAACGACATTTTGATGTGACCAATCGCTCCCAAGGATCTTGGCTTTGGGATGGTAAAATTGTCGGTATTGAAGAGTGGAAAAATGCCGGGTCGAACTATAGTCAAACGATAGAGGGACTAAAAGCCGTAGATTCACACACCATTCAAATTACTTTGTTAGCACCTTATCCGCAACTAACCTTTACTTTTGCTACCGGATTTTCAGCGTTAGTACCACATGAAGCGGTTGAACATTATGGCCGAGAATTCTCTGTGCATCCTGTTGGCTCGGGTCCCTTTAAAATGCTTCGGTATGAATCATCAAACTATGCGTTGATGATTCGAAACGTCAAATATCGACAAGAGCCCATCGATCTAGCATTTGAAGGGTATGATCCTAAACTACATAAAAAATACGGTATTGATAAAATTGCCGGTAAATTCCCGCCATTAGTTGATGCGCTCAAAATAGATTTTATTAAAGAAAGCGCATCTAGATGGGCATCATTTAACAAAGGTAATGAAATAAACTATACGGGTGTACCCGTAGAGCAAGTGGATCAAATTCTTAGTCAGAAGAGACCTAAGCGCATACTTAAACCAGAAATGGATGAAAAGTATTATATGTTTCATAATATTGAAGCAGGCTTTGTTCATACCGATTTTAATATGCGCGACCCTTTGATCGGATACAACGATGATCCCGTTAGAGATAAGCGCAATAAATTACTCCGATGTGCCATACGTTCAGCATTTAATTGGCAAGAAAGAAATGATGTTTTTTATTCGGGTGTAGGCGTCATATACCCAGGCATTATTCCCCCTGTTGTTCCAGAATTTGATCCACAACTTTCAAATAGTTCTACCTTGCGTAATATAGACGAGGCCAAGCGACTGATGTTAGAAGGGGGTTGGACAAAAAATAATGTGCCGACACTAGTTTACGGCGGGGTAGCCTCTGTTGGAACTAGGCAAATGTATGAACAGTTTAGAGGATGGATGAAGGATATTGGCTTCCCAGAGAAAAAAGTTGTTTTTGATTCATATGCCAGCTTTGGTGATTTTAATAAAAGTGTGAAGCAAGCAAAAATCATGATCGTTGGTATGGGGTGGTTACTTGATTATCCTGATGCCCAAAACACATTACAATTATTCTATGGCCCTTATGGTTCACCTGGCTCTAATAATGCCAATTATAATAATCCTGAATATAACCGACTTTATGAAAAAACATCGGTCATGCAACCCTCAGCAGAGCGCACAACACTCTATCAGCAAATGAATAATTTGGTTATTGATGATTGTGTCAGTATTACCGGTCTCTCTCGAGACAACATCATATTATGGCACAAAAACGTTGTGTCTTATCCGGATACGGACATAGTGGGTGGCTTCCATCTGAAATTTGTTGATATGCTAGATGAAGAGGATAACTAATGGAAACATTACAATATACCTTTAGAAAACTTGTCACAGGAATACCATTAATATTAGGCGTAACGCTGATTAGTTTTACACTGATGGTGCATTTTGGACCCGATAAAACCTATGATCTACTTGGTAAAAATCCCACTCAAGAACAGATAACAGAAGTGCGTCATCAACTCGGTTACGACCAAAGCTTTGTTGTACGTTATACCCAATATTTGAAAGAATTAGCGACAATGGATTTCGGTTATTCTGATTCATCAGGTGAAAAAGTATCGAGTATTTTGATTCGGACAATGCCTGTTTCTTTAGCATTAATTCTTCCTGGGTTCATTTTAGGAAATCTTCTAGGTGTCATTTTAGCCTTAATTGCAGCCTATCATCGAGGGCATTGGATCGACAAAATTATTATGAGCGTTTCTGTGATGGGGATGAGTGTTAGTTTTCTCATAGTTATTATAGCCTTCCAAGTTATCTTCTCATCCTCTCAAGGACTTGATCTATTCCCCGTTAGAGGTTGGGATGTATATTCATTTACCGATTATATTCACTATGTCACGGTACCTACCTTAGCCTCTATTTTTGTTTCTTTGGGTTACAACACTCGATTTTACCGGGCAGTTATTGTTGAAGAGATGGGTAGGGATCACGTACGCACAGCTAAAGCGTTTGGTGCTCATCCAATTGAGTTATTGTTTAAAAGTGTTTTGAAAAATAGTTTGATCCCTATCATTACTCGCATTATGTTTTCTATTCCACTGGTTGTAATCTCAGGCAGCCTGCTTTTGGAAAGTTATTTTGGTATACCGGGTGTCGGTAAAGTGACTTACGACGCTATCCTTTCGGGCGATCAACCTATTCTTAAGGCAGTTGTTGGATTAACCGCCATCATGTTTGTTTTCACCTTGATCATCAATGATATTTTATACAAGGTTGTCGACCCGAGGATCTCTCTAAAATGAGTATAGTACTTGATAAATCTACTGTTGAAGCGGTAGAAGATAAAGTAGGCGAATCGATGTGGTCAAAGGCGGCTTATAAATTTCGTCGCGACCGTACTGGTATGATGGGGCTGTCTGTTGTAGTTCTTTATATGTTAGTTGCACTGGGCGTCGCATTGGGACTTTGGGGGACTGAATGGTCTGATAATAATGGCCAAAAATGGGAAGGCATATCATCACAATATTGGTTTGGTACAAATATACTAGGCCAAGATATTTTCGAACGAGCGATATTTTCGACTAAAACAGCCTTTGAAGTTGGATTAGTGGTCGCGGTTATTTCAACCTTGATTGGCGCTATTTTAGGCGCATTATCGGGTTTTTTTAGTAATACATGGATTGATGAAATTATTCTTTGGGTAATGGGCGTACTTGATTCTATTCCTTTTTATCTATTTGTAGCAGCGATAGCATTTGCGTTAAGTGGCTTTGCCTATTCAATGCATGTGGCAATGATTGCTACATTTTGGACAACCACCTCACGGCTTGTCAGGGGTGAAGTGATTAAATTGAAAAATTTTGAATTTGTTGAAGCTGCACGTGCCGTAGGGGTGCCTCAGCACATTATTATATTTAGGCATATTTTACCAAACACCTTCCACATATTATTAGTGCAATCTACTATCGTTTTTGTTGGCGCGATTAAATCAGAAGTGATCTTAAGTTTCTTAGGCTTGGGTGTGAAAGATGGTGTTTCGTGGGGTTTAATGATCGCTGAGTCAACACTTGAGGTACAGGCGGGCGAATTTGCTAATTTTTATGCCGCTTCAGCCTTACTCTTTATACTTGTGATGGCATTTAATATGTTTTCAGATGCATTACAAGATGCATTAGATCCAAAGAAGGTAAGCGCATGAGTATTCACATGAGTAGTAATAAACCCTTGTTAAGTGTACGAGATTTGGTTGTTGAATTTAATACTGAACGTGGCCTAGTTCGCGCTATTGATGGCATCAGTTTTGATGTGATGCCGGGTGAAACTATGGGCATTGTTGGTGAATCTGGCTGTGGAAAATCAGTAACCTCGTTAGCTATTTTAGGTTTGATCCCATCGCCTCCTGGTAGAATTACAGCGGGGAGTATTCAACTCAATGGTCGTGAACTGGTTGGATTGCCTGAGTCTGAATATCGAAAAATACGTGGCAGCGAAATATCAATGATATTTCAAGAGCCCATGACCGCATTAAACCCAGTATTTACCATTGCAAATCAAATGACTGATGTGTTGTCACGTCATCAAAAAATCCGCGGTAGACAAGCTAAAACTCGTGCTATTGAAATGTTAGAACTAGTCGGGATACCCTCACCAGACAAACGTATTAATGAATATCCTCACCAATTGTCAGGCGGAATGCGACAACGTGTGATGATAGCAATGGCACTCTCTTGTAATCCAAAGTTGTTATTAGCCGATGAGCCAACCACCGCATTAGATGTAACAATACAAGCTCAGGTAATGGAACAAATTGTAAACTTGCAGCAAGAATTGGGTACAGCCGTGGTATTAGTAACACATGATTTAGGCGTTGTTGCCGAATCTTGTCAACGCGCTTTAGTGATGTATGCTGGGCGCATTGTTGAACAATCCCCTATCATCCCGCTGTTCCAAAAACCACAACATCCTTATTCAGCCGGACTAATGGCCTCAATTCCAAGAATTCGTGCAGATAAAGTAGCCGAGTTACCCACTATTCCAGGAACCGTTCCTGATTTATTGCACTTGCCAGACGGTTGTCGTTTTGCTGATCGTTGTCAATATTCAGATGATCGTTGCCACCAAGAACAACCCATTATTCAAATGAAAGACAACCGTGAAGTGGCCTGTTTCCATCCTTGTGGAGAAATATCATGAGTGTGTTATTAGAAGTTAAAAACCTACAAAAACATTTCCCTATTCATGGTGGACTATTTAATCGAGTAGTCAGTCAATTAAAAGCTGTTGATGATGTCAGCTTTGTCATTGAAAAAGGTAAAACTATGGGACTTGTTGGCGAGTCGGGTTGCGGTAAATCTACACTAGGTCGCGCGGTACTTCGTTTACATGAACCCACCGATGGCGCAGTTATACTTGATGGGGTTGATATTACTAAGCTGGAATCGAAAGCGCTGGTAGATGCCCGAAGAGACATGCAAATTATTTTCCAAGATCCCTATGCATCCTTAAGCCCGCGCAGAACGATACAACAAACGCTGCTTGAACCACTGGAAACGCATCATATTGGCACTGCTGAATCTCGCCAAGAAAAAATTGAAGAGCTACTTGAGATTGTTGGCTTAAGAAAACATGTGCTACATCGATATCCTCATGAGTTTTCAGGCGGTCAACGTCAACGCATAGGGATAGCGAGAGCACTAACGCTTGAACCTAAATTTATTGTTGCTGATGAAGCGGTATCTGCTTTAGATGTGTCAGTACAATCACAAGTGTTAAATTTGATTTCAAACCTGCAAAGAACATTAGGAATATCGTTCCTATTTATCTCACATGATCTAGCGGTAGTTCAGCATATCAGTGATGATGTCGGTGTGATGTATCTTGGACGTTTAGTTGAAAAAGCAACAGCGACAAGTCTTTATAAAGAGCCGAGACATCCCTATACAAAAGCCTTATTATCCGCGATACCAACACCTGATCCCACCATTAAAAATCAACGACAAATTCTGAAAGGTGATGTACCTTCGCCGCTAAATCCACCTTCGGGCTGTACTTTTCGAACGCGTTGTCCCGAAGCGATGGATATTTGTGCAAAAAAAGCGCCTCTAAAAGTCGAAGTAGGCACTAAAGATGAGCCACATTGGGTAGCTTGTCACTTGTTTTCACCGTCATAAGTTATATTATAGGCAAGCTTTTATAGTCTATTTTGTTGTACCACTTTTATAGTCTATCAGACTAATTCTCATGACGGTAACGGCACTAATGTGGCTAGATGTCTGTTGCAGAGGCCACTTTCACGTATTCATAATCAAATACTCTGACTTTTTTGCCTGAATCTAAAACAAACTCTACTGTTTTTGAGCGAGGTAATATCAATACAGCCTCGAATTCATCACCAGTTAAAAAAGTTTCATGGCCAGATATTAGGTCTTGGGTTAATTTTATCCGCATTAATATTCTCCGCTATCTATAACCGCTCCAGCTGCAACCTGTATAGTCAAGAGAAACGGGTATATGTTAAATAATTTACCGGACTATATCATCCTTTCGACCTACAAATAATGTTCTAACGAATTTAAACTGACATATACGAAAACAGTATTCTATCTGGGCAACTATTTGGTGTCGAACTCTATCTGTATTTTTTATTGCTAAAAAGACTGAGTTACACCAGAGTTAAACAAGAACTAAACCAGGGCTAAGGAGCTCAAAAATAAGCCTGTACGTTGGATTGTTAGTAGGGGTTTAAGCTTCATTATTTGTCGATTTTTCTTCAGTAAAAAAATTATCAACAAAATGTTTTAATCCTTCTTGAACTAAGTCATAAGTGCTATCAATATCCGTAGCAATTTTCCCATCAAGTACCGATAGGCTGTCAAGAATATCACGCGCATCTTTAAAGCCATTATCTATACCGTCACTAATAATAGACATAAATTTATCTAAAGATTCTTCGGGGCTATGTCAGGATTTTGCTGTTGAAAAGCATGAAAAAATCCCGTTGCTAAACTGACAATTCTTGTCGCAGTGGCTTCTGGAGAAACATCAACTTGATTGTCATAAGCGGTTTGTATTGGTTTGGTTTCTTGTGTTGGATCGAGTGCTTCGTTAATCGCGCTTAATGCTGTTTTATAGAGTAAAGCCATAGGCTCATTACCCATTTTCAAGCTAACGTCCATTTGTGAGCGCACAATAGCGTTATTTTGTGCTTTTTTAGTTTCAGCATAATCATAAACCGCTTCAGTTTGTTTGGACTGAGGCGGTTGTGTCAACTGTGGTTTTTCATTGATATTATTTATATTAGTGATTGGCATAACTAACCTCTTTTACTAACTCTTATTGTCTTACTATAACAATAGCTAACTACACTGAGAATTGAAATTAATGGGTATAACAAGTTTACTCAGTATCGCTAGCATAGGCTAATGGCAAATAAAATTTGGCTTAAAAGGTTTTTCATTATTTAATCTTTCAAATGATGAAAATCAATCTCTTCAATTTTACTACCGGCATTTGCATCTAAAAACATATCATTATCAAACTGCTGTTCAGACTTCGCAACAATAATGCTTACCATACTATCTCCGGTAACATTAACTGCGGTGCGAGTCATATCAAGTAATCTATCAACACCGATAATTAAGGCAATACCTTCAACAGGAAGGCCAACTTGATCTAGCACCATTGCGAGCATAATTAATCCGACACCCGGAACGCCAGCAGTACCAATAGAGGCAAGTGTCGCTGTAAGTACAACGGTGACATAATCAGCTAAGGTTAAATCTTGACTGAACACTTGAGCTATAAATACGGTGGCGACCCCCTGCATTATTGCTGTGCCGTCCATATTAATGGTTGCACCTAATGGGACAGTAAACGACGCTATTGAATTTTTAACACCCATTTTTTTTGTTGCTGTTTCTAACGTAACCGGAATAGTGGCATTTGAGCTAGCGGTTGAAAATGCAAAAATCGCGGCGTCACGCATTTTTTTCAGGAAGATAATAGGGTTTAAGCCAGTGAATAACTTTAACATTACGGGGTAGGTTACTAAGGCGTGAATGAATAAAACAGCCAGTACCACTAAAAAATAGACAATTAAATTACCAAAAGTTTCAAGTGATACGGTAGTGAATAATGTGGCGAGTAACGCAAAGACACCATACGGGGCTAGATTCATTAAAATAGCCACTAAACGCATGATTACTTCACTTAAGTCTTCAAACAAGCTCGCTACGCGTTCACCTGCTTTTCCTGATAAAGCGATAGCAATACCAAAGAGTAAAGCAAAAATAATAATTTGTAGCATATTGCCTTGTGCAAAGGCTTCAAAAGGATTAGTAGGGAACATTTGAATAATAACTTGCGCAAGAGATGGTGCTTCTCGGGAAGTAAAACTGGTACTCGCAGTCATACCCACGCCCTCTCCAGGGCCAACAATGATTGCGATAAATATTGCAAAACTTATTGCTATTGCAGTCGTTAATAAATACAAGCCTATCGCTTTACCGCCAATACGCCCTAATTTAGTGGTGTCTTGTAATGAGCAAACACCACAAACAAGAGAAACAAAGACTAAAGGCACAACAAGCATTCGTAAACTTGCCATAAAAATTTGGCCAATAATTTCAAGCACACCATCAACTAAAAAGTTTTGTAGTGATAGTTTAAATACAAAAAGATCGAGGACTAAATCACGACCATTAGGCATAAGCCATTGTAAAACGGTACCAAGGGCAATACCTGAAATCATGCCGATAATAATTCTAGTGGTTAAACTACTTTTTTTGGGTGCTGTTGTATCTTCTTTTGATGTCATATGTATAAAGGCGATGTTGTTAATATGAATATGCTCATAAGATTAGCAATAAATTGAGCGATAAAATACAGTTTTGCTAGTTTTACATTAAATTTAAAGGTTTTTAGTTAACTTCGTTGATGAGTAAGCTTTTTTTTGAATTAGGGGATTAAGTTGTACTTTTTTGCTATTTATCAGTTAGTATAAATAATTAAGCATATAAAAATTAATCAGAAAACAATAAGGGATACTCTTATGGAGTTACTGCGACGTTTTAGTTTTACTTTGTTATTAATGACGTTAACTACATTGGTAGCATGTGGTGGCGGTGATGGTGGCTTATCTAGGGAAGGTGGAGATGGCGGTGGCACAGTAGATGATCCTATTGTTATTTCGCTAGCGCTTTCTAATCAAAATGTGACAGGGCTAGAACCCATTATAGTTGCTGCAACATTAACTAAAGATCATGCAGTTGTGCCTAATACTACCGTGACCTTCTCTTCAAGCATAGGCGCTTTTTCTCCTAGTTCAGGGACTACATTGACTAATGATGTAGGCGTTGCTGAAATAACACTTACTGCAGGTAATGTTCGCGGAGCTGGAACGATTACAGCCACTGTTACGTCTGGTGAAGAAAATACCATTGATTTTAGTACTCAAGGTGATGATATAGGTGTGGTAGGTGATATCAATATATCAGTTACTTTGGTTGATAATGACGGTAACCCAACTGATACTGTTACTTCATCCAAATCAGGTAAGGTGATTGCAAAAGTGAATGGTATTAGCACACCACTCATTGTCACTTTTGTCACTACGGCGGGGGAAATTCCTATTGCTACAGCGATTACTAATGATGATAACCAAGCCAGTGTTGATATTTTAGCGGGTGGTAGTTTAGGTGCAGGGACAATTACTGCCTCAATTGAAAGTGGTGAAACAGGAAAAGTAATATTAGTTGTTGGTTCATCTACAGTAATTATGGGCAGTGGTGAACCGTTTGTTGAAGGTATCGCAGATATTAGTTTAGCGCAAATATCAGCAGGCGGTACAACAGTTATTTCTGTGAGTATTATTGATGACCAAGGGGCATTGTTTACAGAACCTGTTGATGTCAATTTCTCTTCAAGTTGTTCTAGTAAAAGTACGCCAACAGCAGAGTTAAGCTCACCTATTACCACTTCAAACGGTACAGCAACAAGCACCTATCTTGCTAAAGGATGTACTGAAAATGATCCTATTAATGTGACGGCCAATGCTGGCGGTATTAATTTGTCGGCAACTACCTTAGTTAATGTGCTCAAAGCTGATGTTGGCAGCATTGAGTTTATTTCAGCACTCCCTAAAAACATCACTATTCTAGGTGCAGGTAGCTTAGGCGGTTCAGAAGCCTCTACAGTTAAATTTAGAGTGTTAGATAGAAACTCAAACCCAGTGAATAACCAACAGGTTAACTTCTCTTTAAATACAGATGTAGGGGGTATTTTGTTAGATCAAGTTAGCGCCACGACAAATAACGAAGGCATAGTACAAACGGTAATTAACTCAGGTACAGTGGCAACTAGTGTCAGAGTACTAGCAACTGTTGATGATAGCGATCCTCAAATTTCATCACAATCAAGTGTTTTAGTCGTATCTACAGGTATTCCTGATCAAGATAGTTTTAGTTTGTCATCAACTATTTTAAACCCAGAAGGTTGGGATCGCGATGGTACAACCGTTGAAGTGACTGCGCGTCTAGCGGATGCATACAATAACCCAGTACCCGATGGTACAGCGGTTACCTTCACTACAGAAGGTGGTTCAATTGAACCTTCATGTTTAACAATTAATGGTGTTTGTACCGTGGTGTGGACCAGTCAATTACCTAGACCTGAAGGACATGTGCTAGCGCATAACACGAATGACAAATATAACTTTTTTACTAACCAACCAGATGTAGTTCACCCCTCTGAGCAATTTAATACATTAGGGCAAAAATACGGTGGTAGAGCAACCATTATTGCAACGGCTATTGGTGAAGAGTCTTTTCCTGATTTAAACGGTAATGGCCGTTTTGACGCAAGTGAAATGGCAGCCTTTGCTGGGACAGATGTTAGTGGTCGCCTTTATGACTTAAAAGAAGCTTTCGCTGATTACAATGAAGACGGTTTTTACAACCCAGGAGAAACTAATGCAGCGGAAGAAGTTGGCGGTGAATTAGAAGAGTTTTTAGACTTTAATAATGATGGTACGTTTACTGTTAATGATGGAAAATATAACGGTGTACTTTGTTCTATTGATAATCCCCACGATGGTTGTTCTACAAAAAAATCAGTAAATGTTAGAGCTCAACTAGTACTGGTTATGTCAGGAAGTCACCCGCAAATGGCTCTTAATGCGACTGATGATGCGGTGAGTAAAACTATTGATGATCCAAGTTTTATAGATGATCCAGCTGATCCAGATGATAAGCCTAATAAAGTTGCAAATCCAGATTTTGATCCGACCGATACTGCAGTCAATATTGCAGGTGAAAATACAGGTTTTGTTACCCTAACCATTTCAGATTTACATAACCAGCCGATGCCAGCTGGAACTACTATTATATTTAATGCATCAGTTGGTACAGCAACGCCAAGTTCTTATACCTGGCCTAATGATAATCATAATGGCGGCAGAACTTTTTCTATTGGTATAAAAGGGCTTAAAGAACCAACATCAGGTGTGCTGAACGTAACAATTAAAACAGAAGTAGGGGAAGTAGAAACTATTTTTACTCCTGTATCTATTATTATTCAATAGCTCTCAATAAGTAGATTGTTTTTCATGTTTTAATGGCCGTTAACTTAGCCAAGTTAACGGTCATTAAAATGTCGTTGCTCTAATAAAATACAGTCTATTTTGACTTACACATTTCACCAATCAAAAACGCAGAGATATCACCGGCGACTTTTAAGGTTTTAATACGGCTAACTTCACCTTGACCAGAGCTATCTGTAAAAGGTGCTATTTCCATCATATCACCGCCGGTAATTCGATATTCAGCAGCAATAGCCCGTAATATTTTCATGGTGTCTTCTGGCATTAAACCATCAGGCTCAGGCGTACCTGTTGAACTGGCAAAACTGTCATCAATAGCGTCAATGTCAAAGCTGACATATAGCTCATCAATGTTTTGCTGTGCTAATTGGGCTAAGACATTTTCAATCACTTTTTCTACGCCTAATTCTTTAATTTCTTTAGCCCAGTGTTGTCTTACGCCAAAGGTACCTTCCCAATGTTCCTTAGGTCTTCCTGTTGAGCGAATACCTATTTGAATTAAATGATCGGGAGCAGGTAAGTCATCTAAAATATGTGTACACCAAGAGCCAAAACATAAATCAATACCTAATCGTTCGACAAGCAAGTCGGTATGCGCATCAAAATGAATGATTGCAGTACGCTTGCCTTGTTTCTTTTTCGCTTGTAAATACGCTTTAGTGAGTGGGTAGCTAACACTGTGATCGCCACCTAATCCAAAAATGCCTTTGTCGGGAAATTGTGCATAAAAATCATGTAAAACATCTTCAGTAATACTTAATGGGCTTACGCAGTAGTTACTTTTATCATCTTGATAAAGTGCTTTTCGACAATTCGCCAACGTTGCTTCATTTAAATACTTGTCTGAAAGTAAATGAGGGATTACTCGAATATCACCTAAGTCAAACGCGTTTAATTGTGGGTGTTGTTCTAGCAATGTTGTGCGAATAAATAAAGGACCCCAATTAGCGCCACGTAAAATTCCGCCGCCACAATCTGATGCCACACCTAAAATAACAGCACGAGAGGCCTCTGGCAGCGTATCTAAAGAGTTTTTCCATAAATCATCAACATCGGTAGTCTGACCGAAAATTGTTTGATGTAACTGCTCTTTACGCTCTTTGGCGGTATTAACAGTAAAAACACCATTACCGGGCGGACATAAGCATTGAGTTAACTTTTCTTTTAATTGTACGGTTAATTGCGGCATTTTTTATCTCTGTAAACAGTTTGAATAATAGTAGACGATCTAAGCAATTTAAATTTTTTTAGGGTTTAGCCCTTATTTTTTCTGACAAAGTCGATTATGATTGCGCAGAAATGAGTGTTTTGTTTTTAATAAATCACTATAGATGAGCATTATAGCCAAAAGCATTAAGTAGTTATATATCTCAAATTGATTGAAAAAATTAATGCTTGTCAATTTGCATATTTATAGATATATCTATAAATAGGTATGCAATTGCATTTTTTAAGTAAAACAGTTTTTAACGTTATTTGAGTGAGACTAAAGAGCATGCTCGCACTTTTTCTCGCAAATATTGAATGAATAAATAGACAAAAATAAATTTACTTTTCGTGTAGATAAACTGTCGAATTAGCAGGATTAAAAATTTTTATGGCAAAATCACTAGTTATTGTCGAGTCGCCAGCCAAAGCGAAAACAATTAACAAATATTTAGGTAAAGACTTCATTGTAAAGTCTAGTGTTGGTCATGTTCGTGATTTACCTCACAGTAGTACAGGTAAAAAAGTACCAACAAAATCACCTGCTGAAGTGCGTAAAATGGCACCTGAAGCAAAAGCTAAATATAAAGCAAAGCGCGACAAGCAAACACTTGTTAATCGTATGGGCATAGATCCAGACAAAAACTGGGCGGCTAATTATCAAATTCTTCCCGGTAAAGAGAAAGTGGTTACCGAGCTTCAGAAGCTGGCAGAGAAAGCTGACATCATCTATCTCGCAACCGATTTGGATCGCGAGGGTGAAGCGATTGCTTGGCATTTAAAAGAAATTATTGGTGGCGATGATGAAAAGTTTCGTCGTGTAGTTTTTAATGAAATAACTGAAAGCTCAATTCAACAGGCTTTTGCTACACCGGGTGAATTAAATATGCCTGGCGTTAATGCTCAACAAGCCCGTCGTTTTCTCGATAGAGTGGTTGGCTTTATGGTTAGCCCACTATTATGGAAGAAAGTAGCCCGTGGTTTATCTGCCGGGCGCGTGCAATCGGTTGCGGTTAAGTTAGTTGTTGAAAAAGAACGCGAAATAAAGGCGTTTGATCCTAAAGAGTTTTGGGAAATAAGCGCAGACACCCATGCAACGTCAGCTGAAAGTGAAGGCAAAGCGTTAGCACTTGATGTAACTCATCACAATGGTAAACCGTTCAAGCCCACTAATAAAGTCGATGCTGATAAAGCATTAGCTGTATTAAATCCAGCAGATTATGCGGTAAGTAAACGTGAAGACAGGCCGTCAAAAAGTACCCCGTCAGCACCTTTTATTACTTCTACGTTACAACAAGCAGCAAGTACTAAATTAGGCTATGGTGTTAAACGTACTATGGGCTTAGCTCAACGTTTATATGAAGCGGGCCACATTACTTATATGCGTACTGACTCAACTAATTTGAGTAAAGACGCTGTTGAAATGTGTCGTAAATACATTAGTGATAGTTTTGGTGAAAACTACTTGCCTGAAAACGCAAAAATTTATGGCTCAAAAGCGGGTGCTCAAGAGGCGCATGAAGCGATTCGTCCATCCAATGTCAAAGTTGAATCTGCCTTTATGGAAGGCATAGATGCGGATGCTAAAAAACTTTATGATTTAATTTGGCGTCAATTTGTTGCCTGTCAGATGACAGCAGCACGTTACACCGTAAGTACCTTAACGATTAGTGCAGCTGAGTTTGATTTAAAAGCGAAAGGCCGCGTTATGCAATTTGATGGTTGGACCAAAGTGCATCCACAATTATCAAAAGGAGATGACACACACTTACCTGATCTAGCGGTTGGAGAAGTATTAGTCTTAGATAATTTAGACGCAAGTCAGCACTTTACTAAGCCGCCAGCACGTTTTGGTGAAGCGTCTTTAGTGAAAGAATTAGAAAAACGCACTATTGGCCGTCCATCAACTTATGCGTCAATCATTTCTACTATTCAAGATAGAGGCTATGCGCGTTTAGATAAAAAACGTTTTTATGCCGAGAAAATGGGCGAAATAGTCACAGACTCATTATCAATGAGTTTTGATAAACTGATGAGTTATGACTTTACCGCTAATATGGAGCAAGAACTTGATGCCATTGCCGGCGGTAGCTTAGATTGGAAATCGGTATTAGATGACTTCTATAAAAATTTCAGCAAAAAACTAGCACTGGCTAATAAAGATGTTGATGATGGTGGAATGCGCAATAATACGCCAGTATTAACGGATATTGATTGCCCAACTTGTCAACGGAAAATGGGTATTAGAACTGCCTCTACAGGGGTGTTTTTAGGTTGTTCAGGTTATGCACTGCCGCCAAAAGAGCGCTGTACCACCACCATGAACTTAACCGCGGGCGAAGAAGCGGTAAGTGTTTTAGCTGAAGATCAAGAAACTGACGCATTACGCGCGATGCACCGTTGTAAAAAGTGTAATACAGCTATGGACAGTTATTTAATTGATGAAAGCCGTAAACTACATGTTTGTGGTAATAACCCGGTTTGTGATGGTATTGAAGTAGAGCAGGGCACGTTTAAAATTAAAGGCTATGATGGCCCCGTTTTAGAGTGTGACCGTTGTGAAGCTGACATGGAGTTAAAATCAGGCCGTTTTGGCAAATATTTTGATTGTACTAACAGTGAATGTAAAAATACCCGTAAGCTACTTGCTAGCGGTGAAGCTGCGCCGCCTAAAGAAGATCCTGTGCAATTACCTGAACTGGAATGTGAAAAATCAGATGCGCACTTTGTATTACGTGATGGCGCTGCCGGTATATTTTTAGCGGCTAACACCTTCCCGCGTTCACGTGAAACTAGAGCGCCAAAAGTTGCTGAGCTAAAACGCTTTAGAGATAGAATATCGTCTAAGTTTTATTATTTAGCTGATGCGCCAGAGGAAGACAACAAGGGTAATTTAGCTGTTATTCGTTATAGCCGAAAAACTAAAGAACAATATGTGATGACTGAAGTTGAAGGTAAAGCGACTGGCTGGACCGCAAAATATATTGATGACAAATGGGTTGAAGATATTCCTAAACCTAAGAAAAAACCGGCCAAAAAGAAAGAAACAGCTAAAAAAGCCACAGTAAAAGCAAAGTAAAATTGTAACTATTCATTACACCCAGAATAGTTTTACGCTCAACACTCTGTATATTTATCGTACAAGGTGTTGAGTGTCAATCGTAAGTTCTTTATCGAATAAAACCGGTGAGTAAATAGGTAATATCTTACTTTAATTTAGCTCAGTAACTCATGCTGACTTAGGTTGGTTTTCATCTTATAGCAAATCTATTTACCCTTTTTTTTGAAAAAACTGTTATGGTATTATTATCTTAAGTTGATTAAAATTTAGGTAGGTATGAAGAGTTTAATTAACCTACCTATTCACTTTAATACCAGTCTAAAAGTAAAAATATTTCGGGAGAATAATTATGACAGATGTTGTATCAGCAGAGAGTAACCTTGATATCAGGGCAACTTACTTAGGTGCTGAAGAATTAAAACTGGCCGCATCTTTACTCTTTCAATCTTATCATGATGATCCTGTTTTTTTAGAAATTTTTAATAGCGAAAAAGAAGGCTACGAGCAAAGAATAAGAGCCTCTATTAGAGAAGAATTAAGTGCTTTTTGGCAGGCTAAGCAACCTATGATTGGTGTTTTTCTTGGAGACTCACTTGTTGGGGTTGCTTGTTTAAATAGTCCTGATGATAGTGTGGGTACCGATAGATTTTGGCATTGGCGTCTTAAAATGTTGCTTACCGCGGGATACTTCAGCACTAGGCAAATGATAGAAAAAGAGCAAAAAGTGATGGCAGCTGTTCCGTTAAAAAAATTCCATATGCTGTCTTTTATTGCTATTCACCCTTTACATCAAAACCATGGTTTTGGTCATTATTTAATGTCTGCGGTTGATACTGTATTAAAAGAGCATGACGATAGTGAAGGTGTTGCTGTTTATGCCACCACAGGAAAGTTTAGAACTTTTTTTGAAGACGCTAACTATGAATTTATTCAAGATGTATCTGTTGGTAAAGTATCAGGTGCCTTGATGGTGCATTATCGAAATAAGTAACGCTAAGCTATCTATATACCCGCTCCACCTCAAGATGCAGGTTTCAGCAAGTCGAGAAAGGGTTAGGTACAAGGTATGGATTGAAGAGAATAGTTGTTCTATTGTCGAAATCCATAACGCAGGAGATGACCCTTTCTCGGCTTGCCCGTAGGGAGCTAAGTTAGAAAACCAGTCCTGCCTTGCACTACTTACATAAGGGAGTAACCATTATCTTCGTATCGCGCCTTGATCTGATTTCCTAGCTTAACTCTGAAACTGTATCTTGAGGTGGAACGGGTATATCTTTGCTAAAAATAAAAAAGTCGCCCACAAAATGCTTGGGCGACCTAAAGTGTAAAGTCTGATTGATAACAAACTACATTCTATTACAGAGCGAATACCATAGGAACTATCGTTACCATTAACGCTGTAATTAGGAATATGGCGGCAATGTTTAGCCAGAAACCTGCTTTAGCCATATCAACAATTTTTAGTTTTCCAGAACTAAATACAATCGCATTAGGAGGTGTTGCTACTGGCATCATAAAGGCGCAACTAGCGGCTAATGCAGCAGGAATAACTAACATCAGTGGCCCATCAGTTAACGTAACAGCAATTGGGCCCAATAACGGCAAGAAGCTTGCCGCTGTAGCGGTATTACTGGTAACTTCAGTCAAGAACATTATAGTAATAGTTACAATGATTACCGCAGTGATAATAGGGAAGTTTGCGGTATTCTCTAGTTGAGCGCCAATAAAATCGGCCAAGCCTGATTTTTTAATCAAACTAGCTAAAGCTAAACCACCACCAAAGAGTAACAATACGCCCCAAGGAAGCTTTTTAGTATCATCCCAAGCAAGTACACGAATATCTTTTTTACGGTCTACGGGTACAACAAACAATAACAAACCAACAAACATCGCAATACCGGTATCACTAATGGCCAAGCCTGTTGCCTTAGCAATCAGCGGTCTGAAAATCCAACCTAATGCAGCCATAACAAAAAAGCCTAGGACTATCTTTTCGCCTTTACTCATTGCACCCAGTTCTTTAATTTTCTCTTTAAACATTTCGCTAGTATCAACGCCTTTTTCACTGTTCACTTTAAAACAAACTTTAGTGAGTAGAACCCAGCAAATTACCAACATCATCATACTTAATGGCACACCCACTAGCATCCATTGAGCAAAACCAATTTCGATTTGATAACTTTCAGACAAATAAGCGGCCATCAAAGCATTAGGAGGGGTTCCGATTAGGGTAGCCAAACCACCAATACTGGCAGAGAAGGCAATTGATAACAGCATGGCTTTTGAAAATACAGTGTTAGGCTTTTCTTGATTCTGATTAACCATTTCAATTATTGAAAGGCCAATAGGTAACATCATTACAGATGTTGCTGTATTAGACATCCACATCGATAGAAAAGCGGTGACCGCCATCAAACCAGCAATCTGATGACTTGGTTTATCTCCAACCAAAGTCATGGCTTTTAATGCAATGCGTTTATGTAAATTCCAGCGTTCCATGGCAATTGAAATAAGAAAGCCACCTAGAAATAAGAAAATTAGTGGGTGAGCATAAGACGATGTTGCTACTTTTATTGGCGCAATATTAACGACAGGAGCGACAATTAAAGGTAAGAAAGCGGTTACTGCTACTGGGGTTGCTTCTGAAACCCACCAAGTGGCCATCCATAAAGCCAAGCCTAAGGTATGCCATGCTGATTCGCTCATTCCTTCAAAAGGAGCAGGAATCAATAGTGTGATTGCCATCAATAATGGCCCCAAAAGCAACATTGCTATGGGTGTCGTTTTAGTTTTTACTTCAGTCATAATAATTCCCTAAATTTTAAAACTTGTTTTGAGATCAATGCAAATGGTATTGATTTTATAACCTGGTGACTTTTAAATTATTAGAATATAACGTAATTTTTAATTAGAAATTCAGGCTTTTTGCATCTACTACTAAAAGTAACAGCAATTAGTTTGCCACTTTATCAAGTGTTTGTTTTTATGGTTAATTTAATTTATTTTTTAAATATCGCTAAGCTTTTTTGTGGGGAACCCACCCACTTGATTTTTACTAATGTGTAGGATTCCACCCATCACTTTAGCCAGTACTATACCCGTTCTACCTCATGATACAGTTTCAGAGTTAAGCTAGGAAATCAGATCAAGGCGCGATACGAAGATAATGGTTGTTCCCTTATCAAGTAGTGCAACGCAGGACTGGTTTTCTAGCTTAGCTCCCTACGGGCAAGCCGAGAAAGGGTCATCTCCTGCGTTATGGATTTCGATAATAGAGCAACTATCCTCTTCAATCCATACCTTGTACCTAACCCTTTCTCGACTCGCTGAAACCTGCATCTTGAGGTGGAGCGGGTATATTCTGTTGGGTTACTGAGGAGATTTGAAGCTAAATCAGTATCTACAAAACCCTATAACGAGTGTTGTGATTAATAACGTTATTCACCGTATAGCCATTGACTCTAATATTTGTAAGACATGTCTTACAAGTGTGTGAGATATAGTGTTATCAATTGTGTTTATGACTACTTTTTTTTATTTAAATCATTGAATTTAAAGTGAAATAATTAGATATATTAATTGCAGGCAACTTACAAATGAAATGTTTTATTTTACATCCTTAGAAACTTTTAGTTTTAAGTGTAATATTCACTGCGTCAGGAAGATACAGAGCAGGAAGCTTTTTAATATACTTTCTTAATCATAATGGTTTCTAAGGTAAATGGTATTAGAGTACGGAGTACTCAGGTATTTGAAGGAGGCTTAAGGATTAAGTCGAGCAATTAGGATATTGCTAAAGGATGAAATGAACAAGGATGTGAGTCAACAAGGATTTTGACGTCAGGAAGACAGTGTCTTGGAGACAGTTTGAGTTGTAAATGGAATTTATATAAAGGATTTTTTTAAGGATGATAGCAAGGAAATACAAGGATGTAATGCTAAGGGACAATAAGTAGGTATTACTTAAGGGATAAACTAAGGAAAGTGTTCACGGATGAATCGAGAACACCGAATAAAAGTGCAGGATGCACATAAGCTAGTTATAAAGTGCAGCTCATCGAGCTGCATTTTTTTATGCCTTCTATTAAGTAAATCTAGCGTCTCTAATAGATTACTTCCCTATAAAATAAGCTTGAATACTTTTATTTATCAAATCGTTATAAAAAAAGCGACTTTGTTAGACAAAATCGCTTTTTGATTTACTATCAATTGAGCTGTATTATTGAGTTAATTTTTTGTCTTCTGCTAGTAACTTTTCTAATAATGGCGCTACTTGCCAATAAGTATTTCCCGCTTGGCGTTGGAACTTTTTAATGGTAGCAACTACCGTTTCTAAACCAATTTCATCGGCATAACACATAGGCCCACCTAAGTAGCGTGGAAATCCATAACCATTAAGCCAAATGGCATCGATATCACTAGCGCGGCTAGCGATATTCTCTTCAAGTATATAGGCGCCTTCATTGATCAATGCAAAAATTAGTCGCTGCTGAATTTCTTCATCAGTGATGTCACTGCGTTGTTGAGTACCTAATTTAGCCGCATGAGTTCTAATAAGCTTAATGGCGGTATCGTCTGGGCTACGTTTGTTGGTTTGTTCGTCATATTGATAAAAACCCGCGTGAGTTTTTTGTCCTAATCGGCCGTTTTCTACTAGCATGTCAGCGGCAGCAAAATAACACGGATCATCTGGTCGTTTGGTATTGGCTTGTCGTGCTTTATAACCAATATCTATGCCTGACATATCGTTAACCGCCAATGGTCCCATAGCCATACCCCACTTAACCATGGCGTTGTCTACTTGCTGTGGTGTTGCACCTTCTAGTAATAGCATATTGGCTTCTCGACCATAACAAGCATACATACGATTACCGACAAAACCGTAGCAAACTTTGACTGCTACGCTTATTTTACCCATCTTTTTACCTAAAGACATTGCTGTTGTCAGTGTGCGATCGTCAGTATATTTAGTGGCAACTACTTCTAACAATTTCATGATATTGGCAGGGCTAAAAAAGTGCATACCGACGACTTTTTCAGGTCTTGAAGTTGCCTGGGCTATTTCATCAATATCTAGGTAAGAGGTGTTACTGGCTAAAATGGCTTCTGGCTTACAAACGTTATCTAGTTGAGAAAAAATTTGTTGTTTGACCTCCATGGTCTCAAAGGCAGCTTCCACAACTAGATCCACTTCAGCTAAATCTTGATAGTCACAAGTGCCGGTAATTAACGCCATACATTGATTAACTTGTTCTTTACTAAGAATGCCACGTGTTTGTGCTTGCTGATAACGTTTAGCAATGGCATTAATGCCTTGGGCTAAGTTACTTTGATTCATTTCTAACAGTGTGACACTAATGCCTGCATTAGCAAAACACATGGCAATACCGCCACCCATAGTACCTGCACCAATCACGGCAACTGACTTTATTTCGGCTGGTGTTGGCTTTGTCTCAGAAGAAAAAATTAGTTTAGCTGCTGTTTTTTCGGCAAAAAATGCGTGACGCATTGCGCGAGATTGGGCAGATCCTCTACAGGCTACAAAGTATTCACGTTCTTTCTTCATTGCTTCATCTAACGGTAAAGTAAATGAATTTTCTATTGAGTTTATCGCACTTTGTGGTGCTTGTTGACCACGTGACTTCTTGGCTAACTTGTCTCTAAATTGTTGGCATAATACCTGTGCAGCTTCTTTCTCTTCAATATTAAGCGCCATTGGCTGTTGAGATATTATTTTACTTGTTTGGTTTTGTTCAAGCAGCGCTTTGGCAAATGAAACTGATTCAGTTAGTAAATGATCTTTGTTACTACTATCAGGGCTGATTAATAGATCAATAATGCCATAGCCATCAAGTTGCTCTACTTTTTGAGGTTTTCCTGATGTGATCATTGTTAATGCCAATTCAACGCCAGCAACTCTAGGTAATAGTTGTGTGCCGCCAGCACCCGGTATTAATCCGAGGGTAACTTCTGGCAAGCCAACTTTTGTACCTTGAACGGCAACACGATAATGACAGGCAAGCGCTAATTCAAAACCGCCACCTAGCACTGAACCAAACAGTGCGGCAATGACAGGTTTATTACATTGGTTGATACGTTGTAACACATCAGGTAAATGAGGCTCTTTTGGTGTTTTACCAAATTCTTTAATATCAGCCCCGGCAATAAAGGTTTTACCTTGGCAATATATTACAATAGCCTCAATATTTTCATTCTGTTCAGCTTGGGTAATCGCCTCGACTACTCCTTGGCGAACTGCATGTGATAGTGCATTCACAGGTGGATTATCAATATTGATGATAGCAATGTTATCAGCATGTGGGGCTGTTGGTATTAGTAGTACAGGAGCTGTCATATGGTGCTTTCCTAATTTATTGTATTTATTTACCTAATGTCATCCTCATTGTTCCGACAGTGAGAATCTTAGGGTTATGCACATCATTGTGTAAGAAACTGACTCAATCATGTGCTTTTCTGAGTGAGCCTAATCGCTTTTTATTTTTAATAAAACAGTTGCCTCATTAAATTTAAGACACGAATCGCTGATAAAATTTATTACTGGCTTCAGGTAGCTTTCCTTGGGCATTATTCATATTCTCTTCTATATAATCGGTAGAGGGTTCACCGAGCACTTTATACATTCTTTTTACTAAATCATGTGCCTCATATCCTACCCAACCTTGTGTTAGCATTGCTTGTGGAAAATCAGGATCACGTAATAAAACTCGGCGGTAATCGTGAATTAATATGACTCGAAGTAAAAAACATTCCGTAGTACTCAGTTGCTCAGTTTTATCATTTTTGTTTAAAAGTTGTTGGCAAATAGGTCGGTAAAAGCTAAGAAAATCACGGTAACTTGTTTCTAACTCTGATAATTTCCAACGATCTTTGATCAGTGCTTTTATAACACTTTGTGAGTTTAAATCAGCAACACTACCGTTGAGTACAATAACATTGTCTGCTAAACCTAGTTCGTGAATTGCTTCATCTAATGACGAGGCATCGCAGGATGGATGTGCATAAAGTCCCGATACTAAGGTATTGAATCCTTGCCAAAGTAAACTTTTTATAAATTCTTCTTTTTTATCGTCTGGTACTGAAATAGGTAATACTAAAATCCAGTTTTGATTCCAGTCTGCTTGTTCGGCGGCATAAATTCTTCTCGCGGCTTTTTCGTAAGAGGCCATGGCAAAATCAGTAAAACAGTAATAGCTACAACGGCCCACTTTATTGCTTTGTAACCAGTTGCTTTGCACTAAACGATAAACTGACGTTCTGACCTGACGTTCATTAAAGCCAAATGGCTCTAGTGATTTAATTAAACTTGAAAGCCAAACCCAGCTGCCATGTTGAGAAACGATATCACCAAAAATAGTCACTACCATTGAGGTGCAACTAATGCTACTTTTTTTTATATGTTGCTTAACAGTAAGGTTAAGTTTACTGGTTTTCGTCATGCTTTTTCCTATTTCCATTAATACTAATATTGTATTTCCGCTTAGTAAATTGTAGTCAATTTACTAAGCGTGTAGCAAGTAGGAAATAACGCTAAAACTAAAATTTAGCAAGGCAGTAACCTAGTAAGGCAATGTTATAGCAGAGACTTATCTATCATCAAAGCTGACAACAACTTCATCTGTAATAGGATGTGATTGACAGGTAAGAATGAAACCGGCGTCAATTTCGTGTTGCTCAAGGCCATGATTAATATCCATATCAACCTTCCCTTTGATCAACTTCGCTTTACAAGTTGAGCATACTCCGGCTTTACAAGAGTAGGGTAGTTCAACACCATTGGCCATGCCAGCATCTAAAATATTGGCGCCTACTGTCGCTAGGTCAAAATTATGACTACGACCATCGGCAACGACGGTTACTTTACTGGTACGTTTTTCGCCATATTCATGAACACGATTTTTAGCTTTGTCTAACACCAGTTGTGCATCTTCAGACGAGCTAGCAAATAACTCATAATGAATTTGATCTTCAGCTAACCCTTCAATTCTAAAACCACGAGACACTTCAGAAATCATTGATTCTGGCCCACAAATGAACGCTTCATCAGTAGTATTTATATCAATAAGTTTTTGTTTTTGTAGTTGATAGCCTTTTTTGTTATCAACTCTGCCATTAAGTAAATCAGCCCCTTGGTCTTCTTGACTCATGATGTTAACCCAATTAAAACGCGTTAAATAACGGTTTTTAATAAAGCTCAGTTCTTCTTTGAACATCATCGTATGGGTTTTTTGGTTACCATAAACTAAGGTGATTTTTGAGTTTGGCTCACGACCAAAAATAGATTTTATTAATGATAAAATCGGGGTGATACCACTACCCGCAGCTAGCAGCATATAGTTTTTACCAAGCTGTTTATCTGACGCACCATCATTTAAATTTAAAGTGAAATCACCTTGAGGAGGCATGACTTCAATACTATCGCCCACGTTGAAATTATCATTAGCGAAGTTAGAGAACACACCTTTATCAACGCGTTTTATCGCTACCGATAACTGTGCTTCATCAACACCAGAACAAATAGAGTAACAACGACGGATAGCTTCTCCGTCAATAGATACTTCTAATGTTAAAAATTGCCCAGGACTAAAGGTAAATTTTTGCTTTAACTCGTCTGGAATGTTAAAACTCAAGCAAATTGCCGAGTCAGTTTCAGGCCTAATATTGGCGATAGTAAGAGAATAAAATTTTGTCATGTCGCACCTTCTTGTTATTTACTTATTGCGATTAAATATGTTTAAAAAGATCAAATGGTTCATGGCAGCTATTGCATTGAAACAAGGCTTTACATGCCGTTGAACCATATTCGCTTAGTAACTTAGTATCACCACTGCCACATTGCGGGCAAAGCACTTGGCTGTCACTATTAAGGGGTTGCTCATGACCACCTATCACATCATTAGGCGGAGCAATACCATAGTCTCTTAGCTGATTTCGACCTTTATCTGTCATCCAGTCAGTTGTCCAAGCAGGTGACAATTCTTTGATTATCACCGTTTTCTCAATGCCATGTTCTTTAAATGCTATTGTTATATCTTCAGCAATAGCATCCATAGCAGGACAACCCGAGTAGGTAGGAGTAATGGTTACAGATGCCTTATTACCCTGACGTTTGATATCTTTTAAAATACCAATATCCCACAAAGATAACGCAGGAATTTCTGGATCTTTAACTTGATCTAAACAATCCCATAACTCAGGAAACTCAGAATTACGACGGAATTGTTCTCGCTCAAATTGTATCGGGTTTTTTGTCGGGATTATGTGCATCATAGTCTCCATAAAACTACCATTTGGCGCCAGGGAATGAACGGTGAACAAATTGCATCTCAGTTAATAAATGCCCTAAGTGTTCAGTGTGATAACCTTGTCGGCCACCGCTAACAGCCCAATCTTGATCGGGTACCATTAAGGTTGCTTCTTCAATAATGGTTGTGACTTCTTTTAGCCAATCAGCTTTTAACAGGGTGCAATCAACCGCAATTCCCGCATCAACAAGACGTTGCTCTAACGCATCAACTTCAAATAATTCATGGCTATAACCCCATATATCATTTAAGGCAAGTTGCATTCTTTCGTGGCTTTCGCTGGTACCATCGCCTAAACGTAAGGTCCAATCTTGTGAACGGCGACAATGATACTTTGCCTCTTTTGCTGCTTTTACAGCAATAGCGGCAAGTGTTTTATCGTTCGATTTTTTCAATTGCTCAAGAAAGTGCTTGTTAAAAACATCAATTAATAATTGGCGTGCTGTTGTATAAGCAAAATCACCTTTGTGTAACTCATGTAATAAATGGTTTTGAAACTGTCTTTCATCGCGCAAATAAGCAAAATTATCTTCTGTTATATCACTCGTGCCATTTTGTTCATTACTAAGCTCTGCAGCATAGGTGTAATACATGCGTGCATGACCAAGAAAGTCCAGTGCAACATTGCCTAAAGCAACATCTTCTTCAACAAAAGGGGCTCTTGATACCCATTCTGAAAGTCGGTGACCGATAACAATCGCATCGTCACCCAGACGCGCAGCGTAATCAATAATATCTTGTTTGTTAACTGTTTCTGTAGAACTAGTCATTTTTTACTCCTGATTACATTGCGCCAACTTCTTTGGGGATATCATAGTAAGTTGCATGACGATATGGCTTATCATCAGCGGGATCAAAAAAGCTTTCACTGTCATCTTCTTGAGATGCGCAAATGTCATTTGATTTTACCACCCAAATACTAACGCCTTCACTGCGGCGAGTATAAACATCGCGCGCATATTCTAAGGCTTGTTCTTTGTCTTCGGCATGTAAGCTGCCGGCATGTCTATGATCTAATCCGCGTTTTGAACGAAGGAATACTTCAAATAATTCTAATTTTTCTAAGCTCATCTTTTCTCTCCTCAAGACTTTTTTTAATAACAACGTTTAACGTTATGGTGCTTATGCCGCCGTTTCAGCGTTAACTTTTCTTTGTAATTTTTTTTCTTGGTATGCTGACATCGCATCACGTACCCAAGCACCTTCTTCATGGGCTTTTACATGATGCTGAATTCGTTGACGGTTACTATGGCCGTTGCCATTAATTACCGCGTAGAATTCATCCCAATCGATTTCACCGCTGTCATGCTGACCTTTTTCTTCATTCCAAACTAAGTCTTTATCAGGGTGCTCTAAACCTAAATAAGCTATTTGAGGTACCGTTTGATCAATGAATTTTTGACGTAAATCATCATTAGTTTCGCGTTTTATTTTCCACTTCATTGACTTAGCGCTATGCGCTGATTCAGAATCATGTGGTCCAAACATCATTAATGAAGGCCAGTAAAAACGGTTTAGCGAATCTTGCGCCATTTGTTTTTGTGCTGGTGTGCCTTTAGCAAGTTCCATCATGATCACGTAACCTTGACGTTGATGAAAACTTTCTTCCTTACAAATGCGGATCATGCCACGCGCATAAGGACCATAAGAGGTGCGTTGTAGCGATACCTGATTAACGATAGCTGCGCCATCAACTAACCAACCAATAGCACCCATATCACCCCATGTTTGTGCAGGGTAATTGAAAATAGAGGCATATTTTGCTTTACCGCTTTGTAAGGCGGCAATTAATTCACTGCGCTCAATTCCTAAGGTTTCAGTGGCACTATACAAATATAAACCGTGGCCGGCTTCATCCTGAACTTTAGACAGTAATACTGTTTTACGGCGTAAAGAAGGCGCACGCGTTATCCAATTGCCTTCTGGTTGCATGCCTATTATTTCTGAATGGGCATGTTGTGACATTTGACGGATTAAATTTTTACGATAAGCTTCTGGCATCCAATCTTTTGGTTCGATTTTTTGCTCGCTATCTATTCTTTGTTGGAAACTCGCTTCTAGCTCTGCTTCGCTTTTATTATATTTAGTCATATCTTCTCCTGTCGTTAATATATTAACTACTTTAATGATACGATTATTCACGAATATGTCAATACCATGTATCGTATTAAATTGTATTATTTTAAATCACTATAATTTCTAGTGAGTTAAGCGATGGTTAAACTCTTTCGATGATGATGGCAATACCTTGACCAACGCCAATACACATAGTACATAGCGCATAACGACCTTTTGTGCGCTCAAGTTGATGCATGGCAGTAATGACTAACCTTGCGCCACTGGCACCTAAAGGATGGCCTAAAGCGATAGCGCCGCCATTTGGGTTTACGTGGGCTGCATCGTCTGGTAAGCCTAATCCGCGTAGTACAGCCAAGCCTTGTGCAGCAAAGGCTTCGTTTAATTCTATTACATCCATTTGATCTAACGTTAAATCTGCTTTAGCTAATACTTTATTAGTCGCAGCAAGAGGCCCATAACCCATGATACGCGGTGCTAAACCAGCTGTTGCCATCGCAACTATGCGCGCTCTTGGTGTTAAACCATTGGCTTTAATTGCTTTTTCTGAGGCGAGTAATAGTGCACAAGCACCGTCATTGACACCCGAAGCATTACCCGCGGTAACTGAGCCATTTTCTTTAAAAGGCGTGGCTAATTTGGCTAACGTTGCCAGAGGGCTTAGACGTAAATGTTCGTCATCAGCTACGATGACGTCGTCACCTTTACGTTGTTTAATATGTACCGGCACAATTTCATGGCTAAAAAGCCCTGCTTTTTGTGCAGCTAACGCTTTTGTTTGGCTATTAAAAGCAAAAGTGTCTTGATCTAGACGGCTAATGTTAAACTGTTCTGCAACATTTTCTGCCGTTTCAGGCATAGAATCTACACCGTATTCTTTTGCCATTAGTTTGTTAACAAAGCGCCAGCCTATCGTGGTATCAAAAACTTCAGCTTGACGGCTAAAAGCACTGGTGGCTTTAGGCATAACAAAAGGGGCTCTTGACATAGATTCAACGCCACCGGCAATAATTAAATCAGTTTCACCACTGGCAATCGCGCGTGAAGCACTGCCAATGGAATCCATACCTGAGCCACATAAACGATTTAGTGTTACACCAGGTACATCAATAGGTAAGCCGGCCAGTAAGCCACTCATACGAGCAACATTACGGTTATCTTCACCGGCTTGGTTAGCACAACCGTAGAAAATATCATCAACACTAGCCCAGTCGACTTGTGGATTACGTTTGATTAATTCTCTAATCGGAATTGCACCTAAATCATCGGCTCTTACCGAAGATAGTGCGCCACCATAGCGGCCAAATGGTGTTCTGATTGCGTCGCAAATATAAGCATTATTCATAATAATTTCCTTGGCTATTTAGTTTCAGATAACATACTTTCTTCAGGTAAGACACTGCGTTTTATACGAGCAGAGTTACCTTTAAAAAGTGCAATAAGTTGTTGGTTCTGATTAGTAATTTTTATTTGATAAACACCGCTACGTCCACCTTGATGTAACTCTTCAGCGGTTGCAGTTAATGTATCGTTTTCAAAAGCGGGATTGACAAAATCAATGGTGCAGCTTAACGCGACAGCTGCTTGATTTTGTGAATTACAGGCAAAGGCAAAAGCGGAATCAGCCAAGGTAAATATTTGCCCGCCATGGCAGGTTTTATGACCATTAAGCATGAAATCTTTTACCACCATTACCGCAATGGCGCTACCACAATGTACTTGTGTTAACTTAATGCCGAGTGCTTTAGAGGCCGCATCATTTTCATACATATACTGGGCGCAGCGTTGCGCTAGTTGATCTGCTTCACTGATGTTTAAGTTACTCTCTGTCATAGCTATTCCCCAGTGAATGTTGGCTGACGTTTTTCCATAAATGCACTAACGCCTTCACGATAATCACTGGTGCGACCTAAGGTACGCATCGCTTGTTTTTCTAATTCGAGTTGTTGATGCATAGGCGTAGAGAATGAATTGTTCATCAGTTGTTTGATCATCGCTAAGCCTTTGGTTGGCTGTGTTGCTAGGTGCAGCGCTAATGTCATGGTTTCATCCATTAGGTTTTCATCATCAACACATTGCCAGATCATGCCCCAATTCTGCGCTTGCTCGGCAGAGAGTTTGTCGCCTAGTAATGCTAACGCTTTGGCTCTTGGTAAACCTAATGCGCGGACTAAATTATAGGTTCCGCCTGAATCAGGTACTAAGCCTATTTTACAAAATGCTTGAATAAATTTAGCGCTTTTACCGGCTAGAACAATATCGCAAGCTAATGCAATACTGGCACCCGCACCGGCTGCAACGCCATTAACAGCACATAAAACCGGTTTTTCCATCGTCATGATATTGCGAATAAGTGGATTGTAATTTTTTTCAACCGACTCACCTAAATCTGGCGCTTCATCGGAAACTTTTACTGCGCGATCGCTTAGATCTTGTCCCGCACAAAAACCACGGCCTGTGCCAGTGATAACCAAGCAACGAACGTTAGTATTGTCGCGCGCATCTTTCATTGCTTCGCGTACTTCGTCATGCATTAGGCTATTAAAACTATTAAGTGAAGCAGGGCGGTTTAGGGTTAAAACAGCTACGCCTTGATCTAGTTGATATGTGATGGTGGAAAAACTCATTTTACTCTCCGCGTTTTGTGTCGTTATTATTTTATGTCGTTGTTATTTTCTATAGATATTGGTTTCTATAGGTATTGCTTTCTACAGGTATAATTTCAGTAGACACTGTGTTGTAGATCAGTAACACTACTTAACCTATTAAGTATCTGTTTATTCTATAACTCTTTAAGGAATATTTTATGCCAAGTTATGCTATTGAAAACCTTGTACCTGTCGTTAATCCTCTCGCTTATGTTCATCCAACGGCCGTATTAATTGGTGACGTTATTATTGATAAACATTGTTATATCGGCCCTAACGCTGTACTACGTGGCGATTTTGGCCGCATTATCGTTAAACAAGGTGCAAACGTACAAGACACTTGCGTTATTCATAGCTTTCCTGGGAAAGACTGCATTATTGAAGAAAATGGCCATATTGGTCATGGCGCTATTCTTCACGGTTGTCATATTGGCGAAAATGCTTTAGTTGGCATGAACGCGGTTATCATGGACGATGCGGTTATTGGCGCTGAATCGTTAGTTGCGGCAACAGCCTTTGTTAAATCTGCTTTTGAATGCCCACCAAGAAGTTTATTAGCGGGCAGCCCTGCCACAATTAAACGCTCGTTGAGCGATAAAGAAGTTGCTTGGAAAACCGGTGGCACCAAGCAATATCACGACCTAACTGAGCGTTGCCTAAAAAGTTTGCATCAAGTTGAACCCTTAACAGAAGTTCAACGTAATCGACCACGTTTTACTGATAGTGCTTATAAACCTAAGCACGAAGGTTAATAAATTAATTAGATAACATCCTCAGTAAATGAGGATGTTATCCATAGCTAACCTAAAGCTAACCTATAGCTAATTTAAGCTTCTTTTCTTTCTACTAACGTCATAATGTCGTACAGGGCAACAATCACTTGATCTTGATTAGTCACTTGAACATCCCATACCACAACACCTGTCGCTCTTTCTTCTTCAGGACGTTTATCTTTTTTGATTTTCTTTTTAACGGTTATTTTTACTTGAATGGTATCGCCAATAGGAACAGGTTCAATAAAACGTAAGTTTTCTAAACCATAATTTGCCAATACAGGACCCGGAGCTGGGTCAACAAACATACCTGCGGCGGCAGAAATAACAAAATATCCGTGCGCAACACGCTGGCCAAACATAGAGTCTTTAGCGGCTATGTCGTCAAAGTGAGCATAAAAATGATCACCCGATACCGCGCCAAAGTTAACAATGTCAGCTTCAGTAACAGTGCGTCTATGGGTTGTTAAGCTTTCACCGACTTGTAATTCTTCAAAGTATTTTCTAAACGGATGTTTATCATTACCCGTTGTAGCAGCGCCAGCCATATATTCTTTGGTGATTGCCATTAAGGTTGTTGGTGAGCCTTGAATAGCAGTACGTTGCATGTAATGTTTTACTGCACGTGAGCCACCCAGTTCTTCACCGCCACCTGCACGACCAGGTCCACCGTGAACAAGTGTTGGTAATGGTGAACCATGACCTGTTGATTCTTTAGCACAATCTCTGTTTAGTACTAACATACGGCCATGATAAGCAGCAGCTGAAAGTACTATTTTAGCGGCTTCTTCATTATCATAAGTGACTAGCGAAGCAACTAAGCTACCTCTGCCTAAACGCGCAATTTCAATTGCTTCGTCTATAGAGTTATAAGGCATAAGCGTACTTACTGGACCAAACGCTTCTATACTATGAGGCGCGTCAATTTCTAGTGGCTTGGCACAATAAAGTAACGTTGGCGGATAAAAAGCATCTGTCTTAAGATTATCGCCAGTGAGTTCAAGTTTGCTTAAATCACCACCGTAAACTACGTCGCAAAACTCACTCAGTTGTGCCACTTTATTTTCAACATCCATGCGTTGGCTTCTGCCCACTAAAGGTCCCATACGAACACCTTTAATACTTGGGTCACCTAAGGTAACTTTACTCAAGCGAGCAATTAAGGCTTCTTGTACTGCGGACACTTTACTTTGAGGTACAATAATACGTCGAATAGCGGTACATTTTTGTCCTGCTTTTACCGTCATTTCAGTAGCGACTTCTTTGATGAATAATTGAAATTCTTCATCTTCTACTTCAACACTTTCACCTAAAATACAGCTATTTAATGAATCAGCTTCCATGGTAAATGGAATACTGTTGGCAACGATATTTTCGTGGCTACGTAATTTTTGGCCTGTACTTGCAGAGCCAGTAAACGTAACAACATCTTGTTCATTTAATCGGGCAAGTAAATCACCAACACCACCACAAATTAATTGAATAGAGCCTTCTGGCAAAATGCCACAAGCAATAATTTCTTCTACCATGGCTTGAGTTAAATAAGCGGAAGCCGTACCAGGTTTAACAATAACCGGCATACCCGCAATTAAACTTGGGGCAATTTTTTCTAGCATTCCCCAACAAGGAAAGTTAAAGGCATTTATATGTACGGCAACACCTGGCTTTGACGTTAAAATATGACGAGCGACAAAGGTACCTTTTGCTGAAAGAACTTCTGGCGCACCTTCAACAATAAATTTTTCATTAGCAAATTCTCTACGTGCGATACCAGAGTAGCTAAACATTGTGGCTAAACCACCTTCAATATCAACCCAACTATCCACTTTAGTGGCACCCGTTCTAGCTGATACGGCATACAATTGTTCTTTCTTTGACATTAAATGCTTAGCGACATTTTTAATGGCATTAGCGCGGTCGTGAATGGTCATTTCGCGTAGAGCCTTGCCGCCAACGTTACGGCCATGCTCTAGCATTTTGTTAAAATCTACACCGTTACTACTGACTTCACATACTTCGCTGCCGTTAAGCGCGTCGTAAACTTTAACCCCTTGACCTTGGCCTTCAAACCAAGTTCCATAACAATAACTTTTTGATATCATTAACTAATCCTCATTAACCGTTTGTTGATTTTTGTTTTTTATAGCGACTTTTATTAAGTAACTGTATAAAGCTAAATTTAAAAAAATGATACATTTATATTGATTTATATCAAAGAAGTGTTTTATATTATCAGCAATTACTTAATATCGAAAGTATTTTTTTAGGGGAATAAAATGTCATCGAAACAGCTTGGTTATGAAGCAATAGAAACAGCGAGTATGGACGAATTACGGGGTCTACAGTTTAGTCGTTTGAAAAAGACACTAACTAACGCTTACAATAATTCACCGGTATATACAAAGAAATTTGATGAACATGGTGTTCATCCTGACGATTTAACTTGTCTTGAAGATTTAAGTAAGTTTCCTTTTACTACTAAAGCAGACATGCGTGATCATTATCCTTTTGGCATGTTCGCTCTGCCAATGGAGAAAATAGTTCGTGTGCATGCATCAAGCGGTACTACGGGTAAACCAACGGTAGTAGGTTATAGTCAAAATGATATTGATACCTGGGCTAACGTCGTTGCTCGTTCTATTTATGCTGCAGGTGGCAGACCCAAAGATAAAGTACATGTTGCTTATGGCTACGGTTTATTTACCGGTGGTTTTGGTGCCCATTATGGCGCAGAACGTTTAGGTTGTACCGTTATACCTATGGGGGGTGGTCAAACTGAAAAGCAAGTACAGCTTCTACAAGATTTTGATCCTGATATAATAATGGTTACTCCTTCTTATATGCTTAATATTGCCGATGAAATTATTCGTCAAGGTATTGATCCTGAGAAAATGGCACTACGCACAGGTATTTTTGGCGCAGAGCCTTGGACAGAAGGTATGCGTACAGATTTACAAGAACGTATGTCAATGGACGCAGTAGACATTTATGGTTTATCAGAAATGATGGGCCCTGGTGTTGCACAAGAATGTATTGAAACGATGGACGGACCAACGATTTGGGAAGATCATTTCTACCCTGAAATCATTAACCCTGTAACCGGTGAAGTGGTGGCTGACGGTGAAGAAGGTGAATTAGTTTTCACTAGCTTAACCAAAGAAGCGATGCCAATGATACGTTATCGCACACGTGACTTAACCCGTTTGTTACCAGGCAGTGCAAGAACAATGCGCCGTATGGATAAAATAACGGGTCGTAGTGATGACATGTTAATTATTCGCGGTGTTAACGTTTTCCCAACGCAAATTGAAACACAAATTTGTGCGATTAAAGGATTAACGCCTCATTACCAAATTGAAGTAGGTAAAAAAGGTAATATGGACACCATTAAAGTGCAGGTTGAACTGGCGCCTGAAGCGGTGAATGGAGATTATGATGATATGGTGAAAAAATTGAACCATAAAATTAAAACCTTCATTGGTATCTCATGTGCTATTGAATTGAAACAGCCTCATGAAATACCTCGTTCAGAAGGTAAAGCCCAACGAGTTATCGATAATCGTAAAGCATAGTTTATAAAATAATTTATAAACTAGATTAATGAAGCATACCCGCATCATTTGAACATGCTCAAACGGGCATATTCAAATGATGCGGGTATTTTTTTGCTCCTCGTAAAGCCAATCTTTTTGGGGGGAGTTAATATTGCGCTGACTGAATCCAATAATTAATTAAGCTAGTTTAATTTTAAGCCACTTCATTAATAAAGTACGCTATGTTTTAGATCTCATGGAAGTTGCCAATCAACAATAATTGATCATCATATTAAGTATCGATAGGTAAAATTATTATAGTAATCAATTGCTTTCTTATGCTTGTTAAGTATTAATTAGAATTTGGTATATGGATATATCAAAAGAAAACAATTTAAGATTTAACTTCATTGAAAGTATTGTAGGGTGGGAAGGGCAGATAAATGCGACTCATTTAGCGACTAAATTTCAATTATCACGTCAAGCCGTAAGTACTGTTTACAACTTTATAGGGAAATTTTCCCCAAAATTTTCTCTACAACCAATCAAATAAAGCGTTTATAGTAACTCCTGAATTTAATGATCAGACACAACTAACTGACTTTTCAGATTACAGTGCGGTCATTAATATCAATAGTTTTTATCTTGTAGGACAAAATATTCACTCATTGTTATCACAAGACTTGCTAGCAAACCCAAAGGCTTGTGGGAAGATTAGAGAAATAGAGGTGGGTATTAGCCAGTCAGCCTATATGCCACTGAGTAATCCGCACCAATTGGACGAATATTTATCACTTATTTTACGTAAAGCAGATAAAATCAAAGATCCATTTGAAAAGAGTTTCTTTTTACTACTGCATTTGTCGTATTTACAAGCCTTTGAAGACGTAAATAAGCGTACTGCTCGACTGTCTTGTAATATTTCTTTTATTCAGCACAACTTGTGTCCTATGAGTTTTATTGATGTCCCTCAAGAAGACTACTTCAAGTCTTTGTTGTATTTCTATGAGACAAACCAAATTGAGCCTGCGCTTGAGCTTTTTGAGTGGGCATATTTACGCTCATGTGATCAGTATGATGTTGTTACTGAATCACTGGGTGAAATAGATACTTACCGCATACAACATAGAGCTGATAGAAAAATTGCGATGGGGCATATCATTCGCCAAAAGCTTGATGATGCTGCTGTTAATCAATATCTTGAGCAATACTGCCGAGATAACAACATTCCATCAGAGGATAAATTCATCAGTATGACACTCAGTGATCTTGCACAATTGCATGAAGGCTCAATTATTGGGTTAGGCATCACAGAGAAAATATTTATTGAGTGGAAAAACGCTAACTAAACCAATTTCAGCTCTTACTCACTGGTTATGAAAAACCGACTTACGTTTCGGGTCTTGTCTGCATATAATAGGCTGTGCTTGCAACTAGCACATTTTAATAAAAAGTTAATTTAAGATAGGATAGTAAAGAGATGAAAAATTTCAAGTTGGCATTACTTAGTACTGCGATTATAGTGTCGCTCGTCGGGTGTCAAGGGCAAGTAAATGACACCAAAATAGCACATGGAAGTAATGAAAAAAGCACTTTACAAGGTCAGTCTCAGAGTGACAAGCTGGTTACTCAGCAATTAGACACTTTATTAAGTAATTACTTTGATGATTCCCTACAATTCAATCCAACCGGTGCTACATTTATAGGGCGTAGCGAGTATAACAGTCAGTTTATCGCACCTATTAATCAAGCCAGTCGTGACGCACATCTTAACTTCTATACTTTATACCAACAAAATCTTGCAAAAATAAATAAAACGCAATTAAGTGGGCAAGCGCTTTTAAGCTATCAAATATTAGCACGTGATCTTGCGCTAATACTTGAGGGAAGCCAGTTTCCAGACTATTTAATACCAATAAATCAAATGGATGGTGCACATAATACTTTTGCAAGTTTTGGATCTGGTAAAAGCGCACAGCCATTTAACACTCTTGATGATTATAATGCATTTATAAAACGTGCTGATGGCTATATTGTCTGGTTACAGAGTGTAGAGCAGACAATGCGTGAGGGTATTAAACAGCAGGTTGTGTTACCCAAACCGCTTGCTGAAAAATTGCTACCACAGTTTCAAACGCATATTGTTGAAAATCCGAGAGAATCTTTATTTTGGGGGCCGATTGACGCGCTTTCGGAAAATTTAACGGCTGAGCAAAAAGTAACTGTTACCGCTAATTACACTAGATTAATTACACAGAGATTAGTACCTGCGTATCAGCAAATGGCGGAATTTTTAGCTAAAGAATACATACCAAATACCCGCGATACGTTAGGGTATAGTGATTTACCTAACGGTAAAGCATGGTATGAGTACGAAATTAAAAAGCATACTACACTTACATTAAACGCTGATGAAATTCATCAGATTGGCTTAGATGAAGTATCTCGTATTTTAAGTGAGATGAAAAAAGTTAAAACAACGGTGGGTTTTGAAGGTGACTTAAACGCATTTTTTGAACACTTGCGTACCTCAGATGAATTTTATTATGACACACCAGAAGCACTGATTGCTGCATACGAAGAAGTAAAAGCTAAAATAGATGCAAAATTACCGCTATTATTTGATGTAGCACCAAAAGCGGGTTACGTCGTTAAAGCGGTTGAAGATTTTAGAGCCGAATCGGCAGCAGGCGCATCTTATCAGGCCCCAGCAATAGATGGCTCACGACCAGGTATCTTTTACATCAATACCTTTAACTTAAAGGCACAGCCTAAATTCTTACTTGAAACATTGTCTATTCATGAGGCATCACCAGGTCATCACTTTCAAATTGCTTTACAGCAAGAAATTGACAGTTTACCGCTGTTTCGTAAGTTTGGATCTTATACAGTATTTGCTGAAGGCTGGGCATTATATGCAGAAAGCTTAGGTAAAGAGCTTGGTTTATTTACCGACCCTTATATGTGGTATGGGCGTTTAAATGATGAACAACTGCGTGCAATGCGCTTGGTACTTGATACCGGCCTTCATGCCAAAGGCTGGACACGTCAGCAGGGTATTGATTATATGCTAGCAAATTCTTCAATAGCAAAAAGCGATATAATTGCAGAAGTAGAGCGTTATATTGGATGGCCTGGGCAGGCTTTATCTTATAAACTAGGGCAATTTAAAATCCAAGAACTTCGCGATTATTGTAAAACAGAACTCGGTGATAAATTTGATATAAAAACCTTTCATACACAAATCTTAATTGATGGCGCACTGCCGATACCAATTCTCGAAGCGAAAATTAAACGATGGGTTGCTGCACAAGGTTAAGTTTTTAAGCCCTAATTGCGCAAGGTATATTATGGCTTTGCGCAATCAAGGCCGCAGATCCATACGACCTTACTATTGAACTCCTACTGCAGTAAAAAACTTACCAAGAAACAAAATATGCTTGAACGACAGCTAACAGGAACGTTACATTAATGTTTGCGCCTAGAAAAAATTACCGTTAATTATGTCTATTGTCGGATCAAAGTCATAAGGTCATCACTGATGCTAATACCAATGGCAATAAGTTAGTGATCAAATATCAATGAGGATAAATTTTCAAGAACAAGACGCTTGATTGAATATTTTCCGTTAGTAAACTTATACCGTCAGCAAAGCTCAATTAATTGCCTATACTTTCTCGCAATTTGTCTAGGGTGTGTGAATATTTCGTTTTAAAACAACTATTAAAATGTGATGAATCTCTAAATAATCCAACTTTCAGATATCTATTCCTCAAATATCTTCATAGCTAACATTGTTTTTACTGAATCTAATATTAATCAATTGTTTTCTTATGCTTTTAATATATGCTTGTTAAGCATTAATTAGAATTTGGTATATGGATATGTCAAAAGAAAATAATTTAAGATTTAACTTTATTGAAAGTGTTGTAAGGTGGGAAGGGCAAATAAATGCGACTCATTTAGCAACTAAATTTCAATTGTCACGTCAAGCCGCAAGCACTGTTTTACAACTTTATAGGGAAAGTTTTCCCAAAAATTTGCTTTACAACCAATCAAATAAAGCCTTTGTGGCAACAGCTGACTTCAATGATCATACACAAGTAACTGACTTTTCAGACTACTTAACAGCCGTTTCTAATTCACATCAATCGACTAAAGACCTAAAACAAAGTGTTGATGTTTGTGTTTTTGAAGTTGAAGCGCCACTTCGAAACATTAATCCACTACAAGTTAGGCCAATATTACGTGCAATTAGAGAAAAGCTAGCCATAGATATTGGTTATATATCCCTTTCAAGCCCGGACTACTTAGATCGCATTATTCAACCACATGCCCTGATATTTGACGGGTTACGCTGGCATGTAAGGGCTTACTGCAACAAAAACCAACAATTTAGAGACTTCGCTTTATCCCGTTTTAATGGTGAAGCTGAATTTGAAGGTAAGGCCACACATTCATCAGCACTTGATGAAAAATGGCAAACCATGGTCGACGTAGTGATTGAAGCAGACCCAAGGTTCAACGACCAACAAAAACGGATAATAGAGCAAGACTTTCAAATGGAAAATGGTAAAAAAACCATAACCACCCGGGCAGCACTGGTTAACTATCTACTTCGCCGTTTACATATCGACAGTTATAAAAACACCCCAGAAGAACAACAAATTGTACTAACTCGTGAGAGTAGAAAGTCTATTACGCCTTATTTACCGCGATCTGTATAGTTTCTTTACGTGTGTGAAATTACAGTGTTGATAGTAATGAGTAAAGAAGGCTAAATAGACGGATTAAATGGAAATATGTAAAAGGCATTTAAATAATATGTATATAGCACATCCGGGCAAAGATGGTATTAGTCACCAAACTGTAGAGCAACACCTTTTTGAAGTTCATCATTTAGCGGGGCTGTTCGCGAAAAAAATAGGCCAAGAAAACGCAGGTAAGCTAATTGGTTTGTTACATGACTTTGGTAAATACAGTCAGACGTTTCAGGTTTATATAAAATCTGCTGTCGGCTTAATCGATTCTGGTGATGAAGAGTACGTTAATGCCAAAAGCCTTAAAGGAAAGGTTGATCATTCAACCGCAGGGGCGCAATGGCTATTTAATGATTTTTTTAAGCTTATCTCAACACAATACCCAGATAGAAACTCCGAAAAAGCACAATTAGCTATTGCTGTCATACAAACATTAGCTCAATGTATCGCATCACACCATGGTGGACTAATCGACAGTCTTGAAAACGCGAATGGCAAGGGCTTTATTAACCGTATTCAAAAGGAAGATGAAAAAACCCATCTTAATGAATGTAAAAAAGCGGCTGATCAGCAAGTACTTGATAAGGCAAGTATACTCTTTTCATCAGCTTTAATTAAAGAAGCGATAGATTTTTTACAAGTAATTACTGGTGATAAATATAAAGGTTTTACCTTCAGTCAAATATCACAACGCTTTAATTTAGGTTTGTACACTAAATTTATGTTCAGTTGCTTGATTGATGCCGATCGCATTAGTAGTGCTGACTTTGAAATGCCGGAAAATAAACAACATCGGTGTTTAGTTGCGCCTGATTGGTCGGTAGCATGTCAGCGAGTTGAGCAATTTGTTGAACAATTAAAACCACGAAATTCAATTGATGATATCAGACAAAAAATTTCAAATAACTGCCGAGAAAAAGCCAATGAAAAACAAGGAATCTATAGCTTAACCGTACCAACAGGCGGTGGTAAAACGTATTCAAGTTTACGCTATGCGCTACATCATGCTAAAAATCATCAGCTAGATCGTATTATTTATATCATTCCTTATACCTCAATTATCGATCAAAATGCACAAGAAATACGTAAAGTACTAGAGCAAGATGGAGATAACACACCTTGGGTATTTGAACATCATTCAAACTTAGAGCCAGAACAACAAACATGGCGTAGTCAGTTGGTCAGTGAAAACTGGGATGCTCCCATCGTGTTAACCACCATGGTACAATTTTTAGAAACTCTTTTTAGTGACGGTACTCGTGGTGTACGTCGGTTACACCAACTTGCTAATAGCGTGTTGGTGTTTGATGAAATACAAACGCTGCCCATCAATTGTACTCATCTTTTTTGTAATTCAATTAATTTCCTTACGGCCTATTGTAAAACAACGGCACTGATGTGTACGGCAACTCAGCCTTTGCTAAATCAATTAACCCATCCTGAAAAAGGACAATTACATTTACCAATAGAGCATGAATTAACGCCTGATGTTAGCCAATTATTCGATGAATTAAAGCGAGTTAATATTGTTGATCAAACCAAAAGTCAAGGTTGGTCATTAGCTGAAATAACGCAATTGGCAGCTGATGAAATGGAGCAAAAAAAGAGCTGTTTGATCATTGTAAATACCAAAAATTGGGCACAACAGTTATATCTCTCTAGTATTGCGCAGGGGATGGATGAAAATACTGTTTTCCATTTAAGTACTTCTCAGTGTCCTGCTCATCGAAAGATGTTATTAGATGAAATACGAGCAAGATTAACGGCTCAATTACCCACTTTATGTATTAGTACCGCTTTAATTGAAGCAGGCGTTGATGTCGACTTTAACGCGGTTATTCGATTTTTAGCGGGACTTGACTCTATTGCCCAAGCGGCAGGGCGATGTAATCGCAATGGTCGTTTATCGACGGCACAAGTAACGGTAATTAATCCAGAACAAGAGAATATTGATTTACTGACTGATATTAACGTTGGTATTGCCGCCACAAAACGTATTTTCAATGAATATCAAGGGCAAGACTTTTTATTGCCTGAGGTGATGCAGCAATATTTTAATTATTATTTTTATGAGCGCAGCGAAGAAATGAATTACCCATTTAAAGCTAAGCGTAACTCAATCGCTGAACGTGATGATAATTTACTCAACCTATTGAGCTTAAATAGCTTAGATCCAAAAAAAGAATTTTTACCTAGCTCGCTAAAACATGCCTTTATGACCGCAGGAAAGTTATTTAAAGCAATAGACGCCCCAACAAAATCATTAATAGTACCTTTTGGTGAGGGTAAGTCTTTATTAAATGAACTGTGTCGTGTCAGCAAGCACTTTAATGCGAAGACTTATTTTGACTTAGTAAAAAAGTGTCAAAAGTACAGTGTTAACTTATTCCCTAATATCTGGCAAAAACTAGTGGATAAAGAGGCAATAATTGAATTAAAGAATGAGCGAGGTGAAGGGGATGGAATCTTTTACTTAGATGAAAGGTTTTATAGTGATGATTTTGGTGTCAGTGTCGAAAGCTGTGCGCTACAACAAGAACTCATCTGCTAAATAGTACAACAAAAGGATGAATGTATGAGGATAACCCATGAAAAATAGTATTAGTTTTCGGGTCTATGGGCGTTATGCGCTTTTTACTGACCCCATTACCAAGGTTGGTGGTGAAAAATGTTCTTATCATTTACCCACCTATGAAGCGATTAAAGGCGTGCTGAAGTCGATTTATTGGAAACCAACTTTAACGTGGTATGTTGACAAAGTGCGCGTGATCAAACCATTAAGAACACAAACCAAAGGAACTAAGCCATTGAACTGGGGCGGTGGAAACTCTTTGGCTATTTATACTTTTTTACATGATGTGGAATATCAGGTCGAAGCGCACTTTGAATGGAATGAATATCGTCCAGAATTAAAGACAGATCGCATTGATGGTAAACATTTTAGTATCGCCAAACGTATGTTAGAGAAAGGGGGGCGGCAAGATGTTTTTTTAGGCGTGCGAGACTGCCAAGCCTATGTTGAACCTTGCTTATTTGGTGAAGGTGACGGCGCTTATGATGATATTGATGAATTAGGTTTTGGTTTAATGTTTCATGGCTTTGATTACCCAGATGAAACGGGCGTTAATGAATTGCATAGCCGTTTTTGGCATGCTTGTATGAAAAGAGGTGTTATTGAATTTCCGCGTCCGGAAGCGTGCGAACTTAAGCGTTTTGTTCGTGATATGGAACCGAAAACATTTGTACTAGACGACAATTTTCAAGCGATTGACGTATTAGCTGCTGAGCTAGAGGCTGACTTATGAGCTGGATGGCTAAGTTATACGAGACCTATGAACAAGCGATGGTATTAGATTTACCTAATGAACAGCAGTTGATGCCAATAAGCCATACCTTACAAAATGCTCATATTAATGTGGTGATCAGTGGTGACGGTGACTTTATACGGGCGGAAGTTTTAGAAAAAATACAGGTGGTTTTACCTGCAACGGAAAAATCAGCAGGGCGTAGTAGTGGTATTTCGCCACATCCACTTGCGGATAAAATTCAATATGTTGCTGGTGATTATTGTGATTTTGGTGGTTTGAAAAAAAATGGCTTTAATGAGTACAAAGCATTACTAACTGACTGGTGTGACTCAGAGTTTACACATCCTGCCGCGCAAGCGGTGTTGAAATATATCTCAAAAGCAACAATGGTTGCTGATTTGATTAAACATAATATTTTATATGTACAGGATAATACTCTGTTAACTAAGTGGTTAGCAGAGGAAGAACAGCCGAAATTATTTAGAGTGTTACCAAAAGATAAGGGTTTGTTAGATCAAGGCTCCGCACTAGTTTGTTGGTCTGTTGAAATTTCAGGCGATCCACAGCGCAATACTTGGCTTGATAAAACACTACAACAGAGCTGGATTAATTTTGATGCCCTAAATTGTGGACAACCTTCTTTGTGTTTGATCACGGGTAAACAAGTCGTTGCTGCGGTTAATCATCCGGCAAAAATTCGTCATTCAGGCGATAAAGCAAAATTAATATCATCGAATGATGCGAGCGGCTTTACCTTTAGAGGCAAGTTTTTAACGAGCTAACAAGCGAGTAATATTGGTTTTGATGTCACTCAAAAAGCGCATAATGCACTACGTTGGCTAGTGAGTCGTCAAGGTTTTAGGAATGGTGACCAAGCGTTTGTTTCATGGGCGGTCTCAGGTCAAGACATTCCAGATTCTACGAAAGATCCTTGGGCAATGTTTAGTCATAACACTGATTATACCGCGCCAAAAGAAGATCATAGTGCCGATATTGGTCAATCTTATGCGAACCGGCTAACTAGCGTAATGTCAGGATACTTATCAAAAGGCAAATTAAAGCCTCATGATGATATTGCTATTATCGGTATAGATTCAGCAACACCGGGTCGTATGGGGGTTATTTATTATCGAGAAACCATTGCGGAAGAATTTCTTGCGACGGTAACTAAATGGCATCTGGACTTTGCTTGGCCGCAGCGCCAAAAAAGGGAAATGGCGCAAACCAATAAAAAAGCAATTAACTACACCATTTGGCCATTATGTGCACCAGCCCCCCAAAAAATAATCAAAGCCGTTTACGGTGAAAATGTTAATGACTCCCTTAAGAAAAATATTATTGAACGGTTAATACCTTGCATTATTGAAGGTAAGCCACTCCCGATAGATATTGTTAATTATGCGGTAAAACGCGCGACTAATCGTGTTGCTTATAAACGTGATGATAGTTGGTTATGGGAACAAAACTTAGGCATAGCTTGTGCTTTATATAAAGGTTATTGCAAGCGAACAAATAAACTTAATGAAAGAAAGGATTACGACATGGCATTAGAAGAAGGGAATAGATCACGTGATTATCTCTATGGACGATTATTAGCCGTTGCTGAAAATATTGAGTCGTACGCACTTTATAAAGCAGGGGAGAAACGCACAACTACGGCAGAGCGAATGATGCAACGTTTTGCGGATAGACCTTGTTCAACATGGCGCAACCTTGAATTATCGCTACAGCCTTATATGCATCGTTTAAAAAATAGTAGTGGTGGTTTTATAAAAATAAGAAAAGATCTTTTGGATGAAATATTAAGCTTGTTTCATGATGAAGACTTTACTTCTGAAAAAAAATTATCAGGTGAATTCTTATTAGGTTTTCACTGCCAACGTTTAGTACTCAATGCTAAGAAAGAAGCAACAACATTAGATAAAAATCAATAAGGATATAAACCATGAGCTTACAAAATAAAATCGATTTTGCCATTATATTTTCCGTTAAAAACGCTAACCCAAATGGCGACCCACTCAATGGTAACCGACCCCGTACCGACTATGATGGCTTTGGTGAAATCACAGATGTTTGTATCAAACGTAAAATACGCGATCGTTTACAAGAGCAAGGTGAAAGTATTTTAATACAATCTGATGAAAAGAAAACAGATGGTATGCCGAGCATCAGAAATAGAGCGGAATCTGACGAGGTTGGTTTAGGAAAATCGACCTTTAATGCCAAGAAAACGCCGATAGCTGAAGCAGCTAAAAAGTGTTGTGATAAGTGGTTTGATGTACGAGCATTTGGCCAAGTATTTGCCTTCTCAAAAACAACGGGTGCCGATGGAGTTTCTATTCCGGTACGTGGTCCCGTTACTATTCAATCTGCTTTTAGTCTTGAGCCTATCAGCATAACCAGTACCCAAATTACCAAAAGTGTCAGTGGTGAGGGAGATGGTAGTAAAAAAAGCTCAGATACCATGGGAATGAAACATAGAGTCGATGCGGCAACGTATGTCGCCTTTGGCGCAATGACTCCGCAACTTTCTGAAAAAACGGGTTTTAATAATGAGGATGCAGAAAAGATTAAAGCGGTATTGCCTAAACTTTTTGAAGGGGATGCTTCATCAGCACGGCCTGAAGGTTCAATGGCAGTAGAAAAAGTAATTTGGTGGCAACATAATTCTAAATCAGGCCAATATTCATCGGCTAAAGTACACAAAACCTTAAAGTCTCATCTTGAGCAAGGCCTAGCATTGGATACTTCAGCATTACATGATTCATTACTTAATGTACTTGAAAACTTGCAACCGGAAATTATAGAGGGCTTTTAAAGTTATGGTAAACAACATGAACACGGATGTTCGTTTGATCCCTCTTTCGGCACTGCAACATTATGCCTTTTGTCCTCGTCAATGTGCGCTTATACATAATGAACAAGCATGGGCGGATAATTACTTGACCGCTCAAGGCAATTTACTACATAAACGGGTAGATAGTGGTGAGCCTGAAACTCGCAACGGTATTCGTTTTGAGCGTGCCGTAATGGTCAGCGCTGTGCAACTTGGCTTAACGGGTAAGCTCGATTTAATGGAAAAAGAATTAAGTACTGGCAAACTTACCCCCATAGAATACAAAAAAGGTAAAGCTAAGTCGGATAACTGGGATAAAATTCAGCTTTGCGCACAAGGTCTTTGTTTGGAAGAAATGACCAGTAAAACTGTCAATGAGGGTTATCTGTGGTACTGGAAAACACGTAAGCGAGAATATGTGGCTTTTGATGACAAGCTGCGACAGGAAACATTAGATACTATCAATAAGGTCAGATTGATTTTCATTTCAGGGGGGCTGCCTAAGCCTAAATATGAGAAAAAATGTCAGGCGTGCTCGTTAATTGATATTTGTAACCCTAAAGTGATCGAGCAAGATCACAGCTCCCGCTATATTAACCAACTTTTTTCCAAGTTTGATGAGAGCGATGAGAGCGATGAATAAACAAGGACGGTAATTTATTTTATGAAAAAGCTACAAAACAGTCTTTATCTGACCAAAGACAAGCTCTATGCGCATAAAGAACGTGAAGCCATTGTCATTAAAGAAGATAAAACAACCTTATTAAAGCTGCCAATACATTCGATAAGTAATATTTTTTGTTTTGGTCAAACCAATGTTTCTGCTGGCCTGATGGCACATTGCGCAAAAAATAATGTCAACCTTTGTTATTTTGATTTATTCGGCCGTTTTCAAGCGAGAATTCAAGGTCGGCAATCGGGTAATGTTTTGTTACGGCGGGCACAATACCGGCAGAGTGATCCTTTATCAGCAACATCAAATGCTATTGAGATTGCGCGGGTGATGATTGCGGCTAAAATTCAGAACAGTCGGGGTTTGTTACAGCGGCAACTTCGTAACCATCAAGATAACGTGGCAATAAAAACCGTTGTTGAACGACTAAATTTTTCAGTTGAACAAGCTAAAAATGCAAATAGCCTAGATAAACTTCGTGGTATCGAAGGTGACGCTGCAGCACAATACTTTTCAGTTTTTCAACAACTGATAAAAACGTCATTGCATAAAGACTTCCCTTTCACTGGTCGTAACCGACGACCGCCGAAAGATGCCGTTAATGCCATGCTTTCTTTATTATATTCGGTGGTTGGGCAAGATATTAGTGGTGCTTTACAAGGTGTCGGGTTAGATCCGCAAATAGGTTTTTTACATGCTGATAGACCTGGGCGTGACAGTTTAGCCCAAGATCTTTTAGAAGAGTTTCGTGCTTACCTCGTTGATAGGTTGGTATTAAGCTTAATTAATAGGCAACAAATTAAGGCTAGCGATTTTGAATGTGAAGCCAGTGGCGCTGTCAAATTAAAAGACCCTGCTCGTAAAGTATTATTTAGTGCCTTACAGCAAAAAAAGCAGCAAGTGATTGAACATCCATTTTTAAAAGAAAAAGTTGAGATTGGCTTATTACCGCATATTCAAGCGATGTTGTTAGCCAGACATTTACGCGGTGATTTAGCCTATTACCCACCTTTTCTGAGTCGTTAAAATTAATAGCAGTAATTTTTAAAGGAAATAATAATGTTGGTTTTAGTAACTTATGATGTCTCATTTGGACAAGGTAATGGTCAACAGAGATTACGTCGCATAGCAAAAATTTGCCAAGACTATGGTATTAGAGTGCAGTACTCCGTTTTTGAGTGTGATATCGACAGTGCCCAGTGGATAATGTTTAAAAGTAAGTTGTTTGATACTTATGATGAAAGCTGTGATAGCTTACGGTTTTATAAGTTAGGTAATAAAGGTCAGCAAAAAATTGAACATCATGGTGCTAAGCCAAGTTTCGATATTTTCAGAGATACCTTAATGTTGTAACGCTAACCTATTGCTCTCATGAAAGCCCTGGGAGGTTAGCGCAGTTTATAAGCTCTTTAATAATATGGATTTTATTTATACTTGCCTGTTTAGACGGCTTGCTCCTGTCTGTGATTTAGAATATTTATCAGGATAGCGCTAAAGCTTGTTTTCAGGTAGGCTATATCTGTCTTTGAAAGAAGGCAGTCGCACCTCACGCAGGTGCGTGGATTGAAACTCGCCACCGTTTTTATACGACGAAAACTCCCTGGTCGCACCTCACGCAGGTGCGTGGATTGAAACGAGTCCAATACTATACCTGTATCGGAAAATAACGTCGCACCTCACGCAGGTGCGTGGATTGAAACGTTTTTATTAAACGTTTTACCTAGCTCATTTTTAGTCGCACCTCACGCAGGTGCGTGGATTGAAACATTTAGGTAAAAGCCAGTAGCAAGATCAAAGTCGTCGCACCTCACGCAGGTGCGTGGATTGAAACCTTTTGCCGTCTTTTTAAATCTAGCTATAAATTCAGTCGCACCTCACGCAGGTGCGTGGATTGAAACTTATCTCATTAATAAGTGCCGGATCATTTTTAAGTCGCACCTCACGCAGGTGCGTGGATTGAAACATGTGTAGTCAAAGAGCTAACAATAGCCGATTTAGTCGCACCTCACGCAGGTGCGTGGATTGAAACACCGTATTCAAGCAAGTCTTTAGTGGCGATAGGTAGTCGCACCTCACGCAGGTGCGTGGATTGAAACTGCGGTAACAGCGGCTTTGCGTGCATCTTCAATGTCGCACCTCACGCAGGTGCGTGGATTGAAACTTGTACGTGTAAACATCTTGAATAGCACAGACTGTCGCACCTCACGCAGGTGCGTGGATTGAAACCAATACCTCAGAAGCCCAATCAGAAGCAGGTATGAGTCGCACCTCACGCAGGTGCGTGGATTGAAACATCAAATTGGCAATACATCAAATCAAGGGAAAGGTCGCACCTCACGCAGGTGCGTGGATTGAAACTAATATACAAGCCAAGATTAAAAAAGGACTGGCGTCGCACCTCACGCAGGTGCGTGGATTGAAACTTTGCAGCCTCTAATTTTTTAACTGCACCGCTCGTCGCACCTCACGCAGGTGCGTGGATTGAAACAGAATATAATACAAGAAACACCGGCAGATAAAGTCGCACCTCACGCAGGTGCGTGGATTGAAACGAAAATAAAGTGGCAGCTAACGATCCTACTGTTAGTCGCACCTCACGCAGGTGCGTGGATTGAAACAGTTCCTCTACCAACGGGTTTCATACTACCGACAGGTCGCACCTCACGCAGGTGCGTGGATTGAAACTATGGCAGGTAAACCATATAGCGAAATGACTCTGTCGCACCTCACGCAGGTGCGTGGATTGAAACAGCACAGTAACTTACTTTGATGGCGCAAGTGTACTAGTCGCACCTCACGCAGGTGCGTGGATTGAAACTCATTCTTGACCTTATGGCGCGACATAATTGCAAGTCGCACCTCACGCAGGTGCGTGGATTGAAACTTGGTGAATATAACGAGAAATTAATTAACAAAAAGTCGCACCTCACGCAGGTGCGTGGATTGAAACTCTAAATCCTTATTTGTTAATGCGCTAGGTCAGTAGTCGCACCTCACGCAGGTGCGTGGATTGAAACAAGATATTGGCAAAGCTGACAATGTAGAATCTCGTCGCACCTCACGCAGGTGCGTGGATTGAAACACACATTAGATATTTTAAAAGATGATAAAGTTTGTCGCACCTCACGCAGGTGCGTGGATTGAAACTCTTAGCCAGTAAAGATTACGCCGGTGGAAATCTGTCGCACCTCACGCAGGTGCGTGGATTGAAACAGCAGTGCGCTTATAAAGTGATTTATCACCCGCGTCGCACCTCACGCAGGTGCGTGGATTGAAACTTTAATTTGCGGCTTTGGAATGTCTTTACTTGCGTCGCACCTCACGCAGGTGCGTGGATTGAAACTCTAAATCCTTATTTGTTGTTGATGCGCTAGGTTGTCGCACCTCACGCAGGTGCGTGGATTGAAACAATCAATGGTAGAGCCTACCCCTTTGTAGGTCCGTCGCACCTCACGCAGGTGCGTGGATTGAAACGGGTTATAAGGGCGGTTGGTAAACTGTACGCCAAGGTCGCACCTCACGCAGGTGCGTGGATTGAAACAAGTAAATATGGTCTAACTTCGGTATCAAAGTATGTCGCACCTCACGCAGGTGCGTGGATTGAAACAATTGCATAACCAACAATAGAATCACGTTGAGCGTCGCACCTCACGCAGGTGCGTGGATTGAAACATATTGAATACACCTTTCCATTTAATAGCTTAATGTCGCACCTCACGCAGGTGCGTGGATTGAAACGTTAAAACCCCCATTGCAATCAACCTCACAAATGTCGCACCTCACGCAGGTGCGTGGATTGAAACATTACATGCTTTGTAAGCAACCCCTTTGCGAACGTCGCACCTCACGCAGGTGCGTGGATTGAAACCCTGTTACTAAGCGTATTTACTTAGCTGATAGAGAGTCGCACCTCACGCAGGTGCGTGGATTGAAACACCGTCAAGGTAGGGAGAATTTAATACCAAAAGGTCGCACCTCACGCAGGTGCGTGGATTGAAACAATACCGAAAAGTAAGCGCGGAGAGGTTGCTTTGTCGCACCTCACGCAGGTGCGTGGATTGAAACACTACAGCGCAAATGATTATTACTAGTTATAGTGGTCGCACCTCACGCAGGTGCGTGGATTGAAACCGCCTAACTCGTAACCTTTGTAGGCTGCTTTAGGTCGCACCTCACGCAGGTGCGTGGATTGAAACTACATAGAGCCCTCTACCATTTGTTGATTTAAAGGGTCGCACCTCACGCAGGTGCGTGGATTGAAACACGGCTACCGGTTGCTTGCGCTGCTAAAAATAAGTCGCACCTCACGCAGGTGCGTGGATTGAAACGGTGTAAGTCAATGAGTTACATAACAAGTAGCGGTCGCACCTCACGCAGGTGCGTGGATTGAAACCTTGGCTCTGCGGTGCGTTGCAACAATCCGCAGGTCGCACCTCACGCAGGTGCGTGGATTGAAACTTCTACTGTTGATATGTAGGTAAAACTTTTATCAGTCGCACCTCACGCAGGTGCGTGGATTGAAACCTTTTTAAATGCTGCATCAACTAATTCAGCAACGTCGCACCTCACGCAGGTGCGTGGATTGAAACATGCGCCAATAGTTAATTTAATTGAAGGATTAATGTCGCACCTCACGCAGGTGCGTGGATTGAAACTGGCTGGGGTATATTGTTATCTACAGGTAAGTATGTCGCACCTCACGCAGGTGCGTGGATTGAAACGATGCGCTTCATTTTGATAATGCAGGTACTGAGTCGCACCTCACGCAGGTGCGTGGATTGAAACAGAGAAAGAAAAAATCAATGGTATTATTAATTATGTCGCACCTCACGCAGGTGCGTGGATTGAAACCCTTGTAGCCGCTAAACTCAACCGCCCCGTTTACGTCGCACCTCACGCAGGTGCGTGGATTGAAACTTGAAATCATGAACCAATGTAAAGCATTAGGTCTGTCGCACCTCACGCAGGTGCGTGGATTGAAACAATCGATCAACATCTTCATTACGTACTGTTGCTGAGTCGCATCTCACGCAGGTGCGTGGATTGAAACATACTTTACTGTGTTGGAGCTATAATATGTCAAGTCGCACCTCACGCAGGCAGCTTAGAAAGCTAGAAGTTCAAGTATTAGCGTCCCTACATCGTTCACTGCCACGCAAGAAGGCCCTTGTAGGTGTCACATAAGTTCTACGTTGAAAACCTAACTAATACCATGTAATCCATGGGGTTTTTATAAAGATAAAGATGTGATTATATTTTGGTGTAATAGATATGCATGAGATTATTTTTATTA
>JBLIEW010000008.1:0-114331 GCA_047633255.1 Colwellia sp.
CTGACATGATACTTACCAATAAAGATTAACTTACTGATAAGTATAGCAAACGTGAGTTTTATTTGTGGTAAAGGTTAAGACCAATTGATCATAACTATCAGGTAGTTATACGAAAAGGTGATCAAAAGTTTTCACACAGTCTGTGGCAAAAGTGACGCTTTAGTATTTGTCATTAACGTTATTTAAGATGTATTCAATGCCATGAAATAATGCATTGTAACGTATGCTTGTTAGGGCATGGTATTTGCCTTGTTAGCTTTACGCGTAGCTTCTAAATTGTAGGCAATAAAAAAGGATGCCGAAGCATCCTTTTCATAAAAATAATTAATGCTTAATTATTTTTTAGCAGCACGTTTAGCAGCATCAGCAGCTTTAACTTCTGCGATAACTACTTCAGCCACGTTGTTAGGACAAGGCATATAGTGAGAGAATTCCATTGAGAATTGACCACGACCTGATGTCATTGTACGTAACGTTCCGATATAACCAAACATTTCTGAAAGAGGTACGTCAGCTTTAATACGAACACCAGAAACACCCGCGTCTTGACCTGCGATCATGCCACGACGACGGTTTAAATCACCAATAACATCACCAACGTGATCATCAGGCGTAAACACATCAACTTTCATGATAGGTTCTATTAACTGAGCACCAGCTTTTGGAATTGACTGACGGAAAGCACCACGAGCAGCGAGTTCAAATGCAACAGCAGATGAATCGACAGCATGGAAGCCACCATCGTATAATTCAATTTCAACGTCAAGTACAGGGAAGCCAGCAAGAACACCAGTATCCATCATGCCTTTGAAGCCTTTCTCGATAGCAGGGAAGAATTCTTTAGGAACATTACCACCAACAACAACTGAGCTGAATACGAAACCAGTACCAGGTTCGCCGGGCTTGATACGGTAATCAATTTTACCGAACTGACCAGAACCACCAGATTGTTTCTTATGTGTGTAAGAATCTTCAATTGCCGTTGTGATTGTTTCACGGTATGCAACTTGTGGCTTACCAACTTCTAATTCAACACCGTAGGTACGTTTTAGAATATCTACTTTGATGTCTAGGTGAAGTTCACCCATACCAGATAAAATCGTTTCACCTGAATCTTGATCAGTTTCAACTTTAAAAGTAGGATCTTCTGCAACCATTTTACCGATAGCAAGACCCATTTTCTCAGTTGAACCTTTATCTTTTGGTGTTACAGAGATTGAAATTACAGGCTTAGGGAATACCATCGCTTCTAGGACGATAGGGTGTTTAGGATCACATAATGTGTGACCTGTTTGAACATTACTTTTCATACCAACAATCGCGATGATATCACCAGCTTGTGCTGAAGTAAGTTCGTTACGGTCATCAGCTTGCATTTCACACATACGTCCAACACGCTCAGTTTTACCTGTTGCCGCGTTAAGAATTGTATCGCCTTTCTTCAATGTACCTGAATAGATACGTACGAAGGTTAATGTACCAAAACGGTCATCAGTGATTTTGAATGCTAACGCTTTGAATGTTTCATCTGCAGAAACGATTGCGTACTCACCATTAGGCTCACCTTCTTCATCAGTAAGTGGTTGTGGATTAACATCTGTAGGTGAAGGCAAGTAATCAACAACCGCATCAAGAATTAATTGAATACCTTTGTTTTTAAATGCAGATGCACCGTAAGTTGGGAAGAAAGTCATATCACGAGTACCAGTACGGATACACGCTTTGATTTGTTCTGTAGTAGGAACCATTTCCCCTTCTAAGAACTCCATCAACATGTCTTCATCAACTTCTAAAGCTGTTTCAATTAACTTCACACGGTACTCAGCAGCTTGTTCTACCATGTCAGCTGGAATATCAGTAATTTCATAGTTTTCTGGAAGACCAGTGTCATCCCAGACGTAAGCTTTTTGGCTAAGAATATCAACAACACCAACAAAATCATCTTCTTCACCAATTGGCAAAGTCATAATTAGTGGGTTAGCACCTAGAACGTCTTTAACTTGCTTACAAACACGATAAAAATCAGCGCCTAAACGGTCAAGTTTGTTAATCATGATGATACGAGCAACTTTTGAGTCGTTCGCGTAACGCCAGTTAGTTTCTGATTGTGGTTCAACACCACCAGAACCACAGAATACACCAACACCACCATCAAGTACTTTAAGTGAACGGTAAACTTCAACTGTGAAATCAACGTGACCAGGAGTATCGATAACATTAAAACGGTGATCGTCCCAAAAACAGCTTACCGCAGCAGACTGTATGGTAATACCGCGCTCAGCTTCTTGTTCCATGAAGTCAGTTGTTGACTCGCCGTCATGTACTTCACCTGTTTTATGGATCTGACCGGTAAGTTTTAAGATACGTTCAGTTGTTGTGGTTTTACCCGCATCAACGTGAGCGAAGATACCAATGTTTCTGTATTTGGATAGATCTGCCATTACTTTACTCTACTTAGTTAAGGTTCATCCCGCTTTTTTCTTCTCATACTCGTATAAGTTAAGTAAGTTAAAAAAGCAGAAGTTGTTGAAAATTTGCGCGCGAGTATACCATTACTGTAGAAAGATCGGTAGAAGATTGGCAAATAAATTTTAAATTAGAACAAAAGGAGAACTGCTCTGTTTATATATAGGAAGAGAAAATAAAATATAAATAGGAAAAGAAAGAAAAATAGGCCTAGTGAAATTTGAATCTAGTTGACCTAATAACATGCGATATAAATAAGTACTTGCTCAATTATGTTAATTAGGTATAATACGCGCCCACGTTCAGGTGAACTGAGTGTGTCTTGTTTTAATTAGTTTGAAAATAGTTTTTGAAATTATTTACACGTAAAGCAAGCTCGAAAAATAGCCATTGAGTTATTTTTTGATACAGCAGCCCTAATTTTGGGTTGAATGATTTATAAGTAATACACCCCCTTCCGTTATATAAGGAAGCAGAGGGATGTATTTTTTTGTTCTTTTTTAAAAGGGGATTTGATACATGTCAAATCAAAGAATCCGCATTCGTTTGAAAGCGTTCGATCATCGTTTGATTGATCAATCTACAGCAGAAATCGTTGATACTGCAAAACGTACTGGCGCACAGGTTCGTGGTCCAATTCCACTTCCTACTCGCAAAGAACGTTTCACTATCTTGACTTCTCCACACGTTAACAAAGATGCGCGTGATCAGTACGAAATCCGTACTCACAAACGCATGATTGATATCGTTGAGCCAACTGAAAAGACTGTAGACGCATTAATGCGTTTAGATCTTGCAGCTGGTGTTGATGTTCAAATCAGCTTGGGCTAAGGGGAGTTTTAACAATGACTATAGGTCTAGTTGGACGTAAAGTGGGTATGACTCGTGTCTTCACAGAAGATGGTGTTTCTACCCCTGTTACTGTTATCGAAGTTGAAGCAAACCGTGTTGCTCAGGTTAAAACTGTTGAGAACGACGGTTATTCAGCGCTACAAGTTACTACGGGCAAGCGTAAAGCAAGCCGTGTAACAAAACCAGCAGCGGGTCATTTCGCTAAAGCTGGCGTTGAAGCAGGCCGCGGCCTGTGGGAATTCCGCTTAAACGAAAACGAAGGTAGTGATATTGAAGCCGGCAGTGAACTTACTGTTGAAGTATTTAATGACACTAAATTAGTAGACGTTACTGGTACATCTAAAGGTAAAGGTTTCCAAGGCGGTATTAAACGCTGGAACTTTACTATGCAACATGCAACACATGGTGTTTCGTTATCACATCGTTCTAACGGTTCGTTAGGTCAATGTCAAACGCCAGGTCGTGTATTTAAAGGCAAAAAGATGTCTGGTCATATGGGTGCTGTGCGTTGTACTACACAAAACCTTGAATTGGTTCGCGTTGACGCAGAACGTAACTTGTTGCTTGTTAAAGGCGCAGTTCCGGGTGCTATCAATGGCAACGTAATCATCAAACCAGCTGTTAAAGCGTAGTCCAGGAGATTTTATGATGGAATTATCATTAAAAGACGCATCAGGTGCTCTTGAAGTATCCGAAGCAACTTTTGGACGTGAGTTTAATGAAGCGTTAGTACATCAAGTAGTAGTTGCTTACGCAGCTGGTGCTCGTCAAGGTACTCGTGCTCAGAAAACTCGCTCAGAAGTTAGTGGCGGTGGTGCTAAACCATGGCGTCAAAAAGGTACTGGCCGTGCACGTGCTGGTACTACTCGTGGTCCAATTTGGCGTTCAGGTGGTGTAACATTTGCTGCTAAACCTCAAGACCACAGCCAAAAAGTTAACCGTAAAATGTATCGTGGTGCTATTGCTAGCATCCTATCTGAACTAGTTCGTCAAGACCGTTTGATAGTTGTTAACGATTTTTCGGTAGAAACGCCTAAAACTAAAGAATTAGTTGCTAAACTGAAAGGTTTAGAGCTTAAAGACGTATTGATTGTAACGAAAGAAGTTGACGAGAACTTGTTCTTATCAGCACGCAACTTATATAAAGTTGACGTTCGTGACGTTGCAGCAATTGACCCTGTAAGTTTAGTTGGTTTCGAAAAAGTTTTAATTACTGCTGACGCAGTTAAAGAAATTGAGGGGATTTTAGCATGATAAACGAAGAACGTTTGTTAAAAGTGCTTTTAGCACCGAACATTTCTGAAAAAGCGACTGTAGCTGCTGAAGCAAACAACACTGTTGTTTTCAAAGTAACTACTGATGCTACTAAAGCTGAAATCAAAGCAGCAGTTGAGAAACTTTTCGAAGTTTCAGTTGTAGGTGTTAATACACTTAATGTAAAGGGTAAGGTAAAACGCACAGGTGCTCGTACTGGTCGTCGTAACGACTGGAAAAAAGCATATGTTACTCTTGCAGAAGGTAGTGATATCGACTTCGTCGGCGCTGAACAATAGGAGAGTTAGAAAATGGCTATTGTAAAATGTAAACCTACTTCTCCGGGTCGTCGTCACCTAGTTAAAGTGGTAAACAAAGAGCTTCACAAAGGTAAGCCTTACGCACCGTTGTTAGACACTAAGTCTAAATCTGGTGGTCGTAACAATAATGGTCGCATTACGGTTCGTCACATTGGTGGCGGTCATAAGCAACATTATCGCATGATCGACTTCAAACGTACTAAAGATGGTATCCCTGCGAACATTGAACGTATTGAATACGATCCAAACCGTAGTGCTAACATTGCGCTAGTATTATACGCAGATGGTGAGCGTCGTTACATCCTAGCCCCTAAAGGCTTAAGCGCTGGAGATACTATCCAGTCAGGTGTTGATGCTCCAATCAAGCCGGGTAATACTATGCCGTTACGTAACACACCATTAGGTAGTGTTATTCACGCAATCGAACTTAAACCAGGTAAGGGCGCGCAAATTGCTCGTGCTGCTGGTACTTACGCACAATTAGTTGCGAAAGATGGTGCTTACGTTACTTTACGTCTTCGCTCTGGCGAAATGCGTAAAATCGAAGCCGATTGTCGTGCGACTTTAGGTGAAATCGGCAATTCTGAACACATGCTTCGCTCTCTGGGTAAAGCTGGTGCTTCAAGATGGCGCGGTGTTCGCCCAACTGTTCGTGGTGTTGCCATGAACCCAGTTGATCACCCACATGGTGGTGGTGAAGGTAAAACATCTGGCGGTCGTCACCCGGTATCCCCTTGGGGCGTACCAACTAAGGGTTACAAGACTCGTTCAAATAAACGTACTGATAAATTTATCGTACGTCGTCGTACTAATAAGTAATTAGTGCATTAAAATAAATACTCTTAATCACCGGCGAAAAGTCGGTAATTAGAGTACTGATAATTAAGGAATCACCATGCCACGTTCCCTCAAGAAAGGTCCTTTTATTGACCTGCACTTGTTGACGAAGGTAGAGAAAGCGGTGGAAAGCGGGAATAAAAAGCCAATTAAGACTTGGTCCCGTCGTTCAATGATCATCCCTACGATGATGGGATTGACCATAGCTGTCCATAATGGCCGTCAACACGTTCCTGTATTTGTAACCGAAGAAATGATCGGTCACAAATTAGGAGAATTTGCACCAACTCGTACTTATCGCGGTCATGTCGCTGATAAGAAAGCGAAGAAGTAAGGGGAAGTTAAATGCAAGCTACTGCTATACATAAATTTGCCCGTGGTTCAGCGCAAAAAGCTCGTTTAGTTGCGGATCAAATCCGTGGTGAACATGTTGAGAAAGCACTTGAAATACTAACATTCAGCAACAAGAAAGCTGCTGAATTAGTTAAAAAAGTTCTTAACTCAGCTATTGCTAATGCTGAACACAACGACGGTGCAGATATTGATGAATTATTCGTTAAAACAATTTTAATTGACGATGGTCCAACAATGAAACGTATTATGCCACGAGCGAAAGGCCGAGCCGATCGCATCATCAAGCGCACTAGTCACATCACTGTGATTGTGTCTGATTCTTAGGAGTATATTAGTATGGGTCAAAAAGTTAATCCTACCGGTATCCGCTTAGGTATCACGAAACCTTTCGCGTCTACCTGGTTTGCAAGCAGTAAAGATTTTGCTAGCAACTTAGATGGCGACCATAAGGTTCGCGAATTTTTAAAAGAAAAGCTTAAACGCGCATCACTATCTAAAGTAGTAATTGAACGTCCAGCTAAATCTATCCGCGTAACTATTCACACGGCTCGTCCGGGTGTTGTTATCGGTAAGAAAGGCGAAGATGTTGAGAAACTACGTTTAGCAGTGTCTAAAATTGCTGGCGTTCCTGCTCAAATCAACATTGCTGAAGTACGTAAGCCAGAAATGGATGCACAGCTTGTTGCTGACAGTATTGCTAGCCAATTAGAACGTCGTGTTATGTTCCGTCGCGCCATGAAGCGTGCCGTGCAAAATGCAATGCGTCTTGGCGCCAAAGGCATCAAAGTTCAAGTTAGTGGTCGTTTAGGCGGCGCTGATATTGCACGTGCAGAATGGTATCGTGAAGGTCGTGTACCTTTACATACTTTACGTGCTGATATCGACTACGCCATCGCGCGTGGTAACACAACTTATGGTGTTATTGGTATTAAAGTTTGGATCTTTAAAGGCGAAATCATTGGTAAAATGCCACTTGTGGCAGAACAACCAGCGGCTAAGCCTAAAAGAAAAAACAACCGCAAAAACAGTAAGTAAGAGGAATAGTAATGTTACAACCAAAACGTACTAAATTCCGTAAGCAATTTAAAATGCGCAACCGTGGTCTTGCACAGGTCGGTAGCTCAGTTAGCTTCGGTACTTTCGGTTTAAAATCGGTTGAACGTGGTCGTATGACTGCGCGCCAAATTGAAGCCGCACGTCGAGCAATGACTCGTCACGTTAAGCGTCAAGGTAAGATCTGGATCCGTGTGTTCCCTGATAAGCCAATTACTAAAAAACCTCTTGAGGTTCGTATGGGTAAAGGTAAAGGTTCAGTTGAATATTGGGTTTGCCAAATTCTTCCTGGTCGTGTTCTTTATGAAATGGAAGGTGTTTCTGAAGAAATAGCACGTGAAGCATTTGCTTTAGCTGCTGCTAAACTTCCGTTTAAAACTACCTTCGTAACTAGGACGGTAATGTAATGAAAGTTAGCGAACTTAAAGCAAAAAGCATTGAAGAGCTTAATGCTGAATTACTAGCGCTTTTACGCGAGCAGTTTAACTACCGCATGCAAGCAAGCACTGGTCAATTAGCACAAACTCACTTGCTAAGAATCGTACGTCGCAACATTGCACGTGTTAAGACTATCATAACTGAGAAGGCAGGTAAGTAATGAGCGAAACTAAAATCCGCACACTACAAGGCGTTGTAATCAGTAACAAAATGGATAAGTCTATTGTTGTAATGATCGAACGTCGCGTTAAGCACCCTATGTACGGTAAGTACATCACGCGTTCAACTAAGTTGAAAGCGCATGATGAAGCTAACGTATGTAACGAAGGTGATGTAGTGACAATTCGTGAAGTAGCACCAATCTCTAAGTCTAAGAACTGGACTTTAGTTGACGTTGTTACTAAAGCTTAATTAGTATTTTTATACTAAATTAAACTTTATCGAAGTTACTTAAAAAGCTCTAACATTTATTTGTTAGGGCTTTTTTTATTAGTGAAATTTGATGGTAGCACCAATCGCTAAGTCTGCTCTCTATAAGGAAAGTGGACTCAAGTTGACGTTGTTACTAAAGCTTAATTAGTATTTTTATACTAAATTAAACTTTATCGAAGTTACTTAAAAAGCTCTAACATTTATTTGTTAGGGCTTTTTTTATTAGTGAAATTTGACGGTAGCACCAATCGCTAAGTCTGCTCCCGTCGACCCTTCGACAAGCTCAGGATAAACGAGATCAGGGCGAACGGGTTAAAATGCAGCTAGAATGATCACATATTTATTGCCATTGGTATTATTAGGTTAACAAGAATTCTTTATGGTGAAAGTTTGAGATAACCGTCGCGCCCTAATGCTAAGTTTTAGGCGATAAATGTAAACAGTAGCCTTTTCCTGCAAAAGTCAGTTGGTAAGTAGGAGTGTTATTAGTATTACTTTTTTCTAATAACCCTTTCTCTATCAACAAGGCAAGCATAGTACTTGATAACTCGGCGACCTTTGCTTTGGTACCTATTTCCATTTTGGTTGCAACACCTTTAATAGAATACAGCGCTCGAATGATTGCTGCTTCGGAATCAGATATGGTGGGCAAACAACCTATATAATGAGGGAATTGCAGTTTTGGATATTTACCTTGAATACTTTCATAAGAGGCTTGGATAGCGCTAATATCTTCTTCTTTATTTCCCGTTGGTTGAAAGGTGTGAAAAACACCAGTTTCTTTACTTAAATAATCTACTTTAGCGAGAAAAATGGGTAATTCACAGCCTTGAGCAATATGGTAAAATCCGGCTTTCCATTTTTTTACTACACTTCGAGTGCCTTCTGGCGTAAATAAGAAAAATATTCTCTTTCCATTGTTTGATTGGTTCTTTTGAGAATCAATAAACTTTTTGATTTGTTGTACTTGACCGACACCTTTAGACGAGCGATCAATTGGAATAGCGCCAAGCCACATTAACCATCTTCCTAAAACTGGTATCTTACAAAGGCTCTCTTTAATGGAGAAGTATATTTTTACATCTTGTAAAATGGCAGCGCCAAGTGCATAAACAAAATCCCAATTAGAGGTGTGAGGTGCGGCAATTGCTACTCCTGCTCCTTCTGGAGGATATTTACAGACCTTCCAACCAGCTAATTTAAACCACAAAGCAAATATTGATTTTAAAAAATATTTAGTAAATATGCCGTCAAAAATGGTTTTTTCTCTAATACAAAGCGATTTTTTAGCCATGATAAATCCGTACAGGGTGAAATAAACAGAAAATATGGTAAAATTATAGCATATAGTTAGATGAAAACAGGCAGATTATTTTCAGCATAAATAGGACGTTAAGAGGATAAGTTGATTTTCCTCACTAAAAATTGGTAGTCATTTGACGATTCGAATTCGCTTGCTCATTAGCCTATTTATTATTTTTTAGACTGATAATTTACTTCTTTATGTTAACGGGGATTAGGGGAACTATGGTGAGTTTTTTCATATGCTTGTTGGATAATATAATCTAAAATATTACCTTGTGCCAGGAATGACGGTTAATCATAACTTAATTATTTTGGGAATGATCGACCTATATTTTCCGTTCTAGTTCTAGTAAACTGCCGCATTTTTAGCATACCTATAATGGATTAATAATGCATACTCTTTCTCAATTAAAATCGGGTGAATTGATTGGAATTCAGCGTTTATCACTCTCTGAAAATTTAACATCATTTCCATTGGAAATTTTATCATTAGCCGACAGTTTAGAGATTTTAGATTTATCTCATAACCAATTAACGTCACTACCAAAAGAGTTTGCAAAGCTAACAAAACTTAAAATAATTTTCGCCTCAAATAACTGTTTTGTAACATTACCTGAAGTACTTGGACAATGTGATAATTTAGAAATGGTCGGCTTTAAATCAAATCAAATTAATAAGGTTCCAGCAAACGCATTACCTTTTAAGTTACGTTGGCTGATATTAACGGATAATCTTATTGATGCTTTACCTGACTCTTTAGGTGAACGACCAAGACTACAAAAATTAGCACTAGCAGGCAACCGTTTAACCAGTCTACCGTCAACCTTGGCTCAGTCGAGAAACCTTGAGTTAGTTCGTATTTCAGCGAATAATTTGACTGAGTGCCCAGATCAATTACTAAGCTTACCTAAACTTGCATGGTTTGCATTTTCTGGTAACCCTTTTAGTCGCTCTAACCTCAATATCGACTGTGTTCCATCATTACCTGCATCTAGTTTCATATTACACAATGTACTTGGACAGGGTGCTTCAGGCGTTATCTCAAGAGCAACATGGACTAAAAGCCAACCGACTTTTCCTGATGAAGTGGCGGTTAAAGTATTCAAAGGAGAAGTGACTAGCGACGGTTATCCAAAAGATGAATTACAGGCGTGTTTAAAAACAGGTAATCATCAAAATATAGTCCGTGCTTTAGCGCAAGTGAATGAGCAGGGGGATTTAGCGTTAATCATGGCCTTGATACCTGATAGTTTTAGCAATTTAGGGCTACCTCCGTGTTTTAAAAGCTGTACGCGAGATACCTTTCCAGCAAACTTTACCTTAAGTATTAAACAGATTGATAAAATAGTTAGGCAAATGGAAGACGTATTTGAACATTTACATTCAAACCAAGTTTGCCATGGCGATTTATACGCGCACAACACTCTATTTGATGAAAACGCTAATATCATTTTTGGAGACTTTGGTGCTGCAACTATGTATCACATGTTAGGTAATGAGCAGCAAGAATTAATCAAGAAAATTGAAGGTCGCGCACTTCATCACTTTATTGACGATTTATTAAGTATTTGTAATGAACAAGACCAAAGCAGCCTTCAATTTAAAGCTATTGAGCAGAAAATCAAATGATGATGTTAAGTCTTAAACTGAACGGGCTTTTAATAGCAATAAGTTAGTGATCAAATACCAATAAGGATAAATTTTCAAGAATAAGGCGCTTGATTGAGCAATAGTTCTATTGGGATTGAAAGCAACGATGTTATTGGAATATTTAGTCCATTTAGAATGATCACATATTTATTGCCATTGGTATAAGTAAACCGTCTCAGCACTTATGGTTGAATTACTTTAGCCCTTTTAATAAGCGTTTATGTATTAAGCGTGTACCAATAAAAACAAGCGCAATAACAATAGGGACTGCAAAACCACTCACTAGCTCATGGTTATACTCAATACCAAAAGAGGGTAATGAGGTTAGCATGGTTTCAAATAATTGCATGCCATAATAACTAATCGCGGCAACGGATAAGCCTTCAACCGTTTGTTGTAAACGCATTTGTACATGGGCACGGTGGTTCATCGATTTTAATAAGGTTTGATTTTGTTCTTGCAACACCATATCAACGCGCGTGCGTAATAAATCACTAGCACGGGTTACTCTTCTAGAAATATCTTCTAAGTGGTTAGACGCTGTTTGGCAAGTTTTAACTGCAGGCGTAATTCGCCTCATTAAGAACTCTTGCAAGGTCATATAGCCTGGGATTTCATCTTCTTTTAGCTCTTCCATACGTTGCAATGCTACATCGTAATAGGCATTAGTAGCAGAGAATCGATAAGTGCTTTGACTACGATAATCTTCTACTTTTGCGGCTATTTTAGACACTTGTGTTAGTAGCTCTCTATCACTTTTTTCAGTGCCTAATGCAATGTATGTAGTGACTTGTTGCAGCTGTAAATCTAGTTGATTGAGTTCGCTATTAATTGCTTGCGCAAGCGGTAAACCCAGTGTGGCCATCAATCGGTAAGTATCAAGTTGTAATAATTGCTGTACTAAGCGCCCGAGCTGCGCAGCAGACAAGTCTTGTTGGTAAATCAGAAAACGTCCAAAGCCATCATCATGTAATTTAAATGAACTCCACACTCTCGCCAGTGAATGTACTGGCGCGCTGGCGATTAATGCCATATTGTCAAAATATTGCTCAACCTGGTGTGTAATTGATGTATCAATATCTTTAGATTCAATAATTAAATGCACAGCTGCGATTACTTGACCGGGCATTTTTTCAAACCAATTACTGGGGACATAATCGAGTGCATTTTTAATAAAAGGTTGATCAGTTAATGGTGCTTGGTGAATAAAAGTATAGGTAGAATATTCTAAATGACGCTCCCAGCGAAGACTGAATAAACCAAAATCTTGATAAAAACATGGCATTGACTGCGCGGGCGAATTTACTTGAAATCTATCACATAATATGGCGATAAACTCATGTTCTTGTTCCTTTAATTCCCCTTGATGCTGAATGGCGATATGGGTGAGCTGAGCCGGAGATGATATTGATGGAAAAGGTCTATTGTGTAATTCGTTATAAAGCTTTTCACGTAGCGGGTGAGTCGCTATTTTACTCAACAAGGATAAAGGTAGTACTGAACTTTCAGATAGTTCATTAGATATGAATTTATTTAACAAAATACTACCCTCTTTTTATTATTGTTATTTTGACTTTAGTCTATGTTAGCCGTTATACCTGTTTAGATATATCCCTCTTATGGAGGATATTAAAATTACTTATGACCCCTTTTAAATGAGGTGGTATAAACGTTGTAGAAGATATTTATAAACTAGTGTGAGGCTTATTATTAGCATTTGATAAAATTAATCCCACTGTTTAAAAGCCTACTTTGTAGAAATATATCAAAATAAGAAGGCAAAATAGTGAGTGCAATTACGCTAAATAACTTTAAATAATAACTAAATAAATATTTAGCGCTCTAGCTATTTGAGTTCTCTTTTTGTAATCATGAGTTTGATATAGCTAATAATTGCGGTAAATATTGTTCGCTTTCTTGTGCAAGTAAACACTGCTCGGCTAAAATTTTGTTTAGGATTTTTTTACTGGTTAATGGGTTGGCAAGTACCACACGAAAAACAATTACCTTTTCACCGCCATAACGAGCCACTTCAATACGGGTACGTGAAACAAATGAACGGCCATCTTCTCGTTGGCGCTTTTGAATAAATTTTGTCAGTTGGCCTAATAATAAATTAATGTCATCTTGAGTTTTTTTATCATGATTAACAATAGTATTAGCAAGGAATTTTTGTATGTTTTTAGGCACGTAACGGTAGGTTAATAAACATAATTCCGGCTCAGTGATTAATTCAAAATCATCATGACTATTGATAATATCAGCAAAATACTCCGCTTTCTCTATCGCTTGATTAATCAACATTTCGTAACCAGGTCGGCTAATAATGTGTAAACTAGCATAAACTAGCATAGCCATACCAGAACGAGATCCTTCTAAGGAGTGACTACCCAGATCTTTTGAACCTTTACGTAATATATACTCAGCATGATGTTCAATATCATTCACGGCTGAGGGATCTTTAAATAACACCACACCCGCGCCCATAGGTACGTACATTTGTTTATGGGCATCAATGGTCACTGAATCAGCACGTTCAATGCCGTTAAGTAAATATCGGTGCTTATTGGATAATAACGTTGCTCCACCCCAGGCTGCATCGACATGAAAATGACATTGGTATTGTTCAGCGATATCAGCCATTTTATTTAATGGGTCAATGTTACCTGTTTCGGTAGTACCCGCCACACCGACAATCGCAAGCACTTTAATATTTTTATCTGTTAATTCTTGGCACTTTTGCTCAAGTTGTTGGCAATCTATTTTATTGTATTCATCGGTTGGAATAGAGATAACACTGTCTTGACCAATACCGAGAATATCTGCCGATTTTTTTAATGAATAATGACCACGCTCAGATACTAAAATTACTAAATCTTTATAACCGTAATGCTGCAATGCGTTAAATAAACCGGCACGGGTGATACCCGAAAAATCACCGTCAGCTTTAAGTAGTTTATTTCGAGCTACCCACAAAGCGGTAATATTAGCGACTGTACCGCCAGAACAAAAAGCGCCTAATGAATGATTAGCGCTATGTAGCCATTGTTGATAAAAAGCATCATTTTCTTGATAAACCAAGTTATGCATCATACCTAATACTTGGCGCTCTAGAGGCGTAAAGGCTTTTGATGTTTCTACTTTGACCAGGTTTTGATTTAAACCCACCATTAATTTAGTTAAGGGTAATATAAAAGCGGGTAACGCTGACGTCATGTGACCGATAAAGCTAGGGCTAGCCGTATGCACGGAATGCGCGACTAATTTATCAAGTAAATGGTGCATATGATCAGAAACAAATTCAGGTTGTTCAGGAATACGTGCACTAATAAAATCTTGTTCTATCTCACTTAAGGCATTTTTACTGGCAACAATGTGATCATTGAGAAAGCCGGCTAAATTTTGTGATATTTCTTGTTCAATGCGTCCTAAAGTAGAGTCTGGCGCTTCGGCAATAGTAAATATTCTATGTAAAGATTCATTCGTTGCTTGTGCGGTTCGTTTAGGTGTCGTCATTTTAGTTATTACTTGTGTAAGGTTAACTGCCAACATACTTGGCCACTGGCTAGGTATTTAGCTTCAAAAGGGGTCAGTGATTCTTCTACTGCTACGTTAACTTGAGAAAGCTCACCATGCAAGGCCATTTGTTTTGCTGCTTGCTGAAATTCTTCTAGATACAAACGCCAATTACTGCGCAATATCAATGAGTCACCAATATAGATCATTTGCGGGAATACTGCACTACCATGCCAGCGACGTTGTAAGTGCTTCGATTTAGGCCAAGGGTTGGGATAGAGAATATAATGTTTAGACACAGGCCAGTTAGCCGCTTTAACTAAACGATAAAAATCATTTAAATCCGCACGTACTAGATGAAAATTTTGTCCGCTATAGCCATTTTCTTCAGAAAACCCTTCAACATTTCTAGTAATTCTGTGAGCCGACTTATCAACACCAATAACGAGAGCTTGTGGATTTTGTTGTGCTAAAATCCGACTACTTTGGCCAACGCCACAACAGGCATCTAAAATAACTTCTCCAGCAGGATTAGCCTGTAAAAAAGCTTGCACTAACGTATCCATTTCTTGAAATGCTTGCTGGGTATGCAGCTGATAAGGTTTTTTAAAAGCATGTGACAAATGTTTTGCTACTACTTCATTTAGCTTTTCATGAATACCCGTTTGATTGGTAATAATGGTTTTAGAGTCACCAGATATACTGTTTTTTTCAGCCATTTTTTGCTCAGCCATGTTTTGGTTAGCCATAGTAACCTCCATTAAGATCTCAATCCTATACCTTTGCTGATTAATACCATAGCAATAGTAAATAAAGTGGCAATAAAAAAGCCAATGACTAAAAATGCCGTGATAATGTTAACATCAGAAATACCTAGAAAGCCGTATCGAAACGCATTAACCATATAAACTATTGGATTAATTTGTGATACACCTTGCCAAAAATCAGGCAATAGGCTGATAGAATAAAATACTCCACCTAGGTAAGTCAATGGTGTTAGTACAAACGTAGGAATGATAGATATATCATCAAAACTATTAGCAAAAATAGCATTAATTAAACCACCTAAAGCAAATGTGGCCGAAGTTAACGACACTGTCGCTATGATCACCCAAATATTATGAATTTGAATATCAACAAACAATAATGAAACCAATGTAACGATTAAGCCCACTAACATACCACGTGCCATACCGCCGCCAACGTAACCAGCAACAATCACCCAACTTGGCACGGGTGCGACTAACATTTCTTCAATATTTCGTTGCCATTTAGCACTAAAAAATGACGAGGCTACATTTGAGTATGAGTTAGTAATAACTGTCATCATAATCAAGCCGGGTACAATAAATGACATGTAATCAAAGCCGCCCATTTTACCAATACGAGAGCCAATGAGTGTGCCAAAAATAACGAAATATAAGCTAATAGTGATCGCAGGCGGTACTAAGGTTTGTATCCAAATACGTAAAAAACGTTGAGTTTCTTTCGTTAAAATACTTTTTAAGGCGATGGCGTTATTCATCTTAGTTAACCTCCTTGTTTGTTTTGTTAGTCGTTATATCTGACTCCTTAGCGGATATTAGGTTAATAAATAAGGCTTCTAAACGATTACTTTTATTACGCATACTGAGCACATTAATATTTTGCTGGGTTAATTGCTGAAAAACATCGTTTAAATTTTGATTTTTATTTAAATCAATTTCTAAGGTATGATCATCAATCACTCTATAGTTTGTGTCTTTTAAAATGATTTTTTTATCATTAGGTGATAAATCTAAAACAAAAGTTTCAACATCAAGTTGTGCTAATAATGCTTTCATACTGGTGTTTTCAACAATTTCACCCCCATTAATAATGGCAATGTTACGACATAACATTTCTGCTTCTTCTAAATAGTGGGTCGTTAGAATAATCGTAATGCCTTGGCTGTTTAGTTCTCGCAAAAAGTCCCACATAGAGCGGCGTACTTCAATATCAACACCGGCGCTTGGTTCATCTAAAATTAATATCTGTGGTTCATGCATTAAGGCTCGCGCTATCATTAATCGGCGTTTCATCCCGCCAGATAACATACGTGCTGGATCATTACGTTTATCCCACAACACCAATTTTTTTAGATATTTTTCCGCACGTTCAATGGCTACTTTACGTTCAACACCATAATAACCCGCTTGATTTACCAAAATATTCATTAAGGGTTCAAATTGGTTGAAATTGAATTCTTGTGGCACTAAACCAATGAAGCTTTTTGCTTTTTCTAAGTCAGTGTCTATGTCATAGCCAAACACTTTTACCTGACCGTGGCTTTTATTAACTAAAGACGTTATCACGCCTATTGTGGTAGATTTTCCAGCACCATTAGGGCCAAGCAAAGCAAAAAAGTCACCTTTTTCTACAGTTAAATCAATACTCTTAAGGGCTTGAAAACCACCTTTGTAGGTTTTTTCTAGGGACTTTATTTCTAATGCATGAGACATGGTTTTGCCTTGAACGTTAACGAATAAAAAACAATCAAATGTTGAAAGGGTAATATGGTGCTTTAAATGCACTTTTCAACAGTAAAGAATAAAATTTAATCGTAAAATATAACATTTATTTACAATCTGTTATTCTTTACTTATTTGTCGATATTATTGAGGCTTAACCATGTTTGCTCCCCCCATAACAAATAATACAGAAAAAATTAGTGAAGCGATTACCCCAGCTAATTTATTAAAAGCAGAAATAGATCAAGTGGCTAACCTGTACAATATAATAATAGAATTTTTTACCAATTATAGTTTTCAATTAATTGGCGCATTAATCATTTTTATCATTGGGTATATTCTCGCGGGGAAAGTATCTAATTTTGTTTTACGATTATGTCAGCGACATAAACTAGATATTACGCTGAGTCAGTTTTTAGCAAGCACCACAAAAATGTTGATAGTGATTATGATCACTATTGTTTCGCTTAGTAAATTGGGGATAAGTGTCACGCCATTTATTGCCGCTATTGGTGCTGTTTCTTTAGGTGCGGGCTTAGCGTTGCAAGGCTTATTGGCTAACTATGCTGCTGGCTTTAATATTATTATTATTAGACCTTTTGTTGTTGGTGATACTATTAGTGTACAAGGCGTTACGGGTGTTGTTGAAGAAGTACTACTGGCTTATACGGTATTGAAAAATGAAGATGATGTTACCATCACTATTCCGAATAAGCATATCGTGGGGGAAATTCTTCATAATTCAAAACATGATTCGTTACTTGAGTTAAAGGTTGGTATTTCATACAGCCATAATCCGTTAGACGTAATTAAGTTGTTAGAAGAAGCTATATTATCTTTAGGTCTTGTTGGTGAGAATAGACAGTTACAAGTGGGTATTGATGAGTTTTCAGATAGTGCCATTACGATTGCCATTCGCTTATGGACTCCTACGGTTAATTTGTATGACACTAAATATAAAGCTTATGCCAAAATATACTCTACTTTAGCTGAAGCGAATATTACCATTCCGTTCCCACAACGTGATGTACATATTCATCAAGTCGCTAGTAACCCTTCGACAAGCTCAGCGCAAACGGAAGAGCATGAGGAATGTAGTCGAAGGACAAAATAATTTAACCAGAGCAAAACATGTCAAAGAAAAGCATTATAAAATTAGATCATAACCCAACGGTTTTTGTTGATATACCCAATGAGCTTGATGCAGCAATGTTTGAGTCAACTCAAGCCACTCAGCATTGTCATAGCTATTATGACGATGCAGCATTAGGTTTACAGATTGGTGTTTTAGATAGCACTGACATGACTGATATAGCTTCACCTTATGCCAATGATGAATTTATGATCATCATTGAAGGTAGGGTTGATATTAAAAATAATAAAACGGGTAAAATGGAAACCATCATGGCAGGTGATAGTGTTGTCATTCCCCAAAGTTATGATTGTCAGTGGCATCAGCAAGGGTATTTACGTAAGTTTTATGTCAGGTATAAACCACAAAAAACACCGGAAATACCCGTCACAGAAAATGTCATTTATATTGATGAAAAAAGTGATATTCCATGGCAAGAAACGTCGGATGGTCACCGCAAAAAAACACTATATCAAAATAACGATCAACGTTTTACTTCAGGTGTTTGGCAAAGTAACGCGTTGACGACGGGCTTAATTAACTTCCCTTATCATGAATTTATTTTTATTAAGGAGGGTAGTCTTATTTGCACCGATGAGATGGGTGTACCACATCATTTCACCAGCAGTGATACACTCTTTATTCCACAAGGAACACGTTGTGCATGGCAAGTTAAAGACAAAGTAAGTATCTACTTTACTCAAATAAAATAAGCACGATAACAAGATCAACATTTAATCGAATCGATATTTGTTATACAGCCATTAACATTAATAGCCACGGAGCATTAAAAATAATGGCGATATTCTATTTTAATTTCTTGATAGCTATAGTCACTGGACTGATTATCATTAATTTTGTGATAAGCCGCTAAAAATCTTAAGCTATCATTGGTCGCTAATTGCCAGCTTTGTTGAATGCTTACTCGGCTGCGTTTTGTCTGATCAACGATAAATTGGTAATGTTTAGCTTCTAATAGCAAACTTGCATTACGCCAATGATATAAAAAACCCATTTGCAGCCCAGGCGCTATAGAGACCAAGTTATCTAATTTTTTATTGAATTCAACTCTCGCGGTTGCCAATAAGAACAAATGACTGTTTTTTAATGGTTGGTAACTGACGCCACCTCCGCCAGAGCCTTGGGTAACCAAGGTGTTTTTGCCCGCGGTCCATTGCTGTTCAACACTGATGTTGGCTTTCCAAGACCAAGGGGTGAAAAAATCATTTCTTGATGATAAAGAGACAATATCAAGTAGCTCAGCTTTTTCTAATTTAATGTGATCATCACGGTAAACTCTAATGATTGCATTCACCGTGTTAAGCGACATACCAGAATAATAGCCAGCTGAAGGGTCTAATAAGTCATGATAGCTTGCTCTATATTGTAGCTGAAAATAAGGCTGTTCATCTCTTTCTCCTAGCCCAGCACTCCACATTGTAGTTTTATGTCCTTTATCCGGTCTTGTTGGTGTTACAACATTTTGTGCAATATCAACCGTGTTTTTATTTAAATGTCTTAACAAAAGAAAACTTCTTCTGGTTACGTCTTTTTGACGACCATTAAAGGTATTTTGATAACGTAAATAACGGTAAGCACTATCCACCACCAGTTGTTGTTTATCCATTTTAAGGGCAGTGAATTGATTTGATGTGAGTAACGTTTCATTTTTTGAAAGTGCTAAAGCTAATGCACGTTCTGATTGGGATAATTGCGCTAATTGGCTTTCTAATTCAGTTAATATAGACTCACGGTAAAAAACGTCAGACACCAACCCTGCAGCTTCAATAACACGTACTGTATCGAGAGGAATAGTTGTGACAGGAAAATGATCAACTAATCTTAATCCTGGCCTAGCAACATCAAGTAATTCTAATAACCGAAAAGAGCAGTTTTCGTCAAAGAAATAATAATCAAAGTTGATCCCCTGTAACTCCCACATATGCGCCAGCATTGTATTAATTTCATCTTGCGTTAAGTTAAGTTTGTATTCCCATAAATTTCTATTTTCTAAACGATTATATTCCTTTATTTTTTCGAAATATGGATTGGCGGCAAAATTTCCAGGATAGCCACCGGTTAAGCCTTTTGCAGCATAAAAAAAGCCCGTATCATCATCAGAAACAGTTGCACCAAAGTTTAATGCATAGGATAAATAGGTTGAATGTTGTTCTACATTTTCAGGATCAAATCGTAAAAAAGTATGGCCATACATGGAAGATGGGCTGTTAAGCTGAGCCGCGGCAAAAACAAGCACTACAGAAGAGGTATTTAATTGTTTTAGCCACGCATTATATTTAGTGCATTCAACATCACTAATATCATTTACCAAGTTATCAATATGACTCAGTAATAATTTAGTTCTTGCAGGAAATCTACATTGCGTTTCGGTATCTGTTCTTAATGCGTGAATACTTGCTAATAATTCGCTCTCTGGATTGATAGCGCCATCTTCAGCTAAAAAGAAAGTGTTATCGTCAACATAGCTTTGTAAATCGCTTGAATCTTTATGTGGCTTACTATGCAGTAACGCAAGCCATTGTTCACTTTGTGCCAACACTTTAATAGATATAGGTGTTTCTGCATGGCTAATAACACTAACAAAAAGCAGGATTAACGTTAAGGATATAATAGGTTTAACGGTCATAATTAGTATTTAGCAGGTAATGAGTGTGAAATATTGATTAATTAAAATTAAAATTAAAATTAAAATTAAAATTAAAGTGAAAAGTGCTGTATATATTACAATAAAAAAGGCTACCTGTTCGTAGCCTTTATTCGAACACTTAAAAAAATACTATGCAGTATATTTAACCAGTTCTTTATCATTTTTCATTAGCGTAAACATCGCGCTAACTACTTGTTCAGTTGTTACATTTTCAGAAGGAAACATAGAATCAAAATTATTGTGCAATGTCGCTTTAAAAAGTGCGCGGTCAGCCTCGGCAACGCCTAACGAAACAGCAACGGCAGTTAATGCTTCACCATCACCACGAGCAACGTCTTCACTAAATTCATCCATAATCATACTTACGTCGATCATTTCTTTGCCGCCGTAAGTCAATGTACCTTTAGTTGAACAACCATTTGAACCAAAAGTCATACCAATAGTATTGTTACCAGTAGAAGTATTAGTTGTTGCTGCAAGGACGTGGCTAGGAGTGCCCGATTGACCTTTAAAAAGCATATTACCCCAACCACAGTTTTGGCTACCAGGTGCATCGGCTAAAACTGAAGTCGACATTAATAATGTTGAAGCAATTAATAGTTTTTTCATTGTAAATCCCTATAAAATTAAATAAATATAACGCTTATTAAGCGATAAGCATTAAGTATATTCTAATATAAAAAGTAAGCTAACTCTATGTTTTAAATGAATTGACCTACTTGAGACTTATACCAGCATATTATGATAAATATAAGCTCATAACCTAACATTACCGTTGTTAGGTTTTATGATGATCATTAATGACATAGGATAATATTAGGGTAAAATACTAAAAAATCGCAGACATTGTCATTAAATTTTTTATTGTATATGTTTTAATGACCTTAATTTTGCATGTTATTGAAATACCCCAGTAACACACTTGTATCAGTCGCTAATTTGTATTAACTATCTGAAATTATCATTTATATTTTTAGATAATCATTCCGTATACCCCTTTTGAGTTAAAGTTAACTATATGAAACATATACACAGTTATTATTCTCCGAACAATTTATATAACAAAATAGTTGAGGGCCTTAATAATCTTGGTAAAGATTTATCTAAGGTTACTCCTGATGATCTTCAACCGGTGGATGAATTTCACATCCGTGGTGAAACAGCCACTAAAGAGTTGATTAAACTCGCCAATTTTACACCAGACATGCACATACTTGATGTGGGCTGTGGTGTTGGCGGTTCAACACGCCGTTTGTCACATGAAACAGGGTGTCAGGTTACCGGTATAGATTTGAGTGATGAATACATTGACGCTGCCGAAAGATTAACACGATTATTAAACATGCAAGACCGTGTTAAATTCAATGCTTGCAGTGCACTTGATCTACCCTTTGATGACAACACCTTCGACGGTGCTTGGTCGATCCAAATGAACATGAACGTTGAAGATAAGTTAGGTTGGTTAAAAGAAATGTCTCGTGTACTAAAACCGGGTGCACGTGCTGTATTATATGAGGTGTGTGGTAATAAAAATACGCCTATTTATTTTCCAGTGCCGTGGGCGCAAGACAGCTCGATGAGTTTTCTGATATCGCAGGAACTATTCCGTGATGTAATAACATCCGCAGGATTGAATATTGAAGTTTGGAACGACAAAACTGATTTAGCACAAAAGGCCTTTGCACGGATGATAGAGCCCAAAGGTGAACCGACACTGCCAGAGCTAGGTTTACACCTTTTAATTGGAAATGACATTAAGACCAAGGCTTATAATATGCGACGCAACCTTGATGAAGAGCGTATTAGCTTGATAGAAACTTTAGTAGTGAAATAATAAATACAGCACTGTAGAAAGGGCAATGTCATTAGCGATAAAGAGTCTAACCTGATTTGCTAATGTCTCAATAATACTCAATGTATTAACGTGTCATAAAAATAACAGAGCATGTATTAATTTAAGCTTCTGACTTTTGAAATATTTGAGAGAATAATGATATTGAAAAGCGAATAAATGTCATTTGTAGAGGTTTATAAATGTCTGTTTAGTTTTATAAAATCGGTTTGATTTGATCTGATTTTTTTTGACATGTCAGGAGTTTTTTAAGTAACTCATCAACAATAGGTATATTACTTTTTGTATCGAAAAGCACAAAAGTAACTTCGGCATCAACAATTACACTTTTTGTTTCTTTGCATTTTATAATTTGTGTCGCAACGCTACTTTTGGTACCTATTTTACTTACGGTAGTTTCAATGAATAAATGTTGGCCAAGAAGGGCAGGTAGTTGCTAATATTAATATTAATATTAGCAACTACCCATGCAATTTTATGCTCAGCAAAATAGGCGATTTCATCACTCATACAGGCCCAACGATCTCCTTCTAAAAATCCTAGGTAACATGTTGATAACCATCTAGATGATAGCCTCTAATTATTATTTCCGTCATGATTCAAACCGGTGTAAAAAATATCATAATAGACTAACGGCTTGATCATCAAGAAACAAATTATTTATCATCAAATCCTTAGCTGAGTTGATGATACCGAGTTAAATAATACTTAACACAGGCGGCTTAAGTCGGGAAAATAGCGGCAAGGTATATCTTCGGTATTATGTCCAACCATTATCTTTTAAATCAGTATTATTTTTTTGTTGAATTTTCTAACTCTTTTATCTGAATAGCTACTTTTTCAGCTTCAGCAGTAATCATTGAATAGGATTTAATATCTCCATTTCTTTGTGCGTGCATCGCTTCTTCAAGTTTGGCTTCATATAGCTTATTTAATTTTTTTATTGGATCTTTTTTAAATATTGAAAACATTTTAATTACTCGTCGTTAGGGTATCTATCACTATACGTATATAACTAGGTTTTAGTTTTAATATTTATGCTTTTAATTCAAAAAATAAAACCCCGACCTGGGAAATCCAGATGAGGGTTGATTGTAGTGATTACAAAAATGGAGGATGGCTAAAGCGAATAAGCCTTAAGCGTTTCTCGTTATCTAGTCGTTAACTAATCTGCGCAAGTAACCGTAGCACTTGCACCTAATGTAACGTATGACGTTGCTGAAAAAAGACCGCCACAATATGACTGAGTATCTGTATCAGAAGATTTATTTGCTGCTGTGACTTTAAAATCGACTCCCGTAGTGACGTAGCCACCAGCAAGAATAGTACCAATCATTTCTGCGCCTGCGCCTAGTGATGCATAGCCACCTAGATTCCAAGTAACACTGCTGCCAGTGGTGCTATTAGCTAATACTATTTTAGTATTAGCACCAAAGGTCATCATATCAGTGATATTGAAAAGCCAATCGATATCATTACCTTCAAGCGTAAGGGTTATGCCCGCAGAAGTGGTTAGACTATTTGCATTATAAACGGCTTTAGTCGTACCATTTAACTGAATTAAATTTGCGTCATTAAGAGGATTGAGAATCAAGTCTTCAGATATTAATGTAGCGAGTTGATTGCGATCATCTTCCTCTGCTGCTGTTAGACTGTTAAAGTAATCTTGTGCATCGTTAACTTTACCACTATTATATTTTAGACTCGATGTTGCGCCAGGAGTTGTTGAATCTGTAGTGCCTCCAGCTCCTAGGGTAAAAGCGGTGCCATATGCCATGCCGCGTTGCCATCGACTATTGAATTCGCGCCAACCGTTGTAGCAGTGCCAGACTCAATATTATATTGACCATTATCGATGTGTCCTCCACCCACTAATCTTTTACCTACTAAACTAGCCGCGCCAATTGTTATAGCGGTTCCAGTTTGAATACTACCAGTGACAGTTGTGCTAGCGCCAACTACTAAATAAGTATTAGCTACAATGTCGCCACCGAAGTTTGAACTGGCGCCAGCGCTTACGTATGTGCTGCCAAATACCAAAGGTGAATCTTCTGCTGCTTGAGCAACGGTTGCTCCCGTCATTAATATTAGACTTGTTAAAGGTATAGATTTGTTTTCATTGCTGTTGTTTTTATTTTAGTTGTCATTTATTTCGCCTTAAATTATTAATTTCCGAGTCCACGTTGTGGAGGTCGAATACAGCACAATATTTGCCGGTGCAATACGAATTTAATTCGTTATCCAGTATTGGGTGAGTCTTCCGTGATGTTGTAGCTAAAGGCAAAATAAGGGCCAAAAATAAAAAAGCTAGGTAATTAAATTATTAACATAAATACTAATAGGTTAAAATTATGTGACTGTAAAAAAATTTGACACTAAATTTGTGGCAAAATGAATGAAACTAGATAGTATCTATATCTCTGATATTGTTGGAAGTACTAAAAATCAGTTTAAATAACACACCACTTTAACCTCATCGCTGAAATTTTATGTAACGCTTTGAGGTGATACAAATTCGTTCAAAAAATCCGGATTAAATTTGGTTAATATCCAATATTATCCAAGTCAGACTTCCTGAAACGAGCATCTTTAAGTGGAGTGGCTATAGTGTAGTGGGTATACAATAGCCCTGTGATCTTATTTTTTATTTGCGCCTAACCGAAGTTTGGATGAGGATCAGAATCTTCACTACAACTTTCCGATCCTACTGTGCTATTTGCACCTAATGTAATCGCTCCGTTAGTTGTGTAAAGGCCAACACAAGTATTATCTATACTTGTTAGCGTACTATCTGCTCCCGTTGTGATGTATGTTCCAGCAAAAAGATCACTTGTTAACGTAGTTCCTGCTCCAGTGGTTATGTATGTTCCTGCAACGATAGTGCCGACAAGATTTGAATTGGCACCGATGGCTACGTATCCGCCCGTATTAAAAATAATATTGCTAGGCTCTGCACCATTTTTCAGTACTATAGTTAAATTTGCACCAATACTCAGATATGAATCAATATTGATAATCCATTGCGTATTGGAGCTTCCTTCGCCATCAAACGTTAAAGTTATACCTGCAGTAGTTGTCAGCGCAGTAGTATGGTAGAAACCCGCTTTGAGCGTTTTACTGACTGCCATCGTCGTATCGAGTTCGTTCTGATTATATAATGCTTGTTGAGCAATATAATCTTGCAGAGCTAGTTGACTTGCCACAATACCTGAGGGCACATCGGGCTCACTAAGCGCTAGCTTAGTCCCATCGTAAGATGCTCCTGCTCCTTCGGTAATAGCGGCACCAGCCGTAAGATCACCACTAACGTCTGAACCTGCTCCGAGAGTTATTGCTGCTCTGGCATTAATATCTCCGTAAATAGTTGAATTTGCCCCTGTTGTTATGGCAGCACCGGAATAAAACCCTTTGAGGTCTTCGGCAAGAGCAGGCAGCGTTACAAAGCCCATCGCTAATACACTAGCTAAAACAGACTTGTTTATATTTTTTAATATTTTATATTTGTGTTCCATTTATTTCCTCTCCTAAAAGTAAGTTAATATGCAGCTCGCTTGAAGTCATGTCCGTACACCATTAAGCGCTTTTAAAATACAATTTAGCTTATTGATTATTGCATTAAATATGAACAATAACATGATACAGTATAAAATGAGTCTAAATACTTGGTTTTTTCATCACGATAAGATGAAAACGATCATTGTGGCAGATAACCTTAAAATATTCGGGGATCTTTACAATTTTATTCAAGGTAACACAGCTGTTTTTTACTGTTTTAGGTGATAAATATCAGCGATAAAAATTTATGCAAAAAACACAGATTATACTTTGCCGTATCATGCTATGTTAATATTTATCGCTTAGGGATCAATGGCACCTTTCGCTTCTTTCCCGAACATTTTACCAAATGATTTTAGCCTCTCGATGGCTTGTTAGTTATCTATTTCCAATTTAGGATAAATATGGACCGAATTAAAATTTTACCACTGTTTGCCTTTGCTTTTTCTATGTCAACTTTAGCCAATGATTCAAAAACTATTAACGAGAATAACTTGTATGGCCTGTGGAACTGTAAACACACAATGGAAGACAGAAAGTTAAAAATGAAAATTAAGATAGACTATGACGTCAATGTTGTACGTAGTGGGAAATCTAATGGTGTAGGGGTTTTATTATTCAAAATACCTAACTTTCCTGAGTTAGCGTATAGTTTTTCAGATAGTTCACAGTGGAAAATTAAAGGGGGCAATTTAACTTTATCGTCAACCGAGCTCAAACTTAAAAATACAAGTTATCCTGAATTAGAGAAAATGCTTAATTTAAGACGCTTGCTTCCAAAAAATATTAATGAATCAGCAAAAATACTTGAGTTAACTAAATCTAAACTGAAAGTTCAGTCTAAATCAGATGGTGGAATTTATGCTTGCTCTAAAATCGCACTTAAGAGTTAACGGGCTGTTAACATGAATATAAAAAGTTTTTTATTTTCATTCCTTACCTTTTAGTAAAAAATTTGTTCTCATTTAGGCGTAGGCTGATTAAAGGATTATTGTGATTTCAAAATTACCTCGTTGGGTAGAATATGGTTCGTTTGTACTTGCACTTGTTGCTGGATTGGTTAATTCGATAGGCTTGTTGGGTTTTAAACACCAGTCAGTTTCACACTTATCCGGTACCGCAACTCTTCTTGGAACAGGCATTATAAACTCAAACTTTTTTGATGCACTCCATTTGGCTTTAATCCTCTTTAGCTTCTTAGTCGGTTCTACTATATCGGGTTACTTCTTACGTAGTGGCTCATTGAAGTTAGGTCGCCACTACAGCAGCCTTCTGTTGTTAGAAGCAATATTTCTTCTGGGTTCTCTCTATTTTTTATCAAAAAACTCAGTAAATGGTCATTATTTGGCTTCAGCTGCTTGTGGATTACAGAACGCGCTTGCAACTACCTATAGTGGAGCTGTTGTCAGAACAACGCATGTAACCGGTATTTTTACAGATTTAGGGATCATGTTAGGCTCGAGACTTAGAGGAGGGGTATTTGATGAAAGAAAGGCATTACTATTTTTATTAATTATTGTTGGTTTCATTTCTGGCGGTGGATTGGGTGCCTATTTTTTTAATATTTTAAGGTTTAATGCGCTATATATTCCTGCTGCTATTTGTTTATTATTGGCATTATCTTATTCTATTTACAGTGCTAAATTTAGCCGCAAAAAAAATTTAGTCGTAAAAAAAAGTAAGTAAAGAAGGATGAAATGGTTGTTTTTTCTATCAATATTCCATCCAATAACATAAACGTATTGATAATAGTAAATTAGCTTTGAGTAAATGATTTCATTAAGCAATATCAGCCTCTTATTTTGGCATTAACTTTTGGAGAACTACCTTGATAAATACTTTAATAACTAAGGATAAAATAACGGAGTTTATGAAAACTGACTTTCCTCAGGCTAAATGTACAGTAGAAAGTATTGGAGAAAAATCAGCAGTAGTAAGACAAAAAGTTGGATTTGATGAGTTAAGACCAGGCGGGACAGTCTCTGGACCTGTTTTAATGACGGTGGCTGATTGTGCTTTATATGTCGCTATTCTAGGCGAAATCGGAATAATCCCCCTTGCTGTTACCACGAGTCTGTCGATTAACTTTATGAGGAAGCCCTCGTCAGACAAAGATATTATTGGCGAGTGTACTCTACTTAAAGTTGGGAGGTCGCTAATTGTGGGTGAAGTTTCCTTATTTTCAGAAGGTGATCCAAAAGCCGTCGCTCATGTTGTTGGAACCTATTCGATACCTCAAGCTCAATAATAGGACTTTATCGCCCTATATACCAGTTCCACTTGAAGATGCAGTTTCTAGCTTAGCTCCTTACGGGCAAGTCGATAAAGGGTCATCTCCTGCGTTATTGATTTCGACAATAGAATAACTATTCTCTTCAATCAATGCCTTGTAGCTAACCCTTTCTCATCTTGCTGAAATCTGCATCTTCAAGTGGAGCGGGTATATATCATTGTTTCCGATATAAATTTCGATCGAAATTAATTTAGAAAATGTGCCACATAGGGTAAAATACATCATTATTCAATTTGATGATGTGCATCGCTATTAATATTAAAAAGGTACCAACACCGGAAGTCACCTGTTCAAATTGTCAGGCCTGTTGTTGTCGTTTAGAGGTTCTACTTGTTACAGACACAGGTGTTCCCTACGAGCATATTGCTGTTGATGAATGGGGCGGTGAAACCATGTTGCGTTTAGAAGATGGTTGGTGCTCAGCATTAGATCGTGACACTTATATGTGTACTATTTATGAAAAACGTCCTTGGAATTGTCGAGAATTTGAGATGGCTTCATATGAGTGCGAAACTGAAAGAGCGATAGAAGTTGTCTATATATACTAATGATCAGTGCCTAAAGTGGGGGCGTTATATTCATAATGGGTAAAAATATCATTAGAATATTAATACCCATTAATTGTTTGAATTACAGACTCACTGGCATGTTATCTATTAACCTAGCTTTACCGAGATAAGCCGCCGCTAGAATAACAATATCTTTGTCATTAGGCGTTACAGGTGCTAACGTTTTTGCATGACATAAATGAATATAATCAGTTTTTAAGCCCGCATTATCCATTTTTTCAGTCGCTTGCATCATAAGTACAGCATAATCTCTTGCTTGATGGTTTTTATGTAATTCAGTATTTAACCATTGTAAGGTTTGATAAAGCGCAGGTGCTATAGTGAGTTCTTCTGGTGTTAAGTAACCATTACGTGAACTCATGGCTAAGCCTGACTTTTCACGAATGATTTCTACTGGAATAATATCTACTGGCATAGATAAGTCTTCAACCATGGTTTGAATTACTTGCAGCTGTTGGTAGTCTTTAGAGCCAAAGCAGGCACTATCAGGCTGAACTAAATTCAATAATTTGCAAACTACTGTAGCGACACCGCGAAAATGTCCAGGTCGGCTAGCCCCACAATAGATATCGGAAATATTAGGCACTTCAACATAGCTATTTTCACCAAAACCTTTTGGATAAATAATATCGGCGGTAGGGGTAAATAATAAATCAGTATTAACCTTTTCTAAGCTCGTTTTATCTTGCGCTAATGTTCTTGGATAATTATCAATGTCTTCACTTAAACCGAACTGCATTGGGTTTACGAAAATACTGGCGATGACTTTATCGGCATGGTGATGAGCGGCTTTAACTAGCGCCAGATGCCCGTCATGTAAATTACCCATGGTAGGTACAAAAGCAATGGTTAGGCCTTGCATGCGCCATGATTTAACTTGTGCACGTAAATCTTTTATACTTTCAACTGTATTCATTTTGCTCTCTAACAGGACTTTTTTTGTTTTTTAGGCTAAGTTCGAAACTAGACACTATTTAAATATATGATCTTCGCCGGGGAAATTACCTTGGCTTACTTCACTGATGTATAATTCAATGGACTTTTTTATATCGCCAGTTTCTTGTAAGAAATTTCGAGAAAATTTAGGCATATAACTACAAGAAATACCCAAAGCATCATGCATTACTAGTATTTGTCCGTCGGTATCTTTTCCTGCGCCAATACCTATCGTTGGAATAGTCACCGCTTCTGATATAGCCTTACCTAGTGGTGCTGGAATACACTCTAATACCAGTAATTGTGCACCTGCAGCTTCTAATGCTTGGGCATCTTTGATCATTTGTTGTGCTTGTGCTTCTTGTCGACCTTGTACTTTAAAACCGCCAAATACATTAACTGACTGAGGTGTTAAACCTAAATGGGCGCATACGGGAATACCTCGTTCAACCAAGGCTTGGATGGTGTCAACTAACCAAGCGCCACCTTCCATTTTTACCATACTAGCGCCAGCTTGCATTAACTTGGCTGCATTGTTCAAGGCTTGCTCTAAATTAGCGTAGCTCATAAAAGGCATGTCACCGATGATCAAGGTGTTTTCGACGCCACGTTTAACACATTGGGTGTGATAAACCATATGTTCAATACTAACAGGTAAAGTGTCATCTTGGCCTTGCAATACCATGCCAAGAGAGTCACCAATTAATATGGCGTGAATGCCTGCCTGATCGAACAGCTTGGCAAAGCTAGCATCATAAGCTGTAATTGTTGATATTTTTTCGCCTTGTTGTTTCATTTTTAACAAGGTTGATGTGGTTATTTTAGCCATAGTAGTTCCAATACGGTATCTTTTTTAGTATTATTTTCAAGGTAACTATTTGTTATATAATATTATTTTTAAGATAATTGGTTGTTATAATTACGTTGAGTAATTACTTGATCTGGCTACTTTGGCATAAATTTTTTTTAACTGCAATATTCGTTCAACTTAGCGCTAGTTTTACCATTGAGTTATTCGCAATTTCTTGGCTCAAAACGCTTATGCTTTGTCTTTCTGTGGCTATTGAAGACGGCACTATTAAGTCGGCAGCAATTTCCGCTAAAGGCAATAAGACAAACTCACGTTTTTTCATGCCGTAGTGCGGCACAATAAGACGTTCAGAGTTAATTATCTCGTTACCAAACAAAATAATATCGAGATCTAAGATACGCGCGCCCCAACGGTTTTCTTTACGCACTCGACCTGCTTTATTTTCAATTTTTTGTAAGGCATCAAGTAGTTTGATGGGGGCTAGCGTCGTTTCAAGCGCTAATACGGCATTAATATAATCGTCTTGATCTTGAGGGCCCATCGGCTTACTTAAATACAATGATGACACGTTAATTACGAGGCTTTGTTCTAATTTTTTAATTTCATCAATAGCGGCTTGCACCTGCTTAATGGGCTCAGATAAGTTACTACCTAAGCCAATATAGGCAACTGTTGTGATGGGGAGCATAATACTTATTCTGCGCCTGAACTGTCAGGTTTTGAATTATCTACGTTTGTATTAGGGCTACTTTCGGTTGGCTTTTTACGCTTTCGTGGGGTGCGACGTTTAATGCCAGGTGAGCTTTTTATGCCTTTAATCATTTGCATACGCGCGTCATTTGATACCGTTTGAAAATCAGTCCACCATTTAGCCAGCTCAATTAACTCAGGTGTATTTTCAATCTCTGCTCGTAATAATAAAAAGTCATAACCGGCTCTAAACTTAAGATGCTCAAAGGTTTTAAAGGCACGTTTGCCTTCACGGCGAGCTAATTTGTCTTGCAAAATCCATATGTCTTTCATCACGCCTTGAAAACGCTTAGGAATAGCAATGCTGCGTTGTTGCTCAGGCATTATTTCACTTAATGCTGCAAAAAAAGCATCTTGAGGAGCAAGTTGATTATTGATATTAATTTGTTCAATATACTTTTGTAATGGGTACCAAAGCATGGCCGCGAATAAAAAGGCCGGTGTGACACGTTGATCATTGTTCAGACGTGTATCGGTGTTTTCCATCGCAAGTAGAATAAAGCGCTCAAGCAGTTCGTTATTTTTATTGAGTTCTTGGTCAACAGCAGGAAAGAAGTAAGTAAATAAATTATAGCTACGTAGTTGTTGATAATTAGCGACCGCTTTACCTGAAATAAACAGTTTCAAAAACTCTTCAAACATACGAGCAGCAGGTATGTTAGCCATTAATGTCGACAGTTCTTTGATAGGGGCGCTAGTCTCGGGTGATATTTGCATATCAAGCTTAGTGGCAAAACGAATAGCACGTAACATACGCACAGGATCTTCACGGTAGCGTGTTTCGGGGTCGCCTATTAAACGGATGATTTTGTCTTCAACATCTTTAACGCCATTGGCAAAATCATACACTTTAAAATCTTTACTAGAATAGTATAAGGCATTGATGGTGAAATCACGACGCTCGGCATCTTCGTCTATGGTGCCGTAAATATTGTCACGCAATAACATGCCATGTTCACTTTGTTTCGATGTGGTATTACCACCTTTTTCTTGCTCTGAAGCATTGTCATGATGACCACGAAAGGTGGCTACTTCAATAATTTCTCGGCCAAAAACAATATGAGCTAAACGGAAACGGCGACCAATTAAACGACAGTTACGAAATAAGGCTTTGATTTCATCAGGTGTGGCATTAGTAGCAATATCAAAATCTTTTGGTTTTAAACCCAATAAAATATCGCGGACGCCACCACCAACAAGATAGGCGTCATAGCCACTTTTGTTTAAGCGATAAAGTACTTTTAAGGCGCTTGGGCTAAGTAATTGTCTAGAAACAGAGTGTTGATTTCGAGATAAAACTATTGGTTGCGCGAGTGTTGATACTACTTCAGTTGTTTTGGTTTTTTTATGGGATTTTTTACTAAAAACCTTTTTACATAAATTGATGACGCGTTTGATAATCGCTGACCTTTTTTAGAGAATAGAGGTGGATAATACGTTATTTACTTGATTAGCCGTAATGATATAACAATCAAGCAAAAAAGAGAATGAAAAAGCAGCTGTATATAGCCGTTGCTGCATTGATAAGGCTAAGTATTCACTGATAGTTTTCTATTAAGGCAATATTTCGCCGTTATAATGGCGAAATACACCAAATTTAGCAATGGTAGATTCATTCATCAATGCGAGTAAACGTTATGGTGCCAAATCGCTGTTAATATCGATTTTAGTAGAAATTACATAGTTCCCTACGGGCAAGCCGATAAAGGGTCATCTCCTGCGTTATGGATTTCAACAATAGAACAACTATTCTCTTCAATCCATGCCTTGTACCTAACCCTTTCTCGACTGGCTGAAACCTGCATCTTGAGGTGGAGCGGGTATAGAGCTTAAATGTTATCGAGCTATGTCAATAGCCTGCCTACCGCAGTCCGCTTTTTAAGCTTAGGTAACAGTATGCATTAGGTGCCATTGAAAACCGGATCGCGCTTTTCTAGTAAAGCATCGACAGCCTCAGCGTGATCAGCCGTTTGATGACAGCTGGCCTGATAACTAGCTGATAACTCTAATAACGAATCAAGTCGACTGTGCATACCTTCGCGTAATAACTGTTTGGACATACGTAGTTGTTTCGGTGGGTTTTTTGCAATACGTTGTGCCAGTGCGTTAGCTTCTGGCATTAGCTGAGCAGCATCGACAACTCTGGACACAAGCCCCCAAGCCAATGCTGTTTCTGCATCGATTGGATCACCCGTAAAGGTCATTTCTGCGGCTCTTGATAGGCCTATCTGGCGTGGTAACAGCCATGCACCACCATCGCCGGGAATAATACCAACTTTGACAAAGTTTTCAGCAAAAACGGCACTTTTAGCTGCAATACGGATATCACACATTAAGGTTAAATCGCAGCCTGCACCGTAGGCTGGGCCGTTAACAGCAGCGATTACAGGGACCTCAAGCGCCCAAAGGGCCTTGGGAATGCGTTGGATACCCTGCTTGTAATTTTCTGCAATGGTTGTCGCGTCACCGCTAAAGGTTCCGACCCGATCGCGCATATGTTTTAAGTTACCGCCGGAAGAAAACCCCTTACCAGCGCCAGTTAAAATAACGCATCGAACTGAAAAGTCGGCTTTTATGCGCGCTATCGCTTCTACAAATAACTCTACAAAGTCGAGATCGGTAATAGGGTTGCGTAATTCTGGTTGATTGAGTGTCAAGGTAACTACGTGTCCATCTTGCTTGTACAATAATTTTTCGCTCATTTTTTCTTCCTTAAATAATAATGTATTTTTATAGGTATCTTTGAGTTGATTTTTGACAAGCGCTTTTTTAATACTAATTGAATTAATGAATTCACCACTTTATCGCTTGGGTTCATCGGTAGCTTGAATAAAAATGTATCAGGTATTAATTTTTTATTGACCTTATTTGGGTCTAGCAAGACTAAATGGCTTGTTGATTGTGGAATACTCGCCACCGCCTAATCGCGCTAAGGGGTTCACTTTATCGGCATGGACTTTTATTCTTTGTTTTTCATCAAGCTCAATAACGTCATCGTTAATATAGATTTGTTTAATTTCGACGAAGATTAAGCTTTGCGGTACATCACCCAGTTCTTTTATTTCGTAAAGCTCGCAACCATAAGCAATGTCACAATGAGCTAATCTGGGTAGTGAAAAATTATCAAAAGCAACTGTTTTTAAAGCTGACTTAGTTAACTCTGATTCTCCATGAGGTAAGGTTTCTGCTGTTTGAGTGACTACGGCTGCATCGTGAGCTGAGGCGATGTGTATCACCATTTTTTTATTGTTAACAACATTAACTAGCGTATCTTTTTTATCTCCATTGGGCTTATTGCCAACGGAAATCATCAAAATAGGTGGCGCACTTGATACCGCAGTAAAATAAGAAAAAGGAGCTAAATTGAATAGACCATTACTTGAGTCGGTTAACGCCCAAGCGATAGGTCTTGGAATGATCGTTTGCGTCATTAAATGATAACGTTGGATCGGAGAAAATTCAGAAAAATTAAGATTCATATCAGATACTCTTATGGTTGATATTCATTTGATTCAGTTGCACTAAAATTACTTTTAAAGGTGAAGGCAAAAGGCACATTGGTATTATTGCGTAAATAATTCAATCGTGCGATACCTTATTCAGGTGGAACGGGTATATACCCGTTCTACCTCAAGATGCAGTTTCAGAGTTAAGCTAGGAAACCAGATCAAGGCGCGATACGAAGAGAATGGTTGTTCCCTTATCAAGTAGTGCAACGCAGGACTGGTTTTCTAGCTTAGCTCCCTACGGGCAAGCCGAGAAAGGGTCATCTCCTGCGTTATGGATTTCGACAATAGAACAACTATTCTCTTCAATCCATGCCTTGTACCTAATCCTTTCTCGACTCGCTGAAACCTTGATTTTGAGGTGGATCGGGTATAGATCATTCGATACTGATTTCTTTAACCTTAGCCACTTTATCTCGTGACCAATGATTAATCGCCCAACTGATAATATCATCAACTGTTTCGTTAATTAGAGTGGGATCAGGGGCTTGTCCTAAAAAGTTTAGCGCCGCGATTAATGCTGGTTGGGGCTTGTTGTTATTAATACTAGGGGCTTTATTTTGTTTGCTTAGTTTATAGCCATCAGTTGTTATGGCTAATGGTACATGTCCATATTCTGGTGTTGGGCTATTTAATGTGGTGAATAATGTCAATTGTCTTGCGGTGGGTTCAAGTAAATCACAACCGCGAATAACATGGTTAATATTTTGATGAATATCGTCAACGACTACCGCAAGCTGGTAAGCAAATAATCCATCTTTACGATGAACAATAAAATCTTCTTTTGCTAACGCTTTCTCACAATAAACTTTTCCTTGAAAAATATCATCGAATTGATAAAGACCATAAGGATTGATTAAACGAATAGCACTGTTTTGTTTAGATTGGTTTAGTGTGCGGCAATGACCTTGATAAATACCGCCAAGCGCTTTAATTTCTGCCCTAGTGCATTGACAATAATAACTGAGATTTTGCTGCCGTAAGTCACTTAAAGTGTCTTGATATATTTCTGACTGCTGGCTTTGATACAGCACAGACTCATCCCAATATAAACCGAACGCTTCAAGGGTTGCTAAAATAGCAGAGCTAGCACCTACTTGTTCTCGAGGAGGATCAATGTCTTCTATACGTACTAACCATCTTCCTGAACACCCGTTAGAAGAGATAAAAGATTTAGCATCTAAAAAACTCGCCAGAGCGGCGATTAAAGAACCAAAATGGAGAAATCCAGAAGGAGATGGAGCAAAACGACCACGGTAAGCGTTGCTGCTTGGTGACTGTGGCCGTTCAGAGAGCTGAGTACTATTTAGTAGTGCTTGCTTAGTCAATGACTTAGCCAGCCATTTGGCGCTCTTTAATTTCTGCTAGTGTTTTACATTCAATACAAAGATCTGCAGTGGGTCTTGCTTCTAAACGGCGAATGCCAATTTCGATACCACAAGATTTACAAAAGCCAAAATCGTCGTTCTCAATTAATTGTAACGTTTTCTCAATTTTTTTGATGAGCTTACGTTCACGATCTCGAGTACGTAATTCAAGACTAAACTCTTCTTCTTGGGCTGCTCTATCAACCGGATCAGGAAAGTTAGCGGCTTCATCTTGCATATGACTCACTGTGCGATCAACTTCTTGACGAAGTTGTATACGCCATGCATCTAAAATCTTTTTAAAATGCTCTTGTTGGGGGGTACCCATATATTCTTCGTTAGCTTTTTCTTGATACGGCTCTACGCCAGCTAATGCTAAAATACCTAATGTCTTGCCTTTACTTGTTGGCATGCTGAATCTCCTAATACTACAAAGACCAAGGTTGTTTGATGAGGACATCAGTTAACTTTTACCTTGGTTGTATTTGCCAATACTATTATATAATAGACCTAAAATATCAGAACTATATGGTATCACTCATGATAAAAATCAATGCTTCGAGTTAATAAAGTTCAAATAAAAAAAATAAGCTTTAATATCAACACTTTACTTTGTTCGAAAACAATGGGCGCTCAGCCTTTATCAGTGACTTTTTAAATGAGCAGGCTTTTTTAGCAATTTTCCCTAGGGTTAGTCAATCATTATCTTGTTTTTTAGTGATAATTAATTATTTTAATTTATAAGTTATGAGCTAAAGTTTTTGTCTTAATCAAACAATAACATGTAAATATCTCTTAAGTAGTCTATTTCCAAATAGAAAATACATTAATCTTTTATATCAATGAAAGATATTAACGGACATTTTCGATGTCAATAGTATTTCGGAAGCAGATAGGTGTGCTTTATAGGCTATTATTTCAACACCCACTTTAGATGCTTCTAGCAGAAGTTTGCCATAGTTAGGGTCGATATGATTAGCTGGCGATACACTATTTATTCCACTGTGTAATACTGCAAAAAGTAAAATAGCTCTTTTGCCTTGCTCAACCATTTCAATTAGCTCACGAATATGCTTTTGGCCTCTAACGGTAACGGCATCAGGAAAATAGCCTTGCTGATCTTCCAAAAAAGTACAGCTTTTTACTTCTAGGTAGCAATCTACTTTATCGCTATCGGTAAGCATAAAATCGACTTTACTATTTTCAGAACCGTATTTAACCTCACGTTTAAGCGTTTCATAACCGGTTACTTCAGCAATAACGTGATTATTAATTGCTTCTTCTACTAATCGGTTTGCAGCAATAGTATTAACACAAATGAGATGACCTTGTTTGGTCTCTGTTAGCTCCCAACTATAAGGATATTTTCTTTTAGGATTATCTGATGTTGAATACCAAACAGTGTCGCCCTCACAGCCACAGTTTTTCATAGAGCCCGTGTTCGATACATGTATTGTTGTTGTGGTTCCGTCTTCAAGTATTACGTCAGCTAAGAATCTTTTATATCGTTTTATTAAGGTCGCTTTTTTTAAATTAATTTTCATTGAATAGCATGAGTTATTAGTTTTTTTCATTTTACGATAAAAAATCGTAATAACGCTAATCTTTAATTAATAAAACTATCTAGCCAATTTTTAGCGTATTTAGTGTTGCTAAAAAAATTAAATTGAACGGAGCTACTTTGATAAATACGTTGTAGTTGTAGCTGTAAAATGTCGGCATAGGTGCTATCAATTATAACGGCAGCAATAGCTACCATACCATTCTCTACTCGGTAATGTGTTGTTTCAATTAGATTTTGTTCAGTGTCAGGAGTGAAGACACCTTTACCTTTAAATGTGATGAGTGATGCCCAAGGATTACTGCGCATTTTTTCAGTAATAATTTTAATGTCCTGATGGTATTGCTCGCTGATAACCTCATTGAAAGTACCTTGCTCATCAATATCAATCAATAAAATATTGTTTTGTTGTTCAATACGATAACTTCCGTGTGCTGAATATTGCATGAGTGTTCTTCCTCTAGCTAAATTTTGTTTGATGTTATTGATAGCAATTTTTTAAGCGTTTGCCAAGTAAGCATATTTAATTTTATTTGCAAATTTATCTTTATTTCATTATTCATAAGGTTGTAACTGGTCGGTGCATTGCCGTTTTCTGTCTCTTAAGTTAACGGTTATAATACTTGTTATTACTTTCTTTTGTGGTGTATCCATTAATCATTATCAACAATGTTAACTTCATTATGTTGCAATTATTATAGGCAAAATGCAAAACGATGCTATTTTTTAACTTGGTTAACTATTAAAGCGTAAAAATTGTTATAATGTTCACCATTGTTTTCCTATCGTTTTTCTAGTGTTTAGCTTATATGTCAGCATCAACGCCTTTGCCCATTGAGGCAATTAAAACTCATTTTTGTCAAGCACTGACAGAACACCTTACGGTTATTTTGTCAGCGCCACCGGGTGCGGGAAAGTCTACTTGCTTACCTTTGTGGCTACTCAATCTTGAAGTATTAACACAGCGCAAAATATATTTATTGCAACCGCGCCGCCTTGCCGTTAAAAACATTGCCACTTATCTCGCAAATCAATTAAATGAACCGGTGGGTCAAACGGTTGGTTATCGTTTGCGTAATGAAACAAAAGTCTCTAAAAATACTCGTTTAGAGGTGATCACTGAAGGTATTCTAACGCAAATAATTCAACATGATGCTGAGCTTAGTCACTGTGCTTTAGTGGTATTTGATGAGTTTCATGAGCGTAGTTTACAGGGCGATTTAGCCTTCGCTTTAACGCGTGATATTCAGCAAGGTTTACGTGACGATTTGAAAATATTATTGATGTCAGCAACCTTAGACACCGACTATTTAAATAAAGCATTGCCAGACGCTATTACGGTGGCGAGTGAAGGGCGAAGTTATCCTGTTGATGTTACTTATAACGCACCTGCTAACGTTCAACGTTGGCGGGCTCACGCGCTTAATATTATTAAACAACAAGCCTATGAACACCAAGGCTCTACGTTAGTCTTTTTACCGGGTGTTGCCGATATTCGCTTTATTGCGCAAGCATTGAGTTCAGATGTTATCGATGATTTATTACTTTGCCCTTTGTTTGGCGACTTAACGTTAAAGCAGCAACAACAGGCGATTGAACCTTGTCAGTCGGGTAAGAGAAAATTAGTACTAGCGACCAATATTGCAGAAACCTCACTGACCATTGAAGGGGTTAGTTTAGTTATCGATTGCGGCTTAGAAAAAGTGGCTAGTTACGACAGTGCTAGTTTGATGAACAAATTGGTACAAAAGCAAATAGCCAAAGCATCAGCGATACAAAGAGCAGGGCGAGCAGGGCGTTTAATGGCGGGTCATTGCATTCGTTTATATGCAAAAGATGATTTTGAACGTCGACCGGATCAAAGTGTCAATGACATTCAGCAGGCTGATTTACTACCTACGCTAATAGAAGTGGCACGATGGGGCGTGAATACATTAGTTGATTTACCTTTATTAGAGCTGCCGACAGCAGTTAAAGAGCAGCAAGCATGGCAAGAGCTGAAAAGTTTAGCCATTATAGATCATAATAATCGATTAACTCCCCATGGTGAGCAAGTCGCGCAATTACCTTGTCACCCTAGATTCGCTCACATGTTACTTTGTGCAAACACATTAATAGCCAAAGAATTACCACAAAAAAATGTTCAACAACTGACTTTTCTCGCTTGTATCATTACGGCATTATTAGAAGGGCGAGATATTTTACCCAATGAACAGAGTCGATTTGATTGTAATCTTGAACACAGAATAACTCAGTTGCTAGCCCAATGGCATAGACCTTATGGTGCGCTAGCTAACATTATTAAACAAGTTAAAAATTTAGCACAAAAAATGAAATTAACCGGCCTTGATAACCTAGTTAAAATGCAGGTAGGGTTAGACAAAACAGGTTTATTGCTTGCTTATGCTTACCCAGAACGCCTAGCTAAAGCGCGTGGAGCACTAGGCGACTTTATTTGTGCTAATGGCAAAGGGGTCACTTTAAATGATCAAGATGCTTTAGCCGGAGAAGATTTTTTGGTGATCGCTGATTTAATGCAATCGCAAGGAGTTTTACAAGTTCGTTTGGCTGCTACTATTGATTTATGCCAAATAGAACAAGTGTTTACTGGACAAATTATTGAGCAAGAAATTGCCATGTTTGATCAAGTTAGTGGGAGAATAATTGCTCGTTCACAAACTAAATTAGCCGCGCTGACCTTGCAAGAAAAAATAAGTCAAAATACGCTAACAAAAGCAAGTATCGCTAAAATGTGGTGTGACCTAGTCAAGCAAAAAGGATTAGGTTTTCTTAATTGGCAAGAGCAAGACATAGCATTAAAGGCGAGATGGCAATGGTTGAATGATTATTTTTCAGAATACAATTTACCTGATATTAGCGAAAAAGCATTATTAGCGAATTTATCTGATTGGTTTTTGCCGTTTGTTGGTGAAATAAAATCAACGGCTAAGTTAGCTAAAATAGATTTATCATCAATGTTATTATCTTTACTTGATTACCAACAACAGCAAGTATTAAAAACAGCAGCACCTAATGTTTATATTGGCCCAACAGGACGTCATTGTCCCATTCGTTATTCCAAAGAAAAATCGCCTAAAGTATCACTCCCCATGCAAGAACTTTATGGATCGACACAAACACCTACCATAGGAAATATGAATAATAATCAAGGTATTCCCTTATTATTAGAGTTATTATCGCCAGCACAACGCCCTATTCAAGTGACACAAGATTTAGCGCAATTTTGGGTGGGTAGTTATCAATCTGTGCGAAAGGATATGAAATCAAATTATCCCCGTCATTTTTGGCCAGACGATCCTGCAAATGCAGAACCAACCAATAAAACCAAGCGCCACTTAAAAAATCAAAACTAGGATTGCATCACTTTATGCCTACAAAGAAAAAAATTGAAATGCCGGTTCATGCAAATAAAAAAGGGTTGCGTTGGTTAGCTGTTACCGGAGCAAAATTTGCTCTTTCACTTGCTTTTGCGTTAGCCATTTTTATGATTTATTTAGATGCTAAAGTACAGAAAACTTTTGAAGGCCAGCGATGGCAGATACCAGCGCAAATTTATGGTCAAATAGAATCAGTTCAAATTGGCGACACTATTGAGGCTAACCTCATAACAAAGTCACTGAGAATAAATGGCTACAGTAAAGTAAGATCAGTCACGGCACCGGGGCAGTTTGCTCAATCTTCGCATAGATTAATTATTTATCGTCGCGCATTTGCTTTTCCTAACGTTGAACTCGGTGCTGCCCAAGGCGCTAGTGCTGAAGCCATACGCTTAACTATTGACTTTAGAAATAATAAAGTGAGTCAGTTATTTGTTGACGACGATGCTGTTGAACAAGTAAAACTCGAACCGATATTATTAGCGAGAATAGTGCCTGACAATAAGGAAGACCGTGTTTTAGTGGCATTAGAGCGTATACCTACGCTTTTACTTGATACGTTACTATTGGTTGAAGATCGTAACTTTTATCATCACCAAGGAATTTCACCGTTAGGTATTTTACGAGCTTTGTATAACAATATTATCGCGGGTCGCACTGTTCAAGGAGGTAGCACTTTAACGCAACAGCTTGTTAAAAATATGTTTTTAACGCGAGAAAGAACATTAGTTCGAAAAGTTAAAGAAGCTCTTATGGCGCTAATTATTGAATTACGTTATAGCAAGGATCAACTGCTTGAGGCCTACATTAATGAAGTGTATTTAGGGCAACATTATGCCAATGGTATTCATGGCTTTGGTTTAGCCGCTAAATTTTATTTTGGTAAGCCTTTAGCTGAGTTAAGCAGCGGGCAAATGGCACTTCTTGTTGCACAGGTAAAAGGACCAAGTTATTACGATCCTTGGCGACATCCACAAAGAGCGAAGCAGCGTCGTGATTTGATTTTACGTTTAATGTTTGAGCAAAACTTACTTTCTATACAAGAGTTTGAACAAACACTGACGTCGTCATTGTCTATACGTAAACATCGACGCTTTAAAACGGAGCAATATCCTGCTTTTTTGCAATTAGTTAAACGAGAACTTAACCAGTATTTAAGTACTTATCAACAAAAAATGGGTATTCGGGTTTTTACCGGTTTTTCTCATGTGTCTCAACAGTTATTAGAAGAAACTGTGGTCAGCCAATTAGCTCAATTAGAGAAAACACATCATCAAAAAGATTTACAAGCAGCGATGATTGTTACTGATATTGCCAGTGCTGAAATCCGTGCGCTAGTGGGCGATAGACAAAGTGGCTATGCCGGATTTAACCGTGCATTAGATGCAAAAAGGCCCGTAGGATCGTTAATCAAACCGGCTATTTATTTAGCGGCGCTAGAGCGTTTTGAGCAATTTAATTTTGCCAGTTTACTAGCCGACGAACCTATTACCTTGAGTAGTGGTAGCGGTAACAGCAGTCAAGGTAAAAAGTGGCAGCCTAAAAATTATGATGGTAAGTATCGCCATCAAGTGCCATTAATTGACGGCTTAGTTAAGTCTTTAAATATTCCAACCGTAAATTTAGGGATGAGTTTGGGGTTAGAAAATATTGCGAATGCTATCCATTTACTTGGGTTTGAAGACGATATTGTTACGCGTCCTTCCATATTATTAGGCGCTATTAATATGTCACCTTTGCAAATTAATCAAATGTATTTAGCATTCGCCAAACAAGGTGAATTAGAGCAAGTACATGCGATTAATAAAATTGTTTCATCCTCTGGTGGCACGCTGTGGCAATTTGAACCGGTTGCTACCAAGGTTATCTCAACCAATGCTGCCTATCTTATGGATTATGCTTTAATGCAAGTAGCCGTAACGGGTACTGCTAGATCGCTTACTTGGCGACTGAAAAATAGCAAGGTTGCAGGTAAAACAGGTACGAGCAATGATCTACGCGATAGTTGGTTCGTTGGTTTTGATGCGAAAAACCTAGTCACTACTTGGTTAGGAAAAGATAATAACAAAACCACCGGTTTAACAGGCAGTAGTGGCGCGTTATTACTTTTTACTGAATTCATTAAAAAGCAGGGCGTAGTGAATAAAAAACCTAATCAACCTAACGCGATAGCAATGACAGTATTTGAAGTAGAAACGGGTAACGCAGTCACATCAGATTGTGCTAATACACAAATATATCCTGCTATCTTAGCTGGGGTGTCGTTAAGCAAAGATTGTTTAAAAGAAAGGACGGATAAAAAGTCTTGGTTGGAAAAATTATTTAGTTTTACCAAAAGCTAAATGTGGTTTCTTAAATATAATCACGAGTATTAAAAGCAGATCCGCACTCAGAATACTAGTAAGAGTGCTCTTTTAATCATAACTAATCGTATTAATCAGTGAAAGTGACTTGAAGTCTTTCTGTCGCGGCGATATCAATAATAGTGCTATCACCTAGGCTTCTTTGTAGTTTTGCAGCTGTTTTATCTGCGCCGTAGCTTTCAGCAAAGCTGATTATATCTTGACCGTTACACACGACCTTTAACGCTATCGCTCTATCTTTTAAATGATAAGATTTAGCTATTCTTTTATATTTATAAACTTTATTCGTCGTAACAGATTTACAAATACTTATTAAGGCTTTTTCTATGGTGGGATTCATTGCTGCTTTGCTTGGTAAACTAAATGCCAGTATAAGAATTACTGTAGTTAATGGGATAAATACACTTTTCAATATTATCATTCTATTCTCCATTTTAGTTAATTAAATAGCGACAACTCATATGCTTCTGTCTATAAATAGTGGTATGTTTTTAATAATAAGTTGTTAACACTTATGTGGAGGATGTAACAAAAGGCATGCTTTAATTTCATGTTGATATCGCTATGTTTATGATCACATTTATATTTGCTCTTTAATGACATCGCACCCTGTTATTATCTAATTACAACTTGTAACAATTTGACATATAAAATCTCAGGTAAAATCAATTTTTTTGGATTTAATAGTAAAGGTATTGAATAACTTTTGATTTAAAATGAAAGTGACACTGTTTTTATATACAGTTTTAAGGTGTGTTGTGATATTGTACCGTTGTAAGTTGAAATATTTTTAAGTTCACAAATATAACTAAGGAATAATAATGGCAGTTGAAAGTCGATTTGTCGTCATTAGACATGGGGTGGAGGCAAAAACATTTATGGATAAGAAATCAGCAGATGATTATGACAAAATGTTGGATATGGCTGATAATTTGGCCGATGTTTTTGCAAAGTCACCCATAGATCTCAGTGATGCCGCCAGTGAAGAGTTGAGTATTTATTTAGCTGAACATCGTGATGAAGTGCTAATTGCTTTACTTGCAAAAAAAGCACCTCCAGCACCGGTAAAGAAAGTCACCAAAAAGTCTGTTGAAAAAGAGACAGAGAAGGCTTCTACTAAGTAATTAATGAAAATTAAGTTAATATATTTTATTGAATATTGTTAATGGGTTTTGTGAATAAATAATGTGATTGAATACCAAGTTGTCCGTAGTCACCGAAAAACACTGTCATTGCAAGTTAGGTATGGCCAAGTGCTCGTTCGAGCACCTTATTGTGTTGATGAAAAATTCATTAGTACCTTCATTGAAAAAAAATCAGCTTGGCTAAAAGCTAAAATTATACAGCAAAGCCAAGCGGATGATCTTTGCTGTGATTTCAGTCAAGGTTCAACGCTATTTTTATTTGGGAAATTAGTCACCTTACATATTACTTTTGCCAAAAAAGTACAGACTTTGTTAAGTGATGATATTAATAACAAGCAAATATTAACTATAGTATTGGCTGAGCGTAATAAAAAAAAATTGAGCAATAAAGTGTTATTAGCCACCGCGGTTAAAAAGCATATTGAACAATATTTTAAACAGCAAGCTGAACATATTATTCCACTGAAAGTGGCAACATATGCTCAGTTAACGTCATTAAAACCTTCGAGTATCAAAATAAGACAATATCGTTCTCGGTGGGGAAGCTGCAATAGCCGTGGCGAATTAAGCTTTAACACTTTATTAATGATGTTACCTATTGACGTTATCAATTATGTTGTGGTTCATGAGCTATGCCATCTACAACATTTAAATCATTCGAAAGAATTTTGGCAACTTGTTGCTAAGTATTTTCCTCACTATAATCAAGCTAAACAATGGGTAAAAACCAATCAATCCAATTTATTATGGCGCCTTCCATTGTAATAAGTCGTCTCAACCTGTGCCAAAATTGCTTTTTGTTCACTATTTTCATTTAGCGGCCAAAAATTAACTACCATAGAGACGTAAAAAAATAAAATCCCCTTGTCTTCTGATAAGTCGCCGTGAAAATAGCTGTTGTGGTTTTTTATGTATAATTTATAACTTTTTATTCTGTTTTGCTAGTGTGAATAAAGGTTGACAGATGCGACTAAATCAGGCATTTTACTACCCATGTATATTACAGAACAGCACATTACCATTATTATAACCACCACCCAAATCGAGATGGCGGTCGCTGGCTAACGTGTAAAAAAAATAATTTTATCGAAGCCCGTGACCTGCAAAGGTGACGGGCTTTTTTTATGTTCAGAATAAATAGTCGCTCACGATCATATGACGTTACATGGAGTAACTTAATAGACAAGGTAGGATACCTATTGTCTTGATGTGTAATAGTGAGTAATTGTTAACTATAAATAAAGTAGGAAAAATAATGCGTGTACTTAAATTTGGTGGCTCATCATTAGCTTCAGCTGAGCGTTTTCGTCAAGTGGCCGATATCATAAGAGATAAAAGCCAATCGTCAAAAGTTGCTGTCGTTGTTTCGGCGCCACAAGGTGTAACTAACCATTTAGTTGCCATGGCTGAGAATATCAGTGATGAAGCAAAGATGGTTACCGATCTTAATCATTTTAAGCGCGCTATTACCTCAATTATTGAAGACTTATCTGCGAGTTTACCTGAATTTAACTCACAACATTGTGAACAAGCACTGACTAATTATGAGCATCAGCTTCAGCGCTACATGCAAGGAATCACGCTGTTAACTTACTGTCCTGATCATATTCGTGCTCGCATTATTAGTACAGGTGAGCGCTTAAGCGTTGCCATTCTTGATTCAGTATTACAGTCATCAGGTTTACAAGTATCACTACTAGTACCAGAGAAATTTCTATTTACTAATGAATCATCATTAAATGCAGTAGCTGATTTAGTCCTTTCTAAAGAAAAATTTATCGCTGAATATGACACACTGAATCAAGTGTCGTTAATGCCTGGTTTTATCGGTATGAGTGTTAATAGAAACGGTGGCGAAGGTCAAATTACTACCTTAGGTCGCAATGGCTCTGATTATTCTGCGGCAGTACTAGCGGTATGTATGCAAGCCGACTGTTGTGAAATTTGGACCGATGTGGATGGCGTTTATAATGCTGACCCTCGTATGATTAAAGAAGCTAAGCTACTTGACTATTTGTCGTATCAAGAAGCTATGGAGTTATCTTATTTTGGCGCTAGCGTGTTGCACCCGAAAACGATTGGTCCAATCGCTCAGTACCATATCCCTTGTCTAATCAAAAATACCAGTAATCCAGCTGCGCCGGGTACTCTTATCTCTAATGAGAATGATCAGCAAAAACGTGTTAAAGCTATTTCTAACCTTGATCATTTAACAATGGTTAATGTATCAGGACCGGGTATGAAAGGAATGGTGGGTATGGCAAGTAGAGTCTTTGCTACCATGAGCCGTGAAAATATTTCTTTAGTATTAATTAGTCAATCATCAAGTGAATATTGCATTAGTTTTTGTATTTACTCTAGTGACGCATTACGTGCAGAGCAAAGTTTAAAAGACGAATTTGAATTAGAGCTACTTAATGGCTTACTTGAGCCAGTTGCCTTAAAAGGTGAGTTATCAATTGTTTCCTTGGTGGGTGATGGTATGCATCATCAACGTGGTGTGGCGGCTAAATTCTTCAGCTCATTAGCCCAAGCTAGAGTTAACGTGGTAGCGATTGCGCAAGATTCATCAGAGCGTAGTATCTCAGTGGTCATTGAACAACGCAAATGTACAGATGCAATGAAAATTAGCCATCAAAACTTTTTCTCTCATAAGCCTACAATTGATGTGTTCTTAGTCGGTTGTGGTGTTGTTGGTAGCGAATTAATTGCTCAAATTTCTCGTCAGCAAGCCAGTCTTAAAGAACAAAATATTGCCTTAACTGTTTACGGTATCGCTAATTCTAAAGGCATGATTTTTGATAAAGCCGGTATCGATTTAGATAATTGGCAAGCAGCGATGGAAAAAGGTGCTGATAATAAACAAGCCCTAGAAGTCAATGTTGAGAATATCAAAGGCTTTGTGCGTGATAATCATTTAATTAATCCTGTGTTAGTTGATTCAACCTCTAATGAAGGATTAGCAATGAGCTATGTTGGTTATTTGGCTGAAGGCTTCCATGTAGTAACACCCAATAAAAAAGCGAATACCGATTCATGGCAGTATTACCAAGAATTGCGCACTACTGCACAAAAAACTAACCGTCGATTTTTATATGAAACAACAGTTGGCGCAGGTTTACCGGTAATTGATACTTTGCAAAGTTTAATTAAAGCAGGCGATAAACTTCAGCGTTTTGAAGGGGTTTTATCTGGCTCTTTATCTTATATCTTTGGTAAGTTAGACGAAGGCATGGCGCTGTCAGCGGCAACGGCAATAGCCAAAGAAAATGGCTTTACTGAACCGGATCCTCGTGATGATCTAAGTGGTTTAGATGTTGCGCGTAAATTATTAATTATGGCGCGTGAAGCCGGTATGCAATTAGAATTGTCTGATATTACGATTGAATCAGTATTACCAAATGATTTTGATGACAGTGGTGATGTAGATGAATTTATGGCTAACTTAACTAAGCTAGACAATGATTTCAGTACTCGTATTGCTGCAGCAAGCGCTGAAGGTAAAGTGTTACGTTACATTGGTAATATTGTTGAGGGTAAATGCCAAGTGTCTATTGAAGCAGTCGATAGCACTCATCCTTTATACAGCATTAAAGATGGCGAAAATGCGTTAGCGATTCACAGTCGTTATTATCAGCCATTACCATTTGTTTTACGTGGCTATGGTGCGGGTGCCGCTGTTACTGCTGCCGGTGTTTTTGGTGACATCTTAAGAACACTCGCTTGGGAGCAACAGCACTAATGACAACAGATACAGTTACAAGTGACGAGCTTTTTAGTCACGAATTAACTCAAGAACAACGTGTGTCAGTATTTGCTCCTGCTTCTATTGGTAACGTTAGCGTTGGCTTTGATGTCTTAGGTTTAGCGGTTAAGCCAGTTGATGGTACCTTGTTAGGTGACGTTGTTACTGTTGAGCAGGCAGATGAAGATAGCTTAGTGGTTATTGGCGCTTTTGCCGATAAACTGCCAAGCAACAAAGAAGATAATATTGTTTGGTCATGTTTACAGCTTTTTAATCAAGCATTGACTGACGTAAAACAAAATATAAGCAAAGTTAAGCTGACATTAGATAAAAAAATGCCAGTGGGTAGTGGTTTAGGCTCGAGTGCTTGCTCTGTCGTTGCTGCTTTAGTTGGCTTAAATTCATTTTATGCTAAGCATAAGAACTTTAGCTTTGATGAAAGAATAGTCCTTAAAATGACAGGTCAAATGGAAGCACAAATTAGTGGTAGTTTACACTATGATAATGTTGCTCCTTGTTATTTAGGTGGCTTACAACTAATGGTACCTGATAGCGAAATTATTAGCCGTGTTCTACCTGGCTTCAGTGATTGTTATTATGTGATGGCTTACCCAGGTATTGAAGTGTCTACTAAAGCGGCTCGTGACGTATTACCAACAAGTTATAGCCGAGCAGATGTGATAAGCTATGGTCAAAATTTAGCGACTTTTGTTGATGCCTGTCATCGCCAAGATAAAGCACAGGCTTTTTCGGTATTAACGGATGTAGTCGCTGAACCTTATAGAACTAATTTATTACCTAGATACCAGCAAGCACATGATTATTTAAAAGCTCAAGGCTGTTTAGCTGTGGGTATTTCTGGCTCAGGTCCTACATTATTTTGTGTGTGTGACAGCGAAAAACAAGCGCAAATTTTTGCAACCTGGTTACAAGATAATTACCTACAAACTGATCTAGGTTTTGTGCATGTTTGTCGGGTTGATGACGTTGGCGCAGTAGAAATATAAAGTTAGGTTGGGTTTTAGCTCAACAATAGTGCACCGCAGGTAACTCAATATGAACGGTATGTTCCGTTCACTTTGATCTTGTTGAAAGCTATATACAAAAATTTAAAATGAGAAATTAACGTGAAATTTTACAACTTAAAAGAGAATGACGAGCAAGTTAGTTTTGCTGGTGCAGTTAAGCAAGGCTTAGGTAAAAATCAAGGGTTATTCTTCCCTATGACTATGCCAAAAATTGATGATATTGACGCACTATTAGCCATGCCTATGGTTGAGCGTAGTGTAAAAATATTACTTCCTTTTGTTGAAGAAGACTTAACTGAAAAAGAATTAACTGACATCGTCACTGATGCCTTTAATTTTCCTGCGCAAATGCAGCCTATTACTAATGACCGAGCCATTTTAGAATTATTTCATGGCCCAACGTTAGCTTTTAAAGATTTTGGTGCGCGCTTTATGGCGAAATGTTTGCAAGTTTTTGTTGCGAAAGATGCCAAAGCAAGTGGTCAAACAAAGCCTTTAACTATTTTAACCGCTACCTCTGGTGATACCGGTGCTGCGGTTGCGCATGCGTTTCATGGAATTGATAATATCCGTGTGGTTATCATGTATCCCAAAGGCAAAATTTCTTTATTACAAGAGAAAATGTTTACTACCTTAGGTGGCAACATTGAAACGCTCTGTATTGAAGGTGATTTTGATGATTGCCAAGCATTGGTTAAAGAATCATTTAGTGACACTGAATTAGCGACAACCATTGGTTTAAATTCAGCTAACTCAATTAATATAAGTCGTTTACTTGCGCAAATTTGTTATTACTTTGAAGCAGTCGCGCAAATCTCTCGTGCGAAAACAAATTTAGGGGATATAGTTTTCTCTATTCCAAGTGGTAATTTTGGTAACTTAACGGCAGGTTTATTTGCTAAAGCAATGGGCTTACCTATTAAGCGCTTTATTGCGGCAACTAACCTTAACGATACAGTGCCACGCTACTTAGAAACAGGTGAGTGGACACCTAACACGACTGTTGCCACTATCTCGAATGCTATGGATGTGAGTAACCCAAACAACTGGCCGCGTGTTGAGCATATGCTTAAATCGGGTATTGTTGAAGAAGGTAGTGTTAGCTCAGTATCTATCGATGAAGAGCAAACTCAGTCTACGGTTATCCAGTTAAGTAAATTGGGTTATATAAGTGAACCACATGCGGCTGTTGCTTATAAAGCATTGCAATATAATGCGGTTGAGGGTGAGTTTGGCGTATTTTTAGGTACAGCACATCCTGCTAAGTTTAAAGATGTGGTGGAAAGTATCTTAGGTCAACCTCTTGGCTTACCAAAAGAATTGGCAGATTGTGCAGGTGAACCTATTTTGTCTAAATACATGAGTAATAACTTTGCTGATTTACGTGCTTATTTATTAGCATAGTATTTTCTTCTATTTTAAGAAAACTAAATGATAAAACCTCACTGGCAACAGATAATTGAGCAAGAAAAGCTGCAAGATTACTATTGCCAGTTACAAGGCGATATTATAGAGCAAAGAGCACAGGGCATCACTATTTTCCCTGAAGAAAGTGATGTATTCAACGCGTTTAAATTTTCTGATTTAGCCGATGTAAAAGTGGTGGTTTTAGGTCAAGACCCTTACCATGGCGTAGGTAAGGGTGATTATTGCAATCAGCCACAAGCCCATGGTTTGGCTTTTTCTGTTACCACTAATATCAAAACACCCCCTTCGTTAGTTAATATTTATAAAGAACTAGTTACTGATATTGAAGGCTTTATCACGCCAACTCATGGCAACCTGACCTCATGGGCAGAGCAGGGTGTACTTTTACTTAATACCGTTCTCACTGTACAACAAGGCCAAGCCCACTCACATGCTAAATTAGGCTGGGAGCGCTTTACCGACAAAATTATTGCAGAAATTAATCAGCATAACGATGGTTGTGTATTTATTTTATGGGGCGCACATGCTCAAAAGAAAGGGCGTAGTATAGACGGCAGTAAACACTTAGTCTTAAATGGCCCACATCCTTCGCCACTTTCAGCTTACCGTGGTTTTTTTGGTTGCCAGCATTTCTCTAAAGCGAATCATTGGCTAGTAAACCAGGGTAAATCAGCCATAGATTGGCGCTTAAATAACAGTGAATGATCATGATATTGGTTTTGGCACAGATGAGTCTCAAATCGCTGTGTATATTGCTAACAGGCCACCTATTTATGAATACCAGCAATTAGACCAATTAACGCCATTAACCACAGGTGAAATTGCTCATATAGGTCAGCATTGCGGCAATGGATGGCGTAAAGTTTTTAATGTTTATGCGAAGTTATTGTATGCGCTAGATAAGGAGCAATTCAACTTTGCTAGTTTTGCCCCAACATGGCAACAATATCGTGATGACTTTTTATTACAGCCTCATTCAAAAACGTCACTTTTATTCAGTGCACCACAATTAAAACCAATCACGCATAATACCAATCTTAAAGCTGTGCATATCATTATGGGTAAAACCTATGCTAAATCTTTACTTAGTTCAGGAGCGCTTGATCTTGAGCTTATCTGGCTTAATAATGAGTTTGCCATTAATCGTTCAGAGCGAGTTATTGTTTGCCCTTACTTTGATTATCGTCAGTTATCAAATATTAAAATTGAACGATTGGCTAAATTAATAAAAGAATTAAATTAGCACTTCTAATTGTATCTATCCATCACCTAAGTACTTCAAGCAAGCTTAATTACTTGCTTGAAGTACTTAGGTGTCAACGTTTTATAGTGAACACCAACCATGATTTTACAGTAAGTCTATTTCGCGGTTTAAACTGGTAATCAAGCCATTAGGTGAAGTGATTGTCATGGTGATTGTTGCTGTTTTAGGATCATCTCCTGTGGCTTGATTAACAGAAAAACTCATGATGCTAAAGCCTGCTTTATTATTATTACCGACAGTAAAGCTAGTCAGCCCCTGCAATGTGCCAGCACTAATCGTAATATTAGCGGTTGTGCCAAAAGGCATGGTTTGAGTAGCAGTGTCAGCAAAGGAAAAACTGAATGCTTGGCTACTGCCATTGGGTACGTCAGCAAGTGGTGCACTGGCACCAGTTAACGAGTTTTGATAAACAACACTGCCGCTAGCATTCGTTAAGATAAACTCGGCAGCAGAGCTAGCCATAACTAAGACCATTGCCTTTCTAACATGAATACTACGCATAGCTTCTTCAGCACACTTTGTTCCTTCGCATTGAGGACCATTGAACTTGCCATCTGCAGTACTAAAGTCACCACCATTATTAAAATCGAAAAAAGTTTCCCCAGCGTCATAAACACTATTTTCGTCATCATCGCGCCATGCTTCAGACATATCTAAAAAGCCACTAGCTTTTGCTGAGTAATTATCAAAACCTGAATCGATATTTGGATCATTACTCGTACCAATATCAAGAATAGGATTGCCATCGGCATCATCAAATATATTATTGCCGTTAGTATCGAAGAACGTTTCATGTCCTATGGCGGTTGCTAAAATAGTGACACGATGATTATCCACTCTTGGCTCGTTACTTGTCCAAGTAACCGTACAGTTGCCATTGGTAGTTAAACAACTTGGCTCAATAGTACCGCCTTCGGTGGTAAAGTTAACGGTTGTGCCATCGGGAACGGGGTTATGAAAACTATCGGATAACCAGACGGTAATGTTAGATGTTGCATCAAATATATTATGTGCTTCAGGATTTAATACGCTAGCCGCAATTGACATCGAACGTTGCTCAGGTAAGCCGGTATTAATAGATAATAAATCCGATTGGCTTTGAATTTTTATCGCTTCACCATTAAAGTCCATTTCTGCAGAAGCCGTTACACGTACAGGTGTAGGTACTGTTCCCGCAGATACTTGTGTGGTAATAAGTCCTTGGCTATTAGTGAAGCCAGAGGCTCTACTTAAACTAATGCCACCAACAGACGTGTTAAGTAAAAAATTTACTTCTTGTTGAGCTACAATATTGCCTAATTTACTTTTAACCTTAAAAGTTAACGTTGAAGTTTCTTGTCTATTTTGGCCACCAGTTCCTTTAAGTACTATTGAGCTTGGCTCTGCAGAAATAAATTCGATTGAGCCTAATTGCTCGCCGCTAATGGTGATTATTTTGTTGGCTGTGCTGGTAATGTCATTCACAGCAATGTTCGCTATTAACACATCGTCTGTGCCTGTTCTACCTGCACAGTCTATATCTGCGAATGTTGAATTGGCTGTGCCATTAATACTTAGTACTGATACATCGATAGTAGCATTACCATTTTGTACACAATTTGAGGTAAAAGTAACGGGAATAGGGGTGACAATTAACTCTCCACTTTCATCAACTAAATTAACACTTAAGCCTAATGTTCCACCGGCACTAATGTTGTTTATTGATACATCTATTTTACCTTCAATGAAGCTATTGTTCTCGTCAAAATAACCTAAGTGAATATCACTAGCTATTACAGCATCAGCAGAGAGTATTTGATAATTAAAGGTGTTGCTTATGCTTGTACCGGTATCTTCATCAACGACATAGCTACTGGTTAAAACACCCGCGCCAATAAGGCTATCGCTGCTAGTTAGAATAACGTTAGCTATACCTTGATTATCAGTTAACGCCGTCGTTGTGCTAAATGTGCCAATATCAGCCGTAAACGTTATGATCTTTCCTTCGATAGGCTTACCGCTTCCATCGTTTAATATACTGGTTATTTGCACTTGTTGATCTGTTTTAAATTGATTAACTGACACATCATTTAAAGTCATTACCGAAGTTAAACCTGGGGTAAGCGCAGAAATATTAGATTCTATAAATTCGTAATCGATGTCTTGGGAACTAATGTCTCCTATGTTCGCGCTAGCAGTGCTAGCACCTAAAGAGAGCGAATTATTAGTGATGTAAACGATAGCTAAACCTTTGCTATTAGTGAGCTTTGATGCTGGGGATAAAGTGCCAATAGGTGCCGAAAAAGTCACTGCTTTATTAGTTACTAGTGCTTTGTTCTCATCATATACTTTGGCTTGCATCGTAATAACTTCATTTTTTGCAAAGCTTTGCTTTAGGTTGCCTTCACTATCTAAAAGTGAAAGTTCAATACTCGCTACAACTTGAAGTGTGTTTTGAGTGTTATCTTCATTGTGGCCATTACAGCCAATAAGTAACAATGCAAGAAATGAAGCAAGTACAATGTAAAGCTTTTTCATTCTTTAGTTTCCTAGATAAAAAGTAAGACAGAAAGTTCTCTAGCTAGAATAAAGTGATATAAATTAAAAGTCTACGTAACCCGTAAAGAAAGTGAATAAAATGAACAATCAATAGGAAGATAATTTACCTAGCTGTGGAATTTAGTACTTTAATAATTATTGGATTGATATTTTTCTGTTAATAATTGATATATCAGCTTGCAATACCAAGCCTATTAAACTGTTTACCTTGTTTAAATGCAGTAATATTTTCACTCAATAAATCAATTAATCTTTGTTGTGCTTCGCTACTTGCCCAAGCGATGTGGGCGGTAACTTTTAAGTTAGCTAGGTTGGCATTTAGTAATGGGTGATCAGCTGGCGGTGGCTCTTGCTCTAATACATCCAATACCGCATAGGCTATTTGCTTGGTTGTTAATGCGGTTAATAAATCAGTGCTGTTAACTAATGCGCCACGAGCGGTATTTATTAGCATTGCTGTGGGTTTCATTTTTGCGAGTATATTGCTATTAATTAAGTTTTCAGTGTCAGGGGTTTGTGGGCAATGCAAACTGATAATATCAGCTTGTGTTATTACTTGATCAAAGCTAACCCGTCCCTGGCGAATTTCGGGACTATTAACGCGTTCACTGATCAAAACAGTCATGCCAAAGGCATCAGCAAGTTTGATTACTGCTTGACCTAAGTGGCCATAGCCAATAATACCTAACGTCTTTCCGGCAAGCTCTGTGATGGCATTGCCGTGATAACAAAAAGTCTCGTTCTTTTGCCAATGTCCTTGTTCAGTATTAGTATTGTGATGACAAGTTTGTTGATAGTATTCCAATATTTGCGCCAGCACATATTGGGCGACGGATTGCCCGGCATAACCGCTAACATTAGTCACGGCTATACCTAATGTTGTTGCCGCTTTAATATCAACATTATTATAACCCGTAGCCGCAATGCAAATTAATTTCAACGCAGGAAGTTTTGCTAATAGCTCAGCAGTTAATACAACTTTATTTGTGATGACTAACTCTACATTTTCACACCGTTCAAGCACTTGCTCATCTGGTGTATTGGCGTAATACACCAGTTCACTTACCTCTTGCTCAATGGCTGCAAAAGAAATATTTGAGCTAAAAGTTTGACTGTCTAAAAATACGGCTTTCATTGCTAATTTTCCTGCATCGTTTGACTACTAACATACGTTATTCTAGACGGTTCTACCCTGGTCGACCATCTTTTCTAGCACTCATTAGCATTGGTGCATAGGTAATAACAAATATACCAAAAGCGAATAGCCAAAATGTACCGCTAATATCGATAAATAATACTGTTTTATCTGGGAATGCCCAAGGGCCAAAGGCACGTATTATCGCCGCTAATGTAATACAAAAATAAGCGGCAGTCATTGCTTTAGGAGGTGATAATGGACGCCCAGTATGACCTAAAGAAACACGTGAAATCATGGCTAAAATCAATCCGCCCATACCGCCAACAGTTAATAAATGCCACATGTGGCTGCTAGGTACTTCAGGGATCAGGTAGCTAGCGCCTAAAATAATTAACCCATAAGCGATAAACTTAATAGCAATATGAAAAGACCACAGTAGTGGTACGCCAAGTGTTATCCAAGGTCGCCACCTTAGCCAACGCATGGTTTGAAATAGGCCAGCAATAATTAAAATGATGCCAAAAAATTGCTGATAAAAACCAATGATAGGCTCCATTAATAATGAAAACATAGCGATAGCTAAACTACCATTAGTGACTTTATCTAGCCAAGGTAATGGGGTTACTTTGGCTGTTTTAGTGCCATTAGCCGTAAACATTGGTGCAACTCGCCCAGCCATGACAGACATTAATAACGTTATTAGCATCACTCCAGCATACCCAGCATAAGTTATAGTAAAGGTTTGTGGGAAATAAATGGCTAAGTGCATTTCTAAATTGGCTAACGTAAATAGCAATAATAGCGGTACAAAGAATAAATTGTTGTATTGCTTAGTGGCAAGAATTGGCTTGGCCAACACATAGGCCACTACGGGCAAAAAGCTTAAGTCGATTATCGTCGTTAGAATATCTGAGAATATGCTTGGCACCAATAAGACGATACGCCCAGCCAACCAGAGTAAAAACAATAGCAGTAGAGTAGTGCCTTGGGCACCGCGAACGCCGGTCCAATTTTGTATTGCTGTTAGCAAAAAACCTGCAATAATTGCGCAACCAAAGCCAAAAATCATTTCATGGATATGCCACCAATAACCACCACCTAATGGTGATAGGTTAATCGCGCCTTTGTACATCAATAGCCAAAGGGTAATAGCGACAATACTGAAAATAGCGCCACTGAGAAAGAAGGGGCGAAACCCTAATCGTAATAAGGGTGTAATTTTTTGCTCTTTTTGTAAGTCAGTAATTTGCATCATGAGTGTGTTTTGTACCTAGAAATAATAACCTGCCTATTGTAGTAAATCCTTTGTTAATTTTCTCTGCTTAGATCAATAAATAGAAACATAACAGTTTTCATCTGCGGTCAAATGCTCAGTATTCTGGATAGATTTCGGGTTAGAACATTTTATTACACATTAATTGTTGTTAATATAGTGTTAAATATGTAAATGTAGTTGCCAATTAAAATTTATTGACAGTATTCAATTATTAACATTCTAATTAGAGATCATCTATGAAAAAAGCATTATTATCGACATTTTTACTATCAAGTTTGTTAATGGCTTGTACAAGTGATAACACCTCGGTTGAAAGTGAAAGTACAACAGGTATAAAAAATAAAGTAGAGGTAGCAGTAAACGCTAACGAAATAGAGCAAGCGAAAGCGTTGTTACTTGCTAAGTGGCAGGGCGCTTATCAAGGGACACCTGCATTTGATAAGGCGTCACTTTTGGGGTTAATTCCAGCTATACAAGCTGCTATGCAGATGAACCTTGATGAAATTGATGTTATTGCGAATAACGCTGATGCACCAACGTTTGAAAATACCATTGTCGCGATGGAAAAAACGGGTAGTGATTTGGAGCGAGTAATGACTTACTGGGGAATTTGGAGTTCAAATCAATCTTCACCAGAATTTCGTAAAATTCAAGCGGAAATGGCACCTAAGCTTTCAGGGTTCTTTTCTAAAATTAATCAAAACAAAAAGCTATTTACTCGTATACAAAGTGTTTACAACAGTGATGAGGTTAAAATGCTCACGCCAGAGCAACAGCGTTTAGTTTCATTAACCTATAGTGACTTTGCTCGTAATGGCGCGACTTTAAATAAAGAAGATAAAAAGCGTTATGCTGATATAAACCAACGCCTAGCCGAGTTACATACCAAATTTGGTAATAACGTATTAGCAGATGAAGAAAATTACGTACTGTATTTGAATAAAGATCAGCTTGGCGGTTTACCCGAATCAATTGTCAGCGTTGCTGCTTCTGTCGCTGCTATGCGTGATCATCAAGGCGAGTATGCGATTACTAACACTCGTTCGTCAATGGATCCTTTTTTAACGTATTCAACTGAGCGATCACTTAGAAAACAGGTATGGAGTACTTATTACAACCGTGGCGATAACGCTGATAAATTTGACAATAATGCGCTTATTGCTGAAATTCTACAGCTTCGTCATGAGCGAGTAGGCTTGCTAGGGTATAAAAATTATGCCTCTTGGCGTCTTGAAGATCGTATGGCAAAAGCACCTGAAAATGCTATCGCGTTAATGGAAAGTGTATGGCCAGCAGCAATTTCTCGTGTTGAAGAAGAGGTAGCAGACATGCTTGCTATCGGAAAATCACAAGATGGTATTGATAAAATAGAAGCATGGGACTACCGTTTTTATGCTGAGAAAGTTCGTAAAGACAAATACGACCTTGATTCAGATGAAGTGAAGCAATACTTACAATTGAATAAATTACGAGAAGCGATGTTCTATGTTGCGGGTCGTTTATTTAATTTTGAATTTGTAGAAATAACTGACGGTTCAGTGCCTGTTTTTAATGCAGATGTTCGCGTTTGGGAAGTGACAGATAAAACCTCCAATAAACATATCGGTTTGTGGTATTTAGACCCATTTGCTAGAACAGGTAAGCGCTCTGGTGCATGGGCAACTTCGTATCGTAGTCATACCACTTTTGATGGCAAGAAAAATGTTCTGTCATCAAACAACTCTAACTTCAGTAAAGGTGTTGATGGTCAACCAACGTTAATTTCATGGTCTGATGCCGAAACCTACTTTCATGAATTTGGTCATGCGTTGCATTCTTTATCGTCAAATGTTGCCTACCCAAGACTTAACTCTGGCGTACGTGATTATACTGAATTTCAATCACAGTTATTAGAGCGTTGGTTAGCCACGGATGAGGTGATTAATAACTACCTTGTCCATTATCAAACGGGTAAGCCTATGCCAAAAGCGCTTATTGCTAAAATAAAACAAGCAGCAACGTTTAATCAAGGTTTTAATACTACCGAGTATTTAGCTTCGGCGTTAGTTGACATGAAATTTCATACGATGGATCCAACAGGAATTGATGTCGATAAATTTGAACGTGAAACACTTGCGGCTTTAAATATGCCTGAGCAAATAGTCATGCGCCATCGCAGTACACAGTTTACTCATATTTTCAGCGGTGAAGGGTATGCTGCAAGCTATTATGGTTATATGTGGGCAGAAGTTCTAACCGCTGATGCCGCAGAAGCCTTTGCTCACGCCCCAGGTGACTTTTATGATAAAGAGCTTGCTGCTAAGTTAGTTGAACACTTATTTAGTGTGCGCAATGCGGTTGATCCAAGTGACGCTTATCGAGCTTTTAGAGGACAGGATGCAAAAGTTGAAGCCTTGATGCGTGACAGAGGATTTCCAATAAAAACGGAAAATTAACCAGAAAAATTGATCAATATTATTCGTTTAACTTCTCTTTTTAAAACTCGCTCCGGCGAGTTTTACTTTTATTAGTCGTGTAGGTGAGTAAATAAGAGCGGATAATACTAGTGACGCTGTGCAAATTTGGGCTTGATGATGTTGTGCTAATAAATTACGATATTAATACGGTTATTTCACGTAACTAAATTATTCGTTAAAATAATGACTTTAGTTAGTCATCGTTAATTGAATTTAGAATTACTAAGCAAAACTTATGAAAAAAGAACCGTTAATTAATCAAATAAAACAGTGGTGGTATACCGACTGCCCATTTTGTAAAAAGGCTAGATTACTTTTACTCTGGTTTGTACTCATGTTAATAATAGATTATTTATGGTTTCATTTACTTTTTTAAAGAGGATTATTGTATGGCTTCACCTAGTTTAACATGGATCGATTCCTTAGAAATCGCGCTTGATTTAATAGATCAACACCCTGATGTTGATCCACTAACGTTGCATTTCACCGAACTCAAGCAGTGGGTTCTTGAACTTGAACGTTTTGATGATGATCCGAAACATTCTGGTGAGCGTGTGCTTGAAGCGATTCAATTAGCATGGATTAGTGAAATAGATTAAAAATCGCTCTTTTCTGCTTGGAGAATTTAATTTATACTCCACGTTTGCATAGATAACATCTATTTTCACTATTCACACAAGTAATAACAATAAAAGCAGTAATAAAATGACTCAGAGCAATCGCCCTCTCTATATACCCTATTCAGGTCCAACGTTATTAGAAACACCATTATTAAACAAAGGCAGCGCTTTTGATGAAAACGAACGAGTTTGTTTTAACTTAACCGGATTATTACCCCCAAGATTTGAAACGATCGATGAGCAAATTGCACGAGCATATCGTCAGTACAGTTGTTTTAATAACAATATCAATAAACATATCTATTTAAGAGCCATTCACGACAATAACGAAACTTTATTTTTTAAACTCGTACAAAAGCATCTCGCTGAAATGATGCCAATTATTTATACGCCGACTGTGGGTGATGCCTGTGAACAATTCTCAGATATTTATCGCAGTTCACGCGGGTTTTTCATTGCTTATGAAAATAGACATCAAATAGATGATATTTTACGTAACGCGACTAAAAATAAAATAAAAGTGATTGTAGTGACTGATGGTGAGCGTGTTTTAGGCTTGGGAGATCAGGGCATTGGTGGTATGGGCATTCCTATCGGTAAGTTGTCTTTATACACCGCTTGTGGTGGTATTAGTCCGGCCTATACGTTACCGGTGATGTTAGATGTGGGTACTAATAATCAAAAGTTATTGGATGATCCTATGTACATGGGCGCGCGTCATAAACGTATTGGGCAAGCAGAATATGATGAGTTTCTTGAGTTATTTATTAACGCAGTAAAACGTCGCTGGCCTCAAGTTATGTTGCAATTTGAAGACTTTGCTCAACCCAATGCGATGCCCCTTTTAACAAAGTATCGCGATGAAATTTGTTGTTTTAATGATGATATACAAGGAACAGCTTCTGTTACCGTTGGTACTTTGTTAGCGGCGAGTCGTAGTAAGGGCGTTAAATTATCACAGTTAAAAGTTGCCTTTGTTGGTGCGGGCTCTGCTGGTTGTGGTATAGCCGAGCAAATAATCACTCAAATGATGTCAGAAGGACTTGCACCTTTACAAGCGCGAAGCCAAGTATTCATGGTCGATCGTTTTGGGTTATTAACTCAAGGAATGGACGATTTAAGAGATTTCCAACAAAAGCTAGTACAAAATAAACTGGCGTTAAAGTCGTGGGACATTAAAGGCGAATATGCATCACTTTTAGAAGTAATGCATGGTGCTAAGCCGGATATTCTTATTGGTGTTTCAGGTCAAGCAGGGATATTTAGTGAAGAGGTTATTAAAGCAATGAACCAACATTGTACTACGCCTATTATTTTTCCATTAAGTAATCCTTCAAGACAAGTTGAAGCCACGCCAAGCCAAGTGATTAATTGGACTAAAGGCAACGTAATTATTGCCACAGGTAGTCCATTTGAGCCAGTGGAATACCAAGGTAAAATGTTTCCTATTGCGCAATGTAATAATAGTTATATTTTCCCCGGTATTGGTTTGGGTGTTATTTCCGCTAATATTAGTCGTATTACCGATAAAATGTTGCAAGTTGCTAGTGAAATGTTAGCGGCGGCTTCACCTCTAGCGAATAGTGGTACAGGTGAATTATTACCGCCATTAACCGGCATAGCACAGCTAAGTAAACAGATTGCTTTTGCTATCGCTAAAGTCGCTTATGAGCAAGGTTTAGCATTAGAGTTAACTGATGATGAGCTGCTCGCAAAAATTGAAGAAAATTTTTGGCAACCTGAATACCGTCAATATCGTAGAACAAGCTTGTAATGAGGCTTATTTAACCCCAACTCTGCTTACGTGGAAGTGGGGTTATTAGCCATCAGAAACGTCTCGTAGCAATATGACTCACTGCCAGGTGACTCACTGCCAGGTGACTTCTAAGGTAAAAATATAACCGGCACCGTAAACTGTTTTAATTATTTTTGGGTTTTTATGATCTTGTTCTATTTTTTTTCTTAACCTCGACATTCTAACATCAATACTTCGGTCAAAAGAGGTTGCGTCTTCGCTCAGTAAACGCTCTCGGGATAATATTTGCCTAGGCGCATTAAGTAATATCATCAGTATTTCAGTTTCAGCGGCGCTGAGCATAAAGCTATCGCCATTACTGTTGGCTAAAGTAAGTGTTGAGTGTTCAAATGTCCAATCGCCAAAGCTCGCATTATTGAGTGCGGCAATTGGTAATTCATTGACCACAAGTCGGCGAATAATACTTTTTACCCGAGCAACAAGTTCTCGTGGATCGAAAGGTTTGCTAATATAATCATCAGCACCTAGCTCTAAGCCTAATACTTTATCGGGTAAACTGTTTCGGCCTGATAAAATAATAACCCCAATTTTTTTATCATCAAAAAGCGTTTTTACTAAAGACAAACCATCCATATCAGGTAAGCCAAGATCAATAATACAAAGTGAGGGTAGCTGTGTTTTTATTGCCAATAAGGCTTCTTTTCCTGTGGTAAAGGCTTGCGTGCTAAAGTTATAACGCTCAAGCTCTTGGCAAACTAGGTCACATATTTCGGGTTCATCATCGATAACGTAAATTAAAGGTTTAGTGTTCAAAAGTGTGGTCACCTATATTATTTTTATTGTAATGCTTTAAATAACTTACTTGCGACAAAAGGTTTTTTTAACAAAATAGGCACATCTTTATTTGGCTTATTGTGCTGTTGGAAATAGCCACTCATGAGTACAATTTTACAGTTAGGTGAGCGACCTTTTAATAATGAGGCAAGTTCAAAGCCATCTTTATTACCCGGCATACTGATATCTGAAACCATACCATATAAGTCATTAATAGTATCAATAAGTTGTTCGGCTTCATCACTGTCATTTGCTTCAATAACATTTAGACCAAATGAGATTAACTGTTCTCTAATAATGGCGCGAACATCTTGATCATCTTCAACTAATAAAATCAATTTATTTGAAAAGTCTGTTTCTTTCGTTATCTTTTCATCGTCATAGACGGTTAATTTTGAATCTACTTCTTCTTTACAGGGGAGTAAGGGCAATAATAGTGATATTTTAGCACCGCCATTTTTTGGGTTAGCAATGCGAATATAACCTTGCGATTGTTTGATAAAGCCAAACACCATACTTAAGCCAAGACCCGAACCCTGGTGGGTTGATTTTGTAGTGAAAAAGGGTTCAAATGCTTTGTTTATTGCTTGTTCACTGAAACCACAACCATTATCTATTATCGTGATATCAAGGTAGCTACCTAAGGCCACTTCTTCATCAAATATTAAGGTGCTATTCACTACTCTTTCATTAACAATGATGGTGATAACGCCACCGTTTGGCATGGCATCTTTTGCATTTAGTACTAAATTAATTAAGCAATTCTCTAACTGGTTAGCATCAACATAAACGTGTAATTCTTCACTTGAATATTCAGCTATTATTATAATGTTACTAGGTAAAGACCCTTTTAACAGCTCGATTGTTTCATTAATTAATACAGCAATATTTACTCTACAGGGAAGTAAATATTGTCGTCGTGAAAAGGCTAATAATCGGTTAGTGATATCACTGCCTTTTTGCGAGGCTTTTATTGCGGGAAGTAAACGTGATAACAACAGTTTATTATTCTCATTGTCTTGCTGAGCGGCGAGTAAATTGCCTAAAATAATAGTGAGTATATTATTGAAGTCGTGTGCTAAACCGCCCGCAAGTTGCCCAACCGCATTGATGTGTTGTACTTGGGCTAATTGTTCTTGTGCCTGCTGGCTTTCACTCATGGCTTGTTGAAGTTGCGCATTAGTTGTGGCTAACGTTTGTGTTCGTGAGGAAACTTTTAAATCTAGCATCTCAATATTTTCACGCATTTGACTGACCATGTCGTCAAAGGCTTTACCTAAAACACCTAACTCATCGGTACGTGATATACCACTGGTGACGGTTAAGTCGCCTTGACTCACTTTTTTGGCAATTAAAGCCAGTGCATTGATTGGTTTGGTTACCCAATAGGAAAAAATCAAGGCTAAAAAAACAGCACACAGAAAGGTAATAAGCCCCATGGTTAATATTCGTTTACTGAGCAGTTTACCGCTGCTTTGTAATTCGTCTATATAAACCGAAGAACAAATATACCAACCCAGTTCAGGTAAGTGCCGTACTAATGATATTTTATTGTAACTGTAATTATTAGCATCGCTAGGCTTGTCCCATTTATATTCAAGCTCTTGTCCGGTGTCAGCAACCGCAATGAGCTCTTGTAAAATAGGTCTTCCAGTCTTAGGATCTTTGAGTTGTAAGGCGTTGGAACCATTAATATTAGGATTAGGGTGATGTAGCATATTACCTTGCTCATCAAAAATGAAAAGATAACCTGTTTTGGCAATAACACTGTTCTTGATTATTTGACGTAGCCGGTGAACAACTTCTTCTTTACGGGGTTTTAGATTAAGTTGCATGCTGCTTGCTAATTCAAAGACATTATTTAAGACTAAGCGACTGGAATTTTTCTCAATCTTGTATACTTCTTTATTAATTAATGGAACCGAGTACCAATAGATACTAATAAGCAACACTAATAAAATAGAGGTAATGGCAGAAAAGAAGGTACGGGATAACTTTTGCTGTAAAAACATTATTTTAATCGATACAAGTGAAAGGTATACCCGCTCCACTTCAAGATGCCGATTTCAGCAAGTCGAGAAAGGGTTAGCTACCAGGAATTGATTGAAGAGAATAGTTATTCTATTGTCGAAATCAATAACGCAGGAGATGACCCTTTATCGGCTTGCCCGTAGGGAATGAAGCTAGAAAACCAGTCCTGCGTTGCACTACTCGATAAGGGAGTAACCCTTATCAGCGTATCGCGCCTTGATCTGATTTCCTAGCTTCACTCTGAAACTGCATCTTCAAGTGGAACGGGTATAAATAAACCTTATTATAAAAAAAGGGCTGGCAAGAAGCCAGCCCAAAAAATAGTAGCGTTAGGAAGGGGTTATACCTAAGCAACTTTAAAAAACTTGTTCAGGGCTGCTGAGTAATTAATGATCAAAGTGCGTCTTCTTATTAAGGAGTCTCCTTAATAATAGAAGCAACAACGAGCATTTTTTACTCAGCAGTTCCGCTAGGGTTGGTTTAGAAATGACATATGCAGGCTTATTGATTTTGATAATGAAATACCCATTACCGGTAATCAACGCTTTACTTATATCGTTTCTAATTCCAACTGAATCATGCAGTTTAAAGCTGCTTGAATATATAACTACTATTCGGGAGAAACTTTTTTACTCTTCATTTGCTTGTTGGCGCAAAATGAATTTTTGTATTTTACCTGTTGATGTTTTTGGTAGCTCACCAAATATAATGGTTTTTGGTGTTTTAAAGTGCGCCATATTATCACGACAAAAGGTAATCATTTCTTGTTCAGTAATGTCAATATTTGGCATTGGTGTGATGAAGGCACAAGGAGTCTCTCCCCATTTATCATCTTTTTTCGCTACCACGGCCACTTCTTGAACTTTGGGGTGACGATACAAAATATCTTCAACTTCAACACTTGAAATGTTTTCACCGCCTGAAATAATGACATCTTTAGAGCGATCTTTTATTTCAATATAGCCATCGTTGTGCCAAACCGCTATGTCACCTGAATGAAGCCAACCGCCTTCAAAAGCCGCTTGAGTGGTAGAAGGATTTTTTAGATAGCCCTTCATCACTAGGTTACCTTTCATAAAGATCTCACCAACAGACTTACCATCCATCGGCACAGGCTCTAAGGTGTCAGGATCGGCTACCATTAATTGATCAAGCATTGGAGAACGAACCCCTTGGCGAGATTTTAATTTAGCTTGTTTCTCTGCACTTTCTTCGTCCCATTCGTCATGCCAAGCACAAACAACAGAAGGACCATATGTCTCGGTTAAGCCATAGGTATGAGTTACTTTAAAACCAGACGCTTCCATGCCTTCAATCACTGACGCGGGTGGCGGTGCACCGGCAGTCATGACTTTAACAGTATGATTGATGCCAGCTTTCAATGATTCATCTGCGCCATTAAGCATGTTTAAGACAATAGGAGCACCACAAAAATAGCCAACTTTTTCTGATATTATCGAATTAAAGATAGGCTCTGCACGCACGTGACGTAAGCTAACACTGGTACCAGCCGTTGCCGCAATTGACCAAGGAAAACACCAACCGTTACAATGAAACATCGGTAGCGTCCATAAGTAAACCGGGTGCTCACCCATACTCCATGACATAACATTACTTACCGCATTAAGGTAGGCGCCACGGTAGTGATAAACCACCCCTTTAGGATCGCCAGTTGTGCCCGAGGTATAATTTAAAGTAATGGCATCCCATTCATTATTAGGGCGTAGCGGTTCAAAATCACTATCGCCTTCATCAAGTAATTGATCATAGGTTAACGAGCCGATTAATTGACCTTCGGTAAAGTTAGGATCATCAATATCAATCACTAAAGGCTTATGTGGGATCATGCGCAGCGCTTTTTTAACTATTGGGCTAAATTCTTTATCAGTAATTAACACTTTAGTTTCTGCATGTACCAGTATAAAAGCAATCGCTTCTGCATCAAGACGTGTATTAATTGAATTAAGTACAGCGCCGCTCATTGGTACACCAAAATGTACCTCAAAATGCTCACTAATATTGGGTGCTATGATAGATACCGTATCACCTCGGCCAATGCCTCGTTTCGCTAAAGCACTAGCAAAGCGTGTACAACGTTGAAAAACTTCTAACCAAGTATGACGAATATCACCATTAACGGTTGCTGTTTTATCTGGGTAAACAAATGCCGCTCGCTCTAAAAATGAAATAGGCGTTAGCGCCATATAGTTAGCTTCATTCGGCTCTAAGTACTGCTCAAAAATATTTATATTAGTCATTTATATCTTCTCTTATTACTAAGTATTATTACTATTGGGTACTGTCACTTCTTCGGATTTTTCATCAGCAAAAATAATGTTATCTTCGCTTTTATGTTTGCCCATTAGTCTAGGACGCTCAATTAGAAAGTAAAGTATTACACCGATACAAACTGCATACATGGTGGACTTAGGATCTGGCATCGATAACGTAACGGCAACAATACCGGCAACGCCTCGCTCAGTTGAATTTTTTAGTTGTTCCATGCCTACCATAATACAAATATAAGCAGTAAGAACTAAGGTAAGAGAAAGTGCGATTGGTAATACTGGTTTAAATAAGGTCACTAAAGGTAAAGCGAATAATGCAAGTAAACCACTCATCCAAAAAGTACCACCGCCACTATAAATAGATTCCATAGATTTACGACCCATTGCATAACGCTCGGCAACGGTTGCGTGAGCAGCTGTCCATAATGGTCCAGCTAGTCCAGGCCATGGTGCTAAGAAGGCATGAAAACCATTTCGAATAGCAGTAACTAAATGAACACGATCAACATTTTCTTCTATTTTTTCATCACTGCGAATATGGTCAACACGTTTAACTAAGGTAAAACCAACAAGGATGTCGCCAAAGGCAATAACATAGGCAATAATTGCTGTTGGGATAGCGAGTAAGAATACGTCTAAATCAGGGTAACCTACTGTGAAGGGTAAATATTCCCACATTAATGAAAAGTTAGGATTAGTAATTCCCCATTTTATATCAGGTAATGGGTATTCACCGACAGCCCAACCAACAAGCATAGCAATGATCATTCCGGGTACCATGCCAAAGTTAGCAATTTTTCGAGCAAAAGAATTTTCATTAATAACATTTTTAAAAGAGAGTGAAAATAAAATATAAGCTGAAATAATAGAGCCAACAATTAATGAAATAGGTGTTGAATCTATACGGCCACCTACTTTTAATTCTCCCATCATTGCGGCCATGCCAGCGCCAATAATAATCCCACATTTTAATGAGTTTGGAATCACATCAACTAATTTAGATCCTAAACGAGTTGCCCCTAAGATAAGAAAAATAATAGCGACTTCAATTTGTAAGGCAAATAATGCTCGTATGGCTTCAGGGCCAGGTTCAAAACCTTTTAAGTAAAGCAATACCACAGGAATGGCGGGTGTTATCCAACCGGGAACTAAAGGAACGCCGAGTAACGCAGGTAATACATAACCAACACCAGCAACAAAGGTAAAAGCTAATGCGGCTTCATAGGGCATACCTAAATAGCTTTCTAGCAAAGGAATCATGGCCAAACCAACCACAAACATAAAAAAACCTTGTATCATCTCTGGTAATTCCCAGCGGTAATGAACAAAAGGTAATCTGATTTTAAATGGCCCTGCTGGCCAGTGTGGTTGTTCTTCTCCATGAGCACGCTTGATAAATTGCATTGATATTCCTGCTGTTGTTTTAATTTTAGCGCGCAGTGAACTACTAAAGCATTGCAGAACTTTTTCGACAATGTTACCAATTGTAACAACCTAATATATTGTTGCAGATAAAAAATAATGAGATATTTATTTTTTTTTGAGTCGTTAAATGAAAGAAATCATAACTAGCTTGAGTTACAGCGCAACTCAGTAAGTGACCAAGTAAGTTAAATTTTTCATTTTAAACCAAAGAGTGCTTTATCTTTTTATTTACTGGTTACGACTAAAGGACCAGAAAAAAAAGCAACATATTATAGAGGTTACTGCCGGTATTCTTTCAAAATAGTTGTTTACGATAGTTGAATAACTTCCGCTTAAGGTCGATATTTTGTTAACGGTCCTTCTTTTAAAAATAGATTCAACGGTTAGTATTAGGATTTTACTATTATTTCGTTTATAATCGCGCCAAAATTTGTAGATGTTAGTTTTTGATTTGACATCTGCTTAATTACACTAAAATTTAAATCTATTAAAAGGGCTTATCATGGCTATCGAACGTACTTTTTCTATCGTAAAACCTGACGCAGTTGCTAAAAACTTCATTGGTCAAATCTACAACCGTTTTGAAACTGCTGGTCTTAAGATCGTTGCTTCTAAAATGTTACATTTAAGCCAAGAGAAAGCAGAAGGTTTCTACGCAGAACATAGCGAACGTCCTTTCTTTGGTGCTTTAGTTGAATTCATGACCTCAGGTCCTGTAATGGTTCAAGTTTTAGAAGGCGAAAACGCTGTTCTTAAAAACCGTGAAATCATGGGGGCTACTAACCCAGCTGAAGCATTAGCCGGTACTATCCGTGCTGATCTTGCTGAAAGTATTGACGAAAATGCAGCTCACGGTAGTGATGCATTAGAATCTGCTGCACGTGAAATCGCTTACTTCTTCTCAGATGAAGAAATTTGTAGCCGTACACGCTAATTTGTAGAGCGCAATTTATTCATAGAAAAGAATTTATTGCGCTACAAGGCTAGAATAAATTATAGCCTGCAAAAAAAAGGATTTTACTGAATTTTTAGTAAAATCCTTTTTCTATTTTATGCTTATACCAATTGAAGTGCTGAATGATAAATGAGCAATTCATTGCTTCAATTTGTATTAAGCATAAAATTGCGATATTCGCCTGAAAAGCGTACAATTCGCGACCTGTATTAGTATTATTTATTTTCCCCTATCAGTTTTGAGAGTTTGTTGTATGAGCGACCCAATCGTCACAGAAAATGTCATAGAAGTTGCTAAACAAAGCAGCAAAATCAATCTATTAAATTTTGATCATCAAGGATTGCGAGAGTATTTTGATTCTATTGGTGAAAAGCCTTTTAGAGCGGATCAAATTATGAAATGGATCTATCACTTTGGTTACAGTGATTTTGAGCAAATGACTAATATAAATAGAAAACTGAGGGAAAAATTACAACGTAACTGCGAAATTAAAGCCCCCGAGATTTCTGAAAAACAAGTGTCGACAGATGGCACTATCAAATATGCCTTGGTATTAGAGGGCGGTCAAGAAATTGAAACTGTCTGGATCCCTGAAAACGATCGCGCTACTTTATGTGTCTCATCACAGGTAGGTTGTGCGCTTGAATGTACTTTTTGTGCTACGGCTCAACAAGGCTTTAATCGTAATTTATCGATGTCAGAAATTATTGGTCAAGTATGGCGAGTGGCTAATGACATTGGTGCTACGCGTATTACTGGCAAAAGACCCATTACCAATATCGTTATGATGGGTATGGGTGAACCGCTTCTGAATATGAAAAACTTAATTCCAGCCCTTGATACCATGTTAAATGATCTAGGCTATGGTTTATCAAAGCGCCGAGTTACGGTAAGTACTTCGGGTGTTGTTCCTGCACTTGATATGCTCAAAGCAAAAATTGATTGTGCTTTGGCTATTTCTATTCATGCACCAGATAATGCGTTGCGTGATGTATTGGTACCCATTAATAAAAAATATCCATTAGAAGAGTTTATTACCGCGGCGGGACGTTACATTGAAGGCTCTAAAGCCAACAAGCAAGCGACAATCGAATATGTGATGTTAGATCATGTCAATGATTCAACCGATCAAGCCCATGCGTTAGCACATGTATTAAAAGACTTACCCAGTAAAATTAATTTGATCCCTTTTAATCCTTATCCTGGTTCTTCTTACAAACGACCAAGTAACTCTCGTATTGATCGCTTTGATAAAGTATTACAAAGCTATGGTTTAACGGTTATTACACGTAGACCACGTGGCGAAGATATTGATGCCGCATGTGGTCAGTTAGCCGGTGATGTTTTTGATCGTACTAAACGTACTCAACTACAAAATGCGCAAACAGTAATTAAACAAGTAAAAGCTGATGAAATTTCGGTAAAGATAGTCTGATCACGTTATTATCTTAACAATTCAGTATAAGAATGTTTAACCATGGTTTGTACATTAGGAATAAACTTTTGACTAAAAAAAGAATTTCATCATTCATTGTTGCACTATTATCGGTTGCCTTGTCAGCCTGTGTTACCCAAGAATTTGAAAATGATGAAACGCCTGTGGTGAAAACCCAAGCCAATAGAGATGATATGGCGGCAACGCGTATTTCACTTGGTTTAGGTTATTTGAGAATGGGCAATATGTCTCAAGCCAAGCAAAATTTAGAAAAGGCGAAAAAATTCTCTCCCGAAATGGTGCAGGTATACACAGCCTTTGCTCACTATTATGAAACGGTTGGTGAAAATAAATTAGCAATAGCTTCATTTGAGGAAGCACTGTCGCTTAAAAGTGATGATGCCGATACCTTAAATAATTATGGTGTGTTTTTGTGTCGTCAAGATCAAACTGAGGCGGCAGAAAAACAGTTTTTAAACGCTATTGCGGTACCTAGTTATATCTTGGTCGCTAAAAGCTATGAAAATTTATCGTCGTGTTTTTTACAAAAAGATAACTTTAACAAAGCAGAAGTGTATTTGCATAAAGCGGTTATGCACAGCCCAGGTAATTCATCTACATTACTGCAAATGGTACGTCTACAATACGCTATGGGGGAATATACCCAGGCTAAATCATATGAACAACGCTTTGAAAAAGTGACCCGACATTTTTCTCCGCAATCTTTAGCCTTAGCCTATAAAATTTATTTTAAATTAGGGCAACGCCGTACCGCTAAAAACTATGGCACCATGTTGGTAAAAATGTATCCCCAATCATGGGAAGCACAGCAATATTTGTTGAATGAACTGGAATCAATCGAAGCGGATAGCTTAGCTAAAAGGTATAAATTAACTCAAGTAAGTGAAGCGGACACTAAAGCAAAAAAGCGCGTGGTGAAACTATCACCTAAAAAAGCGTTCTCAAGTAACACAGCGAATAGTCCTAGTTTAGACGAATCGTCAGTAGCAAAGCCAAAAGTGCTTCAAGCAACCAGGGTAACTGCATTACCGACAACAAAAAGTACAACAACAGTCACCACAAATACTGCCGTAGCGTTGTCATCAATACCTGCAGCGAGTTCTTCAGCAATCAATGCTGCTTTGACCATGGCAAGTATTGAAACTGTTACCCCAACGTCTAACCCTAATGCTCAAGATAAACGCGATGATCAAGATAAACGCGTTGTGGTGCTAGTCGCTCCTAAAACGGCAGGCGATAATATAAAAAATACACTCATAGCTGAGAATAAAGCCAATGCCGGCGTGGTCGCGTTAGTTGAAAAAGACATACCGTTAGAGGATAGAGAAATATTTCAAATAGCTAAAAAAGCGGTTCTTATTACAGAAGATGCACCTAAAGTAGAAGAGCCATTAACGATTGATTCGACACAAAGCCAATCAAGTGCTGGGGTTAGCAATCAACCGCCAGAAATTCATGTAGTGATTATAGGTGACACTTTGTTTGGTATTTCGATAAAATATAATATTAAGATTAGCGCACTACGCCGCTGGAATAATCTTGTCGGTAATAAAAAAATTCGTATTAATGATAAATTACGCTTAATAGCTCCCGAGACGGTAAATAAATAAATGAAAGAAGACGTTTTAGCTGTCGACAGTACTAAGCCAATTGATGAACTTTGTGAAGATATAGAAGTCGTTGGTCCTGGCTTAATGCTGAGTGAAGCAAGAATAAAATTATCACTAACTGTAGAAGAAGTTAGTAAGAGATTAAATTTTAGAACCAACTTAGTCGATGAAATAGAACAAGATATTTTTGATCCCTTGTTACCGGCAACGTTTAATCGTGGCTATTTACGCAATTATGCTAAATTAGTCGCTGTTGATATTGACGAAGTACTTAGCGCATATGACATGCTTGGTGTTGCTGAAGTACAGCGCAGCGAAATGCAAAGTTTCTCTAATTTAGCAGAAAAGAAAGTTGAGCATAGCCGTTTAATGTGGATTAGTTATTTAATTGTGGCTCTTTTGGTGGGCTTGATGGTGTTATGGTGGTTTCAAGAGCCAAAATTATCAGTGAATTTATTTGAACAATTAAATCAAGAACAACAAAGCAGTAATAATGTCAGTAACCTAGTGAATGAAAAGGTTGTTCAAAAGGTTGTTGCAGGAAGTACATTACCCAAAGCAGATGCAATTGAATCGGATGAAATGCTCACAGCTGCTGTGAGCGGAGAAAAAGAAGCTGAACTAGCCGATGTTGAAGCCGCGATTGCTGAAAAAAACGTAGAGACTTTAGCTGAAAGTCAGTTAGAATCTAAAGTGAGCGCCGAAGCTAGAGCTGAAATTGAGCTAGTACCTGATATCAGCACCGTGGTGTTTACCTTTTCTGGTGATTGTTGGGTTAATATTTATGATGCTACAGGCGAGCGGATTGCATGGGGCGTTAAAAAACTAGGTTACGTTATGACCATTACCGGTAAAGCACCGTTAAAAGTCACGTTAGGTAAACCGGAATTAGCAGCGATTGCTTTTAATGGCAAGCAAGTTGATATGTCGTCTTTTAATGTGGGTAATATTGCGAAGTTTACGTTGCCGTTAAGTTCGCAATAGTTATTTTATTTAGAGTGTCAAAAGAATAAATTATGTTTAAAGAATCTCCAATTATTCGTCGTAAATCCCGTCAGATTATGGTGGGTAATGTTCCCGTTGGTGGTGATGCGCCAATTACAGTGCAGTCAATGACAAATACATTGACCACCGATGTCGCCGCCACTGTTGCGCAAATAAAAGCCTTAGAAGCGGTTGGCGCTGATATTGTGCGTGTAAGTGTGCCCACTATGGATGCCGCCGAAGCGTTTCGTGAAATAAAAAAGCAAGTGCAAGTTCCCTTAGTCGCTGATATTCATTTTGATTACCGTATTGCGTTAAAAGTTGCCGAATATGGCGTTGATTGCTTGCGTATTAATCCGGGTAATATTGGCAATGAAAGCAGAATTCGTAGTGTGGTTGAATGCGCTCGTGATAACAATATACCTATTAGAATAGGGGTTAATGGCGGGTCGTTAGAAAAAGATATTCAAGAGAAATATACTGAGCCTACACCTGAAGCGTTGTTTGAATCGGCTATGCGTCATGTTGATATTCTTGATCGATTGAACTTTAACCAATTTAAAGTGAGTGTCAAAGCCTCTGATGTATTTCTAGCGGTAGAATCTTATAAGTTACTGGCGAAACAAATTGATAACCCATTGCATTTGGGTATTACAGAAGCAGGCGGTTTACGCTCAGGCTCAGTTAAATCTTCTGTTGGCTTAGGGTTATTATTAGCACAAGGTATTGGTGATACCTTACGTATTTCACTTGCGGCTGATCCAATAGAAGAAATTAAAGTGGGTTTCGATATTTTAAAATCATTGAAACTGCGTAGCCGTGGTATTAATTTAATTGCATGCCCAAGTTGTTCACGTCAAGAGTTTGATGTAGTGGCAACGGTAAATGCCCTTGAACAGCGTATTGAAGACATTATGACGCCAATGGATGTTTCTATTATTGGTTGTATTGTTAACGGCCCCGGTGAAGCGATGATATCTGATTTAGGGTTAACGGGCAGTAGTAAAAAAAGCGGCTATTACCTTGATGGACTTCGCCAAAAAGAACGTTTTGATAATACTAATTTAGTCGACCAGCTTGAGCAACGTATTCGTGCTAAAGCACATGCGATAGATGAGCGCTCAGCTGAAAAAAACAAAATTGAAATTAAATCCGTAGATTAATTATTTTAAGCGTTATTATTCTCCCATTTAAGTCTGGGACGTTATTCGCTATAATGCGCGCTGCGTAAAAATTAACACAGTAAAGTACAACAGAGAGAACTAAATAAGTGGCTAAAAATAAGGCGCTACAAGCAATTCGCGGTATGAATGACTGCTTGCCAAGTGAAACGAATATATGGCAAATGGTAGAATCAGTATTACGCCGAGTGGCTAGTAACTACGGCTTTGCTGAAATACGTATGCCAATTGTTGAATCAACGGCGCTGTTTAAGCGCTCAATCGGCGAAGTAACCGATATTGTTGAAAAAGAAATGTACACTTTTGACGATCGTAATGGCGACAGCCTAACGCTACGTCCTGAGGGTACAGCCAGCTGTGTGCGCGCAGGTAATCAACATGGGCTTTTATATAACCAAGAACAACGTCTTTGGTATATGGGACCGATGTTTCGTCATGAAAGACCACAGAAAGGTCGTTATCGTCAATTTCATCAATTTGGCTTAGAAGCCTTTGGTATAGCGACACCAGACATCGATGCTGAAATTATTTTACTCACTTCTCGCTTATGGCGGGAACTTGGCATCAATGAATTTGTCACACTAGAGTTGAACTCGTTAGGTAGCAATGAAGAACGTGCTAATTATCGTGATGCATTGGTGGTTTATTTAACTGAGCGTGAAGAATTATTAGACGACGATTCTAAACGTCGTATGCATACTAATCCGCTCAGAGTGTTAGATAGCAAAAACCCGCAAGTGCAAGAAGCATTAACGGACGCACCAACATTATCAGATTACTTTGGTGAAGAAACTAAAGCTCACTTTGCGGGTCTTTGTGCACGCTTAGATGCAGCAGGAATTAAGTATGTACTCAATGACCGTTTAGTACGTGGTTTAGACTATTACAACCGAACTGTGTTTGAATGGGTAACTGACAGTCTAGGAGCACAAGGAACTATTTGTGCAGGCGGTCGTTATGATGGTTTAGTTGAGCAGCTTGGTGGAAAAGCAACACCTGCCTTTGGTTTTGCATTAGGTATTGAACGTTTAGTACTGATGTTAACTGAGCTAGATAAAGTAACCAATGTGCGCCCACAAGTAGATGTTTATGTAGTTATTTTAGGTGATGATGCTCAAATAGCAGCAAACCAATTAGCAGAACAATGGCGAGATAAAGTACCTGATATTCGTTTGCAATGTCACTGCGGTGGCGGCAATATGAAAAAACAATTAAAGCGCGCTGATAAGTCAGGTGCACAAATAGCGTTAATATTAGGTGATAACGAAATTGCTGAGCAACAGGTTATGGTTAAATATTTACGTGGACAACAAGAACAACAAAACTTGGCATTTGAGCAAATCCCAAGTTTATTAACGGCATTAATTTAAGACGTTTAGTCGAAGGTGAAGAAGTGGATATTTATCAAACAGAAGAACAACAAGTAGAAGCGATTAAAAGTTATTGGGAAGAAAATGGCAATATGATTATTGCTGGTATCGTTCTAGGTTTTGTTGGCTTTATCGGTTTTAACTATTATCAAGACAATAAACTTGCTAATGAATTAGCTATTTCAAATAATTATCAAACGCTAATAGAAAGTAGCGATACCGATAAACAAGCCTTTACTGAAAATGCAACGAAATTTATCAGTGAAAATTCAGCCACTAGCTATGCGTCATTAACCGCATTAGCATTAGCTAAAACAGCGGCAAGCACACAAGATTGGGCTGGTGCACAAACACAGTTAACTGCTGCTATTGAAAGTGCCCCCAGTGATGGTATTAAAGGTATTGCTAGCTTACGTTTAGCACGTGTTCAAATTCAGTTAGAAAAATACGAACAAGCTTTTGCTACGTTAGCAGAGCCGCTACCTGAATCATTCACTGCGGCGGTTGAAGAAATAAAAGGTGATACCTATTTATTACAAGGCAAAAAAGAATTAGCCCGTAATGCTTACCAAGTTGCTATTGCCGCTGATGGTCTAGCGAGTAGCCCCGGTTTGCAAATGAAATTAGATGATTTAGCAACGGCTGTTAATTTAACTTCTACAGTTCCCGCTGCTCAGTAAATAAGGTTTTTCAATGGTATTATTTAATAAACAGGCTAGTCAGAGCTTTTTAAAAAATCATAAAAACATACTAGCCGTGATTTTATTGTCTAGCGCTTTGTTTAGCTGTTCATCAACTGATGAAGATGAAGACACTAGTGAACTAGTTGCCGAGCTTACTGAAATCAAGCAACAGTTTGAGCCTAATGTTTTATGGGAAGAAGGCGTTGGTGATGGCGCGGGAGATTACTTTTCTCGCCTTAAGCCTGTTGTTGCCTATGATACCGTTTATAGTGCTAGCCGAGTGGGCGATGTTGTTGCCTTTGATGTAAATACGGGCAAAGAACTTTGGAACGTTGATTTAAGTGATGTTGATAATGAACGTAGCTTTTGGGATAGTCGAGTTTCAGCACTGCTTGCGGGTGGTCCCGTTGCCGGCTTAAATAAAGTTTTTATTGGCAGTGAAAATGGCAAAATCTATGCGTTAGATGCCAAATCGGGTGAGCTTGTTTGGCAAGCAGATATTAAAGGTGAGATTATATCTGCACCAGCGGTTGACTCGGGTGTTGTCGTGGTAAATACAGCTTCAGGTATTATGAAAGCTTTCAATGCTGACGATGGTGAAGAGTTATGGAAAATAGAGCAAGATGTTCCTGCGTTAACATTACGCGGCACTAGCCAGCCAGTAATTGCGTCGGGTGGTGTTCTTGTCGGTACCGGTAAAGGTGGCGTTAATGTTTATTTGGTTGATAAAGGTCAGCAAGGTTGGTCAACTGAAATAGGTGAGCCAACGGGGTCAACTGAACTTGAACGCGTTATTGATGTTGATTCATCTCCTGTTGTGTTTGGTGATAAAATTTATGCCGTCTCTTCACGAGGTAACTTAGCCGCTATAGAATTGAAAAGTGGCCGAGTGGTATGGAAACGTCAATATTCATCATATCGTCAAATTTCGATTTATCGCAATACTATATTCTTAACCAATTTACGCGGTCATGTTTATGCGATTGATAGATTAAATGGTATTGAGCGCTGGAGTAATTTAGCGCTGACTAATCGTGGTGTTACCGGTCCTGCTGTTATTGATAATTATGTTGTAGTCGGTGATTTTGAAGGCTATTTACATTGGTTTGACCAAGAAAGTGGTGAAATTGTTGCCAGACATGAAGTTGACAGCAGTGGTATACACTCAACTCCCACTGTGTTCGATAACATTATCTATAGTCAATCACAAAATGGTGATTTACAGGCCATTGAAACACCGAAAATAGTTGCAATTGAAAAGTAGAACTTATTACTGTTAATTGTTTTTTTAGACTAAAATTATACTCGGCTCCTAGGCAATTTGCGTTGGAGCCGTTGCTTGTTTTTATATTATATAAATAGCCTATTCAGTTCTACATTAATACGAGAACTAGGCATTTATTTCATTTTTTGAGGTTTTCATGCTTCCTGTCGTTGCCTTAGTTGGCCGTCCAAATGTTGGTAAATCAACGTTATTTAATCGTTTAACCCGCTCCCGAAATGCCTTAGTTGCTGATTACCCGGGGTTAACCCGCGATCGCCAATATGGCCAAGCAGAGGTTGAAGAACATCCTTTTATAGTTATTGATACGGGTGGTATTAACGGTGATGAAGAGGGCATTGACTTATTAATGGCTGAACAATCGTTGACGGCTATTGCCGAGGCTGATGCCGTACTATTTTTAGTTGATGCCCGTGATGGTTTAACGTCAGCTGATTATGGTATTGCTGATTATTTACGTAAACAAGACAAAAAAATATTTCTCGTTGCTAATAAGGTTGACGGTATAGACGCCGATTCAGCTATCGCTGAATTTTATGCCTTAAGTCTTGGTGAAGAGGTTCATAAAATTGCAGCTGCCCATGGTCGTGGCGTAACACAATTACTCACCTTAGCGCTTACTCCTCATATTGAAGCTTTGGGTCAACCTAAAGTCGTTGATGCAGAAGAAGGTGAGTTTGATGGTGACTATGAACATGAGCTGAGCGAAGCAGAGCTTGCGCAGCAAATTGAAGAAGCACCAAAAGAAAACGATACCATTAAACTGGCTATTATCGGTAAACCTAATGTGGGTAAATCAACGCTAACTAATCGTATTTTGGGTGAAGAACGTGTTGTTGTTTTCGATTCACCCGGCACCACTCGCGATAGTGTTTATATTCCCATGGAGCATAATGGGCGCTCGTATACTTTAATTGATACTGCAGGTATTCGTCGCCGTAAAAATGTGACTGATGTGGTAGAAAAATTCTCAGTGATTAAAACATTACGCGCGATTGAAGACTCTAATGTTTGTTTATTATTAATTGATGCGCGTGAAGGTATTAGTGATCAAGATTTAAGCTTACTCGGTTTTATTTTAGAATCTGGCCGTTCACTAGTGTTAGCAGTGAATAAATGGGACGGATTAGAAGAGCATGCCAAAGATAGAATTAAAACTGAGATGGATAGACGTTTAGGTTTTATTGATTTTGCTAAAATTCACTTTATTTCAGCGCTGCATGGTACCGGTGTTGGTCATTTATATGCGTCAGTAGAAGAAGCTTTTGTCAGTGCTACCAAGCGTATTTCGACTGCGATGGTGACTAAGATATTGGACATGGCAGCATTTGATCACCAACCCCCTATGCATAATGGCCGTCGTATTAAATTAAAATATGCTCATGCAGGCGGCTACAATCCACCTATTATTGTTATCCATGGTAATTTAGCGAAAAAATTACCTCAGTCATACAAACGCTATTTAATGAATTATTATCGTAAATCATTAAAAATTATGGGTACCCCAATTCGTATTGAATTCAGAGAAACCTTAAACCCATTTGCAGGCAAGAAAAAATTAAACTATACCGAGCAAAAGAAAATTGCCAGAGCAACTCAAGGGTATAATAAAGAGAATAAGTAACGAGTATTAGTAATGAATTACAGGTGATGAGTATAGAATTTTGAATGCTCTTACTTGTGGTTCATTCCTCACATCCATTGACTTACAACTTTTAACTCATTAATATTAATTACATTTAATTTCTCATTTGGATAATGTTAATTATCTCATTTACTATTAACCCGTTATTATTAATCGAGTATTTATGGCTAATAAACCAACTAATGTTGAAACCGCAACTCGCTTAAATCGCAATTTGTCTTTGTTGCATGCGGGCTCGATGATCACTATTGAGATTATTACGCCTGCCGGTCAACGTGCTAAATTCAGAACAACTTTTATTGGTTATTTACCTAAAAAATATGTATTGATCCAGTTTCCAGACATAAATAAACTCGGCAATTTTGCTCAGCATATAACGCAAGGAATGGGCGTTACAGTGCGTGGTTTGATTGAAGGACATGAGGGCGCGGTGCTTGCTTTTCTTAGTACCATTAAACAAACCATACAAATGCCATCACGTATTATAGTATTAGACTTTCCTCGGACGGTTGGCATACAAAATTTACGCTCATCTATTCGTATTGACACTCATATCCAAGTTAAAGCAAAAATCGATAAAGATTATTGGCAAGCCATCATTACCAATTTATCAATGACCGGTTGTCAGCTAACTATTGAGAATGGCGAAAAACTGGTTTTATCAGAAAAGAAAGTGATTGAAATTATTATTGAAGATAAGCAAGGCGGCGGTAACATTAAGCTTAATGGTGCGGTATGTAATTTAAAGCAGCATACAGATGGGCTGTCTTTTGGTATTAAATTCAACACGGAAAGTGATGTTGAAATCAGTCAATTATTATTGAATACTATGGCTTTACAAGCGTAGTGAGCAGGACACTTTTTTCGACTCTACTTTTGACTTTAAAGTACTCTGGCTTTAATTGAGCCATCAGTCACTTGTATCGTAATCTCATCGTTCAATGCCACCTGTGCAATTGAATTGATCACTTCGTTATTTTTACTTCGTGTAATGCTATAACCGCGAGCAATCGTAGCTAACGGGCTTACTAATTGTATTTGTTCTATTAAATGCACAAAAGACTCACGCTTATACTGTAAGCTATTTTGCATCGCATTAATTAATCTTTGTTCTTGCTGTTTCACTTGGTTTTGCTGTTTAGCAATCAGTTTTGCAGGAGATAACTGTTTTAATCTTTGTTGTAGCTGTTTCGGCTGTTGTGATGACTGTGCCATCAACCGTTGTATTACGTTTGATAAGCGCAGGCTCAATTCATCGTGTTTTTGTTGTTGTACCCGCAGTTGTTGCTCAGGATGAACTTGCGCTAACCGATGCTGAATATGCTGTTGTTGTTGTTGAAAATCTGCATTTTTCCGGCTAATAGCATAAATTAAACGTTGTTCAAGCGTGGTTATTTTCTCTAATAATTCACCACTATCACTGGCGACCAACTCCGCTGCCGCTGAAGGGGTAGCTGCTCGTAAATCGGCGACATAATCACTTAGCGTGGTATCAACTTCATGACCAACTGCACTGATAACAGGCAAGTGACTATCATAAATAGCTTGTACCACAGACTCTTCATTGAACGGCCAAAGATCTTCTAAAGAGCCGCCACCACGACCAACGATTAGTACATCGCATTCTTGTCGACTATTGGCTTGAGCAATGGCATGGCAAATATCATTACTGGCATATTCGCCCTGAACTAATGCGGGATAAATAATAGCATTAATGTTGGGGTTTCGACGTTTTAATACCGATAAAATATCTTTTACAGCAGCGCCAGTAGGTGAAGTAACGATACCTACCGTTTGAATGTGCTCTGGGATGGCTTGCTTGTGTGTTTGTGAAAATACACCAAGCGCATTGAGCTTGTTTTTTAACTGTTCATATTGTTGACGTAAAACGCCTTCGCCCGCATCTTCCATTTGTTCAATAATTAATTGAAAATCACCACGAGGCTCATACAAGGAGACTTTGGCACGTACTAAAACTTGTTGACCATTACGCGGCTGCAGCCTAACACGACGATTATTACCTTTGAACATAGCACAGCGAACTTGAGATTTACTGTCTTTAAGAGATAAATACCAATGACCAGAGCTCGCAGCAACAAAGTTAGATATTTCACCTGTCAGCCAAACAGTATTTAGTTCGCTTTCTAAAATAAAACGAACTTTTTTGGTTAACTCACTTACCTGTAAAATGTGCTGTGCTGCCATAAAAAGAGATGTTCAATCAGTTAAACTGTGTTGGAACAATAGTATATACCCAAACCACCTAAAGATGCGAGTTTCAGGACGCTTGAGCGCAGCATGATCAAAGCGCATTTGTTTTTCATCTTTCGGTTAAAATAATCCCCTCTGAAGGTAAATTTATGTTTACCTGACCAAAGAAAACAGTTAAAATTCTGCCGCAATATTAAGTACTAACTTCTACGACTTTAGTACACACTTCACATCTAACCCTGGTGATATTGCGATGTTACGAATTGCCCAAGAAGCGTTAACTTTTGACGATGTTCTACTAGTACCTGCTCATTCAACGGTACTACCTCATACAGCCGATCTAAAAACCCGCTTAACCCGAAAGATTACTTTAAATGTACCTATGGTTTCTGCATCAATGGATACAGTCACAGAAGCACGTTTAGCTATTACCTTAGCGAAAGAAGGTGGTTTAGGTTTTATTCATAAAAATATGACTATCGCTGAACAAGCCAGTAATGTGAAGCAAGTTAAAAAGTATGAAAGCGGTATTGTATCCGACCCAAAAACTGTCAGTGCCTCTGATTCAATTGAACAAATTATGCGTAAAGCCGATGAATTAGGTTTTACCGGATTCCCTGTGGTTGATGATGAAAACAACTTAGTTGGTATTATCACGGGTCGTGATTTACGTTTTGAAACAGACTTAACTAAGCCTGCCTCAGCACTAATGACCACTAAAGAAAATTTAGTGACGGTGAAAGAGGGTGCAGCTCGCGAAGAGATTTTAGGGCTAATGCATGAAAACCGTATTGAAAAAATACTGGTTGTTGATGACGCGTTTAAATTAGTGGGCTTAATTACCGCTAAAGATTATCAAAAAGCGGTAAACAAGCCGAATGCGTGTAAAGATGAGTTAGGTCGCTTACGTGTTGGCGCTGCTGTTGGCGTTGGTGCTGGCACCGACGAGCGTATTGACGCTTTGGTTGCTGCCGGTGTTGATGTGTTACTAATTGATACCTCTCATGGCCATTCACAAGGCGTATTAGACCGAGTAAAAGAAACCCGAGCCAGATACCCAGATTTACAAATTGTTGCAGGTAACGTTGCTACAGGTGCAGGCGCGCGAGCAATGGCCGACGCCGGTGTTGATGCGGTTAAAGTTGGCATAGGCCCAGGTTCAATTTGTACAACGCGTATTGTTACTGGTGTGGGTGTTCCTCAGTTAACCGCTATTTCAAACGCAGTTGAAGCGCTAAAAGGTACAGATATTCCAGTGATTGCGGATGGCGGCATTCGTTTTTCAGGTGACATTGCTAAAGCCCTTGTTGCTGGCGCACATTGCGTTATGGTTGGTAGTATGTTGGCTGGCACTGAAGAAGCACCGGGTGAAGTTGAACTTTATCAAGGTCGTTATTATAAATCATACCGTGGTATGGGCTCTTTAGGCGCAATGAGCCAAAAAGAAGGCTCAAGTGATCGTTATTTCCAAAAAGCTGATGGTGAAGCGGATAAATTAGTACCCGAAGGTATTGAAGGCCGTGTGGCGTATAAAGGCCCAGTATCGGCAATTATTCACCAACAGATGGGCGGTTTACGCTCATCTATGGGCTTAACGGGCTGTAAAGATATTGAGACTATGCGCACTAAGCCTGAGTTTATGAAAATAACCTCAGCAGGCATGGGCGAGTCACATGTACATGACGTAACCATCACCAAAGAAGCGCCAAATTATAGAACGGGCTAGTCGAACAGCTGATTTTATTGCTATTTAATATTCTGTCTGCAACAGAAGTACTCATTGACTAGCGTCAACTCCGTGCTTCTTCTTTACCAGAATGTTAACTAGCTTCAAACTCAACTATTCTTATGCTTCTATGATGTAAGAAGATAAAAAATTCAATTAGGCTGAGTTTATCTCAATAGGGATACTCAGCTTTTTACTTAATATAAACCGCTCTAAGTTAATGAGCCGTCAAAATGAGAAACAGCATGAGTAAAGACATTCATGATCACCGCATACTGATATTAGATTTTGGTTCACAATATACGCAGCTTATTGCTCGTCGTGTGCGTGAAATTGGCGTTTACTGTGAACTTTGGTCATGGGATGTGACTGAAGCTCAAATTAAAGAATTTAATCCAACAGGAATTATTCTTGCTGGTGGCCCTGAATCAGTAACAGCAGACAATTCACCGCGTGCTCCAGAATACGTGTTTACAGCCAATGTACCAGTACTAGGTATTTGTTACGGCATGCAAACCATGGCTGAGCAACTTGGCGGTGGTGTTGAAAGTTCGAGCCATAAAGAATTTGGCTATGCTGCGGTTGAGTTAATTGCTAAGTCGGCTTTATTCAACAATGTTGAAGACAGCATTGGTGATAACGGTAACGCTTTACTTGACGTTTGGATGAGTCACGGCGATAAAGTATCAGCTATACCTGAAGGCTTTGTTACCGTTGCACAAACAGCAAGTTGTGCTTATGGCGCAATGGCGAACGAAGAAAAACAGTTTTATGGCGTACAATTTCACCCAGAAGTCACGCACACTAAACAAGGTTTACGTATATTAGAAAACTTTGTTGTTGAAATTTGTCAGTGTCAAAAATTATGGACTTCAGCATCAATCATTGATGATGCTATCGCTAAAATGAAAGCCCAAGTTGGTGATGATGAAGTCATCTTAGGCCTTTCCGGTGGTGTAGATTCATCCGTTGTAGCAATGTTATTACATCGTGCGATTGGCGATAAACTTACCTGTGTTTTTGTTGATAACGGTTTACTTCGTTTAGACGAAGGCCAGCAAGTGATGGATATGTTTGGTGACCATTTTGGTTTAAACATCATTAAAATTGAAGCGGAAGACAGATTTTTAGATCGTTTAGCGGGTGAAAGTGAGCCAGAAGCTAAACGTAAGATTATTGGTAATGTCTTTATTGACGTTTTCGAAGAAGAATCGAACAAGCTTGATAATGCAAAATGGTTAGCACAAGGGACTATTTACCCTGATGTGATTGAGTCAGCTGCTTCGGCAACAGGCAAAGCCCATGTGATTAAATCCCATCATAATGTCGGCGGTCTACCTGATTACATGAAATTAGGTCTGGTTGAGCCATTACGTGAATTATTTAAAGATGAAGTACGTAAAATAGGCTTAGAGCTAGGCTTACCTTACGACATGCTTTATCGTCACCCGTTTCCTGGACCGGGTTTAGGTGTACGTATTTTAGGTGAAGTGAAAAAAGAATATGCCGACTTATTACGCCGTGCAGATGCTATCTTCATTGAAGAATTACACAAACATGATTTATACACTAAAGTAAGCCAAGCATTTACCGTGTTTTTACCCGTTAAATCAGTAGGTGTTATGGGTGATGCGCGTAAATATGATTGGGTTGTATCTTTACGTTGTGTTGAAACAATCGACTTTATGACCGCTCGTTGGTCACATTTACCGTATGATTTCTTAGGGTTAGTTTCTAACCGTATTATTAATGAAATTGATGGTATTTCAAGAGTTGTTTATGACATCAGTGGTAAGCCACCAGCGACTATTGAATGGGAATAAAAATTAGTACTCTTTTTTGCTAATTCGCCTTACTTCGCCTTGGGCTGCACTCACTGATTAGCGTCAGCTCCGTGCAGTCGCTTTGAATTAAGACGCACTACCTGCAAATAGTACTGTTTTATTTTTGTACGATACGTTTATATTTTGAAAAACCCCAATGTTGCAAAGCTTTGGGGTTTTTTATTAGTTAAGTGCAATGAGTATAAATACCATAAATATTTTGCCCGAGTCGCTTAATCAATATACCATTCATATTCATTGGATTGATTTTCGTTAACGTGGTGAATATATTAATTCAATTAATATAATAATTTAAAGATCATTTTAAGGGTAGGTTATGTTTAAATTTAGTCAAAAATTATGCGTTATTATAAGTGTTTTTTCGTTGGCATCATGTTCTAGTGCTTATTACTCAGCGATGGAAAAAGTAGGCATTCACAAGCGTGATATCATGGTCGATCGTGTGGTTGATGCTAAAGAATCACAACAAGAGGCTCAAGCGCAATTTAAGTCTGCATTAGAAGAAATGACGGCATTAACTAACTTTGATGGCGGTGATCTTGAGACCCAATATAATGTTATTCAAGAGCAATATGAAGACTCTAAAGACGCGGCAGAGCATGTTAGCTCTCGTATTGAAAAAATAGAAGATGTCTCTGATGCCTTGTTTGAAGAGTGGCAAGATGAAATAGAACAGATTTCGAGTACAAATTTAAAAAGACAAAGCTTGGTTAAACTAAGAGAAACGCAACGTCGTTATCAGTCATTAATTAAATCGATGCGCAAAGCTGAAAATAAGATGGCGCCTGTTTTATCTGCACTAAAAGATAATAGCTTATTCCTAAAGCATAACTTAAATGCCAAAGCGGTTGGTGCATTACAGGGTGAAATGGTATCAATTAAAAAAGATGTTAGCGCATTAATTAAAGACATGAATTTAGCCATTGAACAATCACAGAAATTTATTGAACTGCTGGAGTAGTAAATCGTATGACGATAGAAAGACAAGAAATAAAACAACGCATGAGTCGCATTGTTAAACATAACGGCACCATCTATTTATGCGGTCAGGTAGCTGCAGATGCCACCAAAGATATTACCGAACAAACACAAACCATGCTGGATAAGGTTGATACATTATTGACGCAAGCAGGTAGTGACAGAGAGCACCTTTTATCAGCGACCATTTATGTTAAAGATATGAGCTATTTTGCTGATATGAACGCAGTGTGGGATGCTTGGGTGCCTGAAGGTTATGCGCCAGCGCGTGCTTGTGTTGCCGCTAAAATGGCGCGCGAAGCGTTGTTAGTTGAAATTTCTGTCGTGGCGGCAGAAATATAAAGCAAAGATAAAGCTTAGCTATTGAATAACAATTTAATTGGAATATAGAACATGAATGAAATGCCTTCAAACTCTCTTCAACAATCGTTAAAAGCTACTTTTGGTTTTGAAGCGTTCAGAGAAGGCCAACAACAAACCATAACGCAATTACTTGCAGGTCACTCTTCTTTATCTATTTTCCCTACGGGTTCGGGCAAGTCGTTATGCTACCAATTAACCGCTTTACACTTACCTAACTTAACGCTGGTGGTTTCACCCTTGTTAGCCTTAATGAAAGATCAATTAGCATTTTTGGCTAGTAAGGGCATTAAGGCGGCAAGTATTGATTCCACCTTAAAAGGCAACGAAGCGCAAACCGTCATGGCAGGTGTGCGCGATGGCAGTATTAAAGTATTAATGGTATCTGTTGAGCGTTTTAAAAATGAACGCTTCAGGCAATTTATTGAATCCGTACCTGTGTCTATGTTAGTGGTTGATGAAGCGCATTGTATCTCTGAGTGGGGCCATAACTTTAGACCTGATTATTTAAAGCTACCTAGTTATTGCCGAGCATTAAAAATTCCGTTGGTGTTATTACTGACCGCGACAGCTACGCGTAAAGTGAAACAAGATATGGCAGCTAAGTTTGCTATTAGAGACGAGCATATTGTGCAAACGGGCTTTTATCGATCAAATCTTGATTTAAGTGTGCTGCCTGTTACCCAAACAAATAAAAACAAGCAGCTTGAGCAAATTATTTCGGCGCATCAAGGTGCGGGTATTGTTTACGTTACTCTACAACATTCGGCTGAAACCGTTGCACAATATTTAAAGCAGCAAGGAATTAATGCCTGTGCTTATCATGCCGGTTTTGATAGTGATACCCGCAGTCAAATTCAGCAAGATTTTATGGATGGAAAAATACAAGTTATTGTCGCGACTATTGCTTTTGGTATGGGCATCGATAAAAGTGATATACGTTTTGTTATTCATTACGACTTGCCAAAATCCATAGAAAATTACAGTCAAGAAATAGGCCGTGCGGGGCGAGACGGACTACCTTCACAGTGTTTTACGCTAGCAAACCTTGATGGTTTAAATACCGTTGAAAACTTTGTTTATGGCGATACACCTGAGTTTACTGGCATTGAAATGCTATTAAACGCGATAAAATCAGAAGTAATAACAAATGCCTATGACAGCAAATGGGAGTTACAAATATTACAGCTGTCTAATGCGGTTAATATTAAACAATTACCGCTGAAAACATTACTGGTGCAGCTAGAACTCGCTGGTGTGATTGAACCGTTATATGCTTACTTTGCCGATTTTAAAATTAAACTGTTAAAACCTAAAGCTGACATTGTTAATAGTTTTAATGAGCAGCGACAAGACTTTTTACAACGTATTTTTAACGCCACTGAATTTAAAAAAGTGTGGGGCAGTTTAAATTTTGACACCTTACTACAAGATAAAACTATTGAGCGTAATCGCGTTATTGCTGCCCTCGAATATCTGCAAGAGCAACAGTTGATAGTGCTTGAAACAAAAGGTATGACAGAAGTTTTTAAAATAGACCTTAATGAATTAACGGATCCGAATTTGTGTCAAACACTGTGCACCTATTTTAAAGATAATGAAGAAAAAGAAATTAAACGTATTGCTACGCTAGTACGTTTCTTTCAACTGGATACGTGTTTAACGGTAAACTTAGCGCGTTATTTTGATGATACTTTTTTTGATGGTAATGACTTAGACAGTACTAATACCAAGGCTACTACCAATGCAGCCCCACAATGTGGTCACTGTAGTGTTTGTCGCGGTCAAGTTGCTGTACTTGAACATTCTCAAGTACAAATTCCATGGCCGAGTGATGATGCTTTAAAGCAGGGTATGACAGAATTAGCAGAGCGACTTAGCGGTAAAATAAACCAACCCTTGTCAGTTGAGAGCTATTGTCGTTTTTTCGCCGGCATGACAGTGCCATTATTTGGCCGTAATAAAGTAAGACAATTATCGAATTTTGGCTCATGTGAAAAACAACGCTACCAAGCTATTAGAGACAGAATTAGCCCACTATTTGCCGGTATTAATAAATAACATTACTGCTTAGGCAGATTATCATTTCCTTTTTCTATTCGAGTACAACCGTCAATGTTCACAACCATAAAAAATTCAATGCCAATGAGCGTTTGGTATATGTTGATCTCAGCATTAGGTTTTGCCTTAATGGCTGCCTGTGTCAAAGAGGTAAGCGGCTTAGGTATTCCAGTGCTTGAAATTGTTGCGGTAAGATCTATCGTCTCGGGTATTATTAGTTACGTAGATATTAAGCGTAAAAAAATACCGTTGTTTGGGCATAATAAAGTATTATTAATTGCGCGCGGCACCGTTGGATCGTTCGCTCTCATGTTCGTTTATTACACCATAACAACTTTGCCATTAGCCGAAGCGACATTATTACAATATTTACATCCTGTTTTTACCGCTATTCTAGCGTTATTATTTTTGAAAGAAACCATACAGCGCTCAACCATCGCCTGTATCGTCATCAGCTTACTCGGTTTATTCATCATTATTCAGCCAAATTTAGCACAGTCGAATTTAGAATTAGACAGTATGGTGCATTATCCCTGGTTAAGTATTGGCACGGGAGTCTTAGGGGCTTTTGGTAGTGCTGTTGCTTATATTATTGTGAAAAAATTAACCAAAACCGATGACAGTTCAGTGATCATTTTTTACTTCCCAATGGTTGCCTTTCCCGTTTCAATGATTTTGTTAGGCAGTGATTTCGTTGTACCCAGTTTAGCGGCGGCTGGTTTATTGATATTAGTGGGTATCTTCACCCAAGTAGGCCAGGTGGGGTTAACCAAAGCACTACACTGCGCCGACGCGAACAAAGCAACTGCTTATGCTTACGTACAAGTATTGTTTTCGGTATTTATAGGTTGGGCATACTTTAGTGAAGTCCCAATGGCCACCACAATTATGGGCGGTGGATTAATCATGGTAGGCGCGTTAATCAACGTATTTTGGAAACGTTAGCTGACTCGTTTATATTAAATAACAGCGGCTTTATTTGTTGTTAACAACGCATGGTCAGGATTAGTTGTTTGTTGCAAATAAAGAGTTATCTCTTTGTGTGCTTGGCGAAAGGGCTTGTATAGATGAGACTTTAGCTCTTTTTTTACCGGTTTAATATCAGCCCCTTTTATCACGCAAAATAATGCTAACGCGTAAACGGTTTCTAACTCAGGAAGTGCCCCTTGTCGGTTAATATTGCTGTTATTACATGAGCCACAACCGCCTTTAAATTGGTAAGCGGTATTTGCAAAAATAACACCAAAGCCCATAAAGCAAGCCACTAAATCAATTGTTTGCGCTAATAATTCGTTGCCACCAGGCGCGCCTGAGGCACTTGTATTGGAGGTATTAGCAGAGGTGTTAGCGCTATTTTGGGTAACTAAAATACCTGCCTGTCTTTGCACTAAATAAGCAATTAAATCTTGTGGTTGGTTAAGCTGACTTGAATGAAAAGCTATGTCTATCGCGGGGGCTGTTGCTGCATTCCCTACTTCATCGTTACTTTGGTAATTCACTTTACAGTTTTCACCACGAAGCCCTGATTCAAAAGACAGCTTAGGCATTGGCTTTTGAACAAAGCTATCAGCTGATACAAGCCTTAGTGGCCATGACGTCATCCCAGCGTACTTAAGAGTATTAGTAAATATCGTCTCTGCCATTTCTTCTACACTGCTTGAACTACCTGGATAGAAAGTATTATTAGGTAATATCAACTCACTGTTATCTTTAAAAAAATCGCCATCAAGTTGGTCGATACACCAAGTAAAAGTATCAAAAATCCACTTTTTACTTTCTTCATCAATGACAGGTTTTGCTTTAAATAAAGTTGAGAACATTAACGGGTAGCCTTTTGTTGAATGTTAATAGAGAGTTTAGTAATTTTAATTATTAGCAAATTAGCGAGCTTTAGTATTATAAAACGAGGTCAAAAAAGTGCTAACTAAGAATCAGTTGATGATTTTTATTTAATCCCCATTCTAAACTTATATTCAAAAAAAAGCCGCAAATGCGGCTTTTTTATCTTGGGTTTATTCTTTAGTCTTTATTCTTGTTAAGCAATACTAGAAAGTATAAGTTGCTTTAATGTAAGCAAATCTTCCTTGGCTGTTGTGAAGGTTAGAATAACCAGTCCAGCTATCATAACTAAACGGCGGTTCTTCATTAAACAAGTTTGTTGCACCAAGGGTTAATGTGGTGTTTTCAAAACCAATAAAGTTTACTGCCGTATCAACCGTAATCATAGATTCTACGTCATCCAAAATAACTGTTTCGGTAACATCGCCAGCATCATTTTTAACTGTTTGTATTCTTACCGGCTTATCTTGTTTAAATTCGCCAACATAGTTAACCGCAACATTAGCGCTCCAGTCATCTTTTACCCATGAGGTATTAAATGTCCAGCGAATTTGAGGCTGTTCAAAGTCACCTTCTTGGGTATCAAGGCGTGTTCCTTTTGAACCATCATCATTCACTATTGGTCTTAAGTCTTCATAATTTAAAACATAGTTAAGGGCGTAGTTAAAGTTGAAATCACCAAGATTACTTTCCAGTTTATAGGTAATGTCAAAATCTATACCAGAGGTTTCAACATTACCAATATTTTCATATTGATCAAAAATATTGACAACTTCGCCGGGATCACCAACTGTGGCAGAAGGTAGACGTTCAACAACATTGGCATCGTTGCCTAAGGTGGTGAATTTGAACTGAGTATCTTTAGTAATGATGTTTTCAATGTCATAACTATAATAGTCAATTGAGAAGTCAAGAGCATCATTAATTTGATAAATTAAACCTATGTTGATACTTTCAGACTCTTCTGGTCCTAAATCTTCGTTACCTGATAATACGGCAGTATATTCTTGTAATTCACACGCTTTATTGACGTTACCTACAGCTGCACATCGTACGGTATCAATTAGCTCAGGTGATTCATCGGTATTACCTAAACCTATTTGATGTAATGATGGTGCACGAAATGCCGTACCCCACGAACCTCGAAGTGATATATCATCGTTAACGTTCCATAAGAAAGCTACTTTTGGATCTGTGGTTGAACCAAAATCGCTATAACTTTCGTTACGAACAGCTAGCTGTAGTTCTAAATTGTCCATTACAGGTACAGCTAACTCGGCGTAGACTGATGTATTGTCACGGTTTCCGCTTGCCTGTGTCGCTTCTGTACCAAAAATATCGCCACGTATAAATTGATCATCTGGGTTATCACTGATACTTTCTTCGCGATATTCAGCACCTACTGCTAACATCAAATCACCAGCGTCCATTTCCATGATTGGACCTGATACGGTTAGATCAACAGATTTATTTGTCGACTTACCATAACGAGTAGTTTGAGTTTCTATATAATCTAGGGCTTCTTGAGTATTACTTGAGGGTTCAAACGGGTTCCATGATTCGTTATCTATTGATTCTTGAGCTCGGCGAGAGTTAGGAAAACCATCAACGCCGCGTTCAATCGAATCGCTTTTTATATAGCTATAGGCGGTTTCCCATTGCCAGTCACCTATTTCACCTTCTAGGCCAATAACGCCACGGTAATAATTTGAACTCACTTGTTTTTCGCGGTTACCAATATCAACCATTCTTCGACGCATGGTTAGATCTTCTCCATGAAACTCATGGCCTGGGAGGTCTGCAAAGGGATGATTAGCATTATCGCCATCCATAAATAGTTCGTTAAAACTTGGGCTAGCAGCGCCTCTAACAACCGTTTTTGAGTTTTGACCATTAAGATCGGCAAAACCACGTAAACTATCATTTATTTCATATTTTCCTGTATAGAGAAAGCTAAAACGTTCACTTGAAGGGACGGCACTACCAAAAGGAGCATAATCATAACGACATAAGGTACCAACAATATCTTCTGCGGGACAAACATCATTGCCAAAAGTATCTGGAGTACGATTGCTTGGATCAGACTTTAATGCGATAGTTCCCGGAATGCCTGAAGAGCTACGACCATCGTTAGCAAATCTAAGTCCGGTACGTGCTTTTTGATTAGCTGTAGCAGTATAATCACGATCACTGTTCATGATTTCTTCACGGTCAAAGTAATCTAAAACAAAAGTATGGCTCGCTTTATCAGAGGTGCTACCCCAAGCCAAACTTATATTTGTTTCTTTACCACCACCATCAGCGGTATCACCGACCTTGGCGGAAAGCTCTACGCCCTCATAGTCATCTTTAAGGATAATATTAATAACACCGGCAATTGCATCAGAGCCATAAGTTGCAGATGCGCCATCTTTTAATATATCGACTCTTTTGATTGCTGCAAGTGGTATGTTGTTGATATCAACAAACGCAGTATCAATTGAATTAGCAAAAGGTGATACAGCTATGCGTCGACCGTTTATTAATATTAAGGTTGAGTCAGCGCCTAAGCCACGTAACGAAACACTTGAACCGCCGTTACCTGTTCCGTCACTACCATTACCCTGGGTAGAAAAAGTTCCTTGACCTGCAGCGGGCATTTTAGTGAATAAACCGATTAAGTCGGTAACGCCTGTTTTAGCTATGTCTTTTGCGCTTAGTGAAGTAATTGGTGATGGCCCAGCCATATCAACTCTTTTAATATGGGAACCTGTCACTTCTATTCGTTCAACTTCATTATCTTCTGCGGCTAACACACTAGAGCTTTGAGAGGCTAAAAGTGCAGCTGAAATACAAAGAGCAAGCGCATGTTTCTTTCTTATAATTGTCATTCTATATTCCTTTAGTATTTAAGTATTAGATATTTATTGTTTTTATATTGTTCATTAATTACTTTTAAATAATATTAATTATTAATTGAAAGTAATTTCAACATATTAGTTGTAGCAAAGAAATTTATACATAGATAGAAAATGGATAAAATTAAAAGTAAGCATTTGTATATTTATCTATACAAAATAACTATTTCATTTAAAATTTTTAAACATCGGTTTAGGATAATAACTATATTCTGGACTAGGCTTAAGCCTATTAAATATTGAGTTTTAGTGAGTAAGTGTTTACTTGACAGAATAATTAAAACAGTGAGTTTTTCAGAATCGAACTGTTTTTTTACAGTATAAAATAACAAAAAAGCCTGTAATAATAAATATTACAGGCTTTTAAAATTAAAAATTATTGATGGGGTGGATCAAACTAATGACTTGTACCTCGTTCATAATTGATTTTGTTGTAAACATTATATTTACCTGAAGGCTTTTTCATCGGTAAGCGTTTAATTTCTTCTAGCGTATTCGCATCATAAACAATTACAGCACCATCGTTATCCCAAATGCTAAGTAATACATATTTACCATCTTTGGTGAACTCAACATGAGCCGCTGTTTTGCCAGGTGCTGGCGATAAGGTTTTCACTATTTCTAGCGTGCTTTTATCAATAATGTGTACTTTGTCTTTATTAGGACCAAAGAATACATCAGCCCAAGCGTAAGGTGATTTACTGTGGCTACGCATGAAAAACCCGGGTCCTTCAGTTTTTATTTCCTTAATAACTTGCCAGTTTTCCATTTCGATTACCGTTATTTTTCCTTCTTTAATATTCGGTGAAGCAAAGACTTCTTTTTCTTGATAGTCCCACGTTATACCTGAGCCTAAGTGGGGCATACCGGTGAGTTCAATGGTGGCCACTTTTTTCTTGGTATCAAGGTTGATTACTTGACCATTTTGGCTATTACGTGCGGTGCCTATTAGGTTGATGTAATCAGGATCGAAGAAAAAGTCATCTAAATAGTCTTCCGTTTGAATACGGCGAATTGGAAAGGGGTCTTCACTTTTCCAATTTTCTACTTTACCTTCACCTCCATCCTTGCGGTAATCGTGTGCCCAGCCTTTATAAACTTCAACACCACCTTTATCGCTATAAGGAATTTCCCAAACTTCTTTAACATCTTTCAGGGCTACAATGAAACTATGGCGCGGCGGTGCATTGTAAACAGCACTGACACGAGAGCTAACGCCTTTGCTGTCTTTGGTTTCAACCATTTTAAGGACTGATAAATCTTCTGTATCTAAGATGACAATATTATGGGGTAAGTAGTTACCAACGATGGCATATTTACCATCACTGGATACGGCCAAATTACGTGTGTTGATACCTGCTCTCACCTCAGAGACGATTTTCATATTGTAAATATCGTATTTACTTATCCAACCATCGCGCGAAGCAAAATAAACAAATCTTCCATCGGGTGAATACTTTGGGCCACCGTGTAAGGCAAAACGCGTTTTAAAGCGCGTAATAGGCTCAAACGTGTCGCCGTTAAGTAGGGTGGCACTATGATCAGCTAACTCAACGACGATAAATAGATTCATTAAATCAGCATCAAATTGTGGTTCATTCGGTAGTTTACTTTGATCAAAATGTTGAATGTTAGTGGCGTTAATATCCGCTAAATTCCACTGGGGTAATTCTTTTGCGGGGGTGTAAATGTAATCAATTAGGCTAGCTATTTCAGCTTGGTTTAAGGTTTTGTCAAAAGCCGGCATTTGCGTTGCAGCTCGGCCATTTTTAATGACCTGAATGGCTTTGTTTTTTCTCAAGCGAGATAAGTTTTCAGGAAACAGTGCTGGCCCCATTGCACCTAATCTGCCAACGCCATGACATGTTTGGCAATGTTGTTGATAAAGTTTATCAGCATCAAGATCTTTATCAGATGCTGTTGCTGAAAAAGCACTAACAGAGAGTAACAAATAAAGTGCTTTTTTAACTAAAGAACTATTTTTCATGATCACCCTTACTACGCTGTTTTTGTTTGTTTTTCAATAGCGTTAGTCTCTTGGTCAGTACCTTGAGACGTGTAGTTTTTAGCATCTAAAAAGCCCGGAGTAGTCAATTGCTCAGTAGTCAATTGATTAACCACATCACCAATAATAATTAGGGTTGGCGGAGTGATGTTATGTTTTTTAACTAGCTCAGCCAAGTTACCAATAGTACCGCGATAGGTTTTTTGTTCAGGTTGTGTACCTTTGCGAATTAGTGCCGCGGGTGTATTAATATCTCTGCCATGTTCTACTAATTTTTCTGTAATTTTAGATAGGGTATTAATGCCCATGTAAAACACAACCGTTTGGGTTGGGCAACATAAACTCTGCCATGGCAAGTTAAGCAGACCGTTGTTTTGAATATGCCCCGTAATGAATGTACAACCTTGAGCAACACCGCGATGTGTTAACGGAATACCTGCATAAGTAGTACAACCTGAAGCGGCGGTAATACCGGGACAAATATGGCAGCTAACACCATGTTGCAGCATGTATTCTGCTTCTTCACCACCACGGCCAAATATAAATGGGTCGCCACCTTTAAGGCGCAACACTTTTTTACCTAAACGGGCTTCTTCTACTAAAATTTCATTGATTCTATCTTGCGGTACGCAATGTTTGGCTTGCTCTTTGCCGACATAAAAGCGTTCACAGTTTTCAGGTAATAGCGCTAAAATTTCATCACTGACTAATCGGTCGTAAATCGCGATTTCAGCTTGTTCAATAAAGCGCATAGCACGAATAGTCAATAACTCAGCATCACCAGGGCCAGAGCCTACTAAGGCGACTTCACCACTATTTAATACTGATTTTCCTCTAGCTGATATTCTATTGTTATCTACTGAAATCAGGCTGTTGGGTTGGTTTACTTGGTTTGGTGATGAAGTATTCATGCTTTTGCCTTATTGCACTTGAGTCATTTTTAAGGACTGGCTCAGTTGCTTAATGAGTTTCTTTAGTTTTATGTTGTTAAGAATTAGTTCGTTACGTGTCGTCGTTATACTGCAACAAATTGAATCGGGTTTTCTTTGTTGGTTAACTCATCAGCAAATTTTGATGGCGACGGGATAAAACCAATTTCATCGTCATCTAAATAACAGCCAGGATCTTCTGCCCAAGCATCGCCAGTTTGTGCAAAAGCACGTGTTCGTGTATTGCCACCACAAATAGCTAAATGATCGCAGCTTGCGCAACGTCCTTTTACTGGGCGTGGTGTTTGTCTAAAACCTAACATTAATGGGTCTTGGGTGTTTTTCCAAACGTCAGAGAATTTTTCTGTTGTTACGTTACCAATAGCATGATTCCACCAGTAAGTATCCGGATGGATTGTGCCGGTATTATCAATGTTTGCTACGTTAATACCACTGGAATTTCCGCCCCAATTGATTAAGCGTTGTTTCAAGTTGGCAATGGCTTCTGGATACTCTTCAGCAAACTTTTTGGTTGCCCATTGTAATAAAAATGGGCCGTCAGCATCATTGTTACCCGTTACAAAATCGGTTTCTATACCTTGATTGATATGCGACCAAGCGCGTGTATAAAGCAGCTCCATAGCGTCTTTAGTCATTTTGAACATCGCATCATTTTCAGCGGTGCGTTTTCCACGGCCTGAGTAATTAAGATGAGATAAATAAAATTTATCAACACTGTTTTCTTCCATTAAGTTCAACATAGCGGGCAAATCTTTGAAGTTCTCACGTGTTAAACATAAACGCATGCCCACTTTAATACCTGCTTCTTTACACAACTTAATAGCGTGCATTGAGGTTTTAAAGCTGCCTTTTTGACGACGGAACTCATCGTGAAACTCTTCTAAACCGTCAATGCTTATACCAACATATTGGTACTCTGCAGCTTTAATTGCTTCAATGTTATCCTCGTTAATTAAGGTGCCGTTGGTAGATAACGCTAGGTAGAAACCTTTTTGCTTAGCATATTCTGTAATTTCATAAATATCGGGGCGAAGTAAGGGCTCACCACCTGACAAAATTAGTACGGGCACATGAGCCACTTTTAAGTCATCAATGGTGGTTTTTACTTGTTCGGTTGATAGCTCATCTTTAAAATCGATATCTAAAGAGGTGGAATAACAATGCTTACATTGCAAGTTGCATCGGCGAATAAGATTCCATATTACGACAGGACCCGGCATTTTACGTGATGCTTTAACAGGCTTAAGTTCAAGCATGTCGTCATGAAGTGTTTTTAATAATTGTGAAATTCTAAACATAATATGTGCATACCTTGCTTTAGTCAGTTGTTATCGGAGCGATTAATATAACGTAGCTATTATTTCTTTAATCGCAAGCCTGTTTTTTTCAGTATTGCTGTGCTGGTTAACATATCATTACTTTGCATGGGGGGTTGTTGACCTGAATCATTGTTGCGCTTAACCAAGACTTCTTTTAACAATTCTTTGATCTGACCCCTATACTTGGCAATTGATTCTTCTGTCTTTCCATGCACCATGGCGAATAAATTGTAATTCCACTCGGGTAAAAAGCGTGGTCTTAAATAACAATGGCTAACAAAAGGCAGCCGACCAACGGCATCGCCGAATTCTTCAGCTTGTTCATCGTTAATATCCCATACAGTCATGCCGTTATATTGGTAGCCTAATTTATAGTGGTTAGGTACTGCAGCAATACGTCTGATAATACCGCGTTCCTGCATGCTTTTGGTTAGGGTGAGGACTTGCTCAACACTAAGGTTCATTTGCTCGGCAATGGCGTGATAAGGCTTCTCAATAATAGGTAAGCCATTTTGGGTTAATAAAATATATTGCCTTTCTTGCTCGCTAAGTTTTTCTTTAGTTATTTTTTCTTGAGTGACAGTAAACATAATGTAAACTCTTTTGTGTGGCGTTTTACTCAGTGATTTACAAGCTATTTGCGTAAATTATGCAACGCTTGTTTTTTAAACAAGTAACGTGTTAATCAGGTAATGTGTTAAGTCGGCAGCTTTTTAAATACGCAACTATACCGGTAAGTATAAATTCACATAAAACTCTTTTAATTTTGGTACGTTTAGAACTTTTAAACCGGTTTTGCTTTCAATTGCTTGTGCTACTTGCTCAATTTCTTCAGCCGATTCAGTGGCGATAACAAACCACATATTAAAATCATGATCTCGGCGGTAGTTATGGGCAATTTGATCAAAGCTATTGACTTGCTCGGTGACAAAATCAAAATCTTTTTCGGGTACGGCTAAGGCCGCTAGGGTAAAAGCGCCACCTAAACTTGCGGCATCAAACATGGGACCAAAGCGGGTAAGTACTTTTTCGCTGCGTAATTTATTTAAGCATTCAATGACTTCTTGCTCAGTGCTTGATACTTCATCAGCAATTTGTGCAAAAGGGCGTTCACAAACCGGTAAGCCATGTTGTAATAGGTTGATTAATTTTTTCTCTAGCGTAGATAGCTCAACAGTTTGGCATTTTCTACTTTTACTTATGCCGCTACTTTTATTTTTATTTTCATTTTTAGGTGGACTGCTGCTATTATCCATGGGCTTGTCCTTGTAAGTCATTATTATTTTGTGTCTTGTCGGTTTCTATCTTTCCACTATTTTTCTTACCGTAGCGAGCGCCGTGTTGTTTGTAAGCTTTGAAGCTAAACAATATGTCTTTCTCTATCGACTCAAGGTCAAGTTGCTCTGTTATTTGACTAATTTGTTGTAAAACCAGTGCCCTATCCGTGCCATGAATCATGCAAAATAAGTTATACGGCCAATCAGGTAGACGGCGAGGACGCTGATAACACAATGAAACGGAAGCACATTTTGCTAATTTTTGAGCTACGCTATCCATGTCGTCATTAGGAATATTCCAAACAACCATCGCATTGGCGTTATACCCTAATTTTCTATGCTTAATCACCAAACCAAATCGGCGGATTAATCCTTCTTCTTGCCATGAAGAAATTTGTATTAGCACTTGTTGCTCTGTCAACGCGAGTTGCTCGGCCATTACTTGGTAAGGATTTAGGTGTGGTGGTAGACCTTTTTCAATAGTACTACGTAAGGCTATTTTTTCAATTTCAGTTAAGCTAATTATGTTATTATTATTAAGAATAGCGGCCTTACTTTCTTGATTTGAAGTAAGGCTTTCAACTCCGGTAACATTAATGCTGAACGCCAAATCAATATGGTATGAGGCTTCCATTGGTAGCACCAAAACAGGAAGGCCGGTGAGTAATTCAATACTTTCTAACGTACTATTGAGTGCCACCATATCGCTGGCTGTTACTACAAACCAAAGATTAAAATCATGTTCACGACCATAATTATGATTTACCTGGTCAAATTGGTTAACAATACCCGCAATTTTATCTAGGTCTTTTTCGGGTACAGCTAGTGCAGCTAATGTACTTGCGCCGGCTTTTTTATGATCAAATACTGGCCCAACACGTGATAGTACTTCTTTACTGTTAAGATCATCAACGGCTTGAAATACTTCTAGCTCAGTAGTGACGATATTCACTTGGGCTAATTGCTCAGCAATCGTCTTATAGGGTTGCCTGGTAAGAGGAAATCCTTTTTGGCTATTATTAATAATATCTTGCTGTAATTGACTAATTATCGCTGTTTTCATAGTCATAATTATAAGCCTATTTGGTGTGCACGATTAGTGAAAAAAATACCGCTCGGGCTTGATGATTTAAGTGTTTTTTGTAGCGTTTGTGTTTTAGTGTCGTATATTTGAATTTCATTACTGTCACGTACTGACATCCATACGTGTTCGCCACGGGGAGTGAACTCCATATGTAAAACAGCAGGGCCAGGCGTTAGCGTTTTTACTAACTCAAAGGTTTCGGTATTAAATATCTGAATGGTATTGTTGTCAGGGTGAGCAAAGTTAACCCATATTTGACGGTTATCAGGCTGTGCCATAACAAATATGGGTTGGCTATGAGCCGGAATTTCTGTTACTTGCTCCCATGTTTTCGTGTTGACTACTAATACGCTATGTTGACCCACTGCCGGCATAAAAGCGTAATCACCAGCGATTGCCCAGCCTTCTAAATGCGGCATTTTATACACGGGTAATTTTTCTTGGCCTTTACCGTAATTAGGTAAAATGCGTTTAACTCCTTTTTCACTATGCCATAAGTCAATGAGCGCCATGCCGTCTTCGCCAAATAAACCTGCTATATAGTAGCGACCATCAGGGCTAATTAACGCGTCATAAGGAAATAGACCTATATCAGTGAATTTGGTTATCTTAGGTATCATCTTAGCTATAGCTTTAGTCGATTTATTTTGCTCAATAGCTGAAAAATCAGCAATCCAAATTTCATGGCTATCAAATAAACTAAAAACAAACTTATTATTTGGCGCATCGACTAAGCCTACAACTTTAGAGCGAACAGGGCTGCCATCTTTATTTTTTGGCTTAGTGGTTAAAATTGAGCTGTCTATTGTGGCGACCAATTCAAGGGTTTCGCTGTTAAATACTTTTACACCGCCAGGGGTGTAATTTGATACGGCAACTAATTTACCGTCTTGGCTAATAGCGCCACCAATACTGTTGCCTGACTGCATTACGCGTTTGGCAATTTTATCTTTAAGAATGTCTATTTTAGTTAAACCGCCATCGCGTCCAAAAACATAGGCGTAGCGTTGGTCGCGTGAATAAACAATTGACGCGTGGGATAAGTCGCCTAAACCATCTATTTCAGCTAATACCTCTTTGTTGGTATGGTTAACAATTTGTACTTGGCCTGTGGCGCGTTCAATAACCACACCCATATCACCTGTTGCGCGCAACGGCGTTTGAGCTAATTTATTAGGTGTATGACTAACACAAGCGGCGATAACGCTAGATAGTATTGCAATGCTCGCTAGTTTTATTAATTTATTATTCATCAGTAATCCTTTCATGGTGCTTACATCAAATGACTCTTTCATTCTTTCATTTGGTATTACATTCTTTGTTGTTATATTTTATATTTTGTATTTTGTATTTTGTATTTTGTATTTGGTTTAGGGTTTAGGGTTTAGTTATTTTCCCTGCTTTTAATTGTTGAGAAATCCACAACACTTCTTGCTCAGTTAATAGGGGTTTCCATGGCGGCATAGCCGTTCCTGCACGGCCATATAAAATAGTGTTTTGTAAAAAAAATATCGATTTACCCTCAAGGTTTTCAGGTAATAAAGCAGGCCCTAAACCACCTTTCAATGTCATACCATGACATGAACCACAATCTTGTTTTACCATGTGGGTTAGCTCTGCTTGTCGTGTGTTTGATAATGATTTGTCACTGGCATAGCTTGCATTTGTCAGCATAAAAAATACAGCCACTGCTGCTGTCATATGACCAGTACACTTGATTTTTGATGAACTCATATTTACGTTCCAAACACTATTTTTTCCTTAATATATAGTCTACAGAGAATAAAAATACTGTATTTGCCCAAGATCATCTTTTGGGTCATAAAGCTAAAGTAAAGAGCACTGTTTATTGATTTAAATCAGAAAATAGGTAAATGATGAATGTTGATAATTTTATTTGGAAGTACCAAATTAACTTTATAAAGAGGAGAATATGATGTGGACAGGTTTTTGTATTGAGAATATTGTCGTTTTTCTTTAGCTGTATAAATAGCTGTAATTAGTGACGAAAAAATCTAAGTAACAAGGATGGGGTATAGTTTTTGTTTTTTACTGTGGTATTTGTTATTCGCAAGATCCTTTCGACAAGCTTGTCGAAAGGAGGGAGTAGATAATTTTAATTTATACCGCGTTCATTAAGGTATTGGCTATAGCCTTTATCTGTACCATTTATATGGCTAATTAACCAAACGGTTAAATATTCGCTAATATCTTTTAAAGCATCGTGACCTTTTTCATTATATAAATCGACAAAGGTATTTACTTGTTCAATCATTTCTTGATGCTTGGTTTGATGGGCAACAAAGTCAGGATAATCATTTTCACACATCATTTTCTCTTCACGTTTAAAATGATATTTAGTGTAATCGACTAACGCCTTCAGCGCTTCTTTTTCAAACTCTTCACTCATGTCGTGATCATAGGCAACAGTAAATTGATTTAATAACTTGATGAGTTTTTTGTGATCTCTATCTATATGGGTAATACCGACACTGTACTCATCTTTCCACTGGATCTGGTTAGATTCTGCTGATTTTTTATAAAAAATAGGGATAAGCAATAAAGCGCCAATTAATACCCAAGAAATAGGGTTGCTGAAACTTGATAAAAAGCCAAGAAATATAATGACAATAATAAGACCTATTATCATGGCGTAAATAAAAGATTTAGTACGTGTGGTCATCTTACTTCCTTCGGTTTATTTTTAATAAACCCTTATTTTTAATAGGGTTAAATTCTTTTGTAGTAAAGCATAGTGTTGACTATCGATTTATTGACCTTGATCAACTTGTTTTACTATTCTTTGCTATTTTTTTAAAAAATTGATCTGAATCACATCAAAGTAACTCAAATAAGAAGATAGTTACATTTAGAAACATTTAGTGCCTATATTTTTAAAATACAGGTAATAGCAAAAAAAGACGAAAATAAAATAATATCTGGAGAATAACCGATGAGAAACATTAAATACAGTCTTTCAGCACTAGGATTAGCTATTGGTATGGCGGTTGGTGGTATCAGCATGTCAGTATCAGCAGCAGAGCCTACGCTATCTGAAGCTGATTTTGAACAAGCAAAATTACAATACTTCCAACGTTGTGCAGGTTGTCATGGTACATTGCGTAAAGGCGCAACAGGTAAAAACCTTGAGCCTAAAAGTACGTTGAAAAAAGGTCAAAAACGTTTAGAAAAAATCATCTCACTTGGTACTGAAGGCGGTATGAACAACTTTGATGATTTGTTCACTAAAAAAGAAATAGCTAACTTAGCTACTTTCATCCAAATGGAACCACCTGTCCCACCTGAAATGTCTTTAGAACAAATGCGCTCTTACACCAAAGAATATGTAGCACCTAAAGATTACCCAGCTAAGCCAATGCACGGTTTAAACTGGAAAAACTTCTTTGTTGTTATCGAACGTGACGCAGGTACTGCTGCAATTATCGATGGCGATACTAAGAAAATTATTACTCATATCGATACAGGTTACGCAGTGCATGTAATTAAAGGTACTGAGCATCATAAAACTGAACACGTAAAAGATGTTGGGCGTTTTTGGTATACCATCGGTCGTGACGGTAAAGTTAACAAAATCGATTTATGGCAAACACCGGACAAAATGTTAGTTGCTGAAACTAAAATGGCTTATGACGCACGTGATATCGCTGTTTCTGGTGACGGTAAATACGTAATCGCTGGTGGTTATTGGCCTGCGCATTTCGTTATTATGGATGCTGAAACATTAAACCCACTTAAAGTTGTTTCTACTCGTGGTTACAATACTAAAGGTGAATTCATCAATGAAGCCCGTGTAGCTGCTATTTACACTTCGCCTCTAACGTCTTCATTTATTGTTGCAGTTAAAGAAACTGGTCAAATGTTACAAGTTGATTATACCGACTTAGATAACCTAACGATTACCAGTATGGCTTCAGCAGAATTTTTACATGACGGCTTCTTCGACCCTTCAGGTCGTTACTTCCAAATTGCAGCTAATGCGTCAAATAAAATGGTTGTTATTGATACTATCGAACGTAAGTTAGAAGCAATGATCGATGTTGATACGCTACCACATCCCGGCCCAGGCGCTAACTGGATTGATGAAGAATGTGGACCTGTTGCCGGTACAACTCACTTAGGCATTGGCCTTGTTTCTGTTTGGGGTAATGATCCTATGGGTCATCCTGATGACGCATGGAAGTTATGTTACGAAGTTGAAACAGACGGTGCGGGTGTATTTATCCGTACACACGAAACTTCGCCATATGTTTGGGCTGATCAATTGAAACACCCAGAGCCAGAAATTCAACAATCAGTGCAAGTTTTTGATAAGAAAACTCATGAAATCGTTAAAACTATTCGTGTAACTACTGAACCAGGTAAAGCTGCGCTTCACATGGAATTTAACGACGACGGCACAGAAGTTTGGGTTTCAGTTTGGAACCGTAAAGATGCGAAAAACCCAACGGGTGAAATCGTAGTTTATGATGCCAAAACGCTTAAAGAGAAAACACGCATTAAAGGTTTAACTACGCCAACAGGTAAGTTTAACGTGTTTAACCGTTCAAACCATAAAACTTAATTTAGCGTTCACCTTGTTGCTGTATAGCTCAATTTAGGTGTTAAAAGTACTTATTGATTAACGTCAATCCTATACTTTTTCCGTTAAATTATACAGCATTAAGCTAAATCGTTATTTAAGTGATTAACCAAAGGACATGGCTGATGTCATGTCCTTTTTTTGTTTTAAGGATATATAGGCAAACCACTTTTTTAGAATCTGTTTATTTAAAGTTGTTTGGGTATATATACCGACATTCTGTTATTAAAATTAACAGATAATTTGATCTAATTATTACGAGTCATTCGTTCGTAGGAATCAGCATGACAAAAAACACATTTACAAAACCAAGTTTCTGGTCACGTCGACTAATACTAGGTACTACCGTCTCTGGCGCGGTCATCTTCTTCATCATTGGTATTATTTTTTGGGGCGGCTTTAACACGGCAATGGAAGCAACAAACACAACTGAGTTCTGTATTGGTTGTCATGAAATGGAAGACAACGTTTATCAAGAATATAAGCCAACAATTCACTTTGCCAACCGTACTGGCGTGAGAGCAGGTTGTCCTGACTGTCATGTACCTAAACCTTGGATACACAAAGTTGTTCGTAAAATACAAGCGTCGAAAGAAGTTTTCTCTTGGTTAACAGGTAAGCTTGATACCAAAGAAAAATTTAATGAGCACCGATTTGAATTAGCTCAAAGTGTTTGGCATGCGATGAAATCAACTGACTCAAGAGAATGTCGTAATTGTCATAACTTTGAATCGATGAATCCTGAGTTTCAAAAACCACGTGCACGTAAGCAACATTTAAATGCGTTTGAAACGGGGCAAACCTGTATCGATTGTCATAAAGGTATCGCGCATAATAGCGTACGCGACAAGCTTTCTGATGAAGCGTTAGAAAAGCTAGAAGCGCCGAATCCGGATTATATTCGTGAAGTGCCACAAGCTTATCGTGATGGTTTAGCACGTATTGAAGCGAAAGAAGCTGCAGCGGCTTTAAAAGCTAAAGAAGAAAAAATGGCTGAAAAAGAACAAACTCAGCAAAAAATATCTGCTGCTGTTGAAAAAGCACTTGCTAATGCTGCTTCTAGTAAAACGATCAATGCTTCTACAAGCGCTGCACCTGTTGCAAGTAAAATGAATGTCGACTGGGCTAAAGCAAGCTCAAAAGATATTGGTGTTTTCTATCCAGGTACAGCCTCTATTGAGTGGGTATTAGGCCGAAGACATGGCGGTAAACGTGCTTTTACTAAAGGCGACCGTTGTATTGAATGCCACGGTAAAGAGATTGCTGATATAGGTAAAAATATCGTGACAGGTGAAAGTGAGAAGGATCTTGAACCTAATGTTATCCCTGGAAAACGTGGTCATATTGATGTCACTATTGATTCAACGCATGATGCCGAAAATCTCTATTTGAGATTCAGTTGGGCTGATGGTGAGCACGCTGCTGTTCCATTTGTTGAGGGTGGCAAAATGGACCCAGAAAATCCAATGAAATTGGCCTTTATGTTAGCAACTGACGATGTTGAATACGCAGATAGAGCAGGTTGTTGGGGTACGTGTCATGCAGATGCTAACTCTATGCCGTTTGCACCTGATATCGATACGTTAAAAGGCAGTGATTTAGCTAAACGTCTTAAGTTTAATACCGGTTCAACTACGGGTGTTACTAAGTATCTGAAAGAGTCACGTACTAAGTTAGAGCTTAAAGGTCGTGGTGGTAAATCGCTAGGTGGCTGGGATAAACTGAAAGATCAAAGCGAAATTGATGCAGCAGAAGCGGCTAATCAATTTATGGATGTTGTTCGCTATAAATCAGGTACCAAAGAAGTGGAAGATGGTCAAATATTAGCAGAACGCGATATGCATAAAGGCGTAGGCGCAACTGTTGAAGCTTCACTAAAAAATGGTACTTGGTCGGTAGTTGTCAAGCGTAAGCTTAAATCTGATAATGCGGGTGATGTGAGTATTGAAGCAGGCAAAGTATATAACTTTGGTTTCGCTATCCATGACGATTACTCAAGTGCTCGTTATCACCATGTTTCATTTGGTTACAAGCTAGCGCTTGATAATGATGAAGCCGAAGTGAATGTGACAGCTCAATAATACCAAGTCTAACCAAGTCTAATAAGTTAGTGCCTATTCATAGGTAGCTAACTTATTAGCATTGTTATCTATACCAATCATAACGTTAATGCACAGTAGCCATACTCGTGCATTTTTTTTACCTTGATTTTGCTTAGTTTGGTTTTGTATTGGGATGAGCATTCATCCTAAAACAGGAGGTTGTAGCTAGTCAGTTGATGCTAAGCTAACTCGTTATAAGGTATTTAAAGACTACCGTCGGAATGAAACTCTTCAACAACGTAGCGTCTTTGATTTACTGCCAATTCAGATTCAGGAGCTAAGTTACCTAATTTGTATAAAGCCGGTCCTGTTGGCTCAGCCAATAGGTAATTAACCCGCTGGTATTTAATACTTATCTCATCGCCCTGAGCAGGAATAGCGATACCAATAAATGCGTGCTGATCAATATAGATCATCGCCATATCTATTCTTGGCATTAATGCACGTAAAATTGTTGCTGTTAACGTCATTTTACTATCGCAATCACCTTGATTTTCCCACAGTAATTTTGCGGGGGGATTAAAGCCAGATCCTGAAGAGGTAAGGCGAGACTCTAATGTTGAATAGGGAATGCTTTGTACAAAGCTAAGGACAAAATTAGTGACTTGACGAATATTTTTAATGGGTACTTTGTCTAAGATTATCGGTTTGAGGATCTTAAAATCAGGAACAGATATTTGTGCAATGTTAACATGATCTACTTTTATGCCTGTTTGTTGATCATGGGTAGTAAAGCGCTGGTAGAAATTTTTTTTGAAATATTCTTTAGTAACTTCTTGTTCTATAATATTTATTTTTTTATACGCGGCAGCAACGTTATCCTCATCTAGCCCTTTTACTTGAATAACTGTTCTACCTTGGTGCTGCTTAAAAACTGCATTAGCACCTGTTAACGGCTGTTTCATGAGTTGTTTTTTTATTGTGCGTAAAATGGTTTTTTGGGCAAATTCGTTTTTATAAGGCCTAAGCATTCTAAATCGTTCAAATAAAGCGGGCTTAGTTAAGTTAAAGCGGATTGATTGATGAACTTTATCATGATCAAGCCATTGGTAAGCAAAAGTGTAATTATTCTCTTGTACTTGTTTCGTGAAGCTTAATTGTTTAGCTTGTACTGTCGTTGTTAGAAATAAAGCCAAAGAGACTGAACTTATTAAGGTTTTCACCACAGTTTTGACCAAGGTATTTACACTTTGTTTTAGGGTTTTAGTAACACTAACGCAAATTTTGATAAAACATCAAGTGAAACCCAGGTTAATTTGAGCAAATACTTTACTTTTACTGTCATTAAGGTATATTCAAACAAGCGTTTTAATTGCTTGTTTTTCTTTTGGCTTATTTGCCAATAAAGCAAAGTAAGCTAATTACAATTTAACAAATGAATTAGGAGTTGTTGTGGCTGAGTATAAAGTTCCGTTAAAAGATATGAGTTTCTTGCTTTATGAAGTATTTAAAGCGGATGAAATGTGGCAAAAATTGCCTAAATTAGCTGAGCAAGTTGATAAAGACACGGCTGAAGCTATTTTACAAGAATGTGCCAAAATTGCTGAACAAGAAATTGACCCTATTGCTCGTCAAGGTGACGAAATTGGCGTGAGTTTTAAAGATGGCGTAGTTACCACAGCTCCTGGTTATAAAGAAGCGTTTAACACCTATGCTGAAGGTGGTTGGACTGCGCTTGGTGGTGATGTTGATTATGGCGGCATGGGTATGCCAAAAATGTTGACCGCTATGCACGAAGAAATGCTAAATAGTGCAGATATTTCTTTTGCACTATTTCCGGTACTTACTGCGGGTGCAGCGTTGTCATTAGCCAAACACGGCAGTGAAGAACTAAAACAACGTTATTTAACGCGTATGTATGCTGGTGATTGGACTGCATCTATGTGCTTAACTGAATCACATTCTGGCTCTGACTTGGGTATTATCCGTACAAAAGCTATTCCACAAGATGATGGTAGCTATAGTATTACCGGCAATAAAATATTTATTACCGGTGGCGAACATGACCTTACTGAAAATATTGTTCATTTAGTGTTAGCTAAATTACCTGATGCGCCAGCCGGCCCTCGTGGTATCTCTCTGTTTTTAGTTCCTAAAATTAATGTTAATGATGATGAAACTCTGGGTGAGCCAAACAATGTTAGTTGTGGTTCTATAGAGCATAAAATGGGCATTCATGCTTCATCAACTTGTGTCATGAATTTTGATGATTCGCAAGGTTTCTTAGTTGGCGAGCTAAATAAAGGTTTAGCTTGTATGTTCACCATGATGAATTTTGAACGCATTGGTGTGGGCATTCAAGGGTTAAGTGCGGCAGTACGCTCTTACCAAAATGCGCTAGAGTACGCGAAAGATAGAATACAAGGTAGAGCGCTTGATAGTAAAACCAATGGCGTTAAAAATCCTAATCAAGAAGCTGATTCTATCATGGTACATGGTGATGTTCGTCGTATGCTTTTAAATATGAAAGCATTAAATGAAGGATCGCGCGCGCTTTCTAGCTATATTTCTATGCAACTTGATTACGCTACCTACGGCGAAGGCGAAGAGCAAGTTAAAGGTGAAACTTTAGCGGCATTGATGACACCAATTGCTAAAGCATTCTTTACTGATTTAGGTTTTGAAAATACGGTTGCGGGTCAACAAGTTTTCGGTGGTCATGGTTATATTCGTGAATGGGGCCAAGAACAATTAGTGCGTGATGCCCGAATTACTCAAATTTATGAAGGCACCAATGGTATTCAAGCCATGGATTTATTGATGCGAAAAGTAGCTAGTTCAAAAGGCGCTATGTTAAAAGTATTTACTGATGAAGTGAATACGTTCATCGAAAGTAATAACGATGACCAAGCCATGAATGAATTTATTATGCCTTTAGCTGAAGCCTTAACTGATTTAACTGAATTAACCACTGATTTATTATCTAAATCAGAAAGTGATATAAATGAATTAGGCGCATCGGCAAATGACTATTTACATGTATTTGGTTATACGGCAATGGCATTCGTTTGGGCTAAAATGGCACAAGTGTCTTTGTCAAAGCAAGAAAGTGATGGTGAAAGTGGCACTGACTTCTATCAAAGCAAACTGCATACGGCTCGATATTTCTTTGCTCGATTATTACCGCGTAGACTGTCTTTAATTGCTTCAGCAAAATCGGGTAGTGAGTGTTTATTTGCTATTGATGATGAGTTGTTTTAGATAAATCACTGTTTTCTAGTGAATAGTATTTTAATTAATTCCCGCTGACTTTAGCGGGTTTTTTTTATTTGAAACAAAATTTTATATACCAGTGCATGCTTCGGCCTGAACCGATCACCTGTTTCCCCGCTGTGTCAGACTAGTTGTCGCCTGTTATTTAATTAAACAATGGAACTAACTGATCGGTCCGACCGAAATACGCAACCAGCTTACTTGCCCAATTAATTCACAGATTAGGTAACTAATCTCAATCGTCTACCTTAATAATTACATTAGTTGCGTCACTAATAAATAAGAGCACTTTGTGGCATGCGTTAACTCGGACTTATCTAACAGCAAGTGATCCGACAATTCTTTAAGTGAACTATAATTATGAAACCACCTCGATTAAATTACTTATTGGAGACACCTCATGACTAATGAACCTCACTGGATAAACCCTGCTAATGACCGTAAGACACCATATACTGATAAAGAGCTTGAGTTGTTTGTTGATGGCTTTATTGAAGGATTTGAAGACGAGTGGGAAGATTTAAAATTCAAATTGGGCGAAACAATGGCAAGACAAAAAATTAAGGACGGGTTTATAGCCAAAGACGAAAGAAATTTACTTAATATAGAGCCTGATGGTGAGGTTCATTAGTGGTCGAAATATGGTAAAAGTGATCATGTCTCGATAGTGTGCAATATAGATGTGGCACTAATTGAATTAGCCAAAATATTCCAACATGTTATAAGAACCGATGATATTGCGTGTCGTTTAGGTGGCGATGAATTTTTTATCATTTGTCCAGCTACTGAGCCGAAGGGCGGTTTATATCTCGCTGAAATAATTAATAAACAAGTAAAATTACTTATTATTGATATACCGGATGGTCATCTTTCACTAAGTACCAGTATAGGCATTGCGACAAAAACAGCACAAATGACAAGTATTGAAGATTTGATAAAAGCCGCTGATGATGGTGTTTATGATGCTAAATCAAATGGGCGAGGTTGTGCTAAAAGTATTCAATAACTTAATTGACCTATAAACACTGCTTCCATGATATTTTTAAAATAAAAAGCTTCCAGTCATAATTCAAATTATTAAGTGTTAATGTTTTTTGTTATGGCGTAACTCTTATAATCCATGTCTTCTTTAAGTATGTGATTAGTTAACCAACGATATAAAAATAAAGCTATCTTATCGTGTTCTTCAGAACTATATGTGTGTGTTTTTTGCACTATCTGTTCGAACTTATTGGCTAAAGCTCTATGTTTCTGTATATGACCACTACGTTCTGGGTAGTTAATGTCTTTTAATAATTTTTCTTCAGATTCAAAATGTACCTTTATATATTCAGCTATTTTTTCAAAAGTGGCTTGAATCATTTCTTTTTTATCGTCCATAAAGAAATCGTTTATTAAAGTAAAAAGCATTTTGTGCTGCGTATCCATCAAATCATTTCCAACTGAATATTCAGGGATCCATTTAATTTCATTTGAGTCTTTTTCAGTAAAGAGTATATCTACCGGGGTATTAACTGCTTTTTCTACCGCATCAATAACTTTGCTTTTTTCTGGTGGCTTTAATAGATAGCTGCTTAAGCCTAACGCTACCCAGGATTTAATGACTTTTTTATCATTTTTTTGACTTAATGCAACAATCGGAACCTTACTTCCGGTTGCTCTAATGCGCTTAGTTAACTCTACCCCATTCATGCCTGATACATCATATGATAATAAAATGACATCAGGTTTATATTCTTTAAACTGTAAAAAAGCATCTGTACCATTCGTAGATAAAACATATCGGAATTTTGTATCATCAAATATTTCAGTCAGTGTTTTAATAACTATTGTAGATTGCTCAACTATCAATAGTTTTTGGCTTGCTGATGCTTGTTGCTCAGGCTCCTCTGTATCATGCCCTGAAAGTCGTGCTGATTTATCCACGTTTGCTATTTTATGTTGAAATTCATTTGCTTGGTTTTGCTGAGACAATGTTGTACTTAATTGACTTTGGATTGATTTTAAATCAATCATTTTATCCAAAGAAGTTTGTATCTGTAGTGAGACATTTTGTTTTAATTCTTGAAAAGTTTTTTCAAGCGCCTGTGTTATTAAAGTATTATCTTCATCATTTAGAGACGTTGATTTTGTTACTTCAATAATAGACTCTTTGCATGCACTTATTTCTGTTTTGAAGGTGTTTTTTAACGCTAACCCTTGTGAGATACAAGCGGCTAGCTCATCTTCGCCATCAGCTAATAATTTTTCACATTTGTCATTTTGAGTATCTTCGATAAGCTTTAACGTGTGCAATAAGACCAATTTCAACCGAAAAGGCTCATTTAATGGGTTAATTACAACATAGTTATCAAATAGCCCCGTTTCACAAACTTTATAAGCACGCGTAGATTCTTTGTTTTTAATGAGTAAAATAACTTTATGAATAGGTATGTCTTTACCATGCTTTTCTAACAGCTCTATGTAGAATTTAATGGTGTTCATAATGTTATTGGAAGATAACAGTATGATTTTTGGTTTCAGTGAAATAATGCTACTAATACGGCCTGTATCGAAAACTAAACTATGTAGTTTTAGATCTAATGTCTGTATTTGTTTTATGCTATTTTCAACTGCTTTTTTTTCTTGGTAAATAACCAATACATCAATATTTTTTGTTGTTTTATTATATTTCATAGGATATTACTTTTTCTATGTTATAAATTTATTATTATATTATCTGTAAATATTTTACATTTTGTATAGTAAAACTCTAATAATATTTAGATTAAAATCAAACAGATTATGCATATATGCATATGAGAGTCAGTTAAATACTGAGAAAGTAACTCTGGTACTAATGGCTTTGGCCCCCACCTGAATGAACTATAAAGTGTGACTCATATTTTTCGATGTCATTTGCCGTGGTTATATTGAGAGTCATTTTATAATTATTTTATCTATAGACACATTAATAGTATAAGTAATTATTAGATAAAAGAAAAAGAAAAAGAAAAAGAAAAAGAAAAAGAAAAAGAAAAAGAAAAAGTGATAATTTAGATCATTCAATAGCTATAACTCGTGTAAATATACAGTTTGAGATTAATGCCATCAATGACCTATCCACGCGTACAAAAGCAGGCCCGAAATCTATAAATCAGACGGGCTAATGCATAAACTCTTCAACGAGATCTAATTTGAATTTGCTATTGTTGATGCCAGAGTAGCCATTCATCGTGTGTTCTGATTGTTTTTGAGGCAATAAAAAAGCCTCAACATTTCTGTTGAGGCTTCGTTATGAATGGTGCCAACTGGCGACCTACTGGTTACAAGAACCAAAGAGTCGTTGGAATCTACCAACTAACCTTAAGAAAGTTAACAAGTTTTAAAACTCACAATGTGAAATTCAGGCTTGACCGAACCACTACCGAACTGAAAATTTAGATTTTGGTGGAATGCAGTGTATGTGGGGAGAAAACCTGAAAATCTAGAATTCTGAATTTCTGAAAATTTCACAATTAATGGGCAAAAAAATGCATCTATAAAAATAGATGCATAAACATGAAACACTAAGGGAATAACATAACTGTTAAGTAAGAGCGTGCTTTTTCGATTAAGTTCAATTTATTCGTGAAAAATTAAATGTTCTTGAGGTAACTGAATAGATTTATACATTACTAGAAAGGGAACCCCGGCAACAAGCTATCGTTAAATACTTTCAACCTCAATGGCTGCTGTAAGGCTGCAATGATACTAGAGGGTTTTATCTCAGAACGCTAACTTTTGCCACTTTGTTAGCGTTAACTGATGAGTGACGGGTTTGGTGGGTTTGTTGACTATATCGTATCAAAGTGAACATAAAGTAGCCTGATTTTTATGACTAATTTAGGTCTTCAATGTGGCCAGCCTGTGTAAAAACTCATTGTTGTTTACATAAATTTCAAAATACGTTTTTACCGTGTAGTTTGTTTATTTTGGATGAGAGTCGAATTTAAAATAAAAGATAAGGCTAGAGCCTTAT
>JBLIEW010000009.1:0-110219 GCA_047633255.1 Colwellia sp.
TGTTGGCGTTCATCGGTAACTGCGGCAAAATGTTCTTCAATTGTTGATAGCATAGGAAACTTAAAGTGATTGTTTCTGCTATTTGATCACACTTTGACTATAAAATATATCTCATGATCTTGCCCTGAAATTTAAAGTTTCCTTAACTAAATCCTAATAACTTTGTGATATTATAATTAGAGCTAAATAACGTTTTTAATATAAATAATTCATTCGAGGTTGATATAGTGCGCAGATTGATTTTTAACAAAAAAGGGGGTGTGGGTAAAACGAGTATTGTGTGTAATTTAGCTGCCGTAAGTGCTATGTCGGGTAAGAAAACCTTGGTAATAGATTTAGATCCACAGGCTAATTCAAGTCATTATTTGTTAGGGGATCAAGTTTGTGATCTTTCAGTTGCTGATTTTTTAAATCAAAGTGTCGGTTTTTTTGGCAAAGTACGTGGTGCAGAAGAATTTGTATTTGAAACCCCGTTTGAAAATCTTTTCATCATGCCTGCTTGCGATAAGTTACCTGAAATAGAGCATAAATTAGAATCTCGCTACAAAATATTTGCACTACGCAAAGCGATGGAAACACTAGAAGAGTTTTATGACGAAATATACATTGATACACCGCCAGCGCTAAATTTTTATACTAAATCGGCATTGATCGGAGCTGACAGGGTTTTAATTCCTTTTGATTGTGATGCCTTTTCTCGCCACTCTTTAGAAAGTGTTACAGCAGCGATTAATGAAATCTGTGAAGATCACAATAACGATTTGGTTATTGAAGGTGTCATCGTTAATCAATTTCAACCACGTGCAAAACTACCAAAACAATTAGTAGATGAATTAATTGAAGCAGGTTATCCAATTATTCCTGTAATGCTAAATAGTTCGGTAAAAATGCGTGAGTCTCATCAACACGCGATGCCACTACCTTATTTTGCACCTAAGCATAATTTAACAAAGCAATTTAAAGCGCTCTATGACTTCATTGAAAACCCGTAACAGCGATTAAAGTAAGTGGCTAATATTGATTTTGCGCAGTCAAAGCCAAAATATTTGTTTGTGCATCAATGAGCTGCGGATTAACCACTTTACGATGTTTAACTGCCCGTTCAAGCGTTATGTAACAAGTAGCGCTGTTTTGTTCTGCAATCATAATATGGTTCTCGCCGGCTACAATCGCTTGTACTGCGGCAACGCCCATCTTTGTTGCTAATAATCGGTCTTTAGCTGCAGGCGAACCACCTCGTTGAATATGCCCTAACACACAAGCAGTACATTCAATATTGACTAATTCTGTCAATTTTTTAGCCAGTTCAATCGCGCCGCCTGGCCATAAATTTTCCGCCATCACAATAATATAACTACTATGGCGATTTTGCTGAGCATTCTTGATTTCAGTAGCCAATATTTTAAGTTTACTTTCTTGCTCAGCCCCAGAGAAGTTTTCAAAAGACAGTACTTGTTCCGCACCGCAAGCAATACCGACATTAAAGGTGATATGACCGCTATGTCGCCCCATTAACTCAACCAGAAAAATTCGCTCGAAAGCATCTGCGGTATCACGTATTTTATCAATCGCTTCAATGGCAGTATTCACCGCGGTTGCAAAGCCTATGGTAAAATCAGTGCCATCGAGATCGTTATCAATAGTGCCTGGAATTCCAATTAACTGACCTTGGAAATAGTTTTTTAATGCGAGTAATCCGTTAAAAGAGCCATCGCCACCAACAACAATTAACGCATCGATATTTTGTTCTTCTAAGGTTTTGGCTGCTTGTTTAAGGCCCTCTTCTGTTAGCATTTTTTCACAACGAGCACTTTTTAAAAAGGTACCACCACGATGAATAATACTATTAACATCTTTAAGTCCTATTAACTTGGCTTCAGCAATGCTTTCGTCACAAATAAGACCGTTATAACCGTGGAAAAAACCAATGACATCAATATGATAATGATGAGCAGCCAACACAACTGCACGAATAGCGGCATTCATGCCTGGCGCATCGCCACCACTGGTTAAAATAGCAATGCGTTTACTCTTGATTGTCGACATGGTGATGTTTCCTGTTGTCTTATCTTATCTAAGTAAGATAACAGGAAACATCACAAAACTTTAGCGTTATTTAAGGTGAATAAGCCTTATGAATAGCTGACCGAAATAGGAATAGTGAGCACTTTACGCCCTTGATGTTTCAGCCAAAAATAAATACCGGCAAAACTCAAGAATACGCCAGCAATATAAATACTTGCCATTAATGGTGCAGCAGAAAAGTTACCCACTTGAAAACATAACGTGGCCATTAAATAAGCTAGTGAGAAACTCCAAATAGCAGCAAAACCCGCCCAACGAGTACCCACTTCACTTTTAATGGCTCCCATGGCAGCAACACATGGCGTATACAGAAGAATAAAAAGCAAGTAACTAAACGCACCTAGCTGTCCGGCAAAGGCAGCTTGCATTACTTGATACGTCGTTAGCTCTACATGTTGATCTTTAGCAACCTGCGCTAAATCACTCAAGTCACCCACATCCATACCTAAAGGATCATCGGGTGCGAGTCCTAATAAATTTTCTTTAATACTGGTAATAGCATCATGCCAACTTGTCGTTAACGACGGTGCTTCTTTGTCTGCAGCAGTCCTTGGAGAATATAAGCTATTAAAGGTTGCTACCAGTACTTCTTTAGCAAAAATACCCGTAATAATACCGACACCCGCTTGCCAGTTCTCTTCTTTAATACCCATAGGCACAAGTAGTGGCATGACCACTTGGGCACTTTGGCTTAAAATAGACTTTTCACTGTCTTGATGACCAAAACTACCGTCTGTACCTATCGAGTTTAAAAAGTTAAGTAAGCACACGACAATAACAATGGTTTTACCGGCACCGGTAACAAAACCCGATGTACGTTGCCACACACGTTTACTGATGGTACCCACTTTAGGTAATTCATAAGGGGGTAATTCCATTATATTCAATGAAGTGGCTCCCGATAACACTGTTTTTTTAAGTAAAAAACCGGTAAATATGGCTGCGGCAATACCAATTAAGTACAACAAAAACACTAAATTTTGACCGCTTTCAGGAAAAAAGGCCGCGGCAAATAATGCGTAAACGGGTAAGCGCGCTCCACATGACATAAATGGAGACATCATAATGGTGGTAATACGTTCTCTTTCACTGTCCAGAACTCGCGCTGACATTACCGCAGGTACCGTACAACCAAAACCGACAATAAGTGGTACAAACGCTTTACCCGGCAAGCCAATTTTTTGCATCACACTATCTACTACAAAAGCCGCACGAGCCAAATAACCTGAGTTTTCTAATAACGATAAGCCAATAAATAAACAAGCAATAACGGGAATAAAGGTCGCAACGGTTTGTATGCCGCTACCCACACCTTCTACTATGGTAAGGATCCACTGAGGTAAACCTAAAGGCTCAAGAAAATATAGCGGGTAATCAACAAAAATAGTACCACTGAGAATATCGAAAAAATCAATAAACGCGCTACCGACATTAATAGCGAACATGAATAATAAATACATCATGCCTAAAAATACCGGTATCCCGGTAACAGGGTGCAAAACAAAATTATCTAAATTGTCTGAAAAGCTCGCTCCGCCGCCAACAAAACTTGATCGAGATAAAACATCGGCAACATAATCTTGTCTTGCTTGAATAGCTAATGAACTTTCATCGGCCAGGTTCTTGTGTTCGTCTGTTTTATCCTGCTTGGATGCTTGGCTTTGTTGGGTAAATTGTTGTTGTGCTAATAATAAACTTTTCTCCATGCAACCTAGAGCATTTTTATCGTGCGCACTCAACGCCACCACAGGACAACCTAATTCAGCACTTAATTTAGCCACATCAACCGAGGCCTGTTTTTGTCTATCTACTTTATTGAGCACAACTATCATAGGCACACCTAATTCAAGTAGCTGTGTAGTCAGATAAAGTTGACGACTTATTTGGTTAACATCAACGACATTGATCAAACAGTCAATATCATTGGTTGTGATAAATTGTTGAGAAATAGTTAAATCGTGCCCTTGCTCACCACGTTTAGTAAGCGAGCTAAGGCCGGGTAAATCTGAAAGGAAAGTGTCGACACCATTTAACTGTATTGATGTTTTTTTCGCCGCTACAGTAATGCCTGAGAAATTACCCACATTTTGCTGGGCTACATTTTTATTATTAGAAGACAGTAAATTAAATAAAGTACTTTTGCCTGTGTTAGCAAAACCAACAAGGGCATAATGCAACCCTTTCACTGGCGAAACAGTATCTTTATTAGAAGACTGCTTGCATGATGAAGAACTAGAACAACAACTCATGGTAAAAACTCATATAACGTTTACTGAATGAAGCGGGTTAAATACGCGGTAAGTTTGAAGTGAGACTTACAATAAATTAAGCGCTAGAGACTTGAATTTGCTTGGCAATACAGCGTTGAATACTTATTTTAGTATTATGTAATCGAAAAGCCATAGGTCCATTAAATGGCGCTTTATGCGCTAATGCGATTTCAGTACGTAAAGCAAAACCTTGCTCTAATAACTGGGCCGAGAGTATTTCATCAAGCGGTAATCCGCTAATTTTAACAATCTGATTTTTCACTACGTCAGCTAGAGTCATTTATTTACCTTTTCTACTTAATCTATAACAACAGTAAGTTAGAGATAAGCCTGCTCAATACAAATGAAATATCATCATTGCTTTGTTGATAACATTCGCTAAAAAGTTATTTTAGGAACACAAAAGCTAATGAGAATTACTATTGTTTTTATTTTACACTCGGGTGGAGAAGGACACAATGAAAACAATAATTGTTTACATTTTAATTGATGTTAATCAATGAATAATTATTTTCATTAACCTAATTTGAATAAACTAGGTTAATGAGCCGTCCTTGAACCCAATAACCTGAATAACCCTGTCGTTTTTTTAGCCAATAAAAGTTATTATTTATCGCTTATATCTTGCTCCACTACCGCTGTTTTGCTCACTTCCACCTCAACTTGGTCTACCCGTTGTAAACCGCGTGGTAACTTATTACCCCTACGACCGCGTTCGCCGCGGTAATGTTCAATATCACTGGTTTTTAAAGTGAGTTTGCGTCTACCTGCATGCAAGGTAACTGACGCGCCATCGGGTACAATGGCAAGCAAGGTAACAAGCTCTTCACGTGTTTTAGCACGCGCTGATGGGATATTAATGATTTTATTTCCTTTGCCTTTACTTAGAATAGGCAGATTTTTAACTGGAAATACTAACATTCGTCCTTCTGTGGTAATGGCTAAACAAGAAGTATTGTCAATATCTTCAATTAACTGTGGGGTTAATACCTTTGAATTGCTTGGTAAGGTGATCATCGCCTTACCATTTTTATTACGGCTAATCATATCGCCAAAACAGCTAATAAAACCATAGCCTGCATCACTTACTAGCAAATATTGAGTGTCATCGTTAGCCATTAGGCAATGCACAAAATTTTCACCTGCTGTTAAGTTAAATCGTCCGGTAAGTGGCTCACCTTGGCTTCGCGCTGTTGGTAAAGTATGCGCATCAGTAGTAAAGGCTCTCCCTGAAGAGTCAATAAAAACCACCGGACGATTACTTCGCCCTTTCGCTAAGCATAGATAACCGTCACCGGCTTTATAGCTAAGCGCAGTGGCATCAATATCATGGCCTTTAGCACATCGCGCCCAACCTTTATCTGATATCACCACCGTAACGGCTTCACTTGGCACTAGGTCTTTTTCAGTTAACGCTTTTGATTCAGCACGTTCTACCAATTTAGAACGACGATCATCGCCATATTCTTCTGCAGCCGCCAAAATTTCTTTTTTCATTAGCGTACTCATGCGCGCTTTTGAATTGAGAATTTTTTCTAAATATTCTTGTTCTTCGCGCAATTCATCTTGCTCAGCACGAATTTTAAACTCTTCTAATTTAGCCAGTTGTCTTAGTTTAATTTCTAAAATAGAATGGGCTTGAGTTTCTGACAAACTAAAGCGCGACATTAACTCGGCTTTTGGGTCATCATAACCACGAATGATTTCGATAACTTCATCAATATTTAAGTAAGCGACTAATAAGCCATCTAAAATATGTAAGCGCGCCAATACTTTATCTAAACGATATTGTAAACGTCGACGCACAGTTTCACGACGATATTCAAGCCACTCGGTTAAAATTTCTAGTAAGTTTTTCACCGCTGGACGATTGTCTAAACCAATCATATTGATGTTAACGCGGTAACTTTTTTCTAAATCGGTACTTGCAAACAAATGCTGCATTAATTGTTCGGTATCAACTCGGTTTGATCGAGGCACAATAACTAAGCGTACGGGCGTTTCATGATCAGACTCATCGCGAAGATCCACTACCATTGGCAGTTTTTTCGCATTCATTTGTCCCGCAATTTGTTCTAATATTTTACCGCCTGATGCTTGATGAGGTAATGCCGTTATCACCACTTCACCCTGCTCTATGTCATAAACCGCACGCATTCTAATGCTGCCACGTCCCGTTTGATATATTTTTTCAATATCCGCTTTAGGGGTAATTATTTCGGCATCTGTTGGGTAATCGGGCCCCTTAACAAATTCGAGTAAATCACTCACTTCTGCTTTAGGTTGCTCAATTAAATGCACACAGGCAGCGGCGATTTCACGCACATTATGGGGAGGAATATCGGTTGCCATACCAACAGCAATACCGGTAATACCGTTAAGCATAATATGAGGTAAACGTGCGGGCAGTGTTTTTGGCTCATTCATGGTGCCATCAAAGTTTGGCACCCAATCAACGGTACCTTGGCCTAGCTCAGCTAGAAGGATCTCACTAAAACGTGATAAACGTGACTCAGTATAACGCATAGCCGCGAAAGACTTTGGATCATCTGGTGCGCCCCAGTTACCTTGGCCATCAACTAAAGGATAACGATAAGAAAAAGGTTGCGCCATTAACACCATAGCTTCATAACAAGCACTGTCGCCATGCGGATGGAATTTACCGAGCACATCGCCAACGGTACGAGCCGATTTTTTGTATTTAGCTGTTGCCGATAAACCCAGCTCTGACATAGCATAAACGATACGTCGTTGCACTGGCTTTAAGCCGTCACCAATATGTGGCAGGGCACGATCCATAATAACGTACATGGAGTAGTTTAAATAAGCTTCTTCTGTAAAGCGTCTTAGGGGAACTTGCTCTACCCCGTCTGGACTATATTCGAGCGCATCAGACATGAAATGATTTTCCTATTCCCGTAAACATCAGTAGCGCAAAAACGCGTGTCTAAATATGAGTACGATTTAATTTTATTAATAATAAAGATTTAAAGTGCAAGCTTATATGATTTTTCTAGCCAAGTGAATTCAAAAAATTATGACTTATGCCAATTGAGCTTTAACTGTAGTGCTATAACTTACCATTTGATTTGGCCCTTGTGCTCTAGCTTGATGCAGAGCTAAATCCGCCGCATATAAAAGATCATCAAATAGTGCCTTGGTGTCATTGTTATTAGCAACGCCCATACTTATAGTAATGTTGTTGTCTAAACCTAACTCACTGAAATCATACTGAGTTATTTTTTCTATCACTCGCACGGCGATGGCTTTTGCTTTATCAATATCAGTGCTAGGTAGAATAGCGACAAATTCATTACCGCCTATACGCGCAAAAACATCTCGAGATCGCATAGTTTCACTCACTAATTGCGCTACCTTAGTTAACACCAGATCACCCACACGATGGCTAAAGTTATCATTAATGCGTTTGAAGTCGTCAATATCAAATAAAAGTACACTTAATTCAAGTTGTTGTTGCGTCGAGGTTTCTATTAACTCTACCCCTCTAACAAACAAAGCAGCTCTGTTTATCAAACCGGTTAAACGGTCTGTTTTGGTCAGTAATATAAGTTTTTTTCTCACTTTAAGTTGTCGAAGAAACAATAGAATAAAAACGACAATAGTACAGAGAATTAAAATAAAATTACGTTGTTGAATTACTTGTTGTTTTTCAACATCATCAAGGCGTAATGCTTTTAATTTATTCTGATAATCTAATAATTTATTTGTTTCAATTTTATGTGTTATTTCATGCTTTTTAGTTAGTCGTTTAACAATACGGTCTCGCTGTGCATCGCCGTAATCATTATAATCATCAATGAATACTTTTTTAACTTGATAGGCTTGTTGATAATTTTTAGTTGCCGCTAAGCTAGTGGCTAGCACTTGGTACAAGTTAGCAAACAAAGGTGATACTAATTGTTTTTTAGCTATTTTATCTTGTAGTAATTGCGCTTCTTCAAGCAAGTTTATTACTTGCTGATGCTGATTATGGTATTGCGCTAGATTCGCTTTTAATAGCAAGAAAAGATATTGCTCGCCAATATTTAAATTGATCAATTCTGCTGGCGATTTAGCCAATACCGTTTCAGTTTTTTGCGGGTTTTCAACTGATAAGGTGAGTAAGGTAAGTATTTTCGACTTAATAGCGTATTCTGTTGCTTGGTCAAGTGTAACCAATTGGTTTTGGTTTGTAAGAGCATTTTTTTGGGCAAAAGAGGGCAAACAAAAAATAGCCACGAACAATTGTATTATAATTAATCGTGAATTCATCAGCCATACACCTTATTTCTACCTTCAGCTTTTGCCTGAGAAACTAAACGGTCTGCTTTATTGATTAGGGTTTCTATATCATTTAACTCACCTTCGATAAAATCAGCAGTGCAAGTAACGCCAATGCTAACACTTATATTTTTATCGTTATGATTCTCACTGTCCCAGGAATATTGTTCAACTGAACGTCTAAAGTGTTCCGCAATAATCAAGGCTTGAACATGGGAAGTATCAGGTAATAACACCATAAATTCTTCACCACTAATACGACCCATAAAGTCTGTTTTACGCAATAATTTAAGACAAAGTTGTACCGTTTTATTCAATGTAACATCACCGACATCATGGCCAAATTGGTCATTAATTGATTTGAAGTTATCGATATCAATAATCAAAACACTTAAAGTGCTTTGTTGACTTTTTGATCTATTAAAAAGTGATTTACCTTGTTTTAAGGTTTTTCTACGATTAGCAATACCTGTCAACATGTCTATATTTAACATTTTATATAATCGACGTTGGTCTTGAATTAACTTGATTAACAACCAGGCAAAAATTAACGCTACAACCGTAATATAAAGTAGATAATATTTTTGTTCTTGTTGTTTTTTCTCGGCTTCAAGCAAAGCAATTTCTTGTAAGATTTGTTCGTTTTCTAGTAGTTTTGTATGCAAATCAGCTTGCTTAACTTCTAATGCTAAACGTACTTCAGCAATCGAACTTATTTGTTCTCTTTTGCGTAGTGCTTTTATCAACGCTAACCGTTTCTTTTGAATATTGTAAGCTTGTTGGTAATGGCCTAATTTGAAATAGGTTTTAGATTTCAAATTAGCAATTTTGATTTGCTTCTGCGTTTGTATAAAACTTAGTGACTCCCTATCGTTCAATACTTTTTCAATTTTACCTATACTAATCAGTACCTCATCAAAACGGTCAAGTTCAAATAAAACAGAGGCTTCATCACTATAATATTTCAGTTCAACATTATACTGCTCAATATTTTTCATATATTGCTTAGACAACAATAAATAATGATAACTTGCTTCAGGGTTTGGTTGTTCTTTTTTTAAATTAGCCTGTGACAATCCTGAATAAGTATTGTACATAATTTCATTTTGACCACTACCCACTGACTCTTCTAGAACCGTTCTATAAAAAGTTATCGCTTGCTGATATTTTTTGTTTTTAAAATGATTAATACCAATATTAACTAACGCATTTAAAGCTGGAATATTTTTATTGGCTCGTTTGTAAAACTGATAAGATTGTTGGTAATAAACCGTTGCCTGCTCTGTTCTATTTAGGTAAGTATACAAAATACCTAACTCAGAATTAACAGAGCCTTTGAGTTCATCATTATTCGTTTGTTTTGCAATATTGTAAGCATCATTTAACACCATAAGTGAATTTTTATATTGATCAGTTAAGTAATAAATAGCACCTAAATTCACTAAACCTGTCGCGATAAGTACTTTATCGTGTAGAGATCTTGCTAATGCTAAGCCATTTTCATAATCTTTAGTTGCTGCCTCCATATTGCCTATACTTTCATAGGAAAAACCACGGCTATAGAGTAATTCAGAAATAAAAAGACTAGGACTAGAGAGCCCCAAAGTCAGTTCTAAGCCATTAGAAGCCGCTTTTTCTACTAAGTGATACTGGGCTTGTAAAAGATAGATATCGGCTAACAAATGGTAATAATTCACTTTTTGTTTTAACGACAGTTCGTTGAGAATACCTTCATATTGTGTTAACTGCGAAAGCGCTAACATGGCATTACTATCCATCAGCCTTTCAATGTCTTTTGCTACATTATCAAATCCAGCTGATTTTTCAGTACGTTGCTGAACTGAGCTTTGGCTGGCTTCTGGGGAGGAAGCCGCTAGACTTACTTTTGCTGAGAAACAAAAGTGACCAGCAAATAATAGTATTAAATATTTTGATGCTAACTTAGCAATCATTATGTTGAATACACCATATACTGTCATAAGACAACAATATCATAATTTCGAATAACTTCATTCTAGTCCTTAATTTTAATAAACTCTAGGATTAAATTTTTGCTATTTTCGATAAATATTGAAAATAGCAAAACACAAAAAAACACCATTTACTGTCATAAAACACCCAACAAACACCATATAATGTCACGGATTTAAATTAACTATTTATAATTTAAATAGTTAAATAGTTAAATAGTTAAATAGTAATACAACCCGCATGATGATCCGATTAACTAGTGTGTTTCCTTAAATGTCGTTTTACTAAAAATTTCATATTTACAACAAGGGCAGGTCACTTGACTAATTTTATTAGCTAAATTAACATTAAGTGTCCCACACAGGCTCACAACACCATGACTAGTTTCTACGGCACAGTGGGTTACTTTAGGGCTATCCTTCTCCCAAAGTTTAACCTTTTCCTCCAATTCAATTAAGTTCATTATGTCTGACGATGCGATATTCTCATTGGTATGATCAAGCAGTATGTGACTTGGTGTGCTACACCCTGAAAAACCTGCATCAATCCAGTCTTGGTGAGTAATGACAAACGCAGAGGGTTTTATATCTTTAATCGTATGTCCTAGGTTTTCAATGGTGAAGGCTATAATTGTATCTAAGTTTTCTATGTTTGTTCGCCAATTTACAACATATTGGTTATTCACCTTTATAGGCTCCTTGCTAACACTAACTAAATCTTCTTCTATATACCTAGAATGTCCCTCAGCCATTTTATTGTTATCAACATTTCCGGAACTTACTTCACAAAGCACAGCTTGTAAGTCAAGCAAGTGTTTATCAGTAAAACATATAGCTTCAATTTCACCAGCTAGTTTTATTTCAACACGATTATTCGCAGCTAAATCTAATAAATCTGTCAAACTACCTGTATATTCATTTGCATGCTTAAACATTGCCGAGTGGTTGGGACATAGGCAGAGATAATTTTGATATATCGATTTTTCAATCTTTTTATTATATTCGCTCACTTCAAAGTAGTACTCTCCTCCTTTAAGTTTTCTAAAAGGGAGTTCCTTCTCGCAAATTTGACACCACTGTATGCCATCGTCATCAGTATACTGGTCTGTTAAATACTCTTTTGCTTGCTCTATAACTTCATTCTTATTTATCGCGACACTTCTTTCACGAACCTCTTTTTCTTTTATTGGTGCTATTTTCCCTTCTTCTTTTACTTTAGCTTCTCTATGTTCGGGGTTTCTTGAGATTTGATTTGGAAATTCTCTTTCATTAGCCGTCTGATTTTCAAAATTAAGTTTAACACTTTTTCGTTCATCGTCTGAAAGGCTAGCGATCCACTCGGCTGCTTCGAGTTTTTCTAGTGTATCAAAACCTAACTCTGCTGCTTTAATTCTCTTCTCATCTGTTTGTTCATTCTCCCTATCCTCATTGTAAAAAAGCTGGATATCCTCCCAAAGTTCAATGTTTTTATTCTTAAAATACCAAGGTTCAATGATAGACCTAGTTATTTCTTTAGGGTTTAAAAACCGTCCGTCTGTTGTGGGTATCCAATCATTTAACTTTAAATGATAAAGCAATTGAGAATCAGCATAGTTATAGGATTCACTTCTATTCGCTCTATATTTAGCCTTTGCATGAAAGTGTCTTTTATATTGCTTAGTAAGCACTTCCCAAAGTAGCATTGAAAAATCATCAATTTGAACCAACATATCTTGAAGGTGATTAATCGTACAATCTACATCGTCTTCGTATGTAGTTCTGTTACCACAGTATTTTTTTAACTTATTATTCTCAGGGTTTAACCAAGTAGGTGAGTTCACTATTTTAATATCATATCTACAGCCTACCCACTTAAAAAATTTACTAATAACCTCTCTTTCAATTTCGCAATTTAAATATAAATCACTAATAGCAAAAGTATAATCATCAGAGAAAGTATAAAAATAAAAATCAGTGATAGAACCTTCTATATATCCACCTGTAATATAAGTGTTTTTTGGTAAAGAATAATTAGTACCCTCATTTAAAATCACTCTTTTTGACTGAAATAAATTTCGATCGCTTTTGTTGTTTTCCTGCAAAGAGTAATCAATAAATAACTTCAAGTGAGTAATGTGTTCTTCAAAAGTTATATCAATATTATCTGAACCATAAACATCTTGAAGTATTAAGCTAATTTCTTCTCTTTCACCATATGTTTTTACCCCAATGGTATGAAAGAATTTATCAACTTTTATATCAACATCATCTTTTTTACGAGGATAAAACCTTTTGTGTAAAACATAAACATCGTTCTGAGCTAGCTTTATTGGAAAATAGCATTCATTGGCACAAACCAACTCTTTATCTTGGGTCAATAAAATTGAAAATGAATTCACACCTTCAATAGGTTGCTCTCCATAATCATCCTCACCATCACATTCTTTATGTAGCAAACAATAAAATTCTTTTATCCACTGTATGTCTTTAGAAATAAACCAACTTTTAAAAGCTTGAAGCTCTTCTTCTTCACAGTATAGGACTGCATCATCACCAGCAACATTATCAATAAACTCATATAACTCTTCTATATCCCATTTATTGATTTGCAAATCAGAAATAAATTGCTTTTGCCTTTTACCTTGAGTGTAAATCAACCAATTTATGTCTTCCTCCTCTCTAGAAACAAAATATTTAAGATCATCAATATCAAAAGTATGTCGAAAACTCGCAGGTGACTCATATACATTTTGACTGATTAAATGTTTATTATCTTGGCAAGGTACTATATTTTCAATTTGAAACTCTTTAAAAATGAGCTTTTGAATAGGTTGATAAAATATAGGAATATTGTCATCTTGGTTTGGCAGCACTTCCAAAAATGAGGCCGTTAACAATCCTTGGGCTTTAATTAAATGTAATGACTCTGCCGCTAATATTGCAATCTCATGAATCAACTCATCATTCTCTTCCCTATCTTTTATACTGTCTCTAGCAACTGTAGAAGCAAAAGGTGCATTGATACTAAACTTTAAGTTAGAAGTTTCCTTTTCGGCTGGAAAATATACTGAAACATTGCTAGATGGATCGATAACAATTTTAAATTGTTCATCAAGTTCCTTCTTAGGATTGAATTTAATCGTTTTTTTACTTTTAAAATCTAACTTATATACAATTGAAACAAACAAACCATTATGCTTTTTCAAAGCACGATCATACTTTAGCCAATGAGATAATGAATTTAGACCATCTCTAGATTTTTTTTCAATTGATAAATAGTTATCTTTAATAATTTGATTATCATCATTAACTTTACTAATTGACGCTGTTTTATTTTTTACTGTCCATATAATGGTCTTAATGTTTTGTAAAAAGAATAGGGTTTTTATTGATAAAGCATCCAATCCTTTTTTAATTTCTAGAAAAGCATCTTGAGGGAGTTTTTCTGGCTTATTAAATGGAAATTCAAAAATAGTTTTATTCTTTTCAAGATAATTGTTTTCTATTTTGTGCGGAACAAATAAATTTTTTATTTCAAAACAAAAACGATCACTAAATATTCTTGGTGATGCTGTATATGAAAAAACAGCTTTGAATCCAACACCAAACTTACCTATTTTAACTACATCATCCTCTTTAGTTGATTTCAAACCAGTGATAGAAATAACATCATCTAAAGAAAACTGTCTCTTTCCATTATGTTCAACTTTTAAGCTATTTTCTGATAAGAGAAAATGAACTTCAGATGCTTGAGCATCCTCCGCATTTTGCAACAATTCATAAATAAAGTGTGCATTATCAGGGTAAAGTTGAGTTAGAAGATTCAATAAGCCATCTTGAAAATCATTTTTTTTAGCTACTTTAATATAGTCTTTTCTATCTTTAAATAATTGTTCAAAAGTTTCAAATTTAGTACTCAATGTATTTCATCCTTAATAACTTCTATTATTCCATAACAAATCAGTGAACTATGTACATCTCCACTTTCAGCCGCCTTATCCAAGTCACTCATTCTAAGTTCAAAATCTGCATTGGCTCTTGATAACTCACTTTCTTTCATCAGCTTAATTTTGTCATTAGTCGCATTATGTAACTGCTCTTCAATAGTTTTACATCTAGCTTTATGGCTTGTATTCAAACTTTGAATTCTATAACTAACCAATTGTCGATTAGCCTCAATATGGTCAGCTTGAGATCTGCTCCACCTTTCATGGTGCTCTAACTCAATAACTTCCATCATTTCGTCATCAATCGCCACAGGCTCAGTTGAATCTGTAGATTGGGTTAATAAATTAAGTAACAATTGCTCAAGTTTTTTATTGGCACATACAGCGATAACTTGATCGTCTCTTTTAACACCTTTCTTTTCCCAGTGATAAAGAGCAAAAGAATATTTTCCCACAGGAACGTCATTAGTTTTAATAGCCAATGAGCAACTAGCTTTATCACATATTTTTGAGCCTTGAATAGATTGCTTTACTAAAGGGTGAACAGGCGTTATCAATAACAAGTCGCTATTATCTACTGCGGCTTCTTGGTTAAACGTTAGACTTAGTGTTGAGTCATTGCCCTTTAACCATTTTTCCCAATTTCTACTGATAGGCTCTTTGGAGCGAGGAAGAAGCCTATAATCTTCAAGTAAAGCTTTTCTAGCTTCTTGACTTAAGCGAAGTGAATTTATTTCTTTATCACCACTGATATATTTTTTATCACTGTCCATACGAACATTGATGTACATTTCTATGCAACTTTTCAAAGCTGAAGGTGCCAACCAAAAACTACTGGCTAATTCAATTTCATCTTGCCAAGTTTTTGTTGGTACGTGTAAACCAAATAATTCTACTTGACGGTTTTCCAACTCTTCTTCTTCAGCAATTTTTCTAATTTTATTATCTGATAGTTGCGCTAGCTGCCTAGATTTTTCTTCATTAGATAAAGTAAAACTATCCGCAATATTATGAATCTCTTGTGTTATCTCTCCTAAGATTTCTTCACTTCCACCAATTGAACGCTCAAAAACACCAATACGTGACAAGCATCTGTCATGAATGTCAGCGTCAACAGTACCTGGAGTAATTAAATTGACAATTGCTACTGTCTCACTTTCTTGTCCATACCTATCAATTCGACCTATACGCTGCTCAATTCTCATGGGATTCCATGGTAAATCATAATTTATTAAACAATCACAGAATTGGAAATCTAAACCTTCACAACCAACTTCTGACGACAGTAAAACATCGATAGCTTCTTCATTTGACTTTGGTAAAGAAAACCTTTTTCTTAAGTCTGCCCTTACATCGTCAGGAATAGAACCATGAATTAAACCAAATCTAAAACCAGCAGCTTTCAGCTTTTCTGCTAGATAATCAATAGAATGTCTAAATGTAGTAAATATAAGAACTTTATTATTTTCGAGTACTGTTTTTGCTTTTATCGTATTGATGAAAGCTTCAGCTTTGGGATCTACCTCATCAAGTTGTTCTGATAACAATAACAAACCTGAAATATCATCTTGAATCGAATCAATAAACTCATTACTCATTTCAAACGAGTCATCATTATCACTACATTCTAATAACTCTAAAGAATCGACCTTCCTTGCTAATATATCTTTTAGCAAAGGAGCTAGACCGTATAAGCAGCTTGCTGCTTGTCGTCTAATCGTTGTCATCATAAATTTCACATTGCGACTTCCATGACTATATATTAATATTTTGGCTATTATTTCAAGCAAACTGTCATGTAAAGCCTGTTGTGAATCAGTGAATTCAATAGAAAGTGTTTCTGGTTTTCTAATGGTAAAATCACCAATATCCCTCCTTCTAGTTCGATTTATTAATCCACTAAATGTATTCAACTCTTCAATTTGTTTTATTAAATTGACGCGATTAACTTCATCAGAATCATCGACTTGATCCCAAATATTTTGAAAATTTGGTGTGCCTCTTAAAAAAAGACCTCCCCATTCAGTATTAATAGCTAGAGATAATTCATTTTTAACATCCTGCTGCCAATCCATTGAAGCTTTTCTACAGGCATTTACAGCAGTATGTATATATTGATTCGGTTCAGCCATCATTTGGAAACTATTATTATCAATAATCAAGTCTGGCCTTATAACATTCAATAAGGTAAATAAATCATCACTCCCCAACTGAACTGGCGTAGCAGTTAAAAATATTACCGCTTGTGCATTATCACAAAAGTATTTAACGCCTTGATGGAGATATGTATCTGAGTTTCGAATATGGTGAGCTTCATCAACGATAACTAAATCAAACTTTGGAGGAGGATCAAGTGAAATTAATCCTTTGTCCGCTTTTCTTTTCTTACCTGTTGGTCCGTAAACAAGATCAGAGTCAAACAATGAAAAAGGCACGATTGCTTTTGAATATTGCTCAGGCCACTCACCTTCCAAATATGTTTCTTTTAAGCAATGCCTTAAAAGTCGGCCATCTAGATGTGAAAATTTTTCATCAAATCGTTTCATTTCCATTTCCCATTTACGTTCTGCGACTAGCGCCTTGGGACATATGATTAAAATTGAATTAAGATCAGTTCTTGAACGAAGCTCTTGAATTATTAGGCCAGCCTCAATTGTTTTACCCACACCAACTTCATCAGCAATTAATAATCTAGGTTGATCCGCTTTAATTAACTTCAGTACTGGGCGATATTGATATGGAACGAACTTGACCCTTCCTGAACGAAGTGAATGAATATTGTTGGCTGATGGAAACTCAAGCTGTAAAGCAGTTAAATGCGCATGCAGTTCATTGATACTAATTTGAATTTTATCATTAGAAGTATCAATGGCTATAGCTTGAAGTTGACTTTCATAATATGTCGAAAACTTATTATCTTGAAATACCTTATATTGAATTCCTGAAACACTAGTAATAACTTCAATAATAGGCAATAGAACACTGTTATCGGAACGCAAACAAACCACTTCACCACCCGAAAACAAATGAGGCTTAATGTCCTCTTTTGGCTCTACATCAGGAATATTCGGCTCTTTAGTAGACATATCATTAAGAAGGCTATCACTTCTAGTCTTTAGAATAGTCATAGTTAGTTCAGAAGCGCCAATAACCTCTAGAACACGACCTAGGGTATCTACATCTCTATAAATTTCACTAACAGGTAGATCCCTTGATAAATGTGCCCATTTATTTCGCACACTTTGTAATTCTTTAACCCAGCTTCTTGCTTCCCTTGGTAGGGTTAACTGCTGAGACAACTCAAACCAATTTTGATCTAATAACCGAATAAGTGCGGCAAAGTCTAATTTATCTAGGCTATCTACATTTCTTTCTGTAGCAAGCTTTTGCTGTTGAAAAGAAAGGCGATTGATAACATTATCAACCCACCAGTTATCAGATAGCTTAGATAATTCTATGCTCAAGAATTTCTGAAGTTCTTGGGTTCCCAACTTAATCAATTCATACATATCAATTCACTCCCTATTAATTATGCAGCCCTATTTTTTTTAAAATTCTCAGCCTGCTCAAAAATTTCTTTATACACTTCATCACGGCTTACTGGCGGATAACCAAACTTAGCTAGTAACATTATCAGGTCAACTTTAAGCTCAGCTTTAATGTCAGCACGTTGGCTCCAATCGGTGTACTTAGCTTTGTCATCAACAACTTCTTTTACCGCTTTGGCTAGCTCTATAAGTTTGTCCTCTGGGTATTCAAAGTCATACTTAACAGCTAATGAATGTAATATATCGTGGAAGGCTTTTTCTTCTAGGTTGATGCCCATGTCCTCAAACGATCCCATTTCTGTTTTGAGATCTTGAAACATATTGATGATTTCATCAGAGAAGTCTTCAAGTACACCACTAACTAAAACGTCTTCTTCTTTACGCTCGTTATACTGGTCTACTAACGATTTAAAGCGTTCAGTAAAGTCGATAGCCTTAACTTTGTTTACTTGCTTAAACTCACCTATCGCTTTGGCTAACATCTGCTGAAGCAGTTTAATTTTGGTGTTGGGTAATTTGATCTTTTCAATTTTTGCTAAGTAGTCATCATCGAATATATCAACACCATCACTCTTTCCATGTGAATCTTGACCTAGTTTGAATATCTCTTCTACACCATCACTTTTTAACGCCTCAGCGATCATCTCACGTACTTTGGCATTCATTTGAGCGGTATCAGGGGCATCGCCTTTTGTTAGCTTGTAAACAATAGAACGGACGGCCAAGTAGAAATGAATAGTGTCACGCTCTTGTTGTGATATTTTTTCACTACCACAACACACGTCATAGGCTGTTTTTAAACGTTTAATTAGCGCCATAAAACGGTGTTCTAATTTCTGGGTTTGCAGTACAAATTCAGCAGCATTATTCAAGCAATTTAACTGGGCTACTGGCTGGCCAGTAAAATAAGGGGCTTCATCAAATTGATGTAATAACTTACCTAACAGATCTAAATGATCCTTTACTACGATCACTGATTGAGCAATATCTTCAAAATTGCTTTCATCAGTTTTTGAATACTGCGCCAAGGCTTTATTCATCTGCGTTTTAATACCGATGTAATCAACCACTAAACCTTTGTCTTTACCTTTAAATTTACGGTTAACGCGTGATATGGTTTGAATTAGATTATGACGCTGAACGGGCTTGTCGATATAAATAGTATCCAAACAAGGAACATCAAAGCCTGTTAGCCACATATCTACAACAATGGCTATTTTGAAGTTAGATTTCTCATTTTTAAACTGGCGATCTAAATCTTTACGGTGCTCTTTACTGCCAAGCCCTTTACCTCCAAGCAAGTCCCATTGTTCTTTAGGATCATCTTTGCCACGCGTCATCACCATTTTAACGCGTTCCATCGGTTTGGCTAATTTACCTGTGCTGATGGCTCTTTTACGCTCTTGCTCGGTTAGCTTCACTTCTGAATCAGTGCCAGCCTCACATTCACGTATTTCAAACCATTGTGGCCGTAGCTCTTTTAGTTCTTTATAAAATGAATAGGAAATTTCACGCGAACTGCTAACAAATATAGCTTTACCTTTAATGGTTGCTCCTTCATCAACACGGCTTTCGTAATGAATAACAAAGTCTTGAGCTAACGCATGAATACGATCAGGATCGCCAAGAATGGTTGTCATATTCGCAGACGACTTTTTACTTTCTTCTATCTGGTGTTCGTTACCGCCATCATCTGCGCACTGCTGATAATAAGCTTCAATCTCGGCTAGCTTGGCATTATTTAAAATCACCTTTGCTGCACGGCCTTCATACACTATACGTACTGTTATTTCATCTTTAACTGATTCAGTCATGGTGTAGCTATCAACTACCTGACCAAAAACATCTAACGTGGCATCAACGGGTGTACCAGTAAAGCCAACATAAGTCGCATTAGGTAATGAGTCATGTAAGTACTTAGCAAAACCATAAGTTCTTCTCACTCCGGCATTAGGGCCTTTTTCAATCACTCTTACTTTTTGATCAATATTCGTTTGGCTGCGATGCGCTTCATCTGAAATACAAATAACATTACTGCGATCTGTAAGCACTTTAGACTCTTCAGTAAACTTATGAATGGTCGTTAAGAATACACCGCCACTGTTACGGCCTTGCAGTAACTCACGTAAATGTTCGCGGCTTTCAACGGTAATAATTGTTTGGTCACCAATATAGTTTTTGGCGTTGGTAAATTGTTGCGATAACTGATCATCAAGGTCAGTTCTGTCGGTGATTAGCACGATAGTAGGACTTTCAAAATCAACACTTTTCATCAACAAGCGTGATAAAAACTGCATAGTGAAACTTTTACCACAGCCTGTAGCACCAAAGTACGTACCACCTTTACCATCACCTTCAGGCTTTCTACTGGTTTTAATACTTTGATAGAGTTTTCTAGCTGCGTAGTATTGCGGATAGCGGCAAACAATTTTTATTTCGCTTTTTGAGGTGTCAGGGAAAAAAACAAAATTGCGGATCACATCGCGTAAGCGTGCTTTATTAAACAGCCCTTGCAACATAGTATGCAGTGAATTAATACCCTCTTTTTCTATTGATTCATTGCCTGTTACTTTACGCCAAGCATAGAAAAATTCATAAGGCGCATACAAGCCGCCCATCTTGTTATTTACGCCATCACTGATAACACAGAAGGAGTTATAAACAAACAAAGCCGGAATATCTCTACGATAGCGAGTATTTAACTGAACATAAGCATCATGAATTGACGCTTCTTCTTCGCGAATAGCGCTCTTAAACTCGAACACCACCACAGGTATACCGTTAATATATAAGATGCCATCAGGAATACGTTTTTCACCCTTTCCATGTAAAGAAGCGCCTTCAATTTCAAGCTGGTTAACAATTTTATAAATGTTAGTGTCGTTATTCTCTTTAGTTAAATAAGCTTGCGTTAAATAAGCTTTACTAGGCTCTGCAACTTGCAGCAGTTCAACATCTTGAACGAGATCAGGCGCTAGATGTGGAAGTATTGACTGAACAACATTGGTGTAATCGACAAGTTGGATATAGAGATCTTTCTGAGTACGCTGCTCTCCATTCGTTGAAGGCTCCCTTTTAAACAAAAAACCATCGCTCAACCATTTACAGAAGGTTTTGTTACTGTCGTATAAATCACTCGCTGGCAGTGATTCAATTTGTTTAACAATAGAATCAATCTCGCCACGGGTAATATTATCTTCAGCATACTTTTCAAATAAAAACTGACGTAAATCAGCCTTAATCAATACATCAGACTTATCACGTTCAATATCAGATCCTTGAACATAAGGAAAACCTTGTTCACCTAGTAATTCAATAATGGCGGCTTCTAACTGTGCTTCTGTAAATTTCATCTGCTTCCCTATGCTACTGCCCTGTACTAATCACTATTATTACTTGAATCCAGCTTTTACTCATCGTTACTTAACAGTAAACGCTCGCGTTCTAACTCTTTGCGTAGCTCCTCTTCTGTGGGTAAAAATGCTAAATATTTAGAGGCAAATAATTGTTTTTGATCGGCCAATACCGAATATTTTGCAACCGCTTCACTTTTTTCACTGCATAGAATTAAACCTATGGTGGGGTTGTCATCTTGCTGCTTTTTAAGTTGATCATACATGCGTACATAAGTATCCATTTGACCAACATCTTGATGAGTAAGCTTACCAATTTTTAGATCGATTAATAAAAAACACTTAAGTTTAAAATTGTAAAAAACGAGATCTATATAGAAGTCTTGGTCTTGCGTACTTATTCGCTGTTGACGCTCGACAAAAGCAAACCCTTTACCTAACTCTAAAATAAACTTTTGCAGGTTATCAATAATGCCATGTTCAATATCGGTTTCTAATACGTTTTGTGTAGGTAAGTTTAAAAACTCTAGAATGTAGGGATCACGCAGATAATTTTCTTTAGCTATTGCCAACGGCAAGGTTTTTTCTGTTGCTTCTGTTTTTACGTCTTTACCATCTTTACTCGAAAGTAATCGCTCATAATACAACACACCAATTTGCCGTTCTAATGCACGAGCCGACCAAGCTTGCTCGATAGACTCGTTTAAATACCATTGCCGAGCCTGCTCATTTTCAATACGTATTAGCGTGCGGTAATGCGTCCAACTCAATTCGGTACGCAGTGCGTTCCGAATTGGAAAGTTTATATAAAACAAACGCATATTACGCAAGTTACGCTCATCAAAGCCCTTGCCAAACTCAATAGTTAACACGCTAGCTAACTGCTTTAAGACTTTTTTACCATAATTGGCGCGGCTTTTACCTTGCTGTTCGTCTTCAACAATCAAACAACCTACTTGCCAATAGGTTTGTACCATTGTTGAATTAACGGTTTGCTGTAACCGTTGACGACTTTGATCAAGTAATTGCCTAATGTCGTTAACTAGGTTGGTGTTGGCTGTTAAATTGTTCATACTTCCCTCATGATTACACCGCTTCATTTAAGCCTTTATCTTTTAAAAACACAGTGCAAAATGTTCTTTTAATAATTTCATCATATTACGCTTAGCTTTGTGGTGTTTGATAATGTTACCTACCATTACCGTTAATAATACATTATCACCGGTGCTTACTATTTTAAATAAATGCAGCAGTAAATCGGTAGCCTCTTGATAGGCAGAATTTTTTTTGCGGTCAATAATAACCATTATCACGCGATAATAAAGATCAACGGCGTCTTGTGGGTGGCTCGCTATGATTAAGTCGGCCAAGTTACGTAAGGTGCTTAACGCTGCTTTATGTGACAGTGCCCATAATCGAGCCTTGTCCAACTCTTGATGATAAAGGTAAAAGTCTAATAAGGCATCGGCATTTATTGCTATACCACCGTAGCTATTTTCAGCATAACAATGCGCTAATAGTTGCGCTGACTTTTCAACAAAATGGGGATCTATTACCCCTATGATGTGTTGCAAGCTTTCTAATTTTTTATAATCGTTAAAGCTGGGGTTATCATTAAACAGCTGCCAAGCAAGTTGCCATGCTTTGTTATATTCTTTTAACGCGGTGCGTAAGATAACGTCATATTGTTGGCAGCTCTTTTTTTCATGAGGTGTTGTTGCTTGCTGATAGGCTTTTTTTAACCAGCGTTCGGCATTTAGCTGGTCGTTATTGTTGATACTATGTTGGCTTATTTTTATAAAATCATCGGCTTTAGTGGCGGTTATTTCCATTAAACGACTCTGTTCCCGCCAATCATTTGTTTGTTCTGCTTGCGCAATAAGTGGCGCCGTTAATCGCTGTAGCGCCCATCTACCTTTAAAATCACTTAAATTAACGCCCGATTGAATGCAATGCTTCACTTCGCTGTCACACAAGCTTAAAAATAGCGTGTTTACCTTATCACTTAAGGTAAAGTCTTCGGGTACCGCAGGAAAAATATCGTACTTCCACGTTTTGTAATGCTCAAATATCCATTGGGATTTTTCATCGTCTGACCAACTTTGCAAATTAAATAACGCACTTAATCGCTTATTTAACTGCCCTTCAATACCAAAGCGAAAACCACCTGAGTCATCAATTTGTTCTAGTACTTTATTTAGCCTAACAAGGGCATGTAAAATAAGTTGCCATTGCTTATCTACTGGCAATTTATCTATGGCAATAAAAATTGCCGCAAACATCTCATCACTATGGTCAAAATAAGCGCCCACTTCATGCCACTCAAATACCTCTGTAGCGGGTAAAGCCTTGGTGATGAGCTTTTTAATGTTGGCAACACTCAAACCACTAACGCCGCTTTGCTCATTAAGCATGGCTAATTGCCATTTACTGGTTTCGTTGTCTGAGGCATTTACATAGCTCATAACAATCTCGGTTAATTCTGCCGTTGATTTTTGGCTAAACCATGATGTTAATTGGGCTTGTTGTGTTGTTGTTTTGTTATCAGGCATGGTTAGATAATGACTCTTTTGGCTGTTGATGATTTACAATGTTTTCGGTTTTTATGCTGTCTGGAATGGTTAATTCACCTGAGATTAGTTTGGGCAATAAATAATCTCTGGTTTCAGTTAAAGTATTAGTTTGTTTTATATTTTCCGTGATCTTTTCGTAGTGAGTTCTCACTACACTGGTATAGGCATCAACAACAGATTTTGTTGGGACAACGAGTTTGATACTTCTAAAAGTTTTTTTACTTATTTCTGCAAAGGTAGTGCCGCCTGATATCCCTTTAATTTCATCCATAATTGAATCTAGAAATTGGATAGTATATTCAGGTGTGAGTGTTTTTTCGCACAGTAATGCAATGTAGCCTTGGTTTATTGCTAAAGGAACTTTGGTAAGTGCTAAGTAGCCAACAGGTGCTCTAGATGACATCAATACTGTATCGACTGGTAATAATCCTGATGTGATTTTTGCTAAACCTGCTTCGGTAACTTTTCGGCTGGTATCTAATATGATTTTAGTATTATTACCTGATAAATCTTTTGGTGATGTCCAGTGAATTTGGCCGCCTTCCCAAAAATCAGAGTTTTTAGTACTAGGAGTTGAGCCACCCTTTATGCCAAACTCTTCATCGGTATTTGATTCTTTCCAGCCTTTCGGTATCCAGCCAGCGATACCTATCGATAATTCTTCACATTGTTCAAACTCTGCTGGAAATATGTTGCGGAGATTCTCAGGTAATGGTTTATAATCAATGACCTGTTGAGCTTGTTTACGTTGCTCTGCACGATGTTGCATTGCATCAGGAAAGTCACTTACATTAGCTCCTGCGGCAAGCGCATTATCGATAATAGGATCAAAGTCAATAAACCAGCTCTTAAATAACACCTGCGCTATTTTCTCTAAGGTTTGGTTAGTTGCCTTGGTAAGCTCTAACTTATTAGCTAAACAAGAAAGAATAGATGCTGCTTTATCCTCCCCATAAGTATGCCTTGGAATTTGAAGAGCTTTTAATACAGGAATACGAACATTACTAACTGTTGTACCAGTACCTTCATTCCATGATATTTGATGCTGTACATATGGTGATTGTAGTGCCCAAAATAAGTATTCACCGCTAATATCTTTTCTTGGCCTAAGGAGAACTTGTCTCTGCCCTAAACAGCACTTTAAACCTTCTGGAATTATACACACCTCTCCCATAGGAGCTTCACGAGTAATTACAATATCTCCAGCCTGAGGTACAGCTCTTTTTATCCTTTTCTGGTAATCACCTTCATTGGTATAACTAGGGGTGCTTAGATTCAAGACCCCATTTTTAATATTTTGATTTCTTAAAACAATAATTCCTTCATCAGTCCATTTTGGCGTTGAATGTGGACAGTCAACTACTAATTCACAAAGTGACTCTAAAGATTCCGTTTTAATTTCCATAACCCAGCACCTCCAAATTCTTGCGAATTGCTTTATCTAGCACTTCAGCCTGTTCCATTTGGTTATATAATATTTTGCTTAGTCCAGTCATTTTAGTTTCAAAAGAAATACCATCATCTTCAATTTCGGCAGTACCTACATAACGACCAGGTGTTAATGCAAAATCATTGTTTTTGATTTCGTTTAAAGAAGTTGATTTAGAATAACCAGCCTTATCCTCATAGCTTCCATCTTTTTCTTCACCACGCCATGCGTGATATGTACGGGCAATATCAGCAATATCATCATTGGTCAGTTCTTTGTTTATACGGTTGATCATTGATCCCATTTCACGAGCATCAATGAATAAAGTTTCACCTTGACGGTTACGTCTTTTACCTCGTAAATCACCCTCGCTACTCGCCTTTTTGTTTTTGGTGAGAAACCATAAACATACTGGGATTTGAGTAGTGTAAAAAAGCTGCCCAGGTAAGGCGATCATGCAATCGACTAAATCATTTTCAATAATTTTTTGGCGAATAGCTCCTTCTCCGCCCGTATTCGAACTCATTGAACCATTTGCCAGTACAAAACCTGCTGTGCCATTTTCGCTGAGTTTTGAGATCATATGCATGATCCACGCATAGTTAGCGTTACCTGTGGGCGGTACTTCAAAACCAGCCCAGCGAGGATCGTCCACTAATTCATTATCTTCCCGCCATTGTTTTTGATTAAAGGGTGGATTGGCCATAATGAAATCTGCTTTCAAATCAGGGTGTTGGTCCTTAAAAAAACTATCACCTGCGACATCACCTAAGTTGCCAGAAATACCACGTACCGCTAAGTTCATTTTGGCTAGCTTATAGGTGGTATTGGTATATTCTTGGCCGTAAATTGAAATGTCTTTTTTGCTACCATTGTGGCTGTCGATAAACTTTAACGATTGCACAAACATGCCACCACTTCCGCAACACGGATCGTAGATCTTGCCTTTAAAGGGTTCGATCATTTCTGCGATTAGCGCAACAATTGATTTTGGCGTATAGAATTCACCACCGCCTTTTCCCTCATTAGCGGCAAACTTACCTAAAAAATATTCATAAACACGACCAACCAAGTCTTCTTCGGTCATGTCACATTCGTTAGCAACAGTATCGATGTTATTGATGGTATCTATCAGGGCGGCTAATTTACTGCTATCAAGCCCTAAGCGAGAAAAATAGTTGTCTGGCAATGCGCCTTTAAGGGATACGTTGTTCTTTTCAACGGTATGCAATGCGGTATCAATTTTTACCGCAATGTCATCTTGCTTGGCTTGCTTTTGAATAAAAGACCAACGAGCATCTTCAGGTAAATAGAACACATTGTCTTTGGCATAAAATTCCACCATATCAACATAGTCAGCCATGCCTTCTTCAATTAATTTAGCCTGTTGTTTTTCAAACTTATCACTGATGAACTTTAAGAAAATAAGACTTAGTACGATGTGTTTGTATTCTGCTGACTCAACACTGCCACGCAGTTTATTGGCGGCATCCCAAAGTGACTCTTCAAAACCGAGTTCTTTTGCTTTACTCTTTTTTACGGTTGTGTTTTTAGCTGTTGCCATGTGGGTAATTATCCTTTAAAAATATTGTAACCAGGCGCAATCGACAAACACTCAATTCCCTGTAATAAGCTATTCAATGTGGTTTCTGGATTGTGTTCAAATACGGGAGAAAATTGAGCAGTACGGTAATACTGTTTTGTTTCGTGTTTGAGAGTGAGATTATCAGAAGCAAGTTCACGGTACAAAGTTAGGTCACGTGAGCATGATGCTAACCCCGTTTTGAAGTGGTTAACGAGGTCGGCACGCGATATTTTCCCAAAGAACTGCAAGCAAAAATAGATGAACGCCAAGCGTTCACCTTGTGCATAATTGATATTTGTTAAATCTACCAAATGACATTCACATTATTTTTATGTTTATGTTTATGAAACAATAGCCATGTCACCTTTGCTTTGCAGCCAGGTTTTACGATCCCCTGCTCTTTTTTTCGAGAGTAACATATCCATCATTTCAATGGTTTCGCTGTGTTCTTCATCAAGTGCGGTTAATTGTACTAAGCGGCGGGTATTAGGATCCATAGTCGTTTCACGTAATTGTGGAGGATTCATTTCGCCCAAGCCTTTAAAGCGCTGTACGTTAACTTTTCCACGTTTTTTCTCCGCTTCAATTCGATCAAGAATACCGTCTTTTTCTGCCTCATCGAGTGCGTAAAAGACTTCTTTACCAATATCAATACGATACAAGGGTGGCATGGCAACATAAACATGCCCTGCTTGTACCAGCGGTAAAAAATGTTGAGTAAATAAAGCACATAATAAGGTGGCAATATGGAGGCCGTCGGAGTCAGCATCGGCCAGAATACAAATTTTACCGTAACGTAATTCAGATAAATCATCGCTATCGGGATCGATACCTAAGGCAACAGAAATATCATGAACTTCTTGCGAGGCAAGGATTTGTCCTGAGTCAACTTCCCACGTGTTAAGAATTTTACCTCTAAGTGGCATAATGGCTTGTATTTCACGGTCACGTGCTTGTTTAGCACTACCGCCAGCAGAGTCACCTTCCACTAAAAATAATTCTGTGCGTAATAAATCTTGGCTACCACAATCGGTCAATTTTCCGGGTAACGCAGGGCCTTGAGTAACTTTTTTTCGTATAACTTTTTTACTTGCTCGTAGTCGTTTTTGAGCGTTATTGATACAAAAATCTGCGAGACTTTCGGCAATGTCGGTGTGTTCATTTAGCCATAAACTAAAAGCGTCTTTCACTACCCCGATGACAAATGCTGCACATTGGCGTGATGATAAACGCTCTTTGGTTTGACCGGCAAACTGTGGATCTTGCATTTTTATCGATAATATATAACTACATTTGTCCCAAATATCATCTGGGGTTAGTTTAATACCACGAGGCACTAAGTTACGAAACTCGCAAAATTCACGCATCGCTTCTAATAAGCCTTGGCGCAAACCGTTAACGTGTGTACCGCCTGAGATAGTAGGAATTAAGTTAACATAACTTTCACCTATGCCTTCTCCACCTTCAGGTAGCCACGTTACAGCCCAGTCTGCGGCTTCACTTTGCGAAGAAAACACGCCAACAAAAGGTTCTTCCGGTAAAGTAATATAGCCTTTAACAGATTCTTTCAAATAATCGGTTAAGCCATCTTCATAACACCATTCGTACTTTTTATTTTCAATTTTATCGTGAAATTTAAGGGTTAAGCCGGGGCATAATACGGCCTTTGCTTTTAATAAATGGGTCAGCTTTAACACTGAAAATTTAGGGGAGTCGAAATAGCTAGGATCAGGCCAAAACTTTACTCGTGAACCGGTATTACGTTTACCAACAGTGCCCGTCTCCGTTAACTCTTCAACCTTGTCGCCATTTTCAAAAGCCATTTCATAGACAGTGCCGTTACGCCTTACGGTAACATCTACACGCGTGGATAAGGCATTAACCACCGAAATACCGACACCATGTAAGCCACCAGAGAATTGATAATTTTTATTAGAAAATTTCCCCCCCGCATGTAACTTACAAAAGATGAGCTCAACCCCTGAAACCCCTTCTTCTGGATGGATATCCGTTGGCATACCTCGACCATCATCAATGATCTCTAATGATTGATCGGTATCTAGCACCACTGAAATATTTTGTGCATGACCTGCCAGCGCTTCATCCACTGAGTTATCAATAACTTCTTGACCTAAATGATTAGGGCGAGAGGTATCGGTATACATACCTGGGCGACGGCGAACGGGTTCTAAACCGCTTAGTACTTCAATGGAGTCGGAGTTATATTGGTCGGTCATTTTTATATAGTATCTTTATAAATATTATTTTTGTTTGATGTTTTTACTGTATTAAAAACGGTTGAGTTGAAAAAAGTCTGCTATTGCCGGTAAATGTTGTTCAAAATCGACAAAACTATGATCACCACCTTCCTCTACGACTAGTCGACAGTGTTGGTATTTTTCAACTGCATGTTGGTAATTTAACACTTCATCATCGGTTTGTACCATAACTAGATAATTATTTTTTTGCTGGGTAGTAAAACTAGGCGGCTTTTGTTCAATTACTTTGAGCTCAACCATATGCTCTCTAGTCACTTGATAAACCTCTTTAGTATAGGGATTTACTTGCTCTCCAAGATAGTCTTCAAGTAATTCAAAGGGCTTAATAGCCGGGTTAATCAGTACACTTGGCACATTATATTTCTCTGATAAATAACTAGCAAAATATCCACCTAATGATGAGCCCATTACGTACCATGAACTATTGGTTTGAGATGATTGAATGATCTCTTCTAATTGATTAATAGCCCCTTTGGGATTACTGACAAGTTGCGGACAATGAAAATTAATATCAGGAAAGTTATTGAGAAAATATTGTCGTGTTTGCTCGGCTTTTACTGATAAAGGTGAGGAGTTAAAACCATGTATATAAAGAATTTTTTTTTGCATTTTGTGTACTTCTGCTTATTGTTCTTCTAACCGATTAGCTATTTTTAAGGGGTAATTATTTCAGTGGCAATTGTACCATTGCCATTAAGGTATAATAATCGATAACTGGGCATAATAGAGGCCATTGTTTCTTTCGTATCCCCAAATTGAACAGACGTTGCTGGGCAAGTATAAATATCAACCTGGTCTTTAGACAGATGGCTAGCTCGGTGTACATGCCCACAGGCAATAGCTTTTATGTTCATATTCTTAGCATTTAATTGATTAACCGCTTGCCAAAAAATGTCCTGATTCATTAAGCCATGTTTATCAATATAGTAACCTATATCTACAGGGTGATGGTGCATCATCAGTAATTGAAATTTATTTTGGTCAATCCGATGAGGTAATTCATCTAAAGCTTTTTCGGTAACCAAGCCTGATGGTGTCTCACTTTTACTGTCTAATAATTGTAGCTGCCAAAAATCATGGCTGATAATGTTATTGGTTTGAAAATGAGGCGCAGTTAAATACTTGGCAATCATCTGTTTGTCATCGTGATTACCCGCTAAAAAATATACCGGGATAGTAAAGTTAGCCAGTGCGACAGCTTCAACAAAATATTGATAAGATAATTCAGTATGATCTTGAGTGAGATCACCGGTAAATACCGCACAATCGATAGTCTCTCGCAGCGCAATATCCGTTAACACTTGTGTTAAGTTTTGCCAAACATTCGCACCAAAATGTTCGGAGTTTTTATCGGAAAACAAGTGACAATCGCTAAATTGGGCAATAGTAAATGCTTTATTTATAATAGTCATAGGCTAAGCTTGTAACTCAACATTCACTTGTCCATGCGTTAAGCAAAGGTGTAGCCATTCATTCAAAAATTGATTGATTTGTTGTTTCTCATCTTGTTGATGCATGTGTTTATTTGGATAATCGTAACGAGGTTTTACTTGGTGAATATCTTGACTACTAATCACCTCTGCCATGCGAGCATCGTGATATAAACGAATAGACATACGAGGATGCAAAGAATTAAGTAAGGTTTTATTTGTCGATTTTTTTTGCTCGAAGCATTTTTGTTCAAGCACTTTCTGTTCAAACGTAATGAGCGAAGTATAACGAGTCACTTCATTTACCGTTATCGCATAGGCCAGATGGTCATTAATAAAAAAATGTCGCTGTTGATAAAGCTGGGTTTTATCTGCTTGTATTTTTAAAAATAAAAAGTAATTATTGGCACACAAGGACATCAAACTAACGAGGTTAGGCTGATATTTTTTTCTGTTATTAACTTGACTACTTGGGAAAAAACTCACTTACAACAATCCTATTTTATCGCTATTCTGTGGCACTATGTTCTGTGGCCCTATGTTCTGTGGCACTATGCTATTTTATTGTTATAGTAGCTGTTATACCAATGGCGATAATTATCGCACTTAGGCACAGCCTACAAATTTTCATAATTTATTGCTAACCATTGTAAGCCAATTACGGCTGCAGCATTACAAATTTTTCCCTCATTAAGTAATGCTAACGCATCGTTGCGTGACACAAGGTGTAGCATAATATCCTCATTCTCATTGGCTAAACCATAAACACTGCCGGGTGAAACTATATTGCTATCAAACGTTGCCCAGTATAAATAAATGCATTCACTGGTGCCGCCGGGGCTAGAGAAATATTTCATAATCAGCTTTATTGATTCTGCCTTTAACTCAATATTGGCTTCTTCTTTCGCCTCACGAATGGCAACATCAATTGCACTTTCGTTATCATCAAACATACCGGCAATAAACTCAAGCATCCACGGTGTTTCATTTGTTCGTAATACACCGGGTCTAAATTGCTCTAATAACAGTAGCGTGTCTTTTTTTGGATCATACAACATAACCACAACCGCATCACCACGCTCAAATATTTCACGGGTAAATGATTTACTTTGTTCGCCAGAAAATAATTTATGATTTAGATGGTATTCATTCATCTTAAAAAACCCGTCATATTTGGTTTCAATGCTAGCGATAGACACGTCTGTTTTATCATATTGAAGCATCGAAACTTGCTTTTTTTTATTATCTTGCATAAACAATCTCTTTTTAATAATAATTTGTTACACTAGTAAGCACTTATTTTATTTGGTTAATATAATTAATTAGGTAACATAACCCAGTATAATACCAATTGAAGTAATGAATTAGTCAATTCATTACTTCAATTGGTATAAGAATAAAACTTAATATGAGTGCATATATACTCAAGGAAAGCATTACCCATGAATAAAACATTAAGCACCTTAATTATAGCTATTGCAACGGCAATAACTAGCGCTAATGCTCAAGCCGAAGATTTATTAACGGTTTATCAGCAAGCCTTATTAAATGATACGGTGGTATTAAAAGCACAGGCACAGTACGACATTGTTAAAGAAGATATAGGCCAAGCTCGCTCCGCTTTGTTACCTCAAATCAATGCCTTTGGAAGTTATACTGATGGGGAAAACGATTCCTTAGTTCCCAATTTGGGCGGTACGGTTACATCATCAACTTCTGAGTTTAATTATTTAGGTTATGGCGCTAGCTTGAATATGCAGCTTTATCATCACGACAGTTGGTTACGCTTAAATATTGCAGAAAAATCAGCCCATAAAAGTGATTTGACTTACCAAGTAGCAAAGCAAGACTTAATCGTTCGTGTCGCTCAAGCTTACTTTGCTTTACTAAGTACTAAAGATGATATGGTTTTTGCCCAAGCAGAAAAAGCCGCCATAGCTCGCCAACTTGAACAAACTAAACAACGCTTTTCAGTGGGCTTAACAGCCATCACTGATGTACACGAGGCACAAGCGCAATACGATACCTCGGTAACGCAAGAAATTCGTGCTAAAAATGCTATTTTCAGTGCTGAAGAAGAGTTACGTGTTATTACTAATACTTACCCTGACAATATCAACATTTTAAATACAGATAGATTCAGTACAACTACACCTACCCCAAATAGTGCTGATGAATGGCAAAAAACCGCCGAAGCGAAAAATTTAGATTTGATAGCTGCTAAAGTAGGAATAGATATTTCTAAACAAAATATTGATGCTGCCAGAGCCGGCCATTACCCTACCTTGGATTTTGGCGCTACTTACAATAATACCGATGGTGAAACAAATGGTATTGATACGCCGGCTTTAAATGATTACTCTATTGGTGTAACACTTAATGTACCCATTTATTCTGGTGGAGCTATCGAAAGTTCGGTACGTCAAGCACAAAGCCGTTTTGTACTTGCTAGCCAAGATCTAATGCAAACTCATCGTGCGGTAGTACGTACAACACGTAACGCCTACAATACCGTGGTAACAACTATTTCGAGTATTAGAGCTTTTGAGCAATCAGTACTCAGTGCTACCAAGGCGTTAGAAGCGACTGAAGCAGGTTTTGAAGTCGGTACTCGTACCATTGTTGATGTGTTAGACAGTACTCGTAACTTGTATAATGCTAAACGTAATTTATCATCAACACGTTATTCTTATATTCAAAATGTTTTATTATTAAAACGCGCTGGTGGCACTATCACTGATGAAGATATCACCGCAATTAACGCGGGTTTAATAGCAAATAAATAAGAGTTAATTTATACAGTAAAGAGCCACTTAAATAGAAGTGGCTCTTTTTTTAATGTTTTCCTATAGCTTTACTAGTGCTACTACATCAAAACTACATAAGACCTCTAAAAAACTCCACCAGCTGTTTCGCTTCACGCTGAACAGAATAATGCGCTAAAACCCTTTCTCGTCCGTCAATTCCCATTTGAACTAATTTTTCTTGATTATTAAGCAATAAATCCATTTTTTCTACCACTGCAGGTAAATCATTAACCGGTACCACATAGCCATCAGTTCCTTCCCGAACAACTTCCGGCCACGCACCTGCCTCACTAGCCAACACCGCTGCACCACTGCTCATTGCTTCTAAAATGGTTAAGCCAAAACCTTCGTTATCACTTAATGCAACCACCAAAGATAAACTGCTGAAAATATTTGGAATATCGGAAAAATTTTGTTCTCCGGCAAAAATGATACGTTGGCTTAAACCCGCTTGCTCAATATCGGCTTGTAATGCGTTAACAAAACTTTCATTGCTTGAGCTAATTGAGCCAACGATAACAGCGGTATAATCTGGATATTTATCAAGTAATTCAATACAGCTTTTAACAAAAAGATGAACACCTTTTTGCTCTCGAACTCGTCCTAAGATGGCAATACCTTTTTTACCTTTTTCAACACCTTTGGGTAATAAGTTTAATGATTGCCAAGCCTGTGTTTTGTCTACTGGTGGCGTATAAACGTTAGTATTGACACCATGATAAATAATGGCATCTGGTTTTCGGTGTAAATAACTCGCTGATGCTTTACACATCGCTAACACTGCATCCATTTTGTCGGTTAACCAAAGAGTTGAGCCACTGCGATAACGTTGCGCCGCACTACTAAAAACGATTTTAATTTTGGCGCGAAAAACATGCTTTAATATCAAAGCTTGGATCATTTCATCAACACGACGCGCATGAAAAATTCTAAAACGGCCGTCGGCTAATGGTTTTCTACACAGTTTAGTCACTTGCAAAAAACTAATATTTAGCGATTCATCCGTTAAGTGATGCTTTCCCATAACACGTAAATTAATTAATTTTTGTTGCTCAGATAATAATTGCAACATAGTGGAGGTGACACCTGAAAAATTCGCATTGGAATTTCCAATAATTAACTCTATTTCGTCATGGTGGCTATCTTGTTGGTCGGCAGTATTCATTTTATTTACACACTAACAATGTCTAAAACTATAATCACTATTCTACGATAAATTCGATGTAGACAACATAAGTTAATTGCCCATTTTCAGGTAACTTAGGTATAATCATTCTTTGCGAAATTTTTTAAGCAGCTTTACTAAGCCGCTTTATTGAGAGTAAATACCGTGAGTCGAAATAAAGTATTACAGCCTGATTTTAAATTCGCTTTTTTATACCCTAAATACTGGCTAACTTGGTTAGGCGTTTTAATGCTCTATAGCATGTCATGGTTACCCTATAAGTGGCAATTAGGTTTAGGTCGATTGATTGGTCGTTTACTTTTTAAAATAGGCTCGAAAAGAAAACACATTGCTGACACTAACTTAAAATTGTGTTTTCCCGAGATGAGCGAGCAAGAACGACACCATATTTTAAAAAAGAACTTTGAGAACACTGGCATTGCTTTATTAGAAACAGGTATGGGTTGGTGGTGGCCAAATTGGCGGGTTAAACGCAAAGTAAACGTAGTAGGCTTAGAACATATTGAGAAAGCAAAAAGCGAGGGTAAAGGCGTATTATTGCTAACAATGCATTACTTAAGTGTTGAAATGAATGCTCGCGGAATAGGTCATGGTCATCCGATGGTGGTATTTTATCGCCCCCATAATAATCAACTAATGGAATATTTTCAGTTTCGAGGTCGTGGACGCTCTAACAAATACATGTTGGGTAAACGTGATGTTAAAGGCTTAATAAAAGCGCTACGAGATGGCGAAGCCTGTGTTTATTTACCTGATCAAGATTACGGTAGAAACCGTAGTTTATTTGTGCCTTTTTTTGGTGTGGAGGAAACCGCTACCACCACGGGTACTTTAGTTTTTGCTCGACAAAAAAATGTTGAAACAATGATGTTAATTCCCACCAGAAATGATGATGATAATGGTTACACTATGGAAATAATGCCACCCTTGACAAATTTTCCAACCAAGGATGATGAAGCCGATCTTATTCGGATCAATCAAGAATTGGAAAAAGCTATTTCTCAAAAACCAGAACAATATATGTGGTTACATCGACGCTTTAAAACACGTCCAGATCCCGACTCACCTTCTTTATATAAATAATGGTTCGGTCTAGGAAATTACTTACGTTAAACTTTGAAAAATCAATAATATTTAACTATCATTGAACAAAAATCATGTACATGTAAAGGAAATAAAAGAGGAATTATGGGATTTTGGGTTAGAAATATTATTTTTGCGATTATTTTAATTGCTTTGGCATATGGCTTTTTTGCCAATCAAGATTTTTTGTCTTTGCTAGACGGCCCTTCTGAGCAACAGGCCGCAACTGGACTCATTGATAAAAAAGAGGCAACTAAGCCCGCAACAACGACCACTATAACGCCAAAACCTCAATACCAACAAGGCAGAACATCTTCCAATGCTGCAGCTGAAGGGCTGTCTAATTTTTATGCTAAAATTTATGGTGATGATGATAATGGTCCTAGAATTCGAAATAATATTATTTTCTTGCCTGATCACAATGGAGATTTAGTTGAAATGCTGCAAGCAAGAGAAATACTTGTTCGTCCCTATAGAAAAGATTGGCAAGGCACAACCGCTTCTAGGGCTTTTAGAACAGGCGAAACCTTATATCAAAAATTAGCTGAGTATGCTAAAAAAGATAAGCTTAAAATCATTTGGTGGCTCGATAAAGATTTCATTATTAAAGACCCTTTTCGCATAGAAAAAAACATTTTAGAAACCGCTTACCAGATTGGTGAAGCGATTTCAGGTCATTACCCCCAAGGTATCAGTAGCTATTTTTGTTATCGTCAACGCACTTTAGTTTTTATTAACGAAGCACCAAAATACCTAGATGAAGAGTGTTCTTTATTAAAATCCAAAAATGCCTATTAACTGAGTAAACAAGCATCTAAAGAAATTAACCTATGGTAAAAACTTTTTCCATACCAACATAACCTGATTTCGTTCGGTCACTGCATCTTTACTCACTAATAAGGCTTCATTTTGTAACGTTGCTTTGTGACCCAAACCTCTTAATTGCTGATAACAGTTAGCCAATAACTGTTGGTCTGCTTCTGTTAATATATCAAGACTAGCTAAACGCTTAAATATACTCAAATTATCACAATGTTGACTTAAATCGACATGAATATGACAGTGCGCCAACACTAAATATTGTGCCAAAAATTCGATATCAACTAAGCCACCGACGCCTTGTTTAATATCAACAAGTTCACTAGTAGATTTATCAAGGTGCTTACGCATTTTTTCTCGCATATTACTCACATCAATTCTTAATTTATCAACCTCCGGCGTGTGACTTAATACTTGTTGACGTATTTCATTAAACTTATTTTCAATAACACTGTTTCCATACACAATGCGAGCACGGACCAATGCTTGGTGCTCCCAGGTCCAAGCTTCTTCTTGTTGATATTGACCAAAAGTATTTATATGGCCCACTAAAACACCCGAGTTACCAGAGGGACGTAAGCGCATATCTAGCTCATACAAAATACCACTACTCATGCGTGTATTGAAAATATGCATAATACGTTGTGCTAGCTTCATATAAAATTGGCTAGCCGGTACACTTTTGTCACCATTAGCTAAACCTGTTGTTACGTCGCCTTCAGGGCTGTTATGTACAAACACTAAATCAAGATCAGAGCCATAGCTAAGTTCGTTACCCCCCATTTTTCCATAGGCAATAACAGCAATACCTTTATTTTGAACATCATTTTGGTTAGCACTTTTCTCATTACTTACCGAGTTAGCAATAGAGTGCGGTATACCAAAACGCCCAACCACTTGTTGCCAGCCAATACTAATTACCTCAGCAATAATAGCTTGTGCTAGTGCGGTTAAATGTTCACTTACTTGTCCTACGGTTAACACATCAGAAATATCTGCAGCAGCAATACGTAATTGTTGCGCTTGTTTGAATAATCGTAAACCATCCATTTGTGCTTCTAAATCTTCTTCAGGGATCCGTAACATACTTTCACGTAATTCATGACCATAAGCCGAAATTTCTGTGGGGTTATGCAACAAACGTGGATCAATTAACTCATCTAATAAAATAGGTGACTTGGCAATATAGTCAGTCACCCAACGACTGGCTTGGCATAAATGAATTAATTGTTTTAACGCTCCTTCATTTTCAAATAATAGTTCTAAATAGGCTGTACGGGTCACTATTTTTTTAAACACGTGTAAAATGCGCTCAAGTACAAACTCAGCTTGTTTAGCTTTTTGGATATGAGAAATAAGCAAAGGCAGTAACTTATCTAACACTTGCCTCCCTCTATTCCCGATACTTCGCTTAGTAACATCATCCCTAAAATCAGATAGTAAACGCCAAATATCTTCGCTGTTCCAATGACTTTCATCAATAGAACCTTGATCTTGATCTAACCAGGCAATAGATTCTTCATCGCTCCAACGGCTGTGCCACAAGGTTGCCCAATGCTGATCTTCGACTTGGTTATTAGGGCTTTCAATACCGATAAGCTGTTCAAATTTGTCATGAACATCATGCATGTGTTTTTCAAGAACTGAACAAAAATCTGACCACGAAGTAAAGTTAAGTACGTACAGTATCCTTTGCTTGTCTAAATCATTATCGGGCAGGGTTTGGGTTTGTTTATCAGCCAATGCTTGTATGATATTTTCCACTCGACGCAAAAAACAATAGGCATTTTCTAGTACTAATTTACTGTCTTCTTGTAGCTCTCCTGAAATCACTAATTCAGGTAATACCGTTAGTAGCCTACGTTGTTGTAACGCTTTTACTCTGCCCCCACGAATTAACTGGAACACCTGTACAATAAATTCTATTTCACGAATACCGCCGGCGCCTAGTTTAATATTATTGACTAATTGTTTACGGCGTACCTCTTGTGAAATCATCATTTTCATACGACGTAAGCTGTCGATAACACTAAAGTCAATATAACGACGATAAACAAAAGGTCGTAATAGTTTCGAGAGTTGTTGATGGTAAGTATCATCACCATTAAGGGAGGGAATTGCGCGTGCTTTTAGCATGGCATAGCGTTCCCAATCTCTACCCTGCTCCTGATAATAATCTTCCATAGCACTAAAAGTTAAAACTAACGGGCCACTTTCACCAAAAGGTCTTAAGCGCATGTCAACGCGATAGACAAAACCGTCAGCGGTATGTTGATGCAATGAGGTGATGAGTTTTTGTGCTAAGCGAGTAAAAAACTGTTGGTTTTCAATACTTCGTCTATTGCCCTGAGTTTCACCACTATGGGGATAAACAAAAATAAGATCGATGTCAGAAGAGAAGTTTAACTCATACCCGCCTAGTTTTCCCATACCATAAACGAGTAAAGGCTGAATATCACCAGCAGAATTTTGTGGTGTCCCCCACTTGTTTTGACAAAAGGTAGTTAACCAAGCAAGGCTATTTTGAATAAGTGCATCCGCTAACAAAGATAAACGCGCTAATGACTGCTCAAGAGAAATATTGAGTACTAAATCAGCCACCGCAATATTAACCATTTGCTCTAAACGAAAGCGCCTCAAAATTCGATGTAGTTGCTCTTCACTTTGACACCCTATTAACAAATCACTTAATAAGCTTGCATAAGGCGGTACTGTTTTTTGGTAGACATCTTTATTTACAAATAAATTCAACACCAACTCTGGTGCTTGCAATGCACTGGTTAAAATAAAATCACTCAAGGTAATAGCCAATGAAAACTGTTCAAGCTGTTCAGGTGTTAGCGCCTGATAACCTTCAGGGTGCTGTTGACTGAATTGTTGCCAACTTTTCTGTTTTTGTTGGATTAATAACGGGGATAAATAGGTAGATAATGGGGATGAAGACACAAGCAGTCCTTTTATTACTTAAAATAGATCTATCAAGATAGTATAATCAGGGCAATGTAATTTGAACAATAGACATAATATGTCATTAATGTTACTAATACCTTGCACTATTCACTATCTGTCACCCTCGACGTTTATTAATCGAGAATAGTGTGTTTAAATAGTAAAATTCAAACGTAATGAATGACAGGAAAAACTCCCTGACGAGAGTTTACTGAATAGATACTATTAACATAGCATTTTTATGGAGATGATAGCAGAAATGCAAAGGCTAAAAGACTCTTTTATCAAACAATTTTTTAATAAAATGTGTACTAGTTCAATATTAGTGCTCTCTATTTTATTGTTATCCGCTTGTGGCGATCCCGTTAAAGAGCAAGCGATGCAGCAACTCCCCATAACAGAGAAAAGAGTGACTCAACTGGGTGAGGCGTTAACTAATGGGGAGGTGCGCAATGCTAAGTTAATTTATCAATATGCCGATAAAGTATCAAAACTCAAGCCGAGTTTAAGTGCCTTGACTGATCAATTTAGTAAAGATGCAAGTACACAAGGTCCGATGTATCGTGCCCTACTAGATAGAATTAATACCGCAAAAAACCAACCGCAGATGTTTGCTTCAAGCCAAGCACTTTATGACGAATTACTCAATATTTATCAAGCGGCTGATCCCGTCCTTTACTCTGATGCATTAAGTGATCCCTTAAATGTATTAGCTGACATGTCTGACGGTCAATTACCTAGAGTCAATTCTTTATCTAAATCACAATCTCAACAAGCCAATAATGCACAAGATTTTGGTACGGGTGAACAGCTTATTGGCAACCCAAGCTATGGTAATTGGCAAACAGGCAGTAATGGTATGTCATTTTGGGCATGGTACGGTATGTATTCTATGATGGGAAATATGCTTGGTCGCCCTGCGTATTATAGTGACTGGGGACGCAATAGAAACTATAGCTATTACAATGATTACGGCAGAACTCGCTATAGTTCACCTAGCCAGCTAAATAAACAAACCCAACTTGATCAACGCACTAAAAAATCCTTTGCAAGTAAAGGACAAAAATTTAACAGCCCATACAGTAAAAACCGAACTGGCTCATCTAGTTTATCTTCCAAAAGCAAAACGGCACAATCTAGCGCTAATCGTTTTCGAAGTAATACCGCCAAAAAAAGCAGCTATGCGAGTAAATCTAGTACTACTAGAAAAAACTCTAGCTTTAGAAACTCTAACACCAATACATCACGTAGTTTTCGACGTGGTAAGTAACAAGAAATAGGATAGATAGTTATGAACACATTGATAGACCTCGTTGGTGTTAATCAAGAATTACTGGTTTATTTAGCCATAGATATCACTATTGCTATCATGCTTTTAGGTGCTATGCGCTTTTTATTAGGCTTAACAAGCAAAGTAAATAGTACAGAAGAATTAGCTCATAAAGATAATTTTGCTTTTGGTGTCAGTGTTGCCGGTAGTACTTTAGCTTTAGGCATAGTATTAACCGGGGCGATCACCGGAGAAAATGCACCAAGTTATACCATGGAAATCATCGGTATGTTGGCCTACGGCACCTATGGATTGATATTGATTAAAGTCGGACGTATCATTCAAGATAAGGTCGCTTTACAGCACTTAAATAAAACAGAATTAATAAAAGATCAAAACCTCACCATCGGTATTATTGACGCTGCTGGTGCCATTGCGACAGCGATTATTATTCGTGCGGTATTACTCTGGGTAGATGGTTTAGATATTTCAACCTTCATCGCCATTACCAGTGGCTTTATTGTTGCGCAAGCTGTATTAGTTTTAGTGACTCGTATTAGAGAAAGAAAATTCGCTAAAAATAATCAAGAAGGTAGCCTACAGGAGGCGTTGAGTGATGGGCATTTAGCACTTGCTATTCGTTATAGTGGACAAGTGATTAGTACTGCCCTTGCAGTAACCGCAGCAAGTCACTTCCTTGTTTATAGCCCCGACACCTTGGTAGTTAATTTACTGGGCTGGTTAATTTTCGGTATCATAATGACACTATTGGTTGCACTGTTAACTTCAATAGCAAAACGTATTGTGCTTTGGGGAATTAACCTAGTAGAAGAAGTAGATCAGCAACATAATATTGGCGTCGCCAGTATTGAAATGGCCACGAGTATTTCAATCGCCTTGATCTTGACTGCATTAATGGCATAAAGCAAAACCTACCCTTTGGGTTTAGAGTGACTTAACTCTAAACCCAAAAATAGTAACCAATAACTCGTAACTACAGAATATATAGCTTTTATGCCCTCAAAAAATTCCCGCCTTATTGACGACACCTTACTAATTTTAACTATGGCGGTCCTAGCCGGTTGTGGTTTAATTTACGAATATCTTCTTTCTCATTACGCTGGCCGTGTACTTGGCGTAATGGAAAGCACCATCTATACCATGATAGGTTTAATGATAGTATCAATGGGCGTAGGTGCTTTTGCCGCGCGTAAAGTGCGTTGTGCCTTCAATGGCTTTGTCTATTTAGAATTATTAATTGCGTTACTCGGTGCCAGTGCAATTTTAATCATTGGTGGCCTCATTGCCATCACTCAAATATTACCGCACATAATTGCCGATATGTTTGCCCTGCCTCCTGATATGCTTCCTAAAGGAGGGATATTTAAGCAATTAAGTTTTATCGCTATCAAAAGTCCTTATTTTTTTGGTGTGGTATTAGGTTTTCTTATTGGCATGGAAATTCCACTCATTGCCAGAATTCGTGAAGAAATACACGGTCAACACCTCGAAAATAATCTAGGTACCATTTATGGTGCAGACTATATTGGTGCCGGCATTGGTGCTGCTATTTGGGTGATTTTTTTACTCAGCATAGATATCAGTAAAGCGGCTGCATTAACGGCTAGCTTAAACCTGATCGCGGGCGCTTTTTTTATTCTACGCTATTGGCATAAACTAACCTGGCGTAAAACCTTTCTTGGTTTACATCTAATATTAGCCTTGATTATCATATTGATGTTTAAGTACGGTAATCATTGGTTAAATCAAATGAATAGCCTGCTGTATTTAGACAAAGTAGTACACGTTCAAAAAACGAATTATCAGCAACTTACTTTCACTGAACGCTATTTAGGTGTTAGCGCTGACGAAACAGAAGCTAGCATCATCAATTTTTATATTAATGGCCGTTTACAGTTCTCATCTATTGATGAACATATTTATCATGACTACCTAGTAGCACCTGTCTTAGCGGGTTCAGCTCGTCATGATAATATACTTATTATTGGTGGTGGCGATGGCTTAGCACTGCGAGATGTATTGAGATATGGGCCAAAAGCGGTGACCTTGATTGACTTAGATAGCGAGTTAATTGATATATTTCAAACGCCAGAAAAACATCTCAATGCCAACTTAGCTAGAAAAATAAGCTACTTAAATAAAAATAGTTTACAAGATAAACGAGTCACTATTTTTCGTAGCGATGCTTTTATAACTATTAATAAACTGCTTAAAGAAGGACAAGTATTTGATGCTATTATTGTCGATCTTCCTGATCCTAGCCATCCCGATCTCAATAAACTGTATACCGTTAATTTTTACGCTAGGTTAAAACAACTACTATCCGGAGATGGCTTAATTGCCATTCAGTCAACCAGCCCTTACCATGCAAAAGATTCATTTATCTCTATTGGCAAAACATTACGTGCTGCAAACTTTGCCCATGTGCAACAATATCATGACAATGTACCAAGCTTTGGCGAATGGGGCTGGACTATTGGAGCAAAAATAGGGAAAAGCCCACTAGCCAGACTAAATAATTTAAAACAGTTGCCGGTAAAGCATAGTTGGCTCAATATAGACATATTGAAATCAGCTTTTATTTTCCCTAATGATTTCTATAGCGATAAAGAAAGCATAGATATCAATATTTTAGGTAGCCATACGCTTTATCAATTACACCAAAAAGCATGGCAAACTCAGCAAGGGATTAATTAAATAAATTACATATAATCAGTGTTAAGATTAAGAAAAGAAGCCTTAAGTAAAAAAACACTTGACATAATATGTCAAGATGCTAAATTTAACCCCGATGACATATTATGTCATTTGTATATTTTGATAAGGATAGGAAGTACATGAATATTCATACTATAGCCGATCATTTAAACAGCTTGGCCGATAACTCTGAAACAGGAATGGACTTTGACTGTCAACCAATATCTGGTGAAGTCGATGTACTGCAAATAACGCTTTTGGGTCGAGAAGAATTACCCATCTTTTTATCAGTAACCGATGACCAAGTTTTGTGTATTAGTTATCTGTGGGGAGCTGATGAAGTAAAAACTGACTGTGTAAATACTATGCACGAAAGCATGTTGGAAATGAACATCCCCATGCCATTATCATCTTTTTCAAAAATTGGTGATAAATATGTAGTTTTTGGTGCCTTATCTATCAATTCAACCTTTGAAGATATTGAGCATGAACTGGCTGTATTAAGTAATAACGCCATAGAAGTAATTGATGATATGAGTGACTACTTACTGTAAACCGTAATCTATTACGACACAGAAAATCAAGCGTAAATATCATCTTATTAGGAGAGAAAAAATGAGTATATTTAAAAAGATTATGACCGCGATTCGTGGTGGTGCCTCTGAAGCTGGCGAAGCAATTATTGATGCCAATGCGACCCGAATTTTTGAACAAGAAATTCGAGATGCAGAAAATCACCTAACCAAAGCTAAACGCGATTTAACTGGCGTAATGGCTGAGCAAATGTCTGCAAATCGTGAAGTGACCCGTTTACAGCGCGAAATATCTGAGCATGAAGGTTATGTTGCTCAAGCCTTAGAAAAAGGCGATGAAACATTAGCGCTTGCCGTTGCTGAAAAAATCTCTATCTTAGAGACTGATTTAGCTGCCCAAGAACAAGCACTTAATAGTTTTAGTGGCAATGCGGATAGGCTTAAAGAATTAGTAAAGAAAAGTGAGCGCCAAGTAACCGAGCATAAACGTCAGCTATCTATGGTAAAAACCACAGAAAGCGTACAAAAAGCGACGTCTGCGATTACGGATAATTTTTCATCAAGTAATTCAAAATTGTTAAGTGCTAAAGATTCGTTAGAGCGTATCAAAGCCAAACAACAGAAGTTTGATGATAAAATGAAAGCAGCTGAAATACTTGAATCTGAGAACTCTGATTCATCATTAACCGCACAGTTAAAAGCTGCGGGTATAGGCTCGCAAGAAAACAGCGCCAACTCAGTACTTGATCGCATTAAAGCGAAACAGAAGTAATTAACATAGTGAGCTATTCAATCGCGAGTTATCCCTAACTCGCGACTGTTTTTTGCCATTATTAATACCAATAGTAATAATTCGTAAATAGAGATAATGATGAGTTTTTTTAAGAAAATATTTAACAAAGAAGCACAAACTCAACGGAAATTAACTCACGTTAACCAACTTTTAGTGGGTGATATTATTGTATTAACAGATAGTTTTGCACTACCTCAAGTATTACAAGGTCAACAGTTTCAAGTGACCGCGGTTAATAGCTATGAATACGAACAAAATACACAAACTGAATGGTCGTTGCAGGGTAATGATGAACTCGCTATATTTTTATCTTTAGAAATTGATGACACCACCGAGCTAAAGTTTTCATTAAAAATCGAACATGAAGATGTTGAATCGTTATTCGATCTAGATGACTTTTCACAAATATTTGATGAACCCGGTGAAGCCTTTTTAAACCGCCAAGCTGATAATGACGTCACTTCAACTTGGAGTAGTGAACAATACCAGCAAAACATTTTTGCAAAAGTGGGTTACTTTCATCGAAAAGATCATCGCAGTGAAGAGCTCTCAGCCTATGAAGGTGAAGGCTCTGGTGAACAACTTGAACTATACACATTATATAATGAAGATCAAAGTAAAGGCGTAGATGTTGAAGTGTGGCAAGATGGTGATACTGATGTGTTTTTAACCTTATTTAGACCCTTAACTGATATTATTGATATGTACCCGGCGAGTTAGGAACTAGGAAATAATATGACAAAAGCTAATACTTCATCTATCCCGACAATAAAAGATAGAAAAATCCCTGATAAATGGCAGTCTTCGGTCAAAGCAATAAAAGCGGTACAAGTTGCATTTGATATGGATGAAAAAATTCAGTTATATATTAGAAAACAAGCACTTGACGCAGGACTTAGCCCATCAGATCAAATTCGTGATATTTTAGGGTTACCCATTAATAAACGGCCAAAACGCCCTCGGCTAACTGTCAGTTTAGCACTAAGTGATTATCAGTTATTAGCGGATAAATATGGTTTAGAGGCTAAACAACAACTTGATATCAAGAGAAAGTTAATGGAAGAGCTCATTGAATCGGTCAACCTAAGTGACAACAAATAAACACCTTAAAATTGATTTTTGTAAAACAATGTAGGTGTGTCATACTCTGATTGAACATCAAAAACACAACACTAGGGATATCACTATGTTAAAACAAAAATCACTTATAAAAAACATGCTTACTGTTAGTTTTGCATTAGGCTTAACTGCTTGTGCAAATACTGAAGGCTTAGAGGCCAGCATTGCCAGTTTATCAAATAAAGTTGACACATTATCAAGCGAAGTTTCAGCGCTTAGTTCACAGCAGCAAGCGACGAGCGAAGAAGCCAAAGCAACTAAAATGGTAGCAGAGCAAGCTGTTGAAAATGCCGCGAAAGCCAATGAGCGCATTGACAATGTTGTTGCTTCTTATAAAAAGTAAGTAACTACAGCCCTAAATCAACAATTATCCCCTGGGGTTTATCAAACATAGGGGTTAATTGCTGCCATAAAATCTCATCTTTACCAACAAAGCTTTTTACCGCTGACGTAATGATACTTTTCTGAACAACATTTTCGACAGTTAATGGTGAATGTACTTCAATATAACGTCTACCACCACTTTCATAAGACATTTTTATCGGCTGTTCAATAATACGTACCTTAGTATTTAATGGGATATTTTCAAACAACCATTTAATGTCGTCGTCAAACATACGAATACAACCTGAACTCGCACGCATGCCAATACCAAAACGCTGATTAGTACCATGAATTAAATATTCACTTTTTCCTAATCTCAAAGCATATTTACCAAAGGGATTATTGGGGCCTGCAGCAATTTCTTTTAACATTTCTTTACCGTGTTCTGCAAAATATCGCTGACGCATAGCGATTGTTGGCCGCCAAGTTGGATCTTTTCTTTTACTGCTAATATAGCTCGTTGCTTTTGGCGTAGCCAAACCTTCTCTACCAATACCAACAGGGAATACATGTACTTTATTTTTTTGTGGTAAAAAATAATACAAACGTAATTCAGGTAAATTAATGACAATACCTTCACGTTTTACATAAGGCAATAACATCGCGCTAGGAATAACAATGTCACTATCAAGTTCGGGTAGAAAGGGATCAATATCAGGATTTGCTGCCATTAGTGCGAGAAAGCCAACATTATACTGCTCTGCAATCTTTTGAAAATAATCTCCTTTTTTAACTTTATGGTTTTGATCAACCCCGATAAGTCGAAAGTCTTTTGCTGGTAAATCATATTCTGTGGCATAAGTTAACTGGCTAGCTAAAAAAAAAGAGAGCAAGACAAAATAAGTTATATGATTTAAAAGCTTATTATAGATAGACACTACGAGCCGTCTCTTTGATGATATAAAGCATAACCTCGAGCCGCTTTACTTAACTTACCCGGCTTCATTTGAACAACGGTCACTAACTGTTCTGCTAAGGCAAATAACGCTTGCTCATCGCCGCTAACTAATTCTATTTCCAGTTCATTTATCGCCAGTGTATCAACATTAGAATCGATAGAAATTTCACCTCGATCAAGCGCTAATTCAATAACACTACTTTCTTGAGTAATTAACCACGTTTGACGAAAAAAGTTTGTATTAAAAATCACCTGCATACTTTTTTGTAGTATTAGTACATCAACATGTTCTGGCCAAATATGCTCTGGAAATAAGGATAAGTCTAAGTGGTTACCTTCAAGAGCAACATTGTATTCTGGCCTCTGGTGCAAACAACCAACCACTTTCCCTGCGGTTTTAATTGTTTGTTCATAAGCTTGGTCAACTCCTCTTATCCTTAGTCCTATATCCATTTTTCTTAGCGCTAAGTCGTTATTATCAAAATAGCTATTGCTGAGCTGCTTTTTATCCAGTGTAAAAGTAATATTTTGTGCGTTTAGCAGTGCGGTAATTTTATCAACTACTAAATCATTATCGTTATGATTTGCTGGTATTAGGTATTTAAGTTCTATCTCTGTGGTCATTTTAGTAAGCTTCAATTTGATTAGGTGATTTGATCGTTAACAGCATACACGCTGTTAGACTAGATACTCAATCTTAACTTGCTATCAAAGCGCCAAACACATAACATCTGAGTTTAAATAGTTTATTTATCCAGTGGTTGTTTCATGAAAGTTTCTTCTCAGACCGTAAAACAAAAATTTAGACAAATACTTGTCAGCTTTACCATTTTACTTTGTGCAGTTATATCTGCTCAAGCACAAGCACAAGAAAATAGTTCATCAAAAAATAAACAAGGTTATATTATTGATGAACTATCGATATACATGCACACAGGTCCTGGTACAAATTACCGCATATTAGGCACAATTAATGCCGGTTCAGAGATAAAAACAACCGGTAAATCAGAGAAAGGCTATAGTGAAATTATTGATGATAAAAATCGCAATACCTGGGTAGAAACAAAATACCTCACCACTAAACCTGGTTTGCGTTATATTGTTGCAGAGCTTAATGGCAAAATAGCCAATAGTAGTGATTACACTAGTCAGCTTGACGGTGAGGTTAATCAATTAAGAAGTTCTGTGGAAATACTGACTAAAGATAAAAATGAACTGTTAACTCAATTAAAACAAGCTGAACAACAACTTAAAATGACCCTGAGTAAAGTGAAAGATCAAGATACCAAAATTCTAACGCAACGTTTTTATAATGGCGCAATAGTCTTAGTTATCGGTTTATTTTTAGGCTTGATTGTACCCAGAATTTTTGCTCGCCGTAAAAGCTCAATGGACAGTTGGAGCTAGTAAGAGCTTGATGAAAATATTAGTCATTCCAAATAGAGGGCGTTCATACAACGCTGTTCGTCCCGAAGCTGAATGTTATATTGGTTTAGCGAAATTAGGGCATGATATTACTATCATGACCTGCATGACCAACGCCTACATTGAAGAATATAAAAAATTCAATATAACGATCATTGAATTAGCGTCACTTAAAAAATACAGTGGGGCGGTAATTAAGCAAATTCATCAGTATATCAAACAGCATGATATTGATATTGTCTATGCAACTGAATCAAAAGGTATTCCTAACGCCGCTTTTGGTTGTATTGGTACCAGGGCAAAAATGATCGCTTATCGTGGCACCTCGGGCGGCATGTATAAAACCGATCTCAGTAATTATCTTTGCATGCTTCACCCAAGAATTAATGGCGTAATTTGTGTTTCTAGTGCCGTTACCATTAATGTAAAAAGCAAAGTCAGGAAGTCAATAAGAGCTAATGTAAAAACTATTTATAAAGGCCACGATTTGAATTGGTATCAAGACCCTGCTGTTGATTTAACAACACTTGGCAGTAATGATGAACAATTCAATATATTGTGTGTTGGTAGCCCAAGACCTCATAAGGGAACGCATATATTACTTGATGCTGCCAAAGAGCTTAGTGATATTAAAGAATTGAAAATAATTTTAGTTGGTGACAAATTACAGCGTGAGCCTTTTATTACTCAAATACAAAACTCGGGTATGAGCGAGCGTATCATTTTAACCGGGTTTCGTAATGATGTTCCCGCGATAGCCAAAGCCTGTGACCTTTTAATCCTCCCCTCCCTAAGTAAAGAAGGATTAACAAGAACCGTATTAGAGTCATTATCTAATGGTACCCCTGTGGTATCTTCAGCCAATGATGGTGTAGTTGAGACTATTGAAAATGGCTTTAATGGTTATCTTGTACCCATTGGTAACGCCTCAGCCATTGCAGATAAAATTAGAATGCTTTATCAAGATAGAAAAACATTGGCAAAGCTTGCTAATAATGCAACCGCAATCATCAAAGATAAAATGTCTCACCACAAAACAGTTACTATTATGGAGCAGTACTTTAAAGAGGTAATATTAGCTAAATAATAAAATATAACAACGAGTTCCCCCTGACACTTGTAAGGATCTAAAACCACCAATAATTTAATTTCTTACGCATTTTAAGGCGTCTCAATAAATTAAGTGGTTTGCTTTTTTTCGCTACATTATCTCCCTCTAATAGCTCATCAGCAGCTGATAATACTCGTTGCGCGGATAATCCATCAACATAAGGATGAGTATTACTAATAAAGCATTCAACTTTAGCTTTTAACTCAACAGGATAAGAAAGTGCATATTCAATGCTTTCTTCTAATTTATTTTCATCATGAATATTAACCATATAATTTTTAGGTGAAATATTATTAAAAGTAACAACTGGCTTATTCAACATTAAGAACATCATTAATACAGATGAGGTATCACACACCATTACATCTGCTTGTTGTAATAAGGGAATAACATTGTCAGTTTCAATAAAGGATAAGTTTTCACTTTCAAGGCGTTTATATTGCTCAACGACATCTTTTGGCATTTTAGGATGAAACTGTATCAGCCATTGCCATTTGTCATTTTGACTTAAACGTTTGACTGTTTCAAATAAATGAGGTGCACAAGTCAATGCTCTAGAGAAAGTAGAACACATTAAAATTGTTGGCTTAGTGTTTTTACTAACCTTGGTTAAATCAAATAAAGGATCTAAAGCTGGCCAACCTGTTTGCTTTACTGAAAAGTGTTGATGTTGCTCTGCAAGCTCAATAAAAGGTAAGGTAGTATTTGGCCCTTGGGTACAATATAAATCAAAACATCCCCGAATATTAAAGTGATCTTCAAAACCACGTCTATTTAATTTTCCAGAATTAAATCCATGAAACACACCCACTTTAATTCCTGAAATAAAATCAGGCACAACATTTCCCGGAATAAATACCACATCGGCTTGGTATTGTTGCACTGCGCTTACAGAATTAAGCCGTACTTCATTTGCCAATAAATAACTCGCATTCACTTCTTTGCCCTCTAAAAACCAAGCAGCTTGATCACCTCTGGCTAAAATAATATTTTGCAGAGGCCGTAAAATAGCATAAGAGTAATTTTGAGAAATATAAAACAAATAACGTTTTGCAGACATGAAACATTCAACTTATCGAATAAAATAAAGACATTTCATACCAATTGAAGTAATTAATTAGTCAATTCATTACTTCAATTGGTATTGATTCTCACCATTTTACCCTATATAACAACGATGAAAACACGTATAATTTAGTTTTTCTGCATTAACATATACTTTTCTTGATAAAATCAGATGGAATTGTAAAACTATTGAATGGATATTTCCTAGCATGTTATCTTCTAAATCACTCTTAACAGCCCTAATTTTAACCGCAGGTATCACCTTAAGCACACATTCTCTAGCTGAACCTTGGATAGACGCGTCAGACATTTACTTAAAAGCTAACATTCAACTACTTGCTGATACTGGCCATATCATTACGCCAGTAACCACTTATCCACTAATGTGGCATGATATTATTCGTGATATAAAAAAAATCGAGCTCACTAATTTAAGTTCAAATCAGCAAAGTGCTTATCATTATATTAATCATCAATTTAAGCTAGCCAATCGTAACCAAACGCGTTTAAAAGCCCAAGTTGGCATTGAAAACAAACGTTTTACTAGCTTTGGTGATCAAGTTAGCGATAAAAACAGTTTCAGTGTCCATTCAAGTATATTGTTCGAAAATTTTGCGGTTAAGTTTGCACCGAGTTATACGCAGAACCCTGTTGATGGCGATAATACTCGTTTTGATGAAAGCTACATTGCTGCATTTGTTGGTAATTGGGTAGTTTCTTTTGGTCGTCAAAATCGTTGGTATGGTCCAACGTGGGATACAAGCTTAAGTTTAACCAATAATGCTCGCCCAATTACTGCACTGGCGATTTCACGGAAATCAGCCGAACCGTTTATTGTACCTTTTACTGAATTTTCTATCCCCTGGACAGTTACTAGTTTTATGGGCCGAATGGATGATGAGCGTGTAATTAAAAACACTTTACTGTGGGGGTTTAGACTAAATTTAAAACCGTTTGAAAATTTAGAATTTGGTATGACTCGCTTAGCACAATGGGGAGGCGCTGGCCGCTCTCAAAGTTTATCAACTTTTGGTGATATACTTCTTGGTAAAAGCAACTGCGGTATTGACGATGTAGTTTGTGATGGGAATACTAAAAACCCTGCCAATCAACAAGCAGGCTATGACTTACGTTACAGTTTTAACTTATTTAATACACCAATGAGTTTTTACGGACAAAAATTTGCCGAAGATGGTAGTGAGGGCGCATTTAACTATATTACAAAAGCACAACCACAAGTTGGCTTTGACGCACATTTAGCGCTTTTTGGTAAGCCAAGTACGGTTTTTATCGAATTAGCCGATAGCTTAGCTGATTGTGGAGAAAGAGATAATATTGGTGATTGCTATTACGAGCACTCAAGTTATGCCACAGGGATGCGTTATAATGGCCGTACTGTTGGCAGCACTTATGAAAATGATGCGAAAACTTATGTGCTAGGTGCAATTTCCCAACTTGGCATAAATACTCGACTCACCACAAAAGTACGGTATTTAGACCTCAATTATGATAATAGTGACAAAGCTCCTGACAATCCTATCATTGGTAATACAGTAACTAGCATTGCTGAACAAGTTTGGATGATATCAAGCAGTGTTTTGCATGATTATAAAAACTGGCGTTTTACGTTAGCAGCAGAGGTAAGCCATTCAACTTTTGATAATGACATTAGTAATGAAACAGATGTAAATGCGTCTTTTATGGTTGAATATAACCTGTAATATTAGGCGATATATAACTATTTTATCTAGGACTTAATAATATTTCATTTGACAGTGTTAGAGTATATGCGCTATTAATAGACACATGATAATTTTTTGAACAAGTTTTAACTAATAAGATGATTAAGCCAATTAAGCACAACACACTCAACCTCTTCCTCGCACTCATAATGCGCGGTTAGGTTTTATTGCTTATTTAATTACTTCATTTATTAGAGATAAAAAATAAGATATTCAAATGAAACCTGCGCTAACTAACGCGGGTTTTTTTACGTCTATGCGTTTGTTAGTTTTAGCAACTATTAGTAAACAACAACTAGGCATATAAAGGATAAGCACATGAGTAATAAAGCAGCATCAAATGACAATGTCATTATTTTTGACACCACCTTACGCGATGGCGAGCAAGCACTTAACGCTAGCTTATCAGTACATGAAAAATTACAAATAGCCCTATCACTTGAACGTTTAGGCGTTGATATTATGGAAGTTGGTTTTCCTGTATCGTCACCCGGTGACTTTGAGTCTGTACAGCAAATTGCCCGTACAATTAAAAATGCCCGCGTTTGTGGTTTAGCGCGCGCCGTTGAAGCGGATATTGATGCCTGCGCACAAGCATTAAAAGTCGCTGATCAATTTCGCATCCATACTTTTATTTCTACGTCCGATGTTCATGTACAGCAAAAACTGAAAAAAGAGTTTGCTGATGTGCAAGCAATGGCTGTGCACGCGGTAAAATATGCACGTAGGTTTACTGATGATGTAGAATTTTCTTGTGAAGATGCAGGTCGTACACCCATTGATAATTTATGTCGTATGGTTGAAGCCGCCATTGATGCTGGCGCAACGACCGTAAATATTCCAGATACAGTCGGTTACACTTTACCATTTGAATTTCAGGGCATTATTACCGACTTATTTAACCGCGTACCTAATATTGATAAAGCGATTATTTCAGTACACTGTCATAACGACTTAGGGTTGGCGGTAGCGAACTCGATGGCAGCCGTACAAGCGGGTGCTCGACAAATTGAATGTACTATTAATGGTATTGGTGAGCGTGCGGGTAATTGTTCTTTAGAAGAAGTCGCAATGATCATGCAAACTCGACAAGCGTTATTAGGCGTAAATACGCATATTAATCATCAAGAGATTGCGCGTACCTCTAAGTTGGTTAGTACGCTATGCAATATGCCTGTGCAATTAAATAAAGCGATTGTTGGCGGTAATGCCTTTAGCCACTCATCAGGTATTCATCAAGACGGCATGTTAAAAGCCAGCAATACTTATGAAATAATGACGCCTGAAAGTGTCGGCATTGCTAAAACCAAATTAAACCTAACCTCACGCAGTGGTCGACATGTAATTAAACATCGCATGGAAAGTTTAGGTTATAAAGAGAATGATTATGATATCGAAGAACTTTACGCTGACTTTTTAGCGTTAGCTGATAAAAAAGGCCAAGTATTCGATGATGATTTAGAAGCCTTGGTATTTAAATTACAACAAAAAGATTTGAAAGATTATTACCGCTTGGAAAATATAAAAGTGCAATGTGGTGATGGTGATTTTGCTACTGCGAGTATTAAATTAATCTCTGGTGATGAAACCGAAAGTAAAATTCACGCCGCTACAGGTAATGGACCCGTTGATGCTTTATATCAAGCAATTAAGCAAATTGCTGACATTGATTTTGACGTAAGTGATTATAAAATATCAAATAAAGGTTCAGGTGAAGATGGTTTAGGTCAAGCCGATTTAGTTATTACGTGGCAAGGTCGAAACTTCCACGGTTACGGTTTAGAAACCGATGTAATTGAAGCATCAGGACAAGCACTTATTCATGCTTTAAATAGTATCCGCCGCGCTATGACCATTGCACAATTGAAACAAACAAAAGCAAGCTAGAAATAAGCCAAAAAACATAACAAATTAGCATAGCGTGATTTTCAACGTATTAGCTCAAAGATCACGTTTTTATAAGATATTTAAAGGTAAGAATAACATGTCCAACATAGCAATTTTAGCCGGTGATGGTATCGGCCCTGAAGTAATGGTTGAAGCTAAAAAAGTGTTAACGGCTATTTCAGCGAAATTTAAGTTAGAAATTAACACTAAAGATTATGATATTGGTGGCGCTGCCATTGATAACCACGGCAATGCCCTTCCCGCTTCAACTATGTCAGGCTGTGAAGCCAGTGATGCTATTTTATTTGGCTCTGTCGGCGGTCCTAAATGGGCTGATTTACCACCTACTGAGCAGCCAGAGCGCTGTGCACTTTTAGGCTTACGCGGCCATTTTGATTTATTTTGTAATATGCGCCCAGCAACTTTACAACCGGCATTATCATCATTATCAACATTGCGTAGTGACATTTCAGAACAAGGCTTTGATGTATTAATTATTCGCGAATTAGCGGGCGACATATACTTTGGCGAGCCAAAAGGTCGAAAAGGTGAAGGTGAAGAAGAAACAGGTTTCGATTCAATGTTTTATTCACGCCGTGAAATCAAACGTATTGCTCACCTAGCCTTTCAAGCCGCACAAAAACGTAACAACAAAGTAACCTCGGTAGATAAAGCCAATGTTTTAGCGACCAGTCAATTATGGCGCCAAGTGGTTGAAGAAGTCGCTGTTGAGTATCCAGAAATTGAATTAGAGCATTTATACGTAGATAACGCCGCAATGCAATTAGTGCGTGATCCGAACCAGTTTGATGTCATGTTATGCCCGAATTTATTTGGCGACATATTATCTGATATCTGCGCGATGATCACCGGCTCTATGGGCCTATTACCTTCAGCTAGTTTAAATGAACAAGGCTTTGGTATGTATGAACCTGCTGGCGGCAGTGCACCAGACATTGCCGGTATGGGCATTGCTAACCCTGTAGCACAAATTTTATCGGCCGCACTAATGTTACGCTTTAGTTTAAATGAAGGAGCTGCTGCACAAGCCATTGAAGATGCTGTAGCTAGCGCTTTAGACAACGGCATATTAACGGCTGATTTATTACCAGTAAATGAAAGAAAAAATGCAAAAACCACCAGCGAAGTTGGTGACTATATCTGTAAACACATTACGGCCCAGAATAAAGAGAGCGCTTAACATGACAACCGATACTGCACCGCAAACATTATATGAAAAATTATGGCAAACGCATTTAGTAGAAGAAAAAGCAAGTGAAACACCCTTGCTTTACGTTGACCGTCATTTGATTCACGAAGTGACCTCACCGCAAGCCTTTGCCAATTTACGTTTTCATAATCGCCCTGTACGTCACCCTGAACGTACAATAGCGACAATGGATCACAATATTTCAACTCGCTCTATCAAAATAGATGCCGCAGGTGAAGGTGCTGCTAATCAATTACGCGCGCTAGAAAAAAATTGTAAAGACTTTGGCATTGAACTATTTGGTATGGGTCATAAAAACCAAGGTATTGCTCATGTTATGGGCCCTGAACTTGGTTTAACGTTACCTGGCACTATCATTGTTTGTGGCGATTCTCATACCGCCACTCACGGCGCATTTGGTGCATTAGCATTTGGTATTGGTACGTCTGAAGTTGAACATGTTTTTGCGACGCAAACCTTGCGTCAAACTAAAGCTAAAACCATGAAGATAGAAGTAAAAGGCCATGTGGGCAAAGGCATTAGCGCAAAAGATATTATTCTTGCCATTATAGGTAAAACTGGCAGCGCTGGCGCTACTGGCTTCGTAGTTGAATATTGCGGTGAAGCGATTGAAGCATTAAGCATGGAAGAGCGCATGACGGTATGTAACATGAGTATCGAATTTGGCGCTAAAGCTGGCTTAGTTGCGCCTGATCAAACCACTTTTGATTATGTTGAAGGTAGAGAATACACACCAAAAGCTGATGTTTGGCAACAAGCGATTAATGACTGGAAACAGCTAAAATCAGATGATGACGCCGTATTTGATAGTATTATAACACTTGAAGCGAAAGACATTAAAGCGCAGGTAACTTGGGGGACTAACCCAGGACAAGTTACCAGTATCGATGGAATTGTTCCTTCACCTGATGATTTTAATGACCCAACAGAGAAAGAGTCATGTATCAGCGCTTTAGCTTATATGGACTTGGTTGCCGGTACTAAAATTACTGATATTAGCGTTAACAAAGTTTTTATCGGTTCTTGTACTAACTCACGTATTGAAGATCTTAGAGCGGCAGCAAGTGTTGTTAAAGATTACACCGCCAAAGGCCAACGTGTGCAAAGCTCAATAGATGCGATTATTGTCCCTGGCTCATATAGAGTTAAAGCACAAGCCGAGAATGAAGGTTTAGATAAAACATTTACTGATGCCGGTTTTGAATGGCGCCTACCCGGTTGCTCTATGTGTTTAGGCATGAATGACGATGTGCTAGAAGAAGGTGATCGTTGTGCCTCAACCAGTAATCGTAACTTTGAAGGTCGACAAGGGCGCGGAAGTCGTACTCACTTAGTTAGCCCAGAGATGGCAGCAGCAGCAGCAATCGCAGGTCACTTTGTTGATTTAAATAAATAAAAGAACCGTCATTCCGGTTGTATCTTAAACCGAAATCTCGATTTAAAAACTGCATCCCCGATTAAGACACATCGAGGATGACAAGCAAATAATTAAAGGTTCCATCATGGAAAAATTTACCACACATACTGGCTTAGTTGTGCCATTAGATATCGCTAATGTCGATACCGATCAAATCATTCCAAAGCAATTTTTACAAAAAACTGAACGTGTTGGTTTTGGTGTGCATTTATTTCACGATAGACGCTATCTTGACCACAATGGCACAGAGCCAAACCCTGAGTTTATTTTAAATAAAGCTGAATATAAAAATACCAGTATTTTACTTACCCGTGAAAATTTTGGCTGTGGTTCAAGTCGTGAACATGCGCCATGGGCATTAGAAGAGTTTGGTTTTAAAGTTATAATTTCATCAAGCTTTGCTGATATTTTTTACGGTAATTGCATTAATATTGGTCTTTTACCTATTCAATTAAGTGAAGATGAAATTGAACAGTTATTCACTCAATCACAAGATGCAAAGCTCACATTAACAGTTGATTTAACTAACAATAGTGTTTCTTTTGTTAACGAAACGGGCACTACAATCACGTTTACTTTTAAACTAGGTGAATTTCACAAATACTGCCTAGAAGAAGGCGTTGATAGTGTTGGTTGGACATTAAACAAGCTAGAAACCATCGAAGCTTTTGAAAATAAAATGCCAAGCTGGCAATAAATAAGAAACACTGGATAACTAATATCTAGTGTTGAGTTACGAGTTGTCCTTCGGCTGCTCGTGCCTCGCCTTATCACTAACACCTACCAATTAGTCAGCGCTGGTAAACTAAACTTTTCGCCGCGGTACGTTAAAATAATTTGTTGTGGCAATATTTTACTCAATTGTAGTTCAGGCGTGATCATATCCCCTTGATATCGATCTCTGCCATTTACATTTACCCAACCTTCACCGTTTGACGCATAAATATGCTGCTCAAAGCTTAACTTAGGCACACCATTTTGTACCCAGGCAGGCATTTGTGTTAGTGCTTTAATTTCGCCGTCAACGTTACTCATGGCTTTATCTTGCTGTAAAGGAATAGACTTATCTTTAGTTTCATCCATTGCGGCTTGAAAACGCGCTAATAGGTCCTCAGAAACGCCTTCAACCGCTTCAATTTGGTAGTTATCATCTACTTTATCTGTGTGTGTATCAGTTTTATTCAGATCAGCTGAAACCACTTTTTGTTCACGCTCTTTTTTAACGATAACGTCTGTGACTGGAGCGACAACCACCTTACTTGGACTAATAATCTCATGACTGGAATTCGAAGGTATTAATTTCTCTTCTGGTACATTATCTAACTTTTCTTGTTGTACCTGCTGTAACTTTTCTGGCTTAGTCGCAACCGTGACTTCTTGTTTTGCTATTTTATTTGGTAGCTCGCTGCTTAACACTAACAACGGCTCTTTTTGTCCAAGCCAAAAGCCAATAATCAACACGACAAAGAGCATGCTAGTTATCAAGACTGCTTGCAACGTTTTATGCTGGTACCAAATAGGCGGTAAAAAATCATCTCCTAGTGCGTTACTCGCTGCTTTATAAATTATTTTTTTATCAATCACAGCATTATTACTATTGTATGCCTCCATCAAAGCACTATGGCAAATCAGATTTATTAACCTTGGAATACCCTGCGACAATTGATGGATCGCAGCAAGAGCACTTTTATTAAAAAGTGCTCTATGACAGTCGGCCACCGACAAACGGTGCTTTATATACAAAGCTAATTCAGGTTTATCAAGCGGTAATAAGTGATAACGCGCGGTAATGCGTTGCGCTAATTGTCGTAAATCACGACGTTTCAACAGCTGTTGTAATTCTGGCTGCCCAATGAGGATCACTTGTAATAATTTTTTGGTGTCTGTTTCTAAATTAGTTAACAGCCGTAATTGTTCTAATACTTGCGGCTCTAAATGCTGTGCTTCATCAATAATCAAGACAGTATTGATATCATCAGCATGATTCTTTAGTAATTTTTCAGAAATTTTATCAGTTAATGTTTTTAACGTGGCACCGGTTTTACGATAACGAATTTTTAGTTGATCACAAATGGTTGCGAGTAATTCTTGGCTTGATAGCGTCGGATTCAAAATGAATGCTAATTGTGTGTTTTCAGGTAAGTCAGCCATTAAACAACGACTCACGGTGGTTTTACCTGTGCCTACTTCACCTGTTAGTAAAACAAAACCGCCATTACTACTACCACTAAAGCAACCTAAGCCATAGGTTAAATGTGTTAACGCTTCACGATGTCGATCACTCATAAATAAGTATTTAGGATCGGGGGCGATTGAAAAAGGTAACTCACTTAACGAAAAAAAGTTTGTATACATAAAACAGCGTTATTACTCAAAGGTAAAGTTGAAAAATTGCATTAATGAAACTAACCTTTTGCAGTAGGTATGTCTACGAATTACGCTCATACTTAATCAAAATTGTGATAAACTTGATTAATTTTAGCACATGTTTTAGCGAATGCTTGAGGGCTCTATTGTCAACTAACACCACTCACCCATTAACAGACACATCAACTCTTGATATTTATCTTGTGGGTGGCGCTGTCCGTGACAAACTATTAAATCGAACAGTAAAAGATAACGATTATTTAGTTGTTGGCGCGACAGTCGAACAAATGTTGTCGTTAGGTTTTATCCAAGTAGGCAAAGATTTCCCTGTTTTTTTACACCCAAAAACCAAACAAGAATACGCGCTAGCTCGCACTGAACGTAAACAAGGCCAAGGCTACACAGGTTTTGATTGTTATGCCGCACCTGATGTAACGATTGAACAAGATTTGTTACGACGCGACCTTACCGTTAACGCTATAGCAATGAGTGAAAACGGTACACTTATCGATCCCTACCATGGTCAAAAAGACTTAGAAAATAGAGTTTTGCGCCATGTAAGTAATGCTTTTATTGAAGATCCCTTAAGGGTATTACGTGTCGCCCGATTCGCTGCTCGTTATCACAACGAGGGGTTTACCATCGCAGACGAAACAATGGCCTTAATGACACAAATTAGTCTTAGCGGTGAACTGGCTACCTTAAGCGCAGAGCGTGTTTGGCAAGAAATGCAGCGTGCCCTGTCTGAAGGCAACGATGAAAAAAGTGATGAAGGCGGAGTTGAAGATAACGCCAATGAACAACATCCAGAAATATTCTTTGAAGTGTTACATCAATGCCAAGCATTGAAAGCACTATGGCCTGAACTTGATATTTTATGGGGAGTTCCTAACCCCGCAGAATGGCATCCTGAAATTTGTAGTGGTGTTCATACCATGATGGTATTACAACAAGCGGTTTTACTTACCACTAATAATAAAAACAAAACAGCTATTCGCTTTGCCGCTTTATGCCATGACCTTGGTAAAGGCTTAACCGCAGACGATCTTTTGCCTAGTCATCGCGGACATGAAAAGTCTGGTCTGCCCTTAGTAGAGAAAATTTCAAAACAACTTAGAGTACCTAATTACTGCAAACAATTAGCCTTAAAAGTATGTGAGCACCATTTGCATTGTCATAAAGCTTTTCAACTAAAAGCTAGCACCTTGCTACGAATTTTTAATCAGTTAGATGTTTGGCGGAAACCTCAAGAGTTTGATGATTTTCTTATCGCTTGTAAAAGTGATTTTCTTGGCCGCCTTGGTTTTGAAAATAAACCTTACCCACAAGAGCAATACTTAAAAGACACTGCGCAAGCAGCAACGATGGTCAATGCTAAAGAGTTTGTTGAACAAGGTCTACAAGGAATAGCAATAAAAGAAGCAATGGAAAAAGCACGCTTACAGGCCATTAAAAAAATAAAACAGCAATATCAAATAGAGTAACCGTTCATCGCCAATGCCAAGATAATCATGACCCTTGAAATATAAAAGTAATCAATTGAGCACTATATTCACTTTTGCAACCTTTCTGACTGTAAAAAACCTGACACTTAAATATATTTATTTCCGCTTTAGCGCAGCAAGGGAACATTGGCACTAACATTTATTAATGCCAAGAACTAAACCTGTTGGGATTTTGGTTAATCGTCGCTTTTGCCAATTGCTGACCTAAATCAGTCATCAAAATTAGGCTGCTTTATGTTCACTTTGATACGAATATAGCGGACGTTAGCATTTGAGAATTCAAACTGAAAATAGTTGTATGTTTTGATCTACAGCGGACATGGCTGAATAAACACATTACGTTAAAAGCTTCCTGATAGCAGTCGTTCAGCATAGATGAACAAAGCTGTTTCTTGTCGATGATTTTGTACCAATACCTGTTAAGTCTTACTGGGAACAAAGCCACCATTACCGCCAGTCACTTCTGAATTATTAACGGTCACTTAGTGCGCAAAGTTGACGTAACCATTTGAAAAGCTTAATGTCAGTTTTTAGCGATTTTAAATTGTTGGATAGTTTAACCAAACCAATATTTTTGACTAGTTTTAACGGAAAATTGAATGAAACCTTTACAAGGTAAAGTTGCTCTTGTCACAGGAGCAAGTCGTGGTATAGGAAAAGGGATTGCCCTTAGCTTGGGTGAAGCTGGGGCAACAGTATACATTACAGGAAGAACAGTCAAGAAAGGTAAATCCGCTTCATGTCTTTCTGGAACAATACATCAAACAGTTGAAGAAGTTCGTAAATTGGGTGGCAAATGTATCGCTATTCAATGTGATCACCGTATTGATTCTGAAGTGAAGGCGGTGTTTAGACGAATTAGTGCAGAGAATAATAATCTTAATATTTTGGTTAATAATGTTTGGGCCGGTTACGAACATTACACTGATGGTACTGAGTTTTGGAATGAAAAAGAATTTTGGACTTTACCAACTTCACGATGGGATTCTATGTTCCAGTCAGGGCCAACTAGCGGAATAATTTGGTTTTTCTTCGTAGGTTTTTTTTAATCTTTACTCGATGTTTTTGAAAAACTTTATCAAGATTCTGTAAACTCCAAAGTATAAAATAATAACTAACAATTCTTTTGCGTTTAGTGCTATTTTTCTTTGTAGGATTTCTTTGTAGGTAGCTATAATACCTTTCTAACTCTTTTCGTTTTCGGCTTTGTTTGGCAAACTCATCAGTATTGATTTTATCTGAAATAAAGTTTACAACGAGTGCTTTTAAGTAACCTATATGACTAATAGATTCAATTACTTGGTGGCCAACACCATAGAATTTTAAATAATTTGTTTTACTTGGGTAATTTAATGCGCACTCTTTGTCAGCGGAACAAAAGGGATCGTAAATCAGTGTTATTTCACCATCAAAGCTATTGCAATAATTAAAGTCATATTTGGTATCAATTCTTTTAGGTGTTACTTTTGGTGTGATGAGAAGTAACCTGTCTAAATGTAATTGTTCAGCATAATGGGAAGCGGCATATGCTCCCATGCTCGCTCCATAACCTAAGCGCTCTGGGAAAATTTTTAAATGCCGTGATAATTCTGCAATATGCACTTGGCTTGATTCATTTAGAAACCAGTGTGCATCTTCAACAGCAGAAAAAGCGATGATATTGATTTGCATTTTCTTAAAAAATTCAAATGCCCAAGCAGATCTGCCTTTTATAACCTCACTCTGACTAAGTACATAACCCGCAGGAGAAAATGTTATCATGATGGGCTGTTCATAAGAAAAAATATGATACTCGACAAGTAGCTTGTCTAAAGATAGTCGTGTCGAATTATTAAGAGCTAGCATAATTATTAAGTCTAAATTGACTGTGAGTATAAGTAATATAAACACCCTATCCGATATAATCAATCCATAATGTGAACGAAAAAAATCTCCTTATAGCGATGACATCAAACCAATAAGCAAAGCCGCATTGTCTGCCATACGTCTAGCACCACAGCTTGGACAAAAACCGCGTTTCTTGCAGCTAAAAACCACTAGCCGTTCGTGATGACAATGCTCGCATTGCACCCGTAAGAAAACATGTTCAAGGCGACCACATGTTAGAAATGCTTCGAATTCCGCCTGTACATAGGACGGCAATGGCGTACCTTGTGCCGCAAGCAGCGATTGAAATTCGTCATAGTGACGTTCAACAAGTTGATAAAGTAGTGTTTGCTCAGGTTGATGGCGTTGGTATTTGAAGCGTTCACCGTTGCTGGCTGTCCCTGCCTGCTGCATTTTAGTTTCTTTTGTTCACATTCCCTAGTGATGCATTAAGTGTAGACTATATTGTGGCATAGTCTCTTCAGCGACTAATAACAAATGACTGTAATGAGCTTAAACCTGCCTCACAGACATGCTATATATTTTGGTTAGTATTTCGCTGTATATCATCATGGTTTTGCTAATGCTTAATCTCAGCTATTGGCTAGTAGCCGAAGTATCAATTAACTCACTCATAGCTTCCGCTAGCGCACTTTCTTGACAAAAAATAATACACAAACTTTTTTTATTAATTAAGCTAATTATAAGGTCAGTAATATGCCCTTTAGCTGACTGTAAAAAATTCTGACACGTTGAAAAACTTATGTAATGCGCACAAACTGCTCTAAAACATTATCGAACTCAATAATTTTTGATTAAGCCTCAATCTTATATTTTCAAGTTAAATTTAGCTCAAGAACCGTGGGTATCACTTGTCTTTCTAGCTGAGATAGCCTCACTAATAATATCTATTCACACTATAGTATTTAAACAATCAGTGACAAACTAAATGAATTGATTGTCACTGATTATAAAGGATATTTTTACCTACCCTTCCTCTTCTTCCACTAGCGTCATTAATGACGTATTTCCACCCGATGCGGTGGTATCAATACTAATAGTTTTTTCTGTTAGTAATCGTTGAATTAGCTTGTCAAAGTACTCAGAAGTAATCACAGGTAATATTGCACCATTACGCTGTGATAATTTTTCACTCATATAATGTTTTCTGTCACAATTACTATCCACCACGACGCCCGCTAAAGCAGGGTCTGCCAACATAGTTTCCAAATGACTTAATTTGGCCACTTGAAATACGCCTTTATCAGCACCGGTCGATATAAATTTATCTCTAAACGCTAGCGCCTCTTCATAAAATAAATCATAAACAACTGCTATCACGCTATTACCCGTCGCTAACGCAGTCACTAATGAAATCACCCAAAAATGGAAACTAACTTTTTCATCGGCAAAACAGATTATTACACCTCTGTTTTCCAAATAAATAATATTTGATTCACCAGTAGGACCGGGTAAAACTTTAGGCTTTTTAAGGCGCTTTTCAATATTAATTAACTGACCACGAGCCGCCGCTAAAGTACGATTTAAATCATCGGCTAAATCATCTACAATTTCCACATGAGCAATTTTTGCTAATAATTGGCGAACACAAGAAATACGCGTATTCAGCTCAGTTACACGCCAAGTTTTTTCTGCTTTATCTGCCTGATTCATTAACAGTTCAGCTTCTTGCTTAGCGACAATATCGCCGGTTAACGCAATCGCTTGCGAAGGTAAAAAATTAAATTCATCTTCATTGGGTGTCGCTTTTTCTTTTACTAAACGTGTTAGGTAATTTGGTCCACCGGCTTTAGGGCCAGTACCCGAAAGTCCTCGGCCACCAAAAGGTTGCACGCCTACGATAGCGCCTATCATATTACGATTTATGTACACATTACCCGCACGTGAGAGCTTAGCTAATTCTATGGCTCTGTGTTCAATACGCGTATGGATACCCATTGTTAAACCAAATCCTGTGCCATTAACTTTTTCAATGACTTGTTCAATTTCATTGCCTTTGAAACGAACAACATGGACGCAAGGGCCAAATACTTCTTTAGTTAATACATCAATATCGCTGATTTCGTACAAGCGCGGGGCAAAGAAGAAGTGACCCTCTTGGGCATCACTTTTGTCACCAAATAAAGCACACTGATACAATAACTTACCATTTTTTTCCATATAGTCGCTGTGAGCGTTAAGGGCATCAAGCGCTTTTTGATCGATTACAGGGCCAATATCAGTACTTAATTTTGACGGATCACCAATATATAACTCAGCTAAGGCACCTTTAAGCATGGTAATGACTGTATCGGCAATATCTTCTTGTAGGAAGAGTACTCTTAATGCTGAACACCGTTGACCGGCTGATTGAAAGCCCGATGAGATAACATCATCTACTACCTGTTCAGGTAAAGCAGTTGAGTCAACTATCATGCAGTTTTGACCACCAGTTTCTGCAATAAGTGGTACTTGATCACCACCACGCTCCACTAAGGTTTGTGAAATTCGGGTTCCAGTTTCAGTAGAGCCAGTAAACATTACCGCTGAAACGCGCTCATCTGGCACAATAACTTTACCAACAACACTTCCTTGGGCAATAACTGCTTGCACTACATCTTGAGGTAAACCCACTGATTGCATAAGTTCAATAGCGCGTAATGCAATTAACCCTGTTTGTTCTGCTGGTTTTGCTATGACCGTATTACCGGTAACAATAGCCGCTGCCACTTGCCCTAAAAATATTGCCAACGGGAAATTCCATGGGCTAATACATAACACTACACCGCGGGCTTCTATGCGTTCATCGTCACTTAATTCAATAGCACGCGCAGCATAATATCGACAAAAATCAACCGCTTCTCGTACTTCATCAATACCATCTTGCGCAATTTTCCCCGCTTCTTTAATACAAAGAGCAATTAGCTCATTCATATGACGCTCTAAAATATCGCCAATACGGCAGAGCAAATCGGCTCGCTCATTCACTGGTGTTTCGGACCATGAAACAAAGGCACTCTCAGCTTTGTCTATCATAATTCGCATATCATCTTCAGAGTGATGATAATGAAAGCCTATTATTTCACTATGATTAGCGGGATTTTTTACCGCATCGGCGCCCTCAGGCACTTCATTTTTATTAAGTAAATGGCCAACAAACCAGGTATCTAACGCTGATTTCAATGGTGTAATTTCATTAATATCAGATAAATCTATTCCCTTAGAGTTATCTCTACTTGCTAAGCCATCACTACCGTTAAGCTTATTTTCATTACGGTACAGATCAATGGGCATAATAATTTGCCCATTATATTTTTTCTTCAAACGCTGTGTTTTCTCTACCGGATCTTCAAGTAACGACTCTACCGGTTGCGATTCATCTACAATGGCATTAACAAATGACGAGTTCGCACCGTTTTCTAATAATCGACGTACTAGGTAAGCAAGTAAACCTTCATGATGCCCTACAGGCGCGTAAATGCGGCACTGGATACCATTACCAGAAACAATTTGATCATATAATGAATCACCCATTCCATGTAAACACTGAAATTCATAACCTTGCTTATCATCACCTGCTAGCTCAACGATCGTGGCAGCGGTATAAGCATTATGAGTAGCGAACTGCGGATAAATACTGTCGCGATAATCGAGTAGTTTATTAGCGCAAGCATGGTAAGAAACATCCGTTGATGATTTTCGAGTAAATACTGGAAAGTGTGTCATACCGTCTTTCTGAGCATTTTTAATCTCTGTGTCCCAATAAGCGCCTTTTACTAGACGCACCATCATACGACGGTTAGTTCGCAGCGTTAGTTCTCTAAGCCATTCAACAACAAACATTGCCCGCTTTTGATACGCTTGCAGTGCCATACCAAAGCCTTGCCAATCGCCTAAATCACTATCTGTAAAGACCGCTTCAATAATATCAAGAGAGATATCTAAGCGTTCAGACTCTTCTGCGTCGACGGTTAGGCCAATATTGTATTCCTTAGCTTGCATACATAAGGCTTTTAATTTGGGGACAATTTCGTCCATTACCCGTGACTTATTCGTAAATTCATAACGTGGGTGAATAGCCGAGAGCTTTACTGAAATGCCAGGGACTCGACGGGGATCATTTTTACCTGATGCTAGGGCCACCTCACCGATAGATTTAATAGCACCTTCGTAGGCTTTAAAGTATTGTTCTGCATCCGCCATATTACGAGCGCCTTCGCCAAGCATGTCATAAGAATATACGTACCCTTGTTGCTCTTTAGTTGCCGCACGTTTAGTCGCATCCTCAATGGTTTCTCCCATCACAAACTGTTTGCCCATAATTTTCATGGCATAGTTCATCGACTTTCTAATAACCGGCTCACCCAGTCGGCCAATAGTTTTTTTCAATAAACCAAATTTATCTTGTTTACGTTTGTCGACATAATCCACCATAGATCCAGTTATCAATAGCCCCCATGAAGAAGCATTAACAAAGAGAGACTCACTTGAGCCTAAATGTGTACTCCATTGACCTTGAGAGATTTTATCGCGTATTAACGCATCTTGTGTGTGCTTATCAGGCACACGTAATAAAGCTTCAGCTAAACACATTAATACCACGCCTTCTTCTGAAGACAGTGAATATTCATTTAATAAGGCATCAATAGCACCATTGCCTGACTGATCATGACGAATTTGTAGCACTATCCTACGGGCACGATCCCAAGCACGACTTCGAGCACTAACATTTACTTCTGCAAACGGCAGAATATGATCCACAGCAATATTTTCATCAATACGATAAAATTCACGAATTTTTTGACGAATTGGGCAATCAGTAATTAACGAGTTAGTAAAAAGCATGGAGAATCCTCAAAAGTGCAAACTAAGACTATCTTTAGTTATTATAGTTAGCGTTATTTTAATTAATAAGTTCGGGGGGGATTCTAATGTGAAGACAACAGAATGTGCTGTTTATTTTTCGATTTTTGCCATATTAAAAATGGAAAAACCATAATTAACAATAGAAAAATCTATTATTAGTTATGGTTGTACTATTTTCGATAAATTGCTGAACAGATACTTAGTCGATACTAATACGTGTGATATCTGCGCCTAATGCTTGTAGTTTATCTTCTATACGTAAATAGCCACGATCAATGTGATAAATGCGATCTACTTGTGTCGCTGTTTTAGCTACTAAACCCGCAATCACTAGACTTGCTGAAGCACGTAAATCAGTTGCCATCACTTGGGCGCCATTAAGTGAGTCAACGCCTCTGACTATAGCGGTATTACCTTCAAGTGCTATATTTGCTCCCATGCGCTGTAATTCAGGCACATGCATAAAACGATTTTCAAAAATAGTTTCAATTACTGTTGCTGTACCTTCTGCTAGTACATTCAACGTCATAAATTGTGCCTGCATGTCGGTAGGAAATGCCGGATGTGGTGCGGTTTTAACATTAACGGCTTTTGGTTTTTGGGTCATAGACAGTTCGATCCATCCTTCCCCTGCAGCATTTTCACCTGTGGTAATGTCAGCGCCTGCTTCAGTTAGTTTTGATAATACCGCTTCTAACACTGAAGGATCAGTATTTAGACATCTAACTTTCCCTTGAGTAACCGCAGCAGCAACAAGAAAAGTTCCCGTTTCAATTCTGTCAGGCATTACGCGATATTCAGTTCCGCACAGCTCTTCAACACCTTCAATGGTTAAAATATTGGTACCTGCTCCGGTAATTTTTGCGCCCATACTAATAAGGCAATTCGCTAAATCAACCACTTCAGGCTCTCGCGCAGCATTTTCAATAACCGTCGTACCGTCAGCCAACGCAGCAGCCATCATTAGGTTTTCTGTCCCCGTAACACTGACAATATCCATAAAGATATTGGCACCGACAAGACGACCTTTTTTCTTAGCCACAATGTAGCCATTTTCAACATCTATATCAGCAGCCATCGCTTTTAGGCCCTGAATATGTAAATTCACTGGGCGAGCGCCAATAGCACAGCCTCCAGGTAAAGAGACTTCAGCATGCCCCATTCTGGCAAGTAAAGGACCCAGTACTAGAATAGAAGCGCGCATAGTTTTAACTAAGTCATAAGGAGCACAACATTCAGTAATATTACTTGCATCTATACTTATCGTTTCATCATTTAGCCACTGGGTTTTAGCACCTAACTGACCTAATAATTTTACAGTGGTTAAAATGTCATTGAGTTGAGGTACATTACGAAAAACAACAGGTGTTTTTGATAATAGTGCTGACATTAAAATAGGGAGTGCGGCGTTTTTAGCCCCCGAAATAATGACTTCACCACGTAGTGGCTTACCACCGATAACTTTAAATGCGTCCAAAATGGCTTACTTCTTACTTATAATAAATGAATAAAATTAATTGACTATCGACCAGTATTGCATGTCTTTACCTATTAAACAATTTGTCAGGCTGCCACTGTGCTGTAATAAAGGTTATTGCGTTTATTACCAGCACGTATGAATACTGTTTACTATATTCATACGTGCTTAATAATAGTAGTAGCTAGTGTAATGACTATTGATTAAACAATTTATCACGCTTCCACTGTGCTGTAGTGAAGGTTTTTACGGTCACAGCATGAATACTGCCATCTTTAATCGCGCCGGTTAACGCAGAAAATACCACTTGTTGACGTTTAACACGTGATAAGTCAGCAAACATATCAGCTACTGCTATAACACTGCATTGTGAACCATCAAACTTTACTTGAAGTTCATCAAGCGTTAGTGCGTCGTTAATTAGTTGTTCAATATCTTGTACTTCCAAGAGTAGTTCCTCTATCTGGTTAGTTACATTAAGCGAATTAATTAATCACTTAATCTTATTATTTAACAGGCAAAAAGCCTGCAACGCCGCTTAAGCGAATGAGTTTATCTAATTTAGTTGGTATATTAGCAAAAGATAAATCACAGTTATCAATACTTGCTTGTTCTAATAAATAAAAAAGCCAAGCTAATCCGGCCGTATCAATACGTGTGATTTGTGCTAAATCAAGTGTAGTTGATGAGGATGAAAATAACGCTTTAATGCTTTTTTTTGTTATTTGCATAATAGAATGTCGAGTTAACTCACCACTAAATTCGGTTCCCGTAGAAGAGATATTTAAGGTTATTTTATCCATACGTTCAAATGCCCCTTAATCCGACTTATTTGCGGCTGAATTAGTTTTAAACACTATATCACGGTCACTTTTTTCCTTCAGTAATTCGGTCACATAAGGTAGTCCCTTTTGACGAATTACACCGCCTAATTCAGCTTGTTTACTGTCAAGTAAACTAACCCCCTCAGCGATCATATCAAATGCTTTCCACTCATTAGTTTTTCTATCTTTACGTACTTTAAAAGAGACATCTATATCATCTCTTCCTTGCATAAGGACACGGGTATTTACCGCAACAATTCTTTTATCACTGAAGTTCCTTGCCGGCGAAAATTCAACAGGTTGGCCATCGTATAAGGTAAACACTTGCGCATACGAGGTCACTAAATAATCTCGAAATACTGGCACAAAGTTTTTACGCTCTTCCGCAGTCGTTTTCTTTAAATGCTTACCAATCACTTTAAATGCAGAGTATTTATAATTGATATAGGGCATTAGCTCTTCTCGAACGATGCCTTTGAGCATGTTTGGATTAGCTTTAATTGCTTGCTGTTCATCAGCAAAACGTTTAAACGTTTTACCGGCAACTGTTTTAATCATTAAATAAGGATCTTTCTTATCAACATAAATACGATCAGTACTTGTTGATGACGGCGTTATATCCTCTGATAGTTGATCGTCTTGTGCTGCATCATGCGCATAAAGGCTAACGCTGAATAAGCTCGCCACTATAGTTAATATCAATAATGATGGCTTAACTAACTTTATCTTATTTAAATACTTCATTTTCATTACTAATCACCGCTCCCTTGGCTAAATAAAAACTGTCCTATTAATTCTTCCAGTACTAAAGCTGGCTTAGTATCTTCAATAAAATCATCTGGCTGTAAAATTTCCAATGAGTCATCCATAAAGCCTGGTTGTAAGCCAATGTATTGTTCGCCCAGTAAGCCTGCAGTTAAAATAGCCACTGATGTTGCTTCTGAAAAACGGTTATATTTGCTATAAATTTTCATAGTAACCACGGGCGTATAATATTCGTCATCAAGCGATATATTACTAACACGACCAACAACGACACCGCCAACCTTTATTGGTGAACGTACTTTTAAACCCCCAATATTATCAAATTTGGCAAATAGATTATAACTTTCTCCACCACCTGAAATACCGCTATTCGCTACTTTCAGTGACAGCATAAGTAACGCTGCAATACCTAAAGCAACAAAAAAACCTACCATTAACTCTACTTTTTTTGACATCATGTCTTTCTCCAAACGCCTTATCAATTGTCTAAAATTCGAAGCGGTTAACACTAGCTCGGAACTATTAATTCAAATCCATTATCTTATATTTATTTTATATTTATCTTGCAAACATTAATGCCGTTAAAATAAAATCTAATGCTAATACTAATAATGATGATTGTACCACGGTTGAGGTAGTCGCCCGCGAAATTCCTTCAGAAGTAGGTACACAATCATAACCTTTATATACGGCAATCCAAGTCACTACAAAAGCAAAAATAATACTTTTAATAATGCCGTTTAAAATATCTTTATTGAAGTCTACTTGATTTTGCATAACAGACCAAAATGTTCCTGCATCAACACCTAACCAATCAACCCCCACCAAGTGTGCACCCAGAATACCTACTGCAGAAAAAATAGCAGCCAATAAGGGTAAGCTAATAAAACCAGCCCAAAAACGTGGGGCTATAATGCGGCGTAGAGGATCAACAGCCATCATTTCTAAACTAGACAATTGCTCTGTTGCTTTCATTAAACCAATTTCAGCCGTTAGTGCTGATCCCGCCCTACCCGCAAATAATAATGCCGAGACTACGGGTCCTAATTCACGTAATAAAGATAATGCTACCATAGGGCCTAAACTCGCTTCAGCGCCATAATCAACTAATATAGTGTAGCCCTGCAATGCTAGCACCATACCAATAAAACCACCTGAAACCACGATGATAACCAATGACATTACACCAACATTATAAAGTTGCTGTAATAATAACGGGATACCTTTGCGAGGGTTTGGCTTATGCAACAAAGCAGAAAGCAACAAAATAACTGCGCGTCCTAAACCGTTAAGCAGCTCTAGGGTATTTCGGCCTAATAATTGTAACTGCAACATTATACTTTTCCCCGCTTATGTGCGGTAGGTAATAATTTAATGAGTTCATTTTGATAACTCGGTGCCGGATAATGAAATGGCACAGGCCCGTCAGCCTCGCCGTCCACAAACTGCTTCACCAGTGGCGATTTATCTTGTCTTATCTGATCAGGCGTACCATGACCAATGATTTTTTGTTCTGCAATAATATAAATATAGTCGGCAATACTCATCACTTCAGGCACATCATGTGAAACGACAACAGATGTTACCCCTAATGCATCACTTAGAGAACGAATTAAACGAACAATTACCCCCATTGAAATAGGATCTTGGCCGGCAAAAGGTTCATCATACAAAATTAACTCAGGATCAAGTGCAATAGCACGGGCTAGCGCTACACGGCGCGCCATTCCCCCAGAAAGTTCGGTGGGTTGTAGATCTCGTGCACCACGCAATCCTACCGCTTCTAATTTCATTAATACTATTTTTTCAATAATTTTTTCAGGTAGCTTACTGTGTTCTCGAATAGGAAATGCGATGTTGTCAAAAACACTCATATCGGTAAAAAGAGCGCCACTTTGAAAGAGCATACTCATACGTTTGCGTGTTTCATATAAATCATTACGAGACAAACTAGGAATATCTTTACCTGAAAATAAAATTTTACCACTATCAGGTTTAATTTGTCCGCCGATTAAACGTAATAGTGTTGTTTTGCCAATACCACTTGGCCCCATAATTCCAGTCACTTTTCCAACGGGAATAGATAAACTAATATCATTATAAATAACGCGTTCGCCTCGCTTAAAAGTGAGGTTTTCAATTTCAATTAGGTTTTTTAGCACTGGTACTGTCATTTTATAACATCAATGTCGTTGGTTAATTTACTACTAGTAAGGATTACAGAAAGCCTTACTTCTGAATAACAAGCGATTTTACCTGAGCACTCATCATTGTTCACTAAAAATTAATAATTAAAAGTAAAAAAATTGTCAGATAATGTAAGAGAGCGACTTTTTTACGTTTTTCTTTCCACTAATGAATAAAATTACAACAAACTCAAACTATTTTCTCTTTGAAGGCATTAATTACTTTGTTTTTCCTTCTCAAACAGCGACAATTTAACTTGTTGTGCCAAATAACTTAAGATTCCTCATATTTTATACTAGGGTCTTTTAATCTTTTGGTATATTAATTGGAGTTATAGATGTTAGAACACGTTATTATTTTATTAATTGCCCTTGTAGTGCTTGTTTGGAGTGCTGATAAGTTTGTTTTAGGGGCTTCCTCTTTAGCAAGAAATATTGGCGTTTCTCCAATGATTATTGGTTTAACTATCGTTGCTATGGGATCATCCGCCCCAGAAATGATGGTAGCCGCAGCGGCCTCACTGCAAGGTAACCCTGATACAGCTATAGGTAATGCCATTGGCTCTAATATTACCAATATAGCCTTAGTACTTGGGCTGACCGTTTTGATAAAGCCTCTGGTTGTTTCCTCATCCACGATTAGACAAGAACTGCCCCTGTTACTCATATTAACACTACTTACCTACTGGATGCTTTCTGACAATTTCTTTAGCTTTCTTGAAGGTCTGATATTAATGATTGGTTTTTTTACTTTTATTTCCGTTTTTTTAATTAAAGCATTAAGGCAGAGAAAAGATAACCTTGACGACCCTATGATAACTGAAGCTGAGCAAGGTGTGCCAGAAGCAACCAGTACCATTAAATCTATTTTTTGGCTTATTGCCGGTATTAGCTTGCTGGTTTCAAGTGCACATTTCCTGGTTGATTCCGCTATATTTATCGCTAAAGCCTATGGTATTAGCGATTTAGTCATCGGTTTAACGGTTATTGCCTTAGGGACGAGTTTACCCGAATTAGCGGCATGTATTGCCAGTGTCATAAAAAAAGAAGACGATTTAGCCATGGGTAATATTGTCGGTTCTAATGTTTTTAATATATTAGCGGTATTGCCTTTCGCCGGTTTAATCGCCCCAGGAGAGATAAATCCCGAAGCTTCCTTTCGCGATGTCCCTATTCTAATTGCAATTACAGGCTTACTACTTCTATTATGTTTTAGTCGAAAATCTGGATGCTTTAGACTAACTCGCGCAAAAGGCGCACTCTTATTGATAAGCTTTATTGCTTATCAAATATTACTTTTTAGCCAGACAACTTTTAGCTAAGAGAAATATCATGAAAAATTTTAAACAACTTGCCATCAACGTTATTAACATTGAACAACAAGCTATTATTGAGTTATTACAATATATTGACGACAGTTTTGAGAAAGCCTGCCAGTTAATGTTTAACTGTAAAGGTCGCGTAATCGTTATTGGTATGGGTAAATCTGGCCATATCGGCGGTAAAATAGCAGCCACATTGGCCAGCACCGGTACTCCCGCGTTTTTTGTTCACCCAGGCGAAGCGAGTCATGGTGATTTAGGGATGATCACTAAAGATGACGTGGTGCTAACTATTTCGAACTCCGGTGAAACCAGTGAAGTGTTAGCTATTATTCCTGTTATTAAACGCATTGGCGCTAAACTAATTTCGATGACAGGAAATACTACTTCTACCTTAGCTAAACTAGCTGACACCCATGTTTGTGTTAAAGTATCCACTGAGGCGTGTCCATTAGGATTAGCGCCCACGTCAAGTACTACAGCCTCTCTTGTTATGGGTGATGCGCTTGCGGTTGCTCTACTTAATGCCCGAGACTTTACCGCCGATGACTTTGCTTTATCACACCCTGGAGGTAGCTTAGGTAAACGCTTATTATTATGCTTGAACGATATTATGCATCAAGGTGAACGCTTACCTATGGTAAATGAGCGAGCACTAATCAAAGAGGCGCTAGTAGAAATGTCACTTAAAGGCTTAGGTATGACTGCGATTGTTAATGATAATAAAGAATTGGTCGGTTTATTCACCGATGGTGACTTACGCCGTATTTTAGATGAGCGAATTGATATTCATCAAGACCTGATTTCTTCTGTTATGACAAGCTCACCCATGGTCGCGCAAGGTAATATGTTAGCAGCACAAGCACTGAACATAATGGAAGAAAATAAAATTAATGGTTTAATTATTGTTGATGAACAACAACACCCCATTGGTGCAATGAATATGCATGATCTACTTCGCTCAGGAGTACTTTAATGAACAACCTAATTAATACTAGCTCAAACACTTTATACGGTATGGTGAACGAAAACATACTAGTTAATGCTAAAAAAATAAAACTTTTAGTGTGTGATGTAGACGGCGTTTTTTCCGATGGCAGAATCTACTTAGGCAATGACGGCGAAGAATTAAAAGCATTTCATACCAAAGACGGCTTTGGCATAAAAGCACTTGGCAGTAGTGGTGTCGCTGTCGCGATTATTACTGGCCGACGCTCAGCCATTGTTGCCAAACGTATGGCCGCTCTTAATGTTGAACACATCATTCAAGGGCAAGAAGACAAGCTCCCCGCTTTACTTACTTTAGCAAAAGAGCTTGAACTAACTATTGACGAAATCGCCTACATTGGTGATGACATGCCAGACTTACCTTGTATTATACAAGTGGGTTTAGGTATTGCCGTACACGACGCACACCCAATGGTGTTAGCAAAAGCCGATTACACTACCTTTACTAAAGGAGGTTTTGGTGCAGTCAGAGAAGTGTGTGATTTAATTATGCAATGTCAAAATTCACTTGATAGTGCAACAGGCGCCAGTATATGACAAGACTGAATTTTTTAGCTTTATTAACGCTATTATTAGGCGGCATGGCCTATGCTATTATGGAATGGCGTAACACCCAAATAATTCCCGGCGAAAGTATTGAAAAAGAATTAACGCCCGATTTTATAGCGGAAGCACTAAAAAGTAATATTTATACTCAATTAGGGCAACTATCCCACTCAGTTGTCGCTGATCGAATGGAGCATTACGCTAAACTTGAAGTGACCCATTTTGAGTTACCAAATTACATTTTATATCCAACAAGTAGCATTAAGTCAAAAAAGTCTTCGATTGAAAAGCAAAATTATCCATGGAAACTTAGTGCAAAAGAGGCAACACTGTATAAAAACAATAGGGTTATTTTGAATCATCGCGTACACTTAAGCGCTACCGATGAAAATAGTCTGATACAAGAAATACATTGTAAATATTTAGAGTTAGATTTAAATACTAATATTATCAGTTCAGATCAAACAGTGATGGTGCAAGGGAAAGACTTCACAATGTATGGCTCGGGCTTGATAATTGACTTAAACACCAAACAAATGACACTGACTGAGCATGTACGCACCATTTATAAAAAAGATAATAGCTAATCCCTTAATGATAATAAAAAAATTCACTATCGGCCTACTGCTTACCTCGCTAATCTTAGGCTTAACATCACCTGCCAATGCGGCAAAAAAAGATCTTAACCAAGAAATAACCATTAAGTCTAAACGTCAGTCTGCTGACTTAAAAAACAAAATAGCCAGCTATTTAGATGATGTTAGCATCACCCAAGGCTCTATTTCCATTGTTGCCGATATCGTTCAAGTTTATAGTAATGTGGATGATGAAACAGGTAAGAAGTTTGACACGTATCTGGCAAAAGGCCAGCCGGCTATTTTTAAACAACAATTAGAAGATGGCAGTTTAATTAGCTTACAAGCCAATGAAATAAAATATCAACCCGAACAATATATTATTACCGTGTCAGGAAATGCTCAGGTAAAACAAGCCGGCAGTAAAATGAATGGTGATATCATCACTTACAACACCTTAAACGAAAAGTTAGAGGGACAAAGTAATAATGATGAACACGTTACCACTATTTTACAACCTGCCCAAATAAAAGCCCAACAAGATAACTCTAAACTTAAAAAAAAGAAAGCGAATGACAGTAACAACAAATAACCCAGATCCTACGATCATCAATAACGATAACTTGTCAAAATCAACGTTAATTGCGCAAGGTTTATCAAAATCGTATAAAAGTAAAAAAGTGGTTAAAAGTGTTAGTTTATCGGTTAGCGCTGGCCAAATAGTGGGCTTATTAGGGCCAAATGGTGCAGGTAAAACAACTTCTTTTTATATGATTGTTGGGCTGGTACCCAACGATGATGGCAAAATAATACTTAATAATGAAGATGTGACACTTGCCCCTATGCACGAACGTGCTCGTAAAGGTATCGGCTATTTACCACAAGAAGCCTCAATATTTAGAAAACTGACTGTTACCGACAATATCATGGCTATTTTGCAAACACGAAAAAGCCTTAATGAACAAGACAGACAAGAAAAGCTAGAACACCTTTTAGAAGAGTTTAATATCAGCCATATCAAAGACAACTTAGGTATGAGTTTATCTGGTGGTGAAAGACGGCGAGTAGAAATAGCCCGAGCACTTGCCGCAGAGCCGCAATTTATATTACTTGATGAACCCTTTGCGGGTGTTGATCCCATTTCGGTTGGTGATATCAAAAAAATAATTATTCAACTTAAAGAGCGTGGTATAGGTATACTGATAACTGATCATAACGTACGTGAAACGCTTGATGTGTGTGAGCATGCTTATATAGTAAGCCATGGCGAAATCATAGCTGAAGGTGATTCTAATCAAATTCTTGCCAATCAAAAGGTAAGAGATGTATACCTCGGTGAACAATTCAAGTTATAGTTAACACAGACAAGGGCAACTTCAGCTATGCTTACAGCTAACAATTATAAATAAGCAAGCAAAGTTAATCAGCGTAATAAACGAATAGGATGTACATAAGGTAGATGCGACCAACTCTGCAACTCCGTATAGGACAACAACTGACCATGACGCCGCAACTGCAACAAGCGATTAAGCTTTTGCAGTTATCAACGTTAGAACTGCAACAAGAAATTCAAGAAGTTCTTGAAAGTAACCCGTTGCTTGAAGTTAACGAAGACCAAACGTCTGATTCAGATAATAATTCTGCCGATAACCTAGAAGAGGCTTTTTCAGCAACCGTAACGGATACGCCAAAAGAAGTCACTGATGGTTCAGAAGATGCCACTGCATCCATTGATGAAATAAGCACTACTGAAGCAATGGAAAAAAATGACATCCCTGAAGAGTTAAACATCGACACAACTTGGGAAGATAGCTATAGCGCAGGGGTATCTAATACCGGTGCAGTCAGTAGCCCAAGTGAAGATTATACCTACCAAGGTGAAACTAGCGATTCCATTCAAGATCACTTATTGTGGCAGATGGAATTAACACCGTTCTCTGACACCGACAGAACCATCGCCATAGCTATAATTGAAGCCGTTGATGATGCTGGTTACCTTACCGTTTCATCTGAAGATATTTTAGAAAGTGTCGGTATTGAAAATCTTGAACTAGATGAAGTAGAAGCGGTATTAAAACGGATTAATGTCTTTGACCCTGTCGGTGTTGCCGCGCCATCTATTGCGGCTTGCTTGTTAATTCAGCTAAATCAATTTGACTTAAACACACCTTTCTTAAAAGAAAGTAAATTAATAATCAGCGAACATATTGATTTACTGGGTAATCGTGATTACCGTCAGCTTATGCGTAAAACACGTCTTAAAGAAGATCAATTACGCGAAGTAATGCGTTTAATTCAAAGTTTAAATCCTCGTCCAGGCGATACCGTCATTAAAGGCGACGATCAATATGTCATTCCCGATGTTACCGTTGAAAAGAAAAATGGTCGTTGGATTGTAGAATTAAATTCAGACACAGCGCCGAAGCTGTCGATCAATCAGCAATACGCGGCAATGACAAAAACAACCAAATCCTCCAGCGGTGACGGACAGTTTATTCGAGCCAACTTGCAAGAAGCTAAGTGGTTTATAAAAAGCTTAGAGTCACGTAACGATACCTTACTAAAAGTATCTAATTGCATTGTACAACGCCAACAAGGCTTTTTAGAACATGGCGCAGAAGCAATGCGCCCTATGGTACTCAATGATATTGCAGAAGCGGTAGATATGCATGAGTCGACCATATCACGGGTAACAACTCAAAAATATATGCATACACCTAGAGGAATTTTTGAATTAAAATATTTCTTCTCAAGTCATGTCAGTACAGAGAATGGTGGAGAATGTTCATCCACTGCGATCCGATCGCTGATTAAAAAACTCATTTTAGCGGAAATACCTGCTAAACCGCTAAGTGATAGTAAAATGGCCTCATTGTTGGCCGAGCAGGGAATTAATGTTGCTAGACGTACCATAGCCAAATATCGTGAATCTTTGTCTATTCCGCCGTCTAATCAACGTAAGAGTTTACTCTAAAACTCACTATCCGTATTTACCTTATAAGGAACATGTATATGCAAATTAATCTTACCGGACACCATGTAGACGTTACTTCATCATTACACGAATACGTTGATACTAAATTTGCCAAACTAGAGCGACATTTCGATCATATCAATAATGTGCACGTCGTCTTAACCGTAGAAAAATTAGACCAAAAAGCTGAAGCAACTGTTCATATGAATGGCACTGAAATCTTTGCCTCTTCAACCAACACTGATATGTACGCTTCTATTGATACCTTAGTCGATAAACTAGATCGCCAGGTACTCAAGTACAAAGGCAAAATCTCTCAACACTAACACCATAGAAAACACCATAGAAAATTATGACACTACAAGATATCCTAACACTTGACTGCACACAGTGTGCAGTCCCTGCTAGCAGCAAAAAACGTATTCTTGAACAAATCTGTCTATTAGCCGCCGAAAAAATGGGCAACTGTAGTGCAAGTGATTTATTAGATAGCATACTTAATAGAGAAAAAATGGGTAGCACCGGCATAGGTAATGGTATTGCCATACCCCATGGTAGATTAAGTAACACCAATAAAGCGATGGCGGTCTTATTAACCACTGAACAAGCGATTGATTTTGACGCGATAGATAACAAAGCTGTTGATATTTTTATTTGTTTATTTGTTCCTCAAGATAGCACCCAAGAGCACCTAAATACGTTGCAGAGTATAGCGCAATTATTCAGTGATCGAAAAACAGCAAAGCAAGTACGTAAATGTACGAACAACCTCCAATTATTTGATTTAATACAACAAAAAAAATCAAGTTAAAACACACAGTGACGAAGTGATAATCTAGCATGGCTCGAAACTATTAACTTGCGACTCGGAAAATTAAATACATGAAACTTATTATTGTTAGTGGTCGCTCGGGCTCAGGTAAATCAGTCGCGTTAAGAGTATTAGAAGATTTAGGCTATTACTGCGTAGACAACATACCTATTAACTTATTACCGGCATTAACTCATACCGTTATTAATGACTATGAAAATGTTGCTGTAAGCTTAGATGTACGTAATCTTCCAAAAGATCCTCAAGATATTCCTGAAATTATTGAATATCTACCTAGTGCTGTGGACGTTACCACGCTTTATTTAGATGCCAATGATAACGATCTTATTCGCCGATTTAGTGAAACTCGTCGTTTACATCCGTTAATCAAAAAAAATATAGCACTTGATCAAGCGATTGCGTTAGAGAAAGAATTATTAGTGCCTATTTCAGTCAACGCTGATTTGTATATTAATACCAGCCAATTAAGCCCACATCAATTAGCTGATTTAGTCAGAGAGCGTATTTTAGGTAAGAAAACGGGTGCTATGGTTTTAGTATTCGAATCATTTGGCTTCAAACATGGTATACCTGCCGATGCAGATTATGTTTTTGATGCGCGTTTTTTACCAAATCCGTTTTGGGAAAAAGAGCTCAAACCTTATACCGGCTTAGAACAGCCAGTAAAAGATTTCTTAGCTAGCCAACCCATAGTCACCAAATTTATTTGGCAAATTAATAGCTTTATGATGACTTGGTTACCCCATTTAGAACGTAATAATCGTAGTTATGTCACCATTGCTATTGGTTGTACTGGTGGTAAACATAGATCAGTTTATATCGCCGAGTTGTTAGCAAATAACTTTCGTAAAGAGCAAAAAGACGTACAAACACATCATCGAGATATTGAAAAATCAAAACAGTTACCCACACTATGACTATAAAAAAAATTAATAATGCGGTCAATAATAGCCCCATTATAGTGAGTAAAGAATTAACCATTATTAACAAGTTAGGCCTGCATGCGCGTGCCGCCAGTAAACTCGCACAGCTTTGCCAACAATTTACCGCGACTATCCACTTACAGCTGGAAGAAAAAGAAGCAGATGCTAACAGTATAATGGCTATTATGCTTCTAGCGGGTGGACAAGGGAAAACAGTAAAAGTCACCGCGCAAGGCGTTGATGCCCCGCAAGCATTACAAGCAATTAGTCAGTTAATTTCTGATAAATTTGACGAAGGACAGTAGCGATAAAGTAACAAAAAATGCTGCTATAACCACTAAGTTACGATAAACTTAAACTTAGACCTTAAGCTAATATTAATTAGCCACTTCTCATGTAAACACAGCCAATTTACCTAACATTTATGTCTGAAACTATAGAACAAGAAAATATTCATCAAACACTGCATCAAGTGAATCAGGCACTTGATAGCGGTATGTTTGTTTATGTCCGTAAATTATTACAAGGCATGTCAGCTTATGACCTTGCCTTAATTCTTGAATCTTCAACCGCTAGAAGCCGTCCTATTTTATGGCAACTCATCGATGTAGAATATCACGGTGAAGTACTAGAAGAGTTGAATGAAGAAGTACGTAAAGGTATCTTACAAAGCATGCGACCAGAGAAACTGGCCGCCGTTGCTGAAGGTATGGATATCGATGATATTGCTGAAGTATTACGTACTCTACCCGATGCTGTTTACCGTAAAGTACTCAATTCAATGGACTCGCAGGATAGAAGTCGAGTAGAAGCCGCACTGTCTTATGATGAAGACACTGCGGGTGGTATCATGAATACTGATACCATTACTTTACGCCCTGAAGTGAGTGTTGATATGGTAATACGTTACTTACGTTTAAAAGGCCAATTACCCGAAGCCACTGACTCTTTTTATGTGGTTGACAAAAATAATTTTTTTATTGGTGCTGTATCACTGGCAGCCATCATTACCGCTCAACCAAACATTATTATTTCAACCCTAATTAATGCAGAGATAGAAGCCGTTCAAGCCGATATGGATGAACAAGAAGTAGCACAGTTATTTGAACGCCATGATTGGTTTTCAGCGCCTATAATTGATCACAGCGGTCACTTACTTGGCCGTATAACCATAGATGATGTTATTGATATTATTCGTGAAAATGCCGAACACTCGATGATGAGTATGGCCGGTTTAGATGATGAAGCAGATACCTTTGCGCCAGTTATAAAAAGTACCAAACAACGCTCCTTATGGCTAGGTGTAAACCTGATCACGGCTTTATTAGCGGTGGCAGTTACCAGTATGTTTGAAGATATTTTTCAGCAATTAGCCATTTTAGCGGTGTTAAACTCACTGGTGCCAAGTATGGGTGGCGTTGCGGGTAATCAAACTTTAACATTGGTTATCCGTGGTATGGCACTTGGCCATGTGGGTGACAGTAACGCTAGGGCATTACTCAACAAAGAAATCGCTATTGGCTTTCTTAATGGGGTAATTTGGGCACTATTAATAGCCACGTTTGTTTCCATTTGGAAGCAAGATTTAATGTTAGGCGGCGTAATAGCTATTGCTATGCTAATGAACATGACCGCTGCAGGCTTAGCAGGGGTATCGATACCGTTAATGTTAAAACGCCTTAATATTGACCCGGCCTTAGCCGGTAGTGTTATTATCACGACGGTTACTGATGTAGTTGGTATTTTTGCCTTTTTAGGTACCGCGACCCTTCTATTAACTTAGCGAATCAGCGGTTAACGATTAGCAATAGCTAGTAGCGAGTTTAAAACAAAGTAAAGGTATCTTAGAACTTAGCTTAATAACTCGTCACTAACCAATAGAGTAGGCTATTCTATTGCCCTGCTATTTGCATTTCATCAATCAATATCGAACCCGTTGCAATACTACCGTGCTTGTCAAAATCTGAGCCAACCGCAACAATACCTTTAAACATTTGCGATAAATTACCGGCAATAGTTATTTCACTTACCGGGTAAGCCAACTCACCATTTTCTACCCAAAAACCTGCCGCACCACGAGAATAATCGCCATTGACAACATTAACACCTTGGCCCATTAGTTCGGTAACTAATAGCCCAGTACCTAAGGTTTTTAACATGGCATCAAAATCGGCATCTTCACACCCTTTAGTTTGAGAATTTTTATCTTTAACTAGCCAATTGTGAATACCGCCAGCATGACCTGTTGTGGTAAGCCCTAACTTGCGTGCTGAATAACTGGTTAATAAATAAGTTTGTAAGGCACCATCAATGATAATATCCCTATCTTGAGTCAGTATCCCTTCACTATCAAAAGCACTACTTGCTAACGCTTTTTTGATATGAGGACGCTCTTGAATAGTTAAAAAATCAGGGAAGATATCTTTTCCTATCGCATCAAGTAAAAAGGAAGATTTACGGTATAAATTACCACCACTAATTGCGGCAATAAAATGTCCCCAAAGCGTATTAGCAATATCAGCGCGAAACAATACCGGTACTTTTTGAGTGGATAACTTTTGTGGATTTAAACGTGAAAGAACCTCGCTAGCCGCTTTTTTCCCAATGTTAATACCGCTATCTAATAAGGTGAAATCACGATTAACGTCATAAGCGTAATCACGCTCCATTTCATCATCACTTCCCGCAATAACTACACAGCTTAAACTATGGCGAGAGCTTGGGTAACCCACTAACTGTCCATTACTGTTACCGTAGACTTTAAAACCTGAAAAACAATCTAAATTAGCCCCATCAGAGTTGGTGATACGACTATCACTGTCTAATGCGCTTTGTTCACATTCTTTTGCAATTTCTATCGCTTGCTCTGTACTCATGTCTTTAGGATGGTATAAATCTAAATCTATTGGATTCATCGCTAATAACGCTTTATCAGCTAAACCTGAACAATCATCAACTGAGGTATACTTAGCGATATTAACAGCCGCTTCTACTGCTTGTACTAGCGCTTTTTCTGATAAATCAGCGGTGGATGCGCTGCCTTTTCGTCCTTGTTGGTAAACCGTAATACCTAAAGCGCCGTCATTGGTAAATTCTACATTCTCAACCTCACCAAGACGAGTACCTACACTTAGCCCTTGTTGGCGACTCATGGCGACTTCTGCACCATCCGCTCCTAATGATTTAGCTAATTCAAGTACTTGCGCGACTCTTGCTTTGACTTGATCAAGTTGTTCGATTAATGGATCACTAAATTGTTTTTTTTGGCTCATAGTTTTTTGTCTACTTCGGCTTTTAAAATATCAACTTTATTAATTTTTACGTATAATGAAGACATTAATTTAAATTAACTTATATTAACAACTATTATGCCCCAGTCAGCCAACGATATCGACGACTTATCATCGGAAATAGACCAAGAATTGAAGAGTAAAACCGAAATTAAAAGAGAAATGCATCAATTGCAGGATTTTGGTCAAAAATTAATAGAGATGTCTAAACATCAGCGTAGCCGCTTACCATTATCCGAAGATCTTAAATACGCGATGATTGTGGCTGATAAAATTAGAAATAAGAATGAAGCACTACGCCGCCATATTCGTCATATAGCTAAAATATTGCTAGAAACCGACCTTGCCCCTATTCATCAAGCTCTCGATGTCATGGCAAATAAACATCAGCAAGAAACAGCTAAATTTATCCGTTTAGAAAACTTAAGAGATGAATTAATTGAACAAGGTAATGAGGCTATTGAAGCATTACTTACTGAGTTTGAACAGATGGAACGACAAAAACTGAAACAGTTAGTGCGTCATGCCGCTAAAGAGAAAAAGGCAGAAAAACTAGGTAAGCATTACCGTAATTTATTCGATTACCTTAAGGAGAATAGTTAACCCTTCGACTGCTTCACGCTCAGGACAGACGGACATTCCCGTTCATCCTGAGCCTGTCGAAGGACATGCTTATTGTGTTCCACCAATGGTCATTTCATCAACTTTTAATGTCGGTTGACCAACACCAACAGGCACACTTTGACCATCCTTTCCACACACGCCAACACCCGCATCTAGCCTAAGATCGTTACCCACCATAGACACTTTTTTCATTGCCTCTGGACCGCTACCAATTAAAGTAGCCCCTTTAATGGGTGTAGTGATTTGGCCGTCTTCAATCAAATACGCTTCTGAACTAGTAAAAACGAATTTTCCTGACGTAATATCTACTTGCCCACCAGCAAAATTTGGCGCATAAATGCCTTTCTTCACCGATTTAATAATATCTTCAGGGCTAGACTCTCCTGCAAGCATATAAGTATTAGTCATACGTGGCATAGGCAAGTGGGCATAAGATTCACGACGACCATTCCCTGTTGGTTTAACGCCCATTAATTGTGCATTATGCTTATCTTGCATGTAGCCTTTTAAAATGCCTTTTTCAATCAAGACATTATATTGCCCTGGTGTACCTTCATCATCAATACTAATTGAACCACGACGATTTACCATCGTGCCATCATCAACAATAGTACAAAGTGAGGAAGCAACTTGTTGACCAATTTTTCCTGAAAAAGCTGAAGAACCTTTACGATTAAAGTCACCCTCTAAGCCATGACCAACCGCTTCATGTAATAACACGCCCGGCCAACCCGCGCCCAGTACCACAGGAAAAGTTCCCGCAGGTGCATCAACGGCAACTAAATTAACCAAGGCTTGACGAACCGCTTCTTCAGCATAAGTTAAATAACGCGCTTTTGCTTGTCCAGAGGCATTATGTTCTAATTCAAAGAAGTAACTATAATCCGTTCTAGCACCGCCGCCGGCACTGGCACGTTCACGCTTACCATTTTCTTCCACTAATACTGAACAGTTCAAACGCACTAGCGGGCGAATATCAGTGCCATAGGTGCCGTCACTAGCCGCCACTAATATTTTTTCATGCACACCAGATAAGCTAACAATAACCTGACTTACTCGACTATCAACTTGTCTAGCATGTGCTTCAACTTGATGTAATAAATCTATTTTTTGTTCTTGTGTTAAACTACCCAGTGGTTCAACTGTTTGATAAATTTTTATTGGTGACTGACGTTTAAATGCTTGAACTTGTGCGCCTTTACCACTATCAGCTATCCCTTTAGCAGCATCGGCCGCTTGTTGAAGCGCTAATGGAGATATATCGTCAGAATAAGCAAAACCTGTTTTCTCACCAGAGATTGCTCGTACGCCAACCCCTCTCTCCATATTGTATGAGCCTTCTTTAACGATGCCATCTTCAAGCATCCAAGATTCATGTTGGCTAGACTGAAAATATAAATCAGCAAAATTGACTTGTCTTCCCATCATGCTATTTAATGTTTTAGATAAAATAGCATCATCGATGTGGCTATCGGCTAACAGGGTTTGCTCAACATTATTCATTTAACACTCGATATATAATTGGATATTTAATTGGATATTAAAGCATGCTTTAGGGGCATACTTGTTCGTATTCTTTGTATTTCTAGGGGAACAAAATCGCTAGTAATAATACCTTCACCTTGATCAAGGCAGGCTAATATTTCTCCCCAAGGGCTAATGATCATTGAATGTCCCCATGTTTCTCGACCGTTAGCATGCACACCTTCTTGGCCTGCTGCAATAATGTAAACTTGATTTTCAATCGCTCTTGCTTGCAACAATGTTTGCCAATGTACCTTACCCGTGACACGGGTAAATGCGCTAGGTACAGTAATAATATCTGCGCCTAATTCGCTAAGCTTTTGATACAATAACGGGAAACGAAGATCAAAACATACCGACAAACCTATAGTTGCCAATGGTGTTTTGGCGACACAAACCTTAGTACCAGCTTGAGTATAACGGGATTCGTAGTAAGTCTTTTCATTATCTTCAACATTTACATCAAACAAATGAATTTTATCATAACGTGTTATCAGTTCGCCAAGGGAATTAAAAGCACAGCTGGTATTGGTAAACTTATCACCACCTTTCGTTATAATAGGAATGCTACCGCCAATCAGGGTAACTTTATATTGCTTGGCTAACTGACTTAACGATACTTGCAGTTCACTATTACCTTCTGAATTGACTTTTGAATGACTTTTTGATTGTTGAGCGAGTGATAACTGTGCCTGGTCACTGGCACCAAAAAACAAGCAACACTCCGGCAACACAACAATATGTTCAATGTCAGCATTATTCGGTGTTTGTGTTAATTTTTCTAACTGCTTAGCAATAGCCTGAATATTTTGCTCAACATTTGGCGTAGAGTTAAGTTGAATCGCACTAAGTTTAACCATTGTTTTGTTCACCTTGATGACTTTGTTTAAACGGCTTCTGTTTATCAGCTTTCAATTTATTATATTGCAAAGGGGGCGAATACTGTTCAATCAAATTTTGATTAACATCATACTCTTGTTGAGTATTGCTTTTTTCGGTGTCGGCATTGCTTTTTTCACTATTGTCAGCAAACGTTGGTGGTGTAGAGCGGCCAACACTGACATCTCTACTTTTACGATTAACTTCTTTAAAATCAGGTTCGCTAACACTACCCGTAAGCTCAAAATTAAATTCAGAAACCACTTGAGAAGTAATCACTTGATCAATGGCTACTCCAGCTAAAAACACCACTGGATTTAGGGTCGCGATCCAAGCTAATACGGGTAGACTCGAGGTAAGATTAGGCTTATATGACATTTTATAATCAAGGGTATTAGTAGCAAAACTGGTATTACCTTTAATATATAAATTACCTGCCGTACCATTCATACGGGTGTTATTTGTGTACAACACCCCCTCATCTACACGATAATCACCTTTAATTTCCTTATAAAACATACCGTCACTGAAAATATCTCGAAAATCTAAGGTTAACTTTCTCACGATAGACTGCAAACTTAACACAGAAAATATACGTGCTTTATCGCTAACTTCAGCTAAATAACCATCATCAATTTTAGCATTAAGTGCCCCATTAAGATTGTTAAAACTAAAATCATGTGGGCCACCTTGCCAATTAAGATCAACATTTAATTTCCCCCCACTATCACGAATAATAGAGCCATAACCTAACTGTTCTAATTCATATTCAATATCTTTTAAAGACAATTCACCCGTAATGCTAGTTGTGTTTACTTTGTCATTTTTTTGCCATTGCCCCGTTAAGCTAAACTGAGCTTGCTCACATTTAGCGTTAAAATGCTCAATTTCAATAACATCTTGCCCACGGCGCGTTAAAGATAGATTCACTTGCCCTAAATTTAATTTATCAATTTGACAACGATCACAGTGCAAATTAATTTTTGGCATATTATCAAAGACATTATCATCGCTTACTGACGAAGCAGTTGCATACGAATCAGTTGCCAGCGGAGTGGTTTCTGGCGAAGTAATAGGCTCTTCCGTATCTGTCGCCATATTATTATCAATATTGGTTGTTAAATGAATGAAATCAGCATTAATATCAATTCCCTGCTCTATCCAGTCGGGATAAAATTTGATTCGGCTGCGGGTCTCTTTAGCATTGAGCTGTAATAGCCACCAGTTCTTTTCATCTAATAAGTTAAAAGAAGCATTATTAAATTTTTGCCCTAACAGATTTAATTGCGTTATGGTTCCTCTAATACGTTCAGGTGTTGAAAACAAAGGAAGTGAGTTTTCTCCAAGCCCATTAGCACCTTTAGGATCATTAACGGCAGTAACCGTATCAATAATATCGCTGATCAAGGGTTGCCATACGTTAAAATCTGCTTGTGCAAGTTTAGTGGTGATATGAAAACCATTTGTAGGTAAAAGCATCTGTTCATTACCTAAAACAATATGGGCCCGAGAAAAATGACTAGTCTCATGTTCTAACACACCAAAAAAACTTAATTGATCGCCATATGAGGCATTAAACGTTGAGTGCTCTAACTGACCCACTACAGCAATTTTTAGTGGTACTTTGATTTGCTCAGCTTTGTTGTATGGTTCTGGAAGATTCAGTGCGATTTGTTGCAAATTTGAGTCAATATTGAATTGATATGAAAAACCACCGTTATGATGTTGATAAAGTGATAAGTCACCTTGAAACGTTAATTGACCATCAAAATATTTTTTCAAACGCGGTTTAATATGTTGTTTCCAAGCACCAGCTTGCCAATCAGCTGTTATCGTAATATTAGTATCATAATAATCAGCTTTATCTAATCCTTTCACCACTAATTTTAAGGGTAAACCTTGCCAATTTAGCGATAAATTTTTAGTCGATAATGTTTCATTCTCAAAACTCAATTGGCCCGTTACTTCACTAAAATTCATCTGCGGTGTTTTCAAGGCAATGTAATTATCAGCAAAGTTAATTAGACCACTAGCAAGACTTTTTTCGGTTGCATTCAACGGTAAATTCAAATGGAATTCGCCATTAACATCACCACTCACCTGTAATTGTTCTAAAACAGTACCGACACTATTTTTTAATGGACTTTGATTCATTAAATTGGCAACACTGCTCGCAGGAGATGGTTTAATTAAGGTATCTACTAAGAGTATTCGTTCATTGGCTAAATCATCAATAGCGGCTTGCACGCCATTGACATCAAGCCCTGCTAAATTTCCTGACCGGCCAGTAATTAGCATACTGTTATTAGTGAAATTCAAGTTTGCTGAAAAAGAGTTTATTGACGGCCACTGATCATCAAATTCAAAAGTCGCGTCTTCTAATTCTGCATCGACAACAAAAATGCCCTCATTATCATTAAAAGGAAAACTAGCTAGAGGTCCATTTAATAATACTTGTGCTTGGGTAACTTTGCCGTCAATTAACGCATTATTAAGATAAGTGACTAAATTATTACTCATCGAGGTTAATGGATAATAATGTCCTATTTTACTAACATCAACATCGGTTATATTTGCTAGTAATGACAGACGAGCATCAGTGTCTTTAAACGATTCGATTGCTAAATTGCCTGTTAAATTTAGCTCACTTGAGCTTAAATTGATATCGTTAACCGTCAATTGCCAACCTTGCTCAACAAAAGATAAATCGACGCTCGCATTAAGTGATTGGTAGCGGATGGGCGCAACAAAATGATGGCTAAAGTCTAATGCACCTTCTGTTGCTGCTAATTCAAAATGCAGATCCTGATCGGTATAGCTTAATTGCCCTGAAAGATTTTCTATACCTGGAATGCCCTCACTATACTGAGTTGATGCGATAGAAAAGTTAGCTAATGCTTTTATTTCATCTGCTGCCTTTTTGAAATATATTTCACTCGCCTGACCACGAATAGCTAATTCAGACAAAATCTCACGCACCCCCTGAGTACTGATAAATAATGGGGAGACTTGGCTAATTAAGGCAAGATCAAATGCCGATAAATAAATTGAAATATCATCTGCTGTTTTGTTCAGCTGTAAAGTATAGGCCTGTTTTACTTGTTGGTTAAATTGTAATAAAAGTGGCGTGCTGTAAAGTTTAAAACTTTCGGCTTCTTTGCCTTTAACTAATAATAACTGCCCTTCACTTAGCGCTAAATTATGTTCTTTACCTGCGACTTGCCAACTAATGTGGTTTTCATGTAAAGCCACTTGTAATCGTTCAATGCTACCGGCATTTACTTTTAACCAAGCAGAAAAGCCAATATCAGCTTTAGTGTTATCATTATCAAGCACTAAAACACTATCAAGCCAAGGTGTAACGTCCAGATGATTGGCTTCGACATATATTGCACCGGTTAACTCATCAACGGTAGAACCACTGATATCTATCTGTAAACTTAAGTTATTGCTGCTTAATTCGTTAACAATAATGGTACCTTGCGCTTGATGTTGATCGCCATCATTTAGCCAGTGTAAATTATTGATATGAAAATCACGTTCAACCGCATCGTTATTGATCGATATTTGACTATTTAGTAAGGAAAAACGATTAATTCGATTCAAAAAAATAGCTGATATTCTCTGAAAATCACTCGGTTTTTCGTTTACCTCTGAGCTAGGATTTATCTGTGATGTATCGGGATTGGTTTTATCCTGAGAATTCAACGCATTTTGTTCAATATTGACTATGGCGCCATCTAAGATCAAATTACTTGAAATCAATTGTTGAGTAGTTATTGTAGCCCAAAAATCCACTTGCATCTCTATATGCTCAATAGTGATTTGAGCATTTTCAGTATCAATTAGTGTTACTTGGTTAGCAATTAACGTTGGACCAGAGCCTCGCCAACTCATTCCTAAACCACCAATAACAAGATTTGTTTGATTGTTATTGTTTATATAATGTTGAAAATCTTGACGATAGTTTTCAACATAAGGTAGGAGTAGACGAAAAGCGCTAATTAGCACAGCCAAACAAACCAACATAATAGCGAGTATTTTGTATAGACGGTTTAGCCAACGATTAGAAGCGCTTGTAATCGACATTTGTAATTATTTTCCTAAAATATGTAGTTTAATACCAATGACGCTACAAGATGCAGTTTCAGAGCGGGTATAGACTACATCATCACCACGTCAAACTGCTCTTGAGAATACATGGTTTCTGTTTTTACTTTAATTGATTTACCAATAAACACCTCAACTTCGGCAAGGCTATGAAATTCATCATTGACAAGAAAGTCATTAACTAAAGACGACGCATAAACAATAAACTGATCAGCATCGTGAGCACGGTTCACTCGCACAATTTCACGCAAGATTTCAAAACAGACCGTTTCAACCGTTTTTAAATTCCCGCGCCCAGTGCAAACAGGACACTCTCCACACAATACATGCTCTAAACTTTCACGAGTTCGCTTGCGTGTCATTTCCACTAAACCTAGTGAAGAAAAGCCTTGCACACTAAATTTAACATTATCTCGAGACATGGCCATTTCTAAGCTACTTAACACGCGGCGTTTATGATCTTCGTCGTGCATATCAATAAAATCGACAATGATGATGCCGCCTAAGTTTCTTAACCTGAGCTGTCTAGCAATAGCTTGTGTTGCTTCAACATTTGTACTAAAAATTGTATCTTCAAGGTTACGATGACCAACAAAAGCTCCCGTATTAATATCAACAGTCGTCATAGCTTCGGTTTGATCAATAATCAAATACCCGCCCGATTTCAATTCAATTTTACGATGTAAAGCGCGTTGTATTTCTACCTCAACTGAAAACAAATCAAAAATAGGACGTTCACCCGGATAGTATTCCATTACCTGTGTTAATTCAGGTACAAATTCTTCGGTAAAAATCACTAATTGATCATAGGTCAGTTTAGAGTCAATGCGAATACGCTCAAAATCAACACCGACAAAATCGCGCAATACGCGCAAAGATAAGGATAAATCTTGATATAACGGCCTATCAACTTGTTTACGTTGTTTACGCTCTTGTACTTTTTTCCACACACGACGTAAAAACTCCGCATCGTGTTTAAGCTCTTGTTCACCTGCGCCTTCACCTGCCGTTCGTACAATAAAGCCCTGATGCTCATCACAATAAGGGCTAACTATATCTTTTAAGCGCTTACGCTCTTTTGCATCTTCAATGCGCTGAGAGATGCCCGCGTGAGTAGCATGTGGCATTAAGACTAGATAACGTGAGGCAATAGTTATATCGGTGGTTAAACGCGCACCTTTTGATCCCAGTGGATCTTTCACAACTTGTACCATTATATGCTGACCTTCATGGACTAAAGCCCGAATATCAGGAACTTGCTGTGTTTCTTCTTTTAAAATGAGTTTCGAATTAATGTCTGATGCGTGCAGGAAAGCGGCTTTATCTAAACCAATATCAATAAAAGCAGCTTGCATGCCCGGTAAAACTCGAATAACTTTACCTAAATATATGTTTCCTACAATGCCACGCTTTGCTTCACGCTCAATATGAACTTCTTGCAAAGAGCCATGCTCAATTAAGGCGACCCGAGTCTCACTGGGAGTTACATTGATTAATAATTCACTACTCATATTGCTTTTGATCCTTGCTATTTTTTATAGCTTATTGGTATTTTAGTACTAATACTAATCTTACTAGATAGGTAACCATTTCTAATGGGTAAAATAAATCACCTAATTAATGAAACGGGTATAATTAACTATTATCTTGAATAGTAGTTGGTAAACCTAATTTAGCTAATAACTGTGCTGTTTCATATAAAGGCAAACCAACCACCGCGGAATAGCTACCATTAATGGTAGTAACAAATTGGCCACCTAATCCTTGAATAGCATAAGATCCCGCTTTGTCACAAGGCTCTCCTGTTTGCCAATAGCGTTTAATTTCACTTAACGTTAACGCTTTAAACTGTACTTGCGTCTCAACTATCTTGCTGTGTACATTAGTGGTATCTACTGCTGAATAGCCAGCTACCGCAATGGCGGTTAGCACTTGATGCTGGTTATTTGCAAGGCGCAATAATGTTTCAATACATTCAGCTTCATTTGCTGGTTTACCTAATATTATGCCATCAATAACCACGCAGGTATCAGCGCCTAGCACTAACGATTGCTTTTTTTGTTCCTGCGCTAAGCTGTGAAAAATAGCAAGCGCCTTTTCTTGAGCTAGTCGCAATACATAGTCTTTAGCATTTTCATGATCACATACTGATTCATCAATATCTGCCACTAACGTGCTAAATTGATACCCTAATTGCTCTAAGAGCGTTTTTCGTCTAGGTGACTGCGAAGCAAGAATAAGTTGTTTCATCATTTATATATTCGCGGCTTATTTAATAGAAAAATTTCGACGTACTCTACGTAATAAATAAAATACCCAAGGCCATAAAACAATCGTTGTTATCACGGGATATAAATAACTGGTTAGAAACACAACATCAATTAAAAATCGTTGCAACCAAAAAACGACCAAATGGTACAAAGCGGCTAGTACACCAGTGATCAGTGCTTGTTGCCAAATGGAAAAGTTACGTATTTTTTGATGATTTCCGATAATAATATAGATTGATATTGCCATAGCCGCAGCATGGACACCTAACACTGATCCCAAAAGCACATCCAATAAAAACCCCATCACCCATGCTGTGATAATATTCACGCGCCCTGGTAACGCCATACACCAATACATTAAAACAATAAGCACCCAATCAGGGCGAAAAGCATCCGCATTCAATGGCATCGGCATTATGCTTGCCATTAAGGCAATTAATAACGTGAAAAGAATAATCACACCGTTATGAGCAAACATTAATTAGCAGCCTTTACTTGGACTTTTACACTTGTTGGTGATTGCTTCTCACGTATTTTAGGTGCGAAAATATTTTGAGGTTCTTTTTCTGACAATAATAATAAATAACGTAACCGATCTATTTGAGCTATTGGTGTACTAAATATTTGAACAAACTCTCTAGACTCATTATTGTTAACAAAGGAGACTTTGGCCACCGGATACCCTTCTGGATATTTGCCACCTAAACCTGAGGTAACCAATAAATCACCTATTTTTATGTCTGCACTTTGTGGCACAAAATTATGAATTAATCTGTCTATCTGACCACTGCCAGAGGCAAGTAACCTTAAGCCATTACGCTGAACCCTAACCGGTACAGCATGTGATATATCCGTAATGAGTATCACCCGAGAACTCGCCTGCCCTACGTGTAATATTTGCCCAACAATACCAAGTGCATCAAGCACAGGTTGCCCTTCATAAACACCATCGCCAGCACCGCGATTAATGACTATTTGATCGCTGTAAGGGTCACTATCTACAGAGAGAACTTCTGCCACCATTTTTTTTATTTCATTGCGCAAAGGCGAAGCAAGTAAAGATCGTAACCGGTCATTTTCTTGCTTTAGGATATCAAGTTGCATCGCTTCTTCATGATAATCAAGTTCATTTAAACGATATTGTTGATTTTCAATCATTAACTGTTGGCGAGTAGTAAGGTTTGTTGATGCCCATGTCATTAACTGCTTTGGGGTATTAGCCAAATATTGCAATGGACTGACTAATGATTGCAAATAACCACGTACGGATTCAAAACTAGCCATTTTATGGTCGAAAAAAATCAATAAGGCAGAACAAAACAGCACCAAGACAAGTCGGTGCTGTGGGGATGGACCATGTTTAAAGATTGGGTTCATAGAAAACCAGTTATGGGTTGATAACTTCTAATTATAAATTACTTTCATCTATTTTCTCTTCTTGTTAATCACTAGTTTATTCGCCGAAATTTAGTTCAAGTACAAGGCAAAGGCACGGAGTTGACGTTAGTCAATGAGTACTTTTAACGCCGTAATTAAGCTAAATGGCAAAGAATAAATAGTAATTTTATTCGTAAGAGAAAAGGTCGCCCCCATGCATATCAATCATCTCAAGCGCTTTACCACCGCCCAGAGCCACACATGTTAGTGGGTCTTCAGCAATAACAACAGGAATACCGGTTTCTTCCATTAATAAGCGATCGATATCTCTTAATAATGCACCGCCACCGGTAAGTACCATGCCACGCTCAGATATATCTGACGCTAGCTCTGGAGGTGATTGCTCTAAAGCAACCATAATAGCACTAACAATACTCATTAATGGCTCTTGTAACGCTTCAAGTATTTCATTGCTGTTTAACGTAAAACTGCGCGGTACACCTTCGGCAAGATTACGACCACGTACTTCAATTTCAATCACTTCCTCACCCGGATAAGCCGAGCCAATTTCGTGCTTAATCCGTTCAGCGGTCGCTTCACCAATTAAACTACCAAAATTGCGACGAACATAGTTGATGATAGCTTCATCAAACTTATCTCCACCAATGCGTACTGATGATGAATACACTACGCCGTTTAGTGAGATGATACCCACTTCAGTTGTACCACCGCCAATATCAACAACCATGGAACCAGTCGCTTCAGATACAGGCATACCTGCACCAATAGCAGCAGCCATAGGCTCATCAATTAAATAGACTTCACGAGCGCCGGCTCCCATAGCAGACTCACGAATAGCTCGTCGTTCAACTTGTGTTGAACCACAAGGAACACACACTAAAACACGCGGGCTTGGGCGTAAGAAATTATTACTGTGCACTTGTTTAATAAAGTGCTGTAGCATTTTTTCAGTAACAAAAAAGTTGGCAATTACGCCGTCTTTCATTGGACGAATTGCTTCAATATTTCCTGGTGTACGACCTAACATTTGTTTTGCCGCCATCCCTACCGCAGCAACACTTTTAGAACCACCTGAGCGATCTTGACGAATAGCAACCACTGAAGGCTCGTTTAAGACAATACCTTGGTCTTTTACATAAATAAGGGTGTTGGCTGTTCCTAAATCGATAGACAAATCATTAGAAAACATACCACGTATTTTTTTAAACATAAGTTCGAAATGTCCTGTAAAAATGCACCTTAATAAGTGCAAGTTGTTAGCGCGAAAAATTGTTCTTATAACAGATCGAACAATCATACCTGAGTATGACAACCAATTCTATTGTGTGTGTTGCTTTTAATAGATATTTGTACTAATTATCCGCTTGTCGTTTGATAATTCGTTCTGGGGATACCACGATATAAGAAAAAGTGGCTGTAGCCGTTAGAAATTCACTTTGAAATATTAAACAATTATCAAATTTTTGATAATAAAAAACCCCGCTATTGCGAGGCTGTCCGAGTATCCTAAGCTTGACGAAGAGCAATTTAGCTAAATAATCTCTTTTTACTGACTAAAGCAATTAAGCCAAGGGAAAAAATCATTAGGGTTGAAGGCTCTGGAACGGGTGTTGATGTATTCGTTTTACGTACGTAAAAAGTTTCAAAGTTAGCACCCGCAATGCCCACTCCATCAATACCTGATAGCAGCAAAGAACTACTAGTTGTTTGGCGATTATAATCGGATAAATTAGCTTTATTAATAAATTCAGTTAGCACACCCTTAATTGGGATAGTTTCTCTCGTAACAATATCATCAAAAATACTGTTCCAAAAAGATACTGCTTGAATGTAAGTTCCATCTTTATTATCAAAGTCATCTAAAACGAAGTTAGCAAATAATATATCAAGGTCATTTTCAGTAGCGTAGTCCCAACCTTGATGTAAGTCCGGTGCATATAATCTATTAGTAGTAACCAAACTTGGATCTCCCCAATATTCAGTATTAACAATAGAGGCCCAAGCAAAGTCAATTGTAATACCATCACCAACATAAGTGACATAATTAGCTGAGGTTAATGGATCTGTGATAAGGGTTGCATTAGAAGTATTAGATAAAACTAATGACGTTATAAAAATAAATATTACTGTAAACTTATTCATTTACTACTCCGAAAAAATGAAAGACCACATTACAATCAATAATTAACAATGCACAATTTAAGCCAATAAATTATTATGCCTTATTTACAGCAACTTATGATTTATGATTTTTATTTTAAAATTGGAATGTAAAAAAAACAGACATTAAATCCCAACAAAAAGCACTATAAAATTCTAGCGCTAATTTCAATTTGTCTTGAGGTAAAAACATCAGCAACATTACATTGTCCTGTACTCGTAATGGTATAATAAATAACTCCATTAACTGTTGCCTCTTCGGTACAACCAACATTTATCGCTTTACAGTTTTCTAGCCCTTCAATAGATGAAAAATCATATTCAACATCACCTAAACACACACCATTATTGGGTAATAGAGGAAACAGTTCACTCATTTTTTTTTGTGCTCCTGATTTTGCTGCTTGAAATGCTCTTGTTCCTATGACTTCATAAGCGATAGTTTCTGCATTAGAACTAGTCATCCTAACAAGAGCCGCTCCCAATAGCGTAATGACAACAATAATAAAAATAGCAATAACGAGTGCACTACCCTTCTGCTTATTTAAAGTTCTATTAGTTACTAATAGTTTATGGAACATTTAACACCTGTACTTCATTATTGAAAGTAACTTGCTCACTGTTTTTCTCAAAACGAAAATGTACTTGCACCATGGCGTTACGCTGTAAAGTTGAGGCTATAACATCGAAAGGGTTAGTATTATAAATATCTTGCGCCATGATTGTTCCGTTTCTAGTTAACACATTATTTTGTAGGCAATATTTTACGCTTCCATTGACAAAATACATTCTTTGAGTGGGTGAGTCTTCTGCAAATACCACATCATTCTCTAAAGTAATAACCCACTCATCTCCTGTGGCTACAATGCTATCAACGCTATGTACTTTATCATTATTACTAGAAATAAGAGGATAAACATCATCAGGTACTAGTGGATAAACTATTACACGCCAATTACTATCAAAAGCTTCATCAAACTTGATAACATTAATATTATCTCTAGCAGTTTCAGGTGCTACAGGTATATCTGTGTAAATAGTGCTTTCAATGATAGGGGTAAATTCTAAACATTGATTTGAGCTTGTTAACCTTAAACTATTAGGTAGTGCATTCCTAAGCTCACGATTTAAACGTTCAATAGCAAATCTTGCTGATGACACTAATTGATCTCTGGCAGTAGTTTCAGTATAAATTTGTGTTCCAAAATTTATAAAGGTACTCGTTGCCACCGCTAAGACTCCTAAAATAATAATAACAACTATCAGCTCAATCAGGCTAAAACCAGATAATTTATTCTGCATTAAATGCTTCATCAAAAATTAGCTCTATAAGTTGAAAAATGCATTGAAAAATCAGTCGGTGTAATGATAGTTATTGTAATTAACTTAGCTATTGATTTATCTATTACTGGATCAGTATTACAAACGCCATCATAATCAGCATCATTACATACGTTAATAGTCATGGCATAACCAAAATATAAATCTAATGGAAGCCCTTGTGAATTTACAACTTCGCCTGGGTTGTAAACCAAGTTATTGTAATCATCCACATCATCAAACGTGGCTCTAGTTTCAGTTATACCACCCAAAACAGTTTCAGGCCCCATATCGGTAGAACAATTAGGTGCACCAGTTTCTCCACATCGAAGTTGACCACCGGCCATGTCTGAATTGTCATCAAAAGCTTTGTTTTGAATTTCATTGAGCATAGATTGCGCTAACTCTGCCGCCTTCACTTGGTGCAACTGCTCTGCGCTTTGTTGTGCTACTGGAAAAATCAGAGAAGTAAGTACAGAGAAAGAAATAGCTAAAATAACGATGCCAACAATAGTTTCAATTAAAGTAAAACCTTTATGACGTTGGCGAGAACAAGAATGACTAAATTGCATAAATATAGCCCTCATTATTTATTTTAAGAGATAATGTACTTTCGCCTGCCACTGTTAATGTTATTTCACATGGCGTAATGGCAGCGCAGCCTATAGGCTTTCCTAATGAAGAAAATGAGAAACCAGATAGCGCTTCAGACACTGTGAAATTAATATTGTGGTTATCACTGATATAAACTGTTGTGGATTCTCCTGAATACCCAACCTCACATGTAGCAGCATTGGGAGTTGTTGCTAACAATCCAATACTGGAGGAAGCCACCTGAATCAATTGGCATTTACCGCTATCGGTTTGCTGCATTGTACGAAGTTGAATAGCTCTAAGCTTAATGATTAACTCATCACGGTATGTATATTCTTCAAAACCTTTAGAAGATAAAATTTTCGGCACAACTGTCGCTGCCATTATTGATATTATGATAATAACAATAATTAGCTCTATTACAGTAAATCCTCTATTTTTATTTACAATTAACAATTTAGAATGATTCATAATGAGGCTATCATCATTTTAATAACATGGATTTGAGCCAATTTCAGGTTGAAGACCAACACCTTTAGGAGCTGTATAAAAGGTTACACAGTCTTGGAAAGTACTAGTAGGCACATCATCTTCAGCAAGATAGACGATTATAGAGCCACTTACAGTTGCTGTAAAGGCAAAAGCTGATGAGTCCAAATCAAGTAATTTATCTCTCCATTCACTTATAGATGCATTTGGGTGACCATATATTATTGAAATAACAACACCACTGGCTATTTCTAGCGTAGGACTAGTTGAAGGTAGAGCTTTATGATTCCCCTTAACAATAGACTTTCCATATACAAGCGCAGAAGCACCCTGCATAGCAGCTTTAACCCCCTCTAATGTTGCGGTTTTCGCATCCGCTTTTAAGTTAATATATTTAGGCACTGCAGTTACCGCTAATATACCTAAAATAACAATAACTACCACTAATTCAATTAAGGTAAAACCTTTATTATTCATGAGACATTCTCTAATGCTAAAACTTTAATTATTGAAGATATAATCCGTTATATCTCTGATATGATACCTTACAATATTTTATCAATAAAGGGTGAGTTATTGTTTGTTTCACACTCATAAACAAACCAATTTACTTCAATTAATTAAACCTATGTGGTCACTTTTTTCTTTTTTCAAATTTTTTCTTGTAAGCTATTTTTTAGTCGGTATGCATATTGTTTTAGATACTCCCGGTGGTACGGGGTTGTATTTATCATTCAATATTATTGCTTGGTTGTTTGTCGTGATATTAGTTGCCCTGGGTCTTTGGCAGATTACATTAAATAAAAAAATAGCTTATAGCAAAATGTTAGTGTGGCTATCTATTGGTTGTATTTGCTTATATGTACCAATGTTCTATTCTTTTGAATTTACTGATCATGCCATCCCTAGGCTTTTAGCACTAACAGGCGGTTTGCTGTTACTATTTTGTTTATATCAATTCCCGATTACTAAATCTGATAAGTACCAGCTACTTATGCTTGTACTAATTGCTGTAGCATTGGAGTCTTGTTTAGGCTTAGCGCAATATTTTTTCTTTACGGAAGGTTTTTGGGGCGGTTATAAAGTAGGTGTGAGTAGGCCACATGGTGTATTTTTACAACCCAATGTGATGGCAAGCTTTATGGCAACTGGCTTGGCTATTGCCCTTTTCCTCTCAATTCAAGTCACATTAATCAACTCTAGATTATCTACCCCCTTGAAAGGGATTATATACTTCACTTTATTTTCCACTAGCTTTTTACTTGTGGTACTCCAATCAAGAACAGGACACTTAAGTGCCATTCTAGTATTGGCTCTTATCACCCCTTATTTATATCAAATGAATCGTAAACAACTATTTATTAATGTTATTGTCATTTTTTTAGCCCTAGTTACCGCGATGATAAGCTTTCAAGTCTCTGATGTGGCTAAGCGCGGTGGTAAAAATTACCAGTCTGTTGGTTCACGAAACGTTATCTTTGAAGTAAGTACAGATATGGTAAAAACCAAACCCCTGTTTGGTTATGGCTATGGTAGCTTTGAACGAAGCTTTATAGATCACTTTAATCAATATGCAATAAAACACCCTGAAGTAGGTAATACCATAAAACGCTTATCACACCCACATAATGAAGTGCTCTTTTGGCTAATTGAAGGAGGGATAATAGCGTTATTAGCTTTTATGTTATTCACTAAAGCTTACATTTCAACTTGGCTTAAAATTAGTAGACTCAAAGCCTTAGCTTTATTTGCCTTACTACTACCTATTTTATTACACAGCCAACTGGAGTTTCCTTTCTATAGCTCGGTAAGTCACTTTATAATTTTTATCTTGCTACTCTGGTTGACCGATACTGAAAACTCAAAAAACAGCTTATCGTTTGACTGCACTAATACCTTCTTAATACGCTTTATTTCGCTATTGATTCCAGCGATTTTTGTGCCTTTTTTAGCAACAAGTTTACAGACTGCCAATATTTTGGTTGAGTATGAAAAAAATGGCTATCAATCAATAGAAAAACTTGAAGACATTATCAATCCTATTGCTTGGCAAAATAGATTAGATACTGCCGTTTATGCGCATATTTTAGTGTCCGGGCTAACAGAAAAAAATAGCGATAAATTAGAACATTACATTGTCTGGGCTCTGCAAAGAATAAAACACATGCCCAGAGAAAGCGTGTATAAAAATCTCCTTCTAGCGCTTAGCATCTTAAACAAAGATATCGAGTATCAACGGTTGCTTAGGGAAGCTAAACAAACATATCCTCAACAAAATAATTGGCAAAACAACATTTTATCACCAAAAAAGTAAATTTTTCTGGTGATAGTTAGGCATATTCCCATTACCAATCAAGAGGCATGTTCGAGAGTGTACTTTGAATGGTAATGGTCCTAAAACTAAGCTTTACTATCAATTAAACACAGTATTTAAAGTCACTATCGTCTAATAAAGATAATGAATCTCCAACTATATCGTCAGAATTTAACGCGGCTAACAACTCAAAACCTTGTTGGCGTTGTGCTTTATTTAAGGCTTTGTAAGGTAAGCGGAAATTAGGTGATACGGCATCCGTCATCATCATCGCAGTATTAATGCCGATAGGGTTTGGTTCACAAAACAACCATTGTATTAAGCCTTGCAAGCTATCATTAAGCTCAGTATTTTTATTATCCATTAATTGCCGCATCAAACCTGGGACAATATTAGAAGTAACAGAAATAACACCGTGAGAGCCATGTAAATGACGGCCATCATGACATTGATCATCATTACCTGACCAACAAGCAATTCCTTGCTTTTCATAATGCGCTATACGCTCGTTACCACCACACTCTTTCATACCAATGAAGTTTTTATGTTTAGATAGTGGCTCAATGATATCAGGGGTAAGATCTTGACCCGATCTTCCCGGAACATTGTAAATAAATGCAGGGCCAATATCTAATGTACGCGTCAAATGTTCAATAACACCTGCCGTTGATGTTCTCCCATAATAAGGGTTAATTTGTAACGTAGCATCCATTCCAGCAGCAAAGCCATTTTCCGTTGCTTTTATCGCTTCACTCGTATTATTGCTACCGGTATTGCCAATAATTAGCAACTTGTCACCAAACTTATGTACGCTATGAGCGATTAAAATTAAATGCTCTTCCCATGATAATAAGTGTCCTTCACCGGTAGTGCCACCGACAACAATACCATCCACACCCGCAGCTATTTGTTTAGCTACCAGTTTATCATAAATGGCTAAATCAACTTCACCCGCTGCATTATATGGAGTTTTGATTGCGGTAATTAAACTTGCTGCTCTTAATCGTTTCATTACATTCCTAAATTTATAGTTTTCTAATTTAAATGGACAGATATATGCGCGTTGTTAACATTAATTAACAGTGACCAATGGCATCAGTTACTTTACGCATAATAAAAATTTCTTTTGTTTCAATATGTTGATATTCAAAGGATTGGTGATTTAACTTAAGCACATTATAGGCTTGGTAATTATTACTATCGTTAAGATCTGCCGCATAAAGTTGTTGATCAATTAACTCACTTTTAGTGATAGTAAAGTGAACATTGCCCACTAACCCCCAATCACCCAGTTCAATAACTTGCTCAGTAATATTTGTTTCTTGCTCTGTTGATACAAAAGTAAATTCAAAGCTACCATCAGCACTTAACTCTGCATACTCAACAACTTGTTGACCCTGCTCATCAATATCATTTCGATACCAACGGCCAAACAATAGCGCTCGGTTATAATTCATGCCGACACATACCCCCTTTATTTGATGCTATCAAAAAATCCTCCTACCTCAGTAAGATGGTGTCTATTTTAAATGTAAATACAGCTCATGCCAATCTGAATAAGTTATTTATATTTATACATAGCAACTAAATAAATAATGAATCAGATAAACACCGTCGTTTGTTGTAAATAATAAGATGTAACTGGCGTTAAAAAGGGTTAAATTACGTAAATTAAAAATCATCACATTATCTAGAGAAAGTCATGTTAAAACCTAATGTACAATTATTATTAACCGGCAACGAATTAATGACTGGTGATATTGTTGATAGCAATTCAGCTATGATAGCACAGCAATTTAAAGAATTAGGATTAGATATATTTCGTAAAGTAACCATTGCTGATAATCTCACCGCATTAACCAATGAAATAAACCTACTAGCTGAGCAGGCCGATATTTTAATCATTAACGGTGGTTTAGGTCCTACTATTGATGATTTAACCGCTCAAGCTTTAGCAAAAGCAACGCAAGTGGCGTTAGTTGAACACAGTGAAGCATTGGCACACCTTACGGTTTGGTGTGAAAAACGCGGAGCTAAGTTAAACGCACCTAATCTAAAACAAACCATATTACCGGAAGGTTGTAGCATAATAGCCAATAAAGAAGGCAGCGCTGTTGGCTTCAAAATGACTCATTTAGCATGTGATATTTATTGTACTCCGGGTGTGCCAAGGGAACTAAAAACAATGTTAGCCGAGCAAATAGCACCTGACATAGCTAAAAGGCTCCCTAAAGAATTAATCACCGATGTAACTCGATTACAAGTATTTGGCTTAGGTGAATCAACCTTACAAAAAATGATAGATGAGCAACTACCTAATTGGCCAGACAATATTGAATTGGGTTTTAGAGCCGGTATGCCACTACTCGAAGTAAAGCTCACTACGACTAGCGAAGAAGGCCATAATATAAAACCAGAGTGGTATACTAAATTAGCAAACGTTTTGGGGGATCATGTCATAGCAAAAATAGAGAACACCCCTTTATCTTTAGCAAAACATATATTGTTAAAATTAGCAGATAATAATTTAAAAATTACCACAGCAGAATCTTGTACTGGTGGGTTAATAGCCAGCTTATTAACCAATGAAGCCGGTGCTTCAACCTCTTTTGAGGCAGGTTTTGTTACTTACAGTAATCACATGAAAACTCAACTGTTAGATGTGAGCAATACGTTATTAGATCAACACGGCGCAGTCAGTGAAGAAGTTGTAATGGCTATGGCTCAAGGGGCTTTAGATAAGTCATCTGCTGATTTTGTTATTGCCGTATCAGGTATTGCTGGACCCGCGGGTGGCAGCATAGAAAAACCCGTTGGCACCGTATGGATTGCTTGGGGACATAAAGACAACTTAAAAGCAGTAGGCCTATTGATGCCATTAGCCCGCAGTTACTTTCAAAAATATGTCGCTAACATAGGGTTAGATTTAATTCGTCGAGAGTTAATGAGTAGTACACAGATCCCACATTATATTGTTGAACGTAAGTTTACTTAGACAAGCCAAACAGTATTTTTTTGAACAACTTATTGCTAAATAAATAAAAAATTTATATATTAAATATGATACCTCTTTATCGCGCTACGCTAGTGCTATACTAATCATACAACTAATTAAGTGTTAATGAGAATCACTAAGTTTCGGAGTTTATTGTGGTTGAGAGAAATTTTATAACCAGTGGTCGAAATACCCTAATACATAAAATAAAAAAAATTGATTTATTAATTGTTAATGGAGAGCATCCTGTGGTGATAGTTAGTCACAGAGGCATTGGCATATATAAGGGTGAAATACCTGCCAAACGTTCTATTGCAAAAAAAGCTTATCAAGAGGTTGTTAACATTGAGTCTAGTGAAATATTTGGTGAAGTAAAAACTTTATTATTTGTACAAGCACTTGATGCAAGAGAATTCCAAATTGACTATAGCAAAATAAGCACCAAACACTTTATTAGTATCCACCAAAATAATTACATTTAATTCAGTAACATATAATCAGCCTTTTTAGTCATCAGTGTAGTTCATTAGTTTTGCTAATGATGATGTCGGAGTAAACCTTTATGACCCAGGTCAGTTTAATTGCTAACGCTAAAAACAATATAGACCTGCATTTAACACCAATCAAAGGTGGTGATGCAGTCACAGAAGCGAATATTATTGAACTAATTTCACTGTCTCAATATAGTAAATTATGTCCTAATACTGCCAATATAAAAAGTGCCATTGCCGAGTTGAATGACGTACTAAAAAGTTTACTAGACAAACAAACAGGCAAAGAAATAGAGTATCAAGTTTTAGAACGAATAGATGCCACTATCTCAATAACCATTGACGGTGATGAAATGGGCGCTACTGCTGAAATCACCGCAGCACAAGGTGGAAAAAATTTAACTGCCAAAGCTATTTTAACTTCAGCTCAAGAAGCAGGTGTTAAAAAAGGTTTCAGCAAAGAAGAACTAATCAAACTGGCACAATTAGCCGCTAAAGAAAAACCTAACAACCACGTTACCCTACAAATAGCATCAGGAAAATTAGCGATCAATGGTAAAGATGCTAAAATAAAACACCTTGTTGAAAGTGCCCAATCTCGAATTTTACGCCCTAAAAGAAGAGAAGATGGGAGCGTTGACATGCGTGATTTAGGCGACATTATTTGTGTAAAAGTTGGTGATCCAATAGCCAAAAAAGTCCCCTTAACAACAGGTAAAATAGGATACACCGTAACCGCTACTTTACTTCCTGCAGAGCCTGGTAATGATATATCTTTGGTTTCTGGTGAAGGTACATCAATCAGTCCAAATGATCAAAATATACTCATATCAAAAAAGGTTGGTTTACCTAAAGTCATTGCTAATGGAATGGAAGTTGATGAAATATACAAAATTAAAAACGTGACTGTTGCTACCGGTAATATCAACTTTACTGGTAGTGTCATTATCGACGGTGACGTTAACGAAGGGATGAAAGTCATTGCTAGTGGTGATGTCACTGTGGGCGGTTTTGTTGAGTCAGCAATAATTGAAGCTGGCGGTGATATCACAATTTCGGGCGGTATAATTGGTCGAAAACATAACATTGAAAAAACTAAAATAACCGATGTAAAAATGAGTGTTAGCGTTAATGCCAAGGGCAATATTTATGCAAAATATTGCCAGTATGCCGAAATCGGTTGTTCAAAAGATGTTCGTATTGAAAATCAACTACTACATAGTTTATTGAATATTCAAGGGGGGCTAAAGGTTGGCACAGAAGAAAAATCCAACGGTAAGCTGATTGGGGGTTATATCAGAGCAGGCACTTTTGTAACCGCGGGAATAATAGGGGCGACAGCAGGTAGCGATACCATTATTCATTTTGAGCATGAAATTATAAAATTCAAAGAACAAATGCAAGATATTGAATCAAGATTAAAACTCGACTCAGCCAAAACCACTGAGCTACAAGCAGCAAGAAGTAAATTAAAAAAATTACCCAAAGATAAAGTAAAACCAGAAATTTTAGCAAAAGTTGTTTCCACCTATCAATTTCATGCAAAACGTATGGGTGAAGCTTTATTAGAAAAAGAAGCGTTAGAAATAAAAACTCAAGATTATATGACAAGTGTCTATGTCGAAGCTACACAGAAGTTACATCATGGCGTACAGCTAATCATTGATAATTTTAACGATAGAACACACCGAGAATATGGCCCTACTAAAATGCTATACAAAGAAAGAAATATCCATATAGACCCTATTGTTAATACATAATTATCACTATGACCAAAAAACTAACCCTACTCTTACTTTCTACAGTATTGAGCTTACTAAGCTTCAATACTCAAGCAGAGCAATGCTCAATTAATTTTAACTATGGGGTTATTATAGATCCCAACCATATACGTATCATTGAACACGGTAAAACTATTGTCCAAATAAATCATACTCATCAACTTTTTGTTAATGGTCGAGAAATAACGCTAACAAATAAACAACAACGGTTGATTGAGCAATTTTCATCAGGTATTCGCCAACAAGTACCTAAAATAGTATCGATTGCTATTGATGGTGTAGATATTGGTTTAAAAGCGGTAAACAAAGTTATTGGTGGCTTGACGGGCGAAAATAGTGCTTCACAGCAAAAAATACAAGTCCAATTTGATGAACTAAAATGGCGTTTACGAAAGCGGTTCAACCAAAGCGCCAATAATTATTATATTGCTCTTCAAGATTTTGACGATTTAGATGATATTTTCACCGGTGAGTTTGAGGAAATAATTGAGGAAGTTATCTCAAATTCTATTGGCTCAATATTAATTGTGGTCGGCGATGCTATTACCAGTAGCAATGACGAGCGAGATAATGGCGAACAGCGAATTTCTACCTTTGATGAAAAAATGGAATCAATGAGTAAGGATTTAGAGCTTGAAATAAGTAGTAGCGCGGATGCATTAAAAAAGAAAGCGATACAATTTTGCCAAAACTTAACCCGAGTTAATAAGATAGAAAATCAAATACAACATTCAATCCCTGAACTAGCTGATTTTAATTTAATAGAAACAAACTAACGATAGATCTGTGATAAAAATATAACGTTACGAATTTATTTCGTAACGTTATATACCCGTTCCACTTTATAAAGAGTAGTTACATATTAGGATAATTTGGACCGCCTGTTCCTTCAGGTGTTACCCAAGTAATATTTTGACTTGGATCTTTAATATCACACGTTTTACAATGAATACAGTTTTGAGCGTTAATAACAAATTTATCACCTTCCTCCGTGTGTTCAACTTCATAAACACCTGCAGGACAATAACGTTGCGCTGGCTCAAGGTATTTCACAAAGTTGACATCTATTGGAATACTACTATCAGCAAGCTTTAGATGACACGGTTGCTCTTCTTCATGATTAGTATTAGAAATAAAAACTGAAGAGAGCTTATCAAAACTTAATTTGCTGTCAGGTTTAGGGTAGTTAATTACCGGTGCTTCGGACGCTAGTTTAAGCTGTTCATAATCTAAACTGTTGTCTTTAAAGTTAAATGGTAATTTACCACCAAAGAAATTTTGATCCAGTGTGTTATAAGCGCCACCTAACATGGTACCAAATTTGTGCATAGCCGGACCAAAGTTACGAGTATTATATAGCTCATCATACAACCATGAATCTTTGAATTTATCAGTATACGAGGTTAAGTCTTGTTTACCTTCATCGCAAATACCCTCATTAGTAATAAGCGCTTCAACAATGGCTTCCGCTGCTAACATACCAGACTTCATAGCGGTGTGATTACCCTTAATTTTTGCAAAATTAATGGTACCTGCATCACAACCAACTAATATTGCACCCGGCATAGTCATTTTAGGCAAGGAATTAAAGCCACCTTTTGACATAGCACGTGCACCATAAGAAACACGTTTACCCCCCTCAAGATATTGGCTAATTTTGGGATGGTGCTTATAACGCTGGAATTCATCAAACGGACTCAAGTGCGGATTACTGTAATTTAAATCAACAATTAACCCAACAAACACTTGGTTGTTTTCAGCGTGATATAAATAACCACCACCGGTAGTATCTTTATCCAATGGCCAACCCGCTGTATGAACAACTAAACCTTCTTCGTGCTTGCTAGGGTCTATATCCCAAATTTCTTTAAAGCCTAAACCATAGTGCTGTGGAGAAGAGCTTGAATCTAAATTAAATTTAGCAATGAGCTGTTTACCTAAATGGCCGCGACTACCTTCTGCAAAAACGGTATATTTTGCACGCAGCTCCATACCCGGCATAAAAGAGTCTTTCTCTTTACCATTAACATCTAAACCCATATCACCGGTAATAATACCGCCAACGCTACCATCGTCATTATAAATAATATCTTGAGCAGGAAAACCAGGGAAAATTTCAACACCTAGTTCTTCAGCTTGTTCAGCTAACCAACGACAAATATTACCCATACTAACAATATAATTACCGTCATTATGCATCGTCTTAGGTACAGAGATACCGGGTAATTTAATAGCATTGCTGTCGTTATTTAGTAAATAAATATCATCTCGAGATACCTTGGTGGTTACAGGCGCACCTTTTTCTTTCCAATCAGGAAATAACTCATCCAGTGGCCTTGGTTCAAACACCGCCCCCGAAAGAATATGCGCACCGACCTCAGAGCCTTTCTCAACAACGCACACCATAAGCTCTTGCTGCTTTTCGTTTGCCAATTGCATTAAACGACAAGCTGTTGACAGACCTGCAGGGCCTGCGCCGACAATTACTACGTCAAACTCCATCGATTCGCGTTCCATGGTATCTCCAAATATTTATTTTATTTACAAAAAAATTCAAACGGTTGTTTGATATTCAAACAGGTGTTTGATAGTATCTTATTAGTGACTGCCAAGCAAGGCGGTATTTGCTTACAATAGCATAGTTATCAAGGCTAAATTAATAGTTAATACTATAGTTTTATATACAAGGTGTTTAAAACAATATTGCCAACCAATACTAAAAGTATATATTATATCGCAGTTGGAAAGTTTTCACCAAGATTACGTTGACGTTCACGT